>NZ_BAFX01000122.1 GCF_000308815.1 Nocardia concava NBRC 100430
TTGTCCGCCGCCCATACCGCCGCCGTCGGGCTGACCACCACCCATACCGCCGCCCTCCGGCTGACCTCCACCCATGCCGCCGCCGCTGTCGGGCTGGCCTCCACCCATACCGCCGCCGCTGTCGGGCTGACCACCACCCATACCGCCGCCGGGGGCCTCCACGGGAACGCAGACCCACTTCGCGCCGGTCCACTGCCATTGCCCCTTGCCCGAGCCGTCGTACGGGCACGGGTCGCCCGCCTTGGGTTCGGCCTCGGCCGAGGGCTTGGCGGACGCGGATGGCTGTGCGGGACCGGTGGTTCGGTCCGGTGTCCCGGGACGCGACGGCTGACCGAGGGAAGGCGGGATCGCCCCGGCGGTGGTTGTGGTGGTCGAGGCCGCTGCGCTCGACGACGTCGTCCGGTGGTCCGATTTCCCGTCCGAGCCACCGCACGCCGTCATCGCGACCGCAGCCCCGGCCACCGCCGCGCCCGCGAATATTCGGGACACGGTCCGGCAGCGCTTTGCCGATGAATCCACACCAATCCTTCCGCCGTGCAGTGACAGTGGTCCGAATTCGTGAATGTTCGGTTGCCGACCGTAGTCCGTCCACCTTCGATTTCCGCAGGACTTGCGATCGTGTCGCACGTCGGTGTGAATCTCGCCCCGGGCGCAAAACGCCTTTTAGTTGAAAGAATTCCTCGGTTACCGCTATCGAGCGATTCCCAGCAATCGCATGATCATCGCGATCAGATTGCTCGCCGAACCCGAGCCCGTCCCCGGAATCTCGACGCTCGGATTCCCGCCCGGCTGGCCGCCGCCCATGCCGCCGCCGGGCTGACCGCCCTGCATACCGGAGATCGGTCGCGCGTCAGGCGTGTAATAGGCCCAAAGCTGTTGCTGCCCAGCGGGACCGTAGGTGCAGTCGATCCCACCGGCATCCTTCACGACTCCGACGAGGCGCTCATGCTCGGCCGAACACCAGGAGATGTCGTCGGTGAAGGCCTCGCTGACGAGCACGCGGTTCATGCCCGCGTACGGATCGGGGATATTGCCGCCCGCGTGCGCGGCTCCGGCCCCGGCGACCGCGCCCGCGGTCATCACGGTCGCGACAGCGGCGGCCGCACGATACTTCTGCATTTCGTTTTACTCACTCTCGCTTGTGTTTTCAGTGGTTCCCCAACCACTTCACACGTTATCGAGAAGCCGGTTAACCAGTGGTTAGCCAATAGTTAGCGATCGGTATGAAGATGGGCCGCCGCCCGACCGGGTCCGCTACCACGGTCCCGATTGCATGTCATACCAAGGTATTACAGCGAACGAGAATCCCGTCGATAGCTTCGAATCGTCAGCTCCGACTAGCTCTCAGGACGATTCATGACGATATCGGCTTCGGTTCCCGAGTCAGTTTCACGATCATCGCGGCGGGGCGGCGACGGTGATTACGCCCGCTTGTTGCGCCGGGTCACCGAGGCGGGACTGATGGATCGGCGGCCCCGCTATTACGCGGTCCGGCTCAGCCTCGTCGGTGTCGCTTTCACGGCCGGTTGGGCGGTGTTCTTCCTGCTGGGCGACTCGTGGTGGACGCTTCTGGTCGCGGCGTTCATGGCCGTGGCGTGCGCTCAGGTCGCGCTCGTCATGCACGATGTCGCGCATCGGCAGGTCTTCCGGCTGCGGCGGCCGACGGAGGTCGTGGGCCGGATAGTCGGCAATGCCGGGATCGGCCTGGGGTACGGGTGGTGGCAGGACAAGCACACCCGCCATCACGCCAATCCGAACCACGAGGAGCTCGATCCCGATGTCGCGCCGGACATTCTGGTCTGGTCCCAGCGGCAGGCGAGGAGCAGCCGGGGTCTGCCTCGTCTGCTCGCGCGGTCGCAGGCGTTCCTGTTCTTCCCGCTGCTGATGCTGGAGGGCCTGAACCTCCATGTGGCCGGTGTCCGGGCGCTCCGAAATCGATCGGTCAAGCGCCGCGGATTGGAGGGTGCGCTGCTGTTCGGCCACTTCATCGCCTATCTGGTAGCGCTTTTCGCGGTCCTGCCCGCCGACAAGGCGATCGCGTTCCTGGTGGTCCACCAGGCGCTGTTCGGCCTGTACATGGGCTGCATCTTCGCCCCGAACCACAAGGGCATGCCGACCCTGACCGGCGACGACCGCCCCGACTATCTGCGCCGGCAGGTACTAACCTCACGAAATGTACGGGGCGGCATGCTGATCGACCTCGCGCTCGGCGGACTCAACTACCAGATCGAGCACCACCTGTTCCCGAACATGCCGACCCCGAACCTGCGTCACGCCCAGGTGATCGTCCGCGACTACTGCGCGGAACTCGGTGTGCCCTACCACGAGACGGGATTGATCGCTTCCTACCGAGAGGCACTGCGACATCTGCACCACGTCGGAGCACCCCTCCGCGAGGGGCAGTGAGCCCCTGCCCGGCGAATATGCTTGGTATGTCAGGGTTTCCAGTGGGGATCGCGGCCGGTGAGGGCGACGATGCGGTCGATCAGCGAGCTGGCGGAGAGGACCGGGACTTCGGGGCCGTAGATGCCCATCTGGCGGCCCGTCTCGGCGGTGTTCTTGGTCTCGTCGTAGAGGTAGCCGAGCAGGTCGTTATCCCAGATCGGTTGCTGTGCCGTGGCTTTCGCCAGATCCCAGCCGTGGATCACCAGTTCGGTGATCACCATGCCGCCCGCCAGGTGGGCCGGGAGTTCGCCGGTGTCGAAGGGGGCCGACCCGGTCCACGCGGCGGGGGCGCTCCAAGCGTCGGCGGTGGCGGTGACTCGCGATTCGAGCACGCGCGCCCAGTCGTCCGGAGTGTGTCCGGTCTCGGGACCGTCGAGGGCGGGCGTGGGCTTCTTGTTCCCAGCGCCTTCCAGTACCGGACTCCAATGCAGGAGGTGGCTGATCAGCGCACGGACATCGAACTCCCGGCACGGGGTCGGAGCGTCCAGTTGATCGGGTTTGATCGCGTCGATAATGGTGCGCATGGTCTGTGCGGCGCGGGCGGGAAGTTCACTGGGGTTCATGGATTCGAGTCAATCAACCGCCCTGACCCGGGGGATTGAACAAACGCGACAGAATCCGGCCCGGCGGTGAGAGATTCTCGCGAACTGGCCGGCGCGTGGCAGCAGTCCCAACGCCATACCCGCCTCACCCCCTCCCCCGACCTCGCTCCGTACGTCTCGCACTTCTGGACGGTCGAATGGCACTACGAAACCCCCTACCGCCAACTGATCGTCCCGCTCCCCAACGTGCATCTCACGTTCGGTGACGACGGCGCGGTCCTGAACGGCGTGCGCACCCGCCACCAGACCAAGATTCTGGCGGGCGACGGCCGGGTCACCGGCATCGCCTTCCGTCCGGCGCGCTTCCGCCCCTTCCTCGATGCCCCGCTCGCCACCATCACAGACCGGGAACTGCCTGCGTCCCAATGCCTTCCGGTGCCGCCCCCGGAAGCACCGACCATCGCCGCGATCGAGGACTACCTCCGCGCCTGCCTGGTGGCCATCGCACAACCACAGCCGGAGGGCGCGCCGATAGCGGAGGCCGCCCTGGCCGCCATCACCGGCGACGCCCGCGTAACCACGGTCGCGGCCCTGTCCGAACGCTTCGGAGTCAACACCCGAACCCTGCAACGCGCCTTCGCCGAACATGTGGGCGTCCCGCCCAAATGGGTGATCCGCCGCTACCGCCTCCACGACCTGACCGAACGCCTGGCCCGAGGCGAAGAACCCCACTGGTCGGCGCTCGCCTTCGAACTCGGCTACGCCGACCAGGCCCACCTGATCCGCGACTTCAAGTCCATCTTCGGCGAATCCCCGGAGTACTACCGCCAGCGGTACTAGCAGTTCAGCTCGGCTGAATTTGGCGAAGCCGATGAACCGGCAGACGGCCCTCGAATCCGGTGGGCTGCAAGGCTTCCAGCACCCCCTGCGTACACCCGTTGGTGAATCCGGTCCACGCACCGGACAGCCCGCCCAGCGCAGCACCGGTCACAATCCCCATGGGCCCGCCGAGCACACCGGTCAACGCACCGGTAATCGCCCCGACCAGCGCGGGCACCACGGCAGCGGGCAGTCCACGCTCCAAACAGGCATCGCCGAGCACCCCACCCTGCCGCACCAAATCAGCGACAACGGTCGCCCCTGCCCGCAATCCCCCCTCGACCCTCGCCGCCAATTGCCGACCGCCACCGTCGATCACAAGCTTCAAGACGCGAGTCTCACCATCAACCCGCAGCCCCAACGGCAGTCGTTCGAGCCACCTCCCCGACTCGTCCACCACATCCACCGCATGACTGGCCTGATCCTCCACAAACCGGCCCGCCGTCAACGCGACAACCGCCCCGGCCCCCTCGAGATTGAGCGCAACGATCTCCGCGGCATCGGTCACCGGCCCGCCTTCGGCCTCCGTCGCCCTCACCGGGCCGACCATCATGGCGCACACGATCAGCGACGGCAGGATCACTGCCCGGGGCCACCGCACCTGACGCATCGCCTCCTCCGAGAAGATCACCGGGACGAGCACGAACCGACCCGACGCTATCGGAGGAACCACCGGTCCCGACCCCACCCAATTCAGCGTGTCGCCGATTTGCCACGGCGCCGAGCGCAATCGCCGGTCTCGGGCCGTTCGGGCAGGAGAGGTGGGCTGCCCGAACGGCTCCCGGGGGTCAGTTGGTTCGGGTGACGGCGGGCGGGTTCCAGGTGCCGTCGATGACGGCTTGGCCGGGCCAGTAGGTGCGGAGCAGGAGGTTGAAGGGGCCGGAGGCGGGGGCGGGGAGCCAGTTGGGTTCCTTTGCCGGGCCAGGGTTTTCGCGTTGGATGTAGATGTCGACGGAGCCGTCGGGGTTCTTGGTGAGGTGCTCGCCGCGCAGGGCGTAGCGGTTGATCGGGTTGGCGATGAAGAAGCCGCGGTCGTTGTACATGGTCAGCGACCAGAACCCTTGCACGGGCGGGATTTTGTCCGCCGCGAAGTGCAGGACATAGGGGTTGGCGGAGTCGAGTTGGGTGTTATTCGCGTCGACGGTGGTGGCGGGGTAGATCGCGTCCTGCGGCAGGTTCGCGCCCAGACCGATGTAGTCGACGGCCGCACGATTGGCGTAATCGGTTCCGTAGTCACCGATTCCGCTGCGGTTGATCTTCCAGCCGTTGACCTCGTCCTTGCCCGGGATGACCTCGATCTGCGAAAGCGCCTTGGGCCAGGCCTGTTCCCAGCGGGTGCGTTCGGCGGTCGGCAGGGAGTTCAGGTCCAGCTGCTTGTCCGGCGTCCAGCCGATCGAGGCCATCTTGTCGAGGAAGGCCTTGTCGTCGGGACGGGGTTGGTTGTGAGACAGGCTGCTGTAGTACAGATCCCAGTACTGCTGGGGCGTCAGGTCGTGAATGTACTTGGCGACCTCCACATTCTTGGGCCAGTCGGCGTGCGTTTCGCTGGTCTGCGGCGGGGTGTAGGCGGTGCCGTATGCGCTGAGCGGGACTATCGACATCTCGTTCTGGATGGCGACGACATTGGGGACGTCCTCGGGACCGTCGACCATGATGCGGCCGAGCATCCAGCCGGAGTCGGTGGGCAAACGATATTCGTGCACGCCCTCGGGCAGACTGCCGTGGAAATTCGGGCCGACAATGGCGAATTTGTAAGCGCCGACATTCGCGCCGAGGGTCCGCGAGCCCGGCGCGGCATCGACATTCGTCCACATATCCAGCAGCGGGAACAGGTGATACCGCCCGTGCATATCGGGCACGCTGACGATCAACGGCTCCTTGGACACGTCGAAGAGCATGGACGCGTAGAGCGTGTCGACATTCGGCCGCACCACCTTGGTGAAATTCGCGTCGGGCAGGAAGTTTAGCGGGGCAAGCTGATTCATCGGCGCGACGCCGAGCGACGGATTCGGGGCGGGCACATTGGTCTGCTGCCGCCGCGTCACCTCCATCGTCACCAGCGGATAGCTGTACACGTAGGCCTGCACCGCCAGATCATCGGCGGACGGCGGGGCGGACGAACTCGTCGTCGAGGACGAATCCGAGGAATTCGACGAGCAGGCCGCCGCGGCCACGGCGAGCGCGGCCACCAGCCCCACCGCCATGACAATCCTGATCCGCCGAGCATTCGAACTGCTGGACACCGCATCCTCCCGGTTTGGTTTCGCTGTGGGCACAGCAAGAACTACGGAGCGAAAGTCGCGATCTAGCGAATATCTAGCTACATACTGAGCCGATGGTCGGAGCTCGGCTTGACGTCAGGAGACAGGTTCTTGATTCACGGGGACATCGCGCTGATTCGCGGCACCGCGCTGCAGGGCTACCCCGAGCTCGTCACCGAGCTGGGCGCGAACCCGGACACACTGCTGACGGCCATGGCGATCTCCCGCGCGGCGATCGGCGACCACGAATCGTTCCTCAGCTTCCGAGCCGTGGCGGCGGCCCTGGAACTCGCGGCCGAAACCACCGGGACCATTGATTTCGGGCGCAGGCTGGCCGCCCGGCAGGGGATCGAGATCCTCGGCCCGCTGGCCGCGGCGGCCCGCACGGCGCCGACCACCGGCGCGGCCTTCGCGGCACTGAGCCGGCATCTGGCCGTCTACACCCCCGCGATCGCGGCGAGCATGGCGCAGCCCGCCGGAACATCGGCCGTACGCTGCGAATTCCGGGTGCTCGTGGAGGGATTGCCGCCGCACCCGCAGAGCATCGAACTCGCGCTCGGCGTCGCGATGCGCACCGCCCGGACCATCATCGGCCGGACCTACACCCCGATCTCCGTGCATCTCCCCCACCGTCCGCTGGCACCCGAACACGACTATCGCGAATACTTCGGCTGCCCAGTGCGTTTCGTCGAGCCGTTCAGCGGATTCCTGATGCGCCCGGAGGACCTCGTGCGCCCGCTGGCCGCCGACACCGCCGTCCGCACCGTCGTCGAGACCTACCTCGACTCGCTCACCCCGCCCCCGGGTCGCACCATCGCCGGCCCCGTCCGAGCACTCATTCGGCAACTGCTGCCCACCGCCAGCGTGGACCGCCATCTCATCGCCGCCCACCTGGCCGTCCATCCCCGCACCCTGCAGCGCCGCCTGGCCGAGGAGGGCACCAGCTTCACCCTGCTCATCGACGAGACCCGCCGCACCGAGGCCGAACGCTACCTCCGCGACACCGACCTCCCCCTCGGCCGCCTCGCGACCCTACTGGGCTTCAGCGAACAGAGCGCCTTCTCCCGCGCCTGCCACCGCTGGTTCGACACCTCGGCGACCAACTACCGCAACATCATTCGTACTCGGCAAGCACCGCGGGCACCCTCTACATGAAGCTGCTGTCCATGCTCAGGCCCAGGACGGGATCGCCGCCGGTGATGATGGGCTGGCAGTTGCCGTAGCCGATGCCGCCGCCCACCGGGTCGGTGACACGTACGACGGTGTCGCGGATCTGGTGCAGGCGGCGGGCGTTGTCGTAGGTGGAGCAGTCGGCGATGCGTTCGCCGTCCAAATGCGTTCCGGGGCCTTGCCATTCGCCGTGGTAGCGGCCGTCGAAGCCGTGGTAGAGGCCCGCGCCGAGGTGGAAGCCGGTGTCGGAGACGACCTCGATTTCGAGGGTGCGGGTGGTGCCGTCGACATCCGTGGCGTGGATGCGGCCGCCGAGGAGTCGGCGATTGTCCTTGTGGAAGCGCAGTTCCGGGGTGAGGTCGCGCCAGCGCACGGTGCGGCCGTCGGGGTATTGCAGGCCGCCCATGACGGTCTTGGAGGAATACCCGGTGACCTCGATGATCTGGTAGTGCAGGTGCATGCCGTAGCGGCTGCCGTCGGGTCGTTCCAGCAGGATCGGGGACCAGATCATGCGGAACGACACCTCCGGGGGCAGCTCCATCGCCTGCACGTCCGGGCGCGGCTGCCCGACGTCGTAGCGCACACCCCACGAGTGATCACGCGTGGAAACCCAAGCGTCCGGCGTGATTTCGGTGCGCTCGCCGTCGATCTCCACCCAGCCCGAGGCGACGCCGATCTGGTGGTAGCGCACCAGATCGGCCGACACCCGGTACCCGGTGCGCATATGCGTCCGGTCCTCCAGTTGCGGCGGCAGTTCCGCGGTGAAGGTCCAGTCGAAGGAGATCGGCTGAATATCGTTGGGCTCCAGAATGAATCGAATGCTCTGCAACGCCTCGACCACCTCGTACCGCACCGGCCCGACCACCGTGCGATCCGGTTCCGGTAGCAGTTCGCGATTGCCCCGCACGGTGATCTGCTCGACGCCCCGCGAGATCCCCGCGTACCCGTCCATGACATTGCGGTTGAGGTACTTGCCGAGCCCGAAACCCAACTGCAGACTGCCATCCCGCGCCGCCGCCATGGCGCACACCTTCTCCGTCCAGGACAGATCATTGCTGGCGACGGTGCCGAAGGTGTCCGCTATCTGATGGTTGAAACCCTCATCAGCGGGAAGCAGCGGGCCGATCGATTGAGTCATGAATCGGGCTTACCCGGCCGACCGGCGCCGGTCCATCGGCGATCCCGCTGATCGGCCGCAGCGCCGGGGCGATCTCCTCACCCAGGCGGTGCAGCGAGTCCTCGACCCATTGCCGGGGCAGGCCGCCCCAGTCGACCAGTGCCTGAACGCGATCGAAGCGCAGGACCTCGTACAGCTCGGCGAGTTTGGTGGCGACGTAATCGCTGGTGCCGATCATCAGATGTTGCCCCGGCCGCAGGCCGTGCTGGAATTGCGCTGGGGTGACGGTGAATCCGCCGCCGCCGGGGTGTTTGGGGCGGAGGAAATCGTAGTAGTAGGGGTAGGTTTCCGCGGCCGCGGCCATGGTCGGCGCGCCGAAGTAGTGAAGCGCCACACCGAGACGGAGCCGGTCGGCATTGCCGGACTGCTCACCGGCCTCGCGGTAGATCTCGGCCAGCGGGCGCAGGCGTTCGTACGGGCCGCCGATGTAGCCGAGAATCATCGGCAGGCCGAGCTTTCCGGCACGGGCGGCACTGGCGGGAGTGCCGCCGACGCCGAGCCATACCGGTAGCGGATCCTGTACCGCACGCGGGGTGATCGCCGCGTCGTCCAGCTCCGGCCGGAACTCTCCGCGCCAGCTGATCCTCGGCTCCGAGCGGATGCGCAGCAGCAGGTCCAGCTTCTCGGCGAACAGGTCGTCGTAGCGGCTCATATCCGCGCCGAAGAGCGTGAACGGTTCCGGATAGGCGCTGCGGCCGGCGGTGATCTCGGCCCGGCCCGCGCTCAACAGATCGAGGGTGGCGAAGTCCTGGTAGACGCGGACCGGGTCGAGCGCGCCCAGCGTGGTGACCGAACTCGTCAGCCGAATTCGCTTGGTGCGGGAGGCAATAGCGGCCAGTACCACCGCCGGCGAGGACACCGCGAAGTCCTCATTGTGATGCTCACCCACCCCCATGTGATCGAGTCCCAGCCGATCGGCCAGCACTCCGAGCGACACAATCTGCTCAATCCGCTCTGCGACGGTGCGGGGCGTCCCGTCCACGGTCCTCGGTTGCACATCACTCAGCGACGCGATCCCGATATCGATCCGACTCATACCGCCGACGCTATAGATTTCATAGCGCACTATCAAGTGTGATAGTAACTACGTCATGTAAAGATAGGGGCATGAGCGAGCCGGACTTCCACTCCGCGATCGAGCTGATCGGCAAGCGCTGGACCGGCGTGATCCTGCAGCACCTGCTGGCAGGCCCCGCCCGGTTCAATGAGCTGCGCGAGCGCATTCCGCGCATCACCGATGCGATGCTGTCGCAGCGGCTCAAGGAGCTCGAGGCCGCGGAGGTCGTCGAACGACAGGTCACCGTCGCCCGCCCGGTCGAGATCCGCTACGCCCTGACACCGATCGGAACGAAGCTGGAACCCGTGCTCGCCGCCGTCCTGACCTGGAGCAAGGAATGGGCGGCGGCGCACACGCGACCGGAACTATGAGGACAGCTTCGCCTCCCCGTTGGACGCGGCCGGCTCGACCTTCAAAGCGGGCAGCAGGGATTCCCGCGCCATCGAGGTGAGCGTGCCCGCCTGCTGGATGATCTCGGCCAGCGCCGAGGTGACACCCTGCGCGCCGTTGAGCACCGTGAACTGCCCCACGTGCTCGAACGGCTTCGCCGCCGCCGCAACGATTTCCGGCAGATTCTCCGCGACCTGCTGGGCGATCACCGCCTCCTGGTTCTTGCTCATCGCCTCGGCCCGCTGCTGGATACCCGCCGCCTCGGCGGCCATGCGGGCGCGCACGGACTCGGCTTCGGCCAGACCGCGCGCCTGAATCGCGTCGGCCTCGGCCTGACCGGTGAGCCGGGTCGCCTCGGCCTGCGCGGCCGCGCGCACCTTGATCGCCTCGGCCTCGGCGATGGCCTGCATCTTCGTCTGCGCCGCAGCGGCTTCCGCGCGCAACCGGGTCTCCTGCGCGTCCGCCTCGGCCTGGCTGATGCGGGCGTCGCGGCTGGCGGTGGCGAGCGTGGTCTGCCGGTAGGCCTCGGCGTCGGCGGGCTTGCGGATCTCGACCTGGAGCTGCTGCTCCTTCTGCTGCGCCTCCAACTGCGCGACCCGGGTCGCGACCTCGACCACCGCCTGGCGGGCGGTCGCCTCGGCGAGCGGGCCCTGCTGCTGGGATTCCTTGGTGGCCCGATCCACCTCGGCCTGGTATCCGGCCTTCTTGATCTGGGTGTCGCGCACCGCGAGCGCCACCTGCGCCTGGGCCGCCTGTTCGGAGGCGATGGCCTCGCGCTCGGCCTGGGCGCGCGCGATGCGGGCGTGCTGCTCGACCTCCACCTGATGCGGAACCGCCAGGTTGGCAATGTAATTCGACTCGCTGGCAATGGACTGGATCTGGAACGAGTCGATCACCAGGCCGAAGGATTCCATCTCGTGTGAGCAGCGGTCGCGGACCTGTTCGGAGAACTTGTCCTGATCACTGATCATGTCCTCCACGGTCATCGAGCCCGCGATGGCGCGCAGGTGACCGATGAAGACGTTCTGCACCTTGGTCTCCAGCTCGTCCGCGGGCCGGTCCAGGAAGCGGCGGGCGGCATTGGCGATCGAGCCGTAATCGTCGCCGACCTTGTACATCACCACCCCGGTGAGGGCCAGATTGATCTTCTGGCGGCTCACACACGGCACCACGATCTGGGATTCGTGCGCCTCCAGCGAGATTCGCCGCACCTTGGTCAGCCCGGGGGCGACCAGGCAGCCGCGCCCGGTGACGATGCGGAATCCCATGCTCTCCCCCGAGCCGCCCGGCCCGGTCCCGGCCCGGAAGCCCGAGATGATCAGCGCCTCATCGGGTTCGGCGACCCGCCAGGCCATGCGAAACAGAGTGAACAGCAATGCCAGCAAAAGGACTGCGGCCCCGACCACTACGAAGACCAGGACGTCCACGATGCACCTTCATTTCACGGGTACGACTTCGACAGTGCGACCACCCAGACTGTCGGTCACCAGCACCTGGGCATGCTTGGGAATCGTCGACTCACCGTCGGCGGCACGGGCCAGGAACCGCTCGGTCCCGAACCGCACCTCGATCACTACCTCGCCGAGATGGCCGGGCGTGATAGCGGCCGTAACCCGCGCGTATTTGCCGATCACGTCCGCCGCCATCAACCCCACCCCCTGGAACCGCAGATGTTCGACAACCACACGCTAGGCCCGCCGCGAACCCCCGACAACATCTTTACGAAATCCTTGCGGGGGCCGAATTCGCACCATTCGCACCGTGATCGAATTGTGTCGGCTGCCTTGGTTAACATCGGTCTCGATGCATGCCGACCTGATGCTCGACGCACTGAACGGACTCTCCGTGGGGGACGCGGTCGGGGCCGAATTCCCGGTGCTCCGCCGCCCGCTCGCCGATCTCCACACCGGGGATCTGCCGCCCGGCCGCTGGGAGTGGACCGATGACACCGAGATGGCCTGCTCGGTGGCCGCCGAGCTGTTCGAACACGGCGCGATAGACCAGGATCGGCTGGCGGCCGCCTTCGCCGAGCGCATCGACCAGCGCCGCGACTACGGCTTCATGACCGTCGATTCACTGGGCCGTATCCGCCGCGGCGCACACTGGCGGGAAGTGAGCGCGGCGGCGTTCGGCGGTCAGGGCTCGTGCGGCAATGGCGCGGCCATGCGGGTCGCGCCGCTGGGCGCCTTCTACGCCGGAGATCCGGAAAGGGTTGTGGCGGAGGCGATCCGGTCCGCCGAAGTGACCCACGCCCATCTCGAGGGGCTGATCGGGGCGATCGCGGTGGCCCTGGCGGCCGCCGGCTCGGCCCAAGCCCGCCTGACCGAGATCAGCCCGGCCCCGGACGAATTCATCACCACGATCCTCGAGCGCCTGCCCCGCAGCGAGACAGCCGGCCTGATCCACCGCGCCCGCGCGCTGCTCGGGGGTTCCGCCGAGCAGGCCGCCGCCGAACTCGGCACCGGCGTCCGGGTGACCGCACAGGACACCGTCCCCTTCAGCCTGTGGGTCGCCGCAACCCATCTCGGCAACTACCGCGCCGCGATCGCGACCTGCGTGGCCGCGGGCGGCGATACCGACACCACGAGCGCCATCGTCGGCGGCATCGTCGCCACCCACACCGGCGGCCCACCGCCCACCTGGCTGGCCGCCCGGGAACCCTTGCCCGACTGGCTGGAACAGGCCAGCCTGCGCCGACCCGCCCTCACCGCTCCGAAGCGGCGGTGGTGGCCGCTTCGCCGGTAGCGGTACCGCGGTCGAGTTGATCGCCGAAATGTTCACTGAGACGGCGTAGTTCGGCGGTGAAGGTCTCGTATTCGGCGGGGGCGTAGTCGGGTAGCAGGCGGGCCTCGTTGGCGAGGTGGAGGCGGAAGACGCGGTCCACCACCTCCATGCCGTGGTCGGTGAGGCGGACGCGGACCGAGCGGCGGTCGCGGTCGTCGCGGACGCGTTCGACCAGCCCCTTGGCCTCCATGCGGTCGATGCGGTTGGTGACCGTGCTCGAGGTGACCATGGCCGACTTCAGCAGCGCGCCCGCGGTGAGCTCGTAGGGCGGGCCCGAGCGGCGCAGCGTGGTGAGCACGTCGAACTCGAACACTTCCAGGTCGTGCTCTTCATAGAAGTCCTTGAGCGCCTTGTCCAGGACGCGGGCCAGGCGCTGGATGCGGCCGACGATGCCCACGGGCCACAGGTCATCGGCCAGATCGGGCGATTCCGCGCGCCACAGATCCATGATCAGGTCAACGCTGTCCATGCGATCGATCCTTATCTCGATGTCGAGAGAGTTGACATCGACATTGTTGGAGTGGTTTTATCTCGACATCGAGATTACCTGATGAAGAGGAGGCCGCGACACATGGTCGCCATCGCACACCCCACCGCTCCCACCGCCTCCGTCGCTCCCGCTCGCGTGCCGAGCTCCCTGCGCGATATCGCCCTCACCGCGCTCGCCCCCGCCGCCTTCGGAACCGTCTACGCCGCGACCTCCGAACTGCTGCCGCCCGATCGCCCGCTGCTGGCCGGCGCAATGCGCGCTCTCCCAGCCGGACTCGTGCTGCTCGCTTTCACCCGCACCCTGCCGCGCGGCGAATGGTGGTGGAAGACAACCGTTCTCGCCATGCTCAACTTCGGCGCGTTCCTGCCGCTGATGTTCTTCGCGGCCTACCGCCTGCCCGGCGGCCTGGCCGCCACCTTCGGCGCCCTGCAGCCGCTGATCGTCGCCGGGCTCGCACTCCCGTTGCTGGGCACCCGAACCCCGCGCACTGTCCTCCTCGCCTCCGTCGCGGTGATCGGCGGCGTCGCCCTGATGACCATGACCGCGAGCACCCTGCCCGACCCGATCGGCGTGGCCGCCATGCTCGCCGCGATCACCCTGGTCGCCCTGGCCATCGTCCTGGGCAAGAAGTGGGGTTCCCCGGTCCCGCCCCTGACCATGGCCGGCTGGCAGCTGACCGTCGGCGGCCTGGTACTCACACCCCTCACCCTCGCCGTCGAGGGCCTCCCCACCACCCTGACCGCCTCGAACCTCCTCGGCTTCGCCTACATCGGCCTGTTCGCCACGGTCATCGCCTACACCCTGTGGTTCCGAGGCATCCAGCGCCTGGCCCCCACCTCGATCTCCCTCCTTTCCGCCACCAACCCCCTGGTCGCCACAATCGTCGGCTTCCTCTTCCTGAACCAGACCCTGACCACCTGGCAGACCGTCGGATTCGCCATCACCCTCACCGCCCTGGTGGCCGGGCAGGCGATGCCCACGTGGCGTCCCAGCTGGAAGTAGGGAACTCACCCGATACCGCCCGGGAGCGCTGATTACTAGCGTCGGAACGGCAATGGGGCGAATGGATTCCGATACCCGCCGAACAGCTAGGAGCCGGTGATGACGACGATCGGACTGCCCGAGGTGAATATCGGTGGGCGGTGGAAGCACAAGGGAATCGGTCACTTTCGCGATGAGGCCGGATTCGAGCGGTACCGGGCCGCATACCTGGACGGGATGGCGGCGCTGCCCGAACCGACGCTGATCACGGATCTGCCGACCACGCTGGGCACGGTGCGTGCCTATCGGTTCGGCTCGGCGACGGGCAGGCCACTGGTACTGCTGCCCGGGCGGCAGGCGGCAACGCCCATGTGGGCCGCGAATCTGCCGAGCCTGATGGCGCTGCGGCCCATCATTACGCTCGATCTGCTCGGCGAACCGGGAATGAGTGTGCAGCGCGCCGAGATTGCCGATGCCGCGGATCAGGCGAGCTGGCTCGATGAGAGTCTCTACGGGCTGGGGCTGGACCGCGTGCACGTGCTGGGTGTGTCGATCGGCGGGTGGTCGGCGGTGAACCTGGCCATCCACTCGCCCCGCCACGCCGCCTCACTGACGCTGCTCGACGCCCCGATGGTGTTCGGTCCGGTCAGCTGGAAGATGATCGCCGTCTCCATGGGCTCGGTCCTGCCCGGCATGCCCCAACGCTGGCGAGATGCGTTGCTGAGCTGGATATCCGGCGGCGTCGAGGCCCCGCGCGACCTCCCCGAGGGCCGTCTCATCGCCTCCGGCATGCGCGATTTCCACGCCACTCTGCCGATGACGAAGATCCCCGCCGAATCCGACCTGGCCGCCATCGACATCCCGGTCCTGGCGATCTTCGCGGGCCGCAGCATCGTCCACAACCCCGACCGCATGGCCGACCGAGCCCGAACCCTTCTCTCCGACAGCCGGGTAGAAGTCTGGCCCGACGCCACCCACGCCCTCAACGGCGAATTCCCGCAACGCATAGCCGACCGCGTCGCAGCATTCCTCGCCGAGGTGGAGTGAGGCCGTCAGGCCAGGCCGAGGCGGGCCAGTTCCACGCGGCTGGTGACGCCAAGTTTGGGGAAGGCCCGGTAAAGATGATGGCCAACGGTTTTGGGGCTGAGGAACAAGCGGGCGGCGATCTCCTTGTTGGTGGCACCGGCGGCGGCGAGGCGGACCACCTGCAGCTCCTGCGGAGTCAGGGCGGAGGTCAGGTCGGTAACCGCTGCCGGGGTGGCGCCCTCGCCGGTGGCTCGGAGTTCGGTGCGGGCGCGGTCGGCCCAGATGGTGGCGCCCAGGCGGTCGAAAGTTTCGACGGCGCGGCGGAGTTGGACACGGGCGTCGGCGCGACGGCGTTCGCGGCGGAGCCATTCGCCATAGAGCAGGGTGGTGCGGGCGTGGTCGTACCAGAGATTGTCCGCCGCTTGGAGTTTCAGGGCGCGCTCGTAGGCGTCGCCGTCGCCTTCCAGGGCCGCCCGGCTGCGGAGCAGGATGGCCTCGGCGAAGGGGGCATCCAGATCCCTTGCCCAGTCCTCGATTTCGGCCATGGCGGGTGCGGCGCGTTCAGGGCTGCGCAGGCGTACGGCGGCCTCGACCAGGTCGCGGAGCAGGTGAAGCCATTGGCCGCGCACGCGGTCCGGGGTCCGGTGCAGGGTTTCCAGGCGGTCCAGGGCCGTCTCGTATCGGCCCAGACCGAGATCCAGCAGGCCGAGCACCCATTCGCAATGTGTGACGTCGATGAAGTTGAAATCGACTGCTGCCGAGCGCATTCCACGCTCGGCCAGTTCGCGGCAGCGCTGTTCGTCGCCGCGGATGGCCGCGAGCAGGGCCAGCAGCGCCTCGGCGTGGGCGACGCGGCTCTGCTGATCGATGTCTCGGGCAATGCGCAGACCCTCGTTCAGCGCCGCCTCCGCCTCGCGCAACCGGCCCAGCATGAGCTCGGCATTGCCGAGAAACACGGTGACGGCCGGAAACCAGCCGATCATGCCGCGCGCCCGCAGTTCCTCCGCCATCCGGAAGGTGATGTCACGGGCGTCGGCGGTGTCGCCGATGAGCATGGCCTGGGCCGCCAGCGCCAGCAGCAGCGACGGCTCGTCCGCGGTCATCGCGCGGCTGATCGCCACATTCGCGCGGATCATCCGGATGCCGTCCACGCGATTGCCCGCGACCAGTGAGAACGGGCCGTCCAAGGCACTTTTCAGCGGCGCTCGCGCGGCATCGGGCAGGCGTAGTTCGTCGAGCCGGTCCCGCGATCGGCGCGCTCCGCAGAGATCTCCCTGGGTGAACGATGCCCGCGTCGCCTGGATCAGCATGATCGCGGCCTGTTCGGGCGCGGTCTCCGCGGCCTCGGCGGCGGCCTGCGTCCACAGGTCACGGGCACGGCCCAGCGCACCGTCGTCGTACGCGATGAGGGCGCGGGCGGCATCGAGCCGGGCCCGGCACGTCGGCGCCAAGGGCAGCCGGTCGGCGGCCTGACCCAGCTTCAGCGCCCGGTCGGTGCGGCCCGCCTCGGCGGCCCATTCGGCGGCCAGCACCAGCCGCGCACCACGCCGATCCAGATCCGGGGTGAGCTGCGCCGCGCGCTCCATCGCCGCGGAGGCGGCCGAATACCCGGCCCGCTCCCGAGCGTGCTCGGCCGCGGATTCCAGTGCGGCAGCGGTTGTTTCGTCGGGCCCGGTGGCGATGGCGGCGAGATGCCATGCGCGGCGATCAGGTTCGTCACGCAGCGCCGCACCGAGCGCGGCATGGGCGGCGCGCCGCTGTGTGAAACCGGCGCTGTGATAGGCGGCGGCTCGCTGCAGCGGGTGCCGGAAGCGGACACCGCACTGATCGATGACCACCATCCCGGCCGATTCCGCCTGTGCCAGCGCCGATTCGGTGAGATCCAGCTCGGTCAGCGTTCGCAGCACCAGACCGAGATCACCGGTCTCCTCCGCGGCCACCACCAGCAGCGCGGTCCGCACGGCCTCGGGCAGCTCGGCGATCCGCCGTTCGTATCCGGCCCGCAGGCGGTCCGGCAGCGGCAGCGGTCCGACGGCCAGCACATCCGGCGCCATGCGCGGAAGTTCCTTCAGCGCCAGGGGATTTCCCATGGCCTCGGCGAGCACCCGTTCCAGCGCTTCGGTTTCCAGCTCCGGCCAGTGCTCGCGCAGCAATCCGCGCGCGGCCTCATCGGACAATGGCGCCGGATGCAGGGCGCACACGCCGGGCACCGGGAACTCGGGCCGGGCCGCGAACAGCAGCACGATGCCCTCCTCCCCGAGCCTGCGGGCGGCGAAGCAGAGGGCGTCGGCCGTCGCCTTGTCCAGCCACTGCGCGTCGTCGATCAGGCACAGTACCGGCCCGGCCGCGGACAACTCGGACAGCAGCGAGAGCGTGGCCAGCCCGACCTGGAAGCGATCGATCGGCGTTGCCGGGGGCGACAATTGGATGGCGGCGCACAGGGCGGCGGCCTGGGTCTCGGGCAGCGTATCGATGGGCAGCTTCGCCAGACCCCCGGGCGCGGAACCGAGCAGGCACTGCAAGCCGGCGAACAGCAACTCCGATTCGGTCTCCACCCCGATGCACCGCAGGATCTGCCAGGATTCGCCCACCGCGGCGGCGGCGTGGTCGAGCAGCGCGGTCTTGCCCTCGCCCGGCTGGCCGATCACCGCGGCTGTCCCGCTGCGACCGGCCTCGGCATTGCGCAGCAGGGTGTCGATCCGATCCAGTTCCCGCTCACGCCCGTACAGGCTGGTGACCCGCTCGCTCATGCGTCGGCCTCGCTCGCCGCGCTATGTCGGAACCGCAGCGTCAGGCCGTCGAGGACGCGCTCGAGCCCGTAGCGGAACTTGGCCTCCCGACCGGCGCGCACATCGGTCTCGCCCCGCGCCACGATCGCCGCCGCCACCCGGGGATGCGAGGCCACCGCGCGTTCCAGCACCGGCAGCAGCTGCTCGACGCACTCCTGCTCGGATTTGCCGCCCTGCTCGACCTTGGCCAGCCACGCCGCCTCCGCGAAGGACATCCCGACCACATAGCCGAGCACCGTCGCGATGGCGGTGTCGACCTCGTCCGCCGGATAGTCCACGGCGTCGAAGACCCGCATCAGACTCTCGTTGAGCCGCAGCACATTCGGGCCCAGGTAGTGCAGGCCCACACCCGGCATCACGCCCGCGATCCACCGATGCCGCAGCACCATGGTGCGCACGCTCTCCGCGCATTCGATAACGGTGGCGCGAAAGTGGCCCGGCGCGTCGCATGCCGGGACGTCGATTTCGCCGAAGACGTGATCGACCGCCAGCTCCAGCAATTCCTCGCGATTGGCGACGTGCCGGTAGACCGAGGTCGCGCCCGCCCGTAGCCGCACGCCGAGGGCGCGCATGGTCAGCGCCTCCAGCCCCTCGTCGTCCATGAGCGAGATCGCCTCGGCCACAATGCGCTCGACGGTCAGGCCGGGACGCTCACGACGCGGCGGGCGAGCCCACACCGTGGAAACCGCTGGTACTTCCGACATTCCGCTGTTCCTCCCCCTGCCGAGCCGACCTCACCCAAGGTAGCGCACACCGTTCACAGTTGCGAACAGCGTGCGCATTCGCTCGGCGCCGCCGGGCCCGAGCCGGTGTCAGCGGCGTATCAGCCCGGTGTCAGCGCGGCTGGCGACAGTAGCTCCCGTAACGACCTCAGCGACTCCAGCGTCCGGGTTGCCGCGGCTACCGCGACCGGCCAGTAGGAAAGGAAAGCCCCCAATGTTCGCTCTACTCGGGCGCATTGCCGTCAACCACCCGTGGAAGGTGATAGCCCTCTGGCTGATCGCCACCATCGCGGTGGTCGGCCTGGCGCCGAAACTCACCCCCACCACCGACCAATCCGCCTTCCTGCCTTCACATTACGAATCCGTGCAGGCGATGGAGCTGCAGCAGCAGGCCTTCCCGGATGATTCGACGCCGGCGGCCCTGATCGTGGCCGAGCGCGCCGACGGCGCCCCGCTCACCGCCAGCGACTCGGCCGCCATCACCGCCGCCGCGAGCGACCTGACCAGCTTGAACGTCAAGGGCGTCACCGGGATTCAGGTCACTCCCCCGTCGGAGAACCACCTGATCCAGGTCATCGCGGTGCAGATGACCAAGGTGACCGATCCCAGCGACAAGCTCCAGTCCGACGCGGTGAAAGCGCTGCGCGACGAACTGAAGAAGAAGGTCGACGGGACCGATCTGAAGGCCGGCATCACCGGCATCGCGGCCCAGACGCTGGACCAGACCGAATCCGCCGAGAAGGGCATGGCCATCATCGGCATCGCCACGGTGGTGCTGATCCTGGTGCTGCTGCTGATCATCTTCCGCAGCCCGGTCATCGCGCTGCTGCCGATCATCACCATCGGCGCGGTCTCCAGCATGGTCGGCGGCCTGATCGCCATGGTCGCCAAGTCCTTCGACCTGAAGGTGGACAGCTCGGTCAGCTCGCTGCTGACGGTCGTATTGTTCGGTGTCGGAACCGATTACATCCTGTTCCTGATGTTCCGCTACCGGGAGCGCCTGCGCGCCGGTGAGGATCCCAAGACCGCCATGATCAGCGCGGTCACCCGCGTCGGCGAGGCCATCGCCTCCGCCGCGGGTGCGGTCATCATCGCCTTCATGGCGCTGACGCTGTCCACCCTGGGCATGTTCCGGGCGCTGGGCCCGGCCCTCGCGATCGCCGTCGCGGTGACCGCCCTGGCGGGACTGACCCTGGTTCCGGCCATCGTCTCCAAGCTGGGCACCAAGGTGTTCTGGCCCTCCAAGGCCTGGAAGCGGGAGCCCAAGGGCTTCCTGTTCGCCGCCCTCGGCCGCGGTCTCGGCAAGCGGCCCGGCGTGTTCGCCGTCGCCTCCGGCGCGATCCTGGTGGCCCTGAGCGTCGCCGGTCTCGGCTTCCACCCGACCTTCGACATGAGCTCCGGCTCCACCACCGATACCGCCGAATCCTCGGTCTACAGCAAGGAACTGCTCAAGGGCATGCCCGCCGGCGCGACCCAGCCGTCGCTGGTCTACCTGCGCTCGGACGCCCCGGTCGGCCAGGCGCAGCTCGACACCTTCCGCAAGGCGCTGGCCGCCACGCCGGGTGTGGGTCAGGTCGCGGATCCGCGGCTGTCCAAGGGTGGCGAGGTCGCCGAATTCCAGGTGACGCTGACCGCTCAGCCGGAATCCGACGCGGCCCTCGACACGGTCCGCGGCCCGCTGCGCGAGGTGGCACACGCGTCGGCCCCGTCCGGAACCGTTGCCTACGTGGGCGGTCTGACCTCGGTCTTCGTCGACTTCAAGGCCGCCATGGAGCACGACTACAAGGTGGTCTTCCCGGTCGCCGCCCTGCTCATCGCCGTGGTGCTGGCGCTGCTGCTGCGCAGCGTGGTCGCACCCTGGTACCTGATGGCCTCGGTCGGACTCGGCTTCGCGGCCACCCTCGGCGCGGCGGTGCTGGTCTTCCAGAAGGCGCAGGGCAATTCGGGCCTGATCTTCTCGCTGCCGGTGATCATGTACATGTTCGTGGTGGCCCTGGGCACCGACTACAACATCCTCATGGTGGCCCGGCTGCGCGAGGAATCCAAGCAGGGCAACGATCCTCGCACCGCGGCGGCGCTGAGCCTGCGCCACACCGGCCCGACCATCGCGGCCGCCGGCGTCATCCTGGCGGGCACCTTCGCCTCGATGATGCTCGCGGGCAGCACCGTGATGTCGCAGATGGGCTTCGCCATCTCGGTGGGCATCGCCATCTCGGCCTTCGTCATGGCGATGTTCTTCACCCCGGCGATCACCGCCCTGCTGGGCCGCGCCGCCTGGTGGCCGGGCCGCACCGGCCGCAAGAAGAATGACAAGTACGCCCAGTGGTACGACGAATCCGACTGGCGTACAACGGAGCACACCTACAGCCGGTAGAGCGCACCTATAACCGGCAGGTGATCGACGAACCCGGGCGCGGCGATGAGGCCGCGCCCGGGTTCGTCAGTGTCTGGACTTGGCCAGCGCGACACCGTTGACCACGATCAAGCCGAGCAGGCTGACCGCGAACAGGATCGCCGGGACAGTGGCGGAATTGCCGCCCGCGGGCACCCCGGTGTCATCGAGATTCTGTCCCTGGGAATAGAGGAAGAAACAGATGGCCACGCCGCCGAGCGCCCAGCCCACGGTGAGCGAACGAAAGACATTGTGCGGGCGCAGGAATGCCGCGAGGGCCGGGAGCGCCGCCAGGACCGCGGCCGAGGTGATCATCCAGGTGTAGTCGTGGCGCAGGAAGTGCCATACGTCCCCGCCGGGCAGTTGAACGCGGCTCAGGACCGCGCACCCGAAGAGCGAAAGCACCAGGGTCGCAATCGAAGACGCGTCGCGCGGCAGCTGGAATCCGATGTCGTGGGAGTCGCCGAGCATGAGCGCGGTGGCCGCGACGACGCCCGCGACCACCAGGGCCCCGGCGCCGAGGGCGACCATCCCCTGACCGGACGCGCCGCGTATCGCATCCCCGACCAGCGCGTAGCTGTCATGGGTCCACAGGTGGTCGAGGCGCAGCAGCACGACGGTGACCCACGCCCCCGCCACAGCCGCGCCGAGGATGAGCGTGGCGCTGACCTCGCGGGGTAACCCCGGGAACAACACCCGCAGTCCCGCCGTCGATCCCGTGATCCAGGCGGCCGCCGCCAGGCATATCACGAAGTAATGTCCCTGGTAGATGGCGTAATCCACGTCCTGGTCGGCCTCGTTGTATCGAATGAACGGCGCCATCAGACCGGCCGTGAGCAGCACCGATCCGATGACCGCCAGCAATCCGGCCAGCAGCGTGACGAAATCCATGACCCGCTCGCGCAATCCGCGACCGTCGGGGGCCGGTTTCACCCGCGCCGCCCGCACCCGGGGCGGGTGTGCCGAGCGAATCGTCGTTTCCGAGTGGATATTCCGCGGCGATCCGGCACCGGCCGATAGCGGCGGGGCGTCGAGCGCGGCCCGCGCGGCCGCCGCGAACGTGGTGCAGTCGGGGTAGCGGTCCTCGGGGTCCTTGGCCATGGCCGTCGCGATAACCTCGTCCAATCCCGCCGGCAGATCCGGCCACAGTTCCGAGGGCCGCGGCGGCGGCGCGGTGAGATGGGCCGAGATGACGGCGGCCTGATCCGAACGCGCGAACGGCACCCTGCCCGTGAGGATCTCGAAGAACGCGCAGCCCAGCGAGTAGATGTCGGCCCGATGGTCGGCGGGCGTCTCCCCGAAACGCTCGGGCGCGGCATAGGCGACGGTCGCGGTGGTGCCGGTGAGGGTCAGCGTGTCGTCGAAGGCCCGCGCGATCCCGAAATCGGTGAGCACCGCGCGACCGGTCTCCCGATCCGACAGGTCCACCAGGATGTTCGCCGGTTTCACATCGCGATGCACGACGCCCTGTCGGTGCGCGTAGTCCAGCGCGCTGCCCGCGTCCTCGATCAATCGCACCGCGTCCGCCGCGGCCAGCCGCCCGCCCGCCCGTTCCATCAGCGCAGTGACATCGCCGCCATTGATGTATCGCATGCAGAGCCAAGGGATTTGGTCCTCCGGCGCGCTGCGGTCGTAGATCGGGACGATATCGGGATGCTCGAGCCGCGCCGCCAGCGCGGCCTCCCGATCGAATCGCGCCCGCCCCTTCGAGTCCAGCGGCATCGCCGAACCGATGGCCATGCCGCCGAATACCTTCAACGCGACATCCCGATCCAGGCGCGGATGCCGGGCCAGGTACACCACCCCCATACCGCCCGCCCCGAGGACGCGCTCGATCCTGAATCCAGCGAAATCCGCCCCGGGATCGAGTCGCATCGCCGATGCCCCTGTCACTTCGTGTCCGTCCAGCCGAATTCCCGTATACCAGCAGACCATTCGCAACGCCAGTGCACCGGCCCGCGCGGCCGTCCACGGCGGCGCGCATGATTGACCCATGCTTCCCACCGACCACCTGGATCGGGCGGACCGCCGTCCCGCCGTGATCGATACGCCCCTCGGCATCGTGGGGTTCTCGGTCGCGCTCGGCGACGAGGTGCTGCCCAGTGCGCCGGATACCGTGTGGCGCTTGCCGAACGGCCCGCAGCTGCACCGCTGGAAGCGTCGCGCGGCGACGGTCGATCTGCTGATCGGCAGGATCGAGCTGCCGGCCTGGGACGGCGGCGCCCCGGTCCCGATGTGGGCGGGCATCTGGCAGGTGACGGCACACACCGCGGTGCCCGGGCTGACGGTCGGGGCCGAACTGACCGATCTGCCCGCCGGCGCGCGCGGCGGCCCCGACTCCGGCGAATGCCTGGCCGCGGTCAGCGTCGAGAACGAGCACTTCATGGTGTCGATCGGCGGCGCGGACACCGAACTGCTGGCCATGCAGGCCGCCGACGGCCGCCTGCTGCCCGCCGACTGGGCCGATGTGCTGCCCGCAGACGGCGACGACGCCCACACCGAATACGGTGTGCGCTACCGCGATCCGGCCGCGATCGCCTGGCAACTGCCCGGGCTGGCCACCGGGGAGATCGCCCGCCTGTGCGTGGCGACCGCCTGGTGCCCGCGCGACGACGACCGCCCCGCCGCCTGGTTCGCGGTCGACATCCCGCTCGACACCGCCTACCTGCACCTCACCGGACACTGATTCCCGCCCGGGGAGGGGTTCGCGCTGTAGCCTGCCACCACGACGCACCCCACCAGGAGGCACCCATGCGCATCCGCCACGTCAAACTGCCGGTCACCGATCTGGCGCGCAGTGTCGCCTTCTACTGCGATCTGCTGGATCTGCGGCTCGCCGGGGAATTCCGGGAGCAGGGCGAACTGCGCGGCGCGCAACTCATGCATCCGTCCGGATTCGGGATCGCGGTGCGCGAGCGCGAATACTGCGCCGGGCAGCCGGATTTCGGGGGCTTCGACGTGTTCGCGCTGGAGGTGGAATCGGTGGACGAGCTGCACGCCTTCGCCGCCCGCGCCGACGAGCTGGAGTACACGCGCAGCGAGGTGTTCGACCGCGGTGAGTACGGGGCGGCGCTCGACATCATCGACCCGGACAACACCGTCGTCCGGCTGCTGGCCAACAACCCGTTCCACGCCGATCGCTTCCTCGGCGTGGACACCGACGGCAAGGGTGGCTTCACCCTCTACGACACCCCGACACTCGGCTGAGTCCCGAGCGAGGTGCTCGTACAAGCCCTCAGCCGAGGTGCTTGCGCAGGAAGGCCCCGATCTCCTCGGTGGCCGCGGCGGCCTCGGGGGTATCGCGCATCAGCGGATAGGCGTGCGGCAGTCCTTCACCGACATTCAGCGCCACATCGACCCCCGCGGCCTGCGCGGCCACCGCGAAGCGCTCCGAATCGCTGAGGATCAGCTCGGCGGTCCCGACCTGGATCAGCTGCGGCGGCAGCCCGGTGAGCTCGCCGAAAAGCGGTGAGGCAGCGGGATTCCGAGGATCGGCGCCGTCCAGATATCCGGCGTAGATGCCCCTGAGCATGTCCGGAGTGAAGATCACGTCCTGCCCGTCGCGCTCGGTCACGGAAGCGCCGGAAGCGGTCACATCCAGCACCGGGGACACCAGCACCGCCGCCGCTGGCAGTTCCGCACCCGCGTCGCGCAGCTCCAGCTGCAGCGCCGTGATCAGGTTGCCGCCCGCCGAATCACCGGCCAGGGCAATCGAACTCGCGGGCACGCCCTGCTCCTCGCGCAGCCACCGCCACAGCGCCCGGACATCCTCCAACGCCGCCGGGAACGGATGTTCGGGAACCAGTCGGTACTCCGGGAACAGCACCCGCACCCCGGCGGCTCGGCCCAGCCGTGCCGCCAGTTCGCCGTGGCTGGCCAGGGATCCGATCGAGAAGCCGCCGCCGTGCACGTAGACGAGCACGCGATCCTCCGCCACGCCCGGCGCGTCCACCCAGTAGGCGGGCACGCCCGCGTCCGAAACCTCGCTCACCCGAACATCTTCGGGAATGTCGTAGCGCTTGCCCGCGGGCAGGAAATTCGCCCGCAGCTCCTCGATCGACGGCCTGGTAGCGGGCCGGGCCGCCCGCTGCTGAACGAACAGCTCGATGAACTCCTGCATCTCCGGGCTCGGCATGACGATTCCTTTTCCGCTCGTTTCGTTCTCATGCTCGGCAACTTCGCGCGGCAGGCATTTGTTCCACCCCCGGAAACGGCACGACCCCGGTCATGGTGACCGGGGTCGTGGAATGCCCAGGGAGTCAGGCGGTGCCGTTGGTGGCTTCCGGTTTGGACTCGCTGCGCGGCTCGGCCGCGTCGTCATCCTCTCTAGCGGCCACACCGTGCTCTTCCAGTGCCACACCGGGCTCGGTGCCCTCGTCCGCCTCCTGATCCGGTTCCGGATGCTCCGGGGAGAACTCGGCGGGCAGGTTCTTGATGTGCTTGTTCATATTGCGAACCAGCAGGATGGTGCCCGCCAACAGCACCAGCACGATGACCAGACCCAGCGGCGAGGCCTTGCCGAATTCGGGTCCGGTGGGCGAATTGGAGCCCTGGGCGAGCAGCATCAACGTCATCGGTCGCTGTCCTCGGTGTCTACGTCATCGATCCCCGCGAACAGGTCGGTCTCCGGAATCGCGGTCTTGACCCGGGTCTTGGCCAGCTCGAACTCCTCGGTCGGCCACAGCCGCTGCTGCATCTCCGTCGGCACCGCGAAGAACGCGCCATTGGGGTCGATCTGGGTGGCGTGGGCGCGCAGGGCGTCATCACGCTGCGGGAAGTACTTGGCGCACTCGACCTGGGTGGTGACCCGGCCCATGATGTCGCCGCGCTCGGCGGCGTACTTGCGCATGCGATCCATCCACTCCTGCATGGGGAACGGTTCGCCGATGCGCTCGTACTCGTCGGCGAAGACCTCGAGGCGGGTCAGGCTGAAGCCGTGGTTGTAGTACAGCTTCAGCGGCTGCCACGGCGCGCCGGCCTCCGGGAACTTGTCCGGATCGCCCGCGGCCTCGAAGGCCGCGACCGAAACCTTGTGGCACATGATGTGATCGGGGTGCGGGTAGCCGCCCATCTCGTCATAGGTGGTCATCACGTGCGGCCGGAACTCGCGCACCACGCGCACCAGCGCCTCGGTCGCCTCCTCGAGCGGGACCAGCGCGAAGCTGCCCTCGGGCAGCGGCGGCAGCGGATCCCCTTCGGGCAGACCGGAATCCACGAATCCGAGCCAGGTCTGACGCACGCCCAGCGCCTCGGCGGCGGCGGCCATCTCCTCGCGGCGGACCTCGCTGATGCGGTCCTTGATGCCGGGGGTGTCCATGGCGGGATTCAGGATGTCGCCGCGTTCGCCGCCGGTGAGGGTGACGACCAGCACGTCATTGCCTTCCGCGGCGTAGCGGGCGGTGGTCGCCGCGCCCTTGCTGGATTCGTCGTCCGGATGCGCGTGCACCGCCATGAGGCGAAGACCACTCACTTCTCGTTCACCTCACCGATCACGTTTTTCACCTCGTAGCTATTCAGCTGCATCGAACATGGCACGTGCAGGGGCCCTACGTGGTTACGCAAGCTGCCTCCTCCGGACCCTGACTGCCCGTGCCAGGTCCAGGCACGGGCGTCAGATATGCATTCCCTATAGTTCCATCCGATCGTTGTTTGTTCCGACCTACCCCCCGGGAGCGTCCCCGATATGAGTGAAAGACCGGCCGACCGGTACGGGATCGCGCCTCGGAAGAACCGCCGCTGGCTGCCGTACGCGCTCGGAGCGGTCGTTCTGCTCGCCGGTCTCGGCGTCGCCTACATGGGGTATCGGACCTACGGCCCGCAGGCCATCGAACCGGAACGCCTCGGCTACGCGATCGTCGACGACTCCACCGTGAGCGTGGATTTCAAGGTGACGCGCAAGGATCCGGGCACCCCCGTCGTCTGCTTCGTGCGCGCCATGGACGGCGACACCGACGAGGTCGGCCGCCGTGAGGTTCTGGTCCCCGGCTCCGACGCCGGCACCGTCCGCGTGGTGACCGAGTTCAAGACCACCCGCCGGGCCGGCGCGGCCAATGTATACGGATGTACCGAAAAGGTGCCGGCGTATCTGCGTGCCGGGTGAAAAGTCCGGTACACGACCCGCTTTGACGCTTCTACCTGCGCCTTTCCGAATCGTGCTAAAATGACGCGATACACGGTTCCGGAGTTCGGAGCCGTGTTTGCTGCATTGACGGCCGGCGCTGTCGGGACTCTCCCCAGGGATCGCTCTGGCTGTCCACTGCTGTCGTGCCCGTCTTCGGATGGCCACGGTAGCGGGCATCAGGGAATCCCGGCTTGCCGGGGACAACTACTAGGGAGTGATCGAGATGACTGAGACCGTGACTTGGCTGACCCCGGAGTCGCACGAGAGGCTCACGAGCGAACTCGGCGCGCTCATCGCCAACCGTCCCGTCATCGCGGCCGAAATCAATGAGCGCCGTGAAGAGGGCGACCTCAAGGAAAACGGCGGTTACCACGCGGCACGTGAAGAGCAGGGCCAGCAGGAGGCGCGCATCCGCCAGCTGCAGGAACTGCTGAACAACGCCAAGGTCGGCGTCGCGCCCACCAAGTCCGGTGTCGCCCTGCCCGGCTCGGTCGTCAAGGTCTACTACGACGGCGACGAATCCGACACCGAAACCTTCCTCATCGCCACCCGCGAAGAGGGCCTCGGCAGCGCCGACCTCGAGACCTACTCCCCCAACTCCCCGTTGGGCGGCGCGCTCATCAACGCCAAGGTCGGCGAGACCCGCGAATACCAGCTGCCGAATGGCAACGTCATGAAGGTGACGCTGGTGTCGGCGGAGCCGTACCACAGCTAACCCGCCTCCCCGCGCCTTTAGCGGGCGGCAGAGAGCCGTAAACGGTCCCACACCCGTGCCGGCGGTTGGGAGCCGAACCGATTCTGGTCGTACCCGGTGAGTTACCCGGAACCTTGCGAAATCAGTTGTCGCGTTCCGAGAAACGACGAAGCGCCGCACCAATTCCTTGGTGCGGCGCTTCGCGTTTCAGCTGGTCAGACCAGTGCCCGCTCGATATCCGCGAGCAGGTCGCTGATGTCCTCGATGCCGACCGAGAGGCGGACCAGGTCGGCGGGGACCTCGAGGGCGGAGCCCGCGGTGGAGGCGTGCGTCATGGCGCCCGGGTGCTCGATGAGCGATTCCACGCCGCCGAGGGATTCGGCCAGGGTGAAGATCTTGGTCTTCGAGCAGAAGTCCAGCGCCGCTTCCTTGCCGCCGTGGACGCGGACCGAGATCATGCCGCCGAAGCGTCGCATCTGCTTCTGGGCGACGGTGTGGCCCGGGTGCTCGGGCAGGCCCGGGTAGATGACCTGCGCGATCTTCGGGTGGTTGGCGAGGAACTCGGCGATGGTCTCGGCATTGTCGCAGTGCCGATCCATGCGCAGGGCCAGCGTCTTGATGCCGCGCATGGTGAGGAAGGCATCCGTCGGACCGGGGACCGCGCCCGCACCGTTCTGCAGGAACGCGAACTTGGTGTCCAGCTCCTGGTCATTGGTGATGAGCGCGCCGCCCACCACGTCGGAGTGCCCGCCCAGGTACTTGGTGGTCGAGTGCAGCACGATGTCCGCGCCCAGCAGCAGCGGCTGCTGCAGGTAGGGCGAGGCGAAGGTGTTGTCCACCACCAGCTTCGCGCCACCGGCGTGCGCCACCTCGGCCAGCGCCGCGATATCGCCGATGTTCAGCAGCGGATTGGTCGGCGTCTCGACCCACACCAGCTTGGTGTTCGGCCGCATGGCCGCCGCCACCGCGTCCACATCCGAGACGGGCGCGACCGAGTACTCGATCCCCCACTGGGTGAACACCTTGTCGATGAGCCGGAACGTGCCGCCGTAGGCGTCGTTCGGAATCACCATGTGATCGCCCGGCCGCAGGTTCGCGCGAATCGCACAGTCGGTGGCCGCCATACCCGAGGCGAAAGCCCGCCCGTAGGTGCCGGATTCGAGCGCCGCGAGATTCGCCTCCAGCGCGGTCCGCGTCGGATTCCCGGTCCGCGCGTACTCGTAACCCCCGCGCATCCCGCCGACCCCATCCTGGGCAAAGGTCGAACTCGCATAGATCGGCACGTTCACCGCACCGGTCTGAGGGTCCGGATCGAACCCGGCGTGCACCGCCCGTGTGGAGAAACCCAGCTGATCGCTCATGCGAACAGCCTAGGGACACCTCCGCGACGTCCCCTCCCCGGGGTTTGCGGCAGAGCTATGGTGGGCCAATGGTCACCGTAGACGAGCTCTTCGCCATCGACTCCCTGCTCAATGAAGAGGAGCGCGCGATCCGGGACACCGTGCGCGCGTTCGCCGGGGAACGGTTGCGGCCGCATGTGGCGGAGTGGTTCGAGGCGGGCACGTTCCCGGCGCGGGAATTGGCGCCGGAGCTGGGAAAGCTCGGGCTGTTGGGGATGCACCTCGAGGGGTACGGGTGTGCGGGGACGTCGGCTACCGCGTACGGGCTGGCGTGTTTGGAGCTCGAAGCGGTGGATTCGGGTGTGCGGAGCATGGTTTCGGTGCAGGGGTCGCTGGCGATGACGGCCATTCACAAGTACGGGTCGGAGGAGCAGAAGCTGCGGTGGCTGCCAGAGATGGCGGCCGGGCGGGTGATCGGGTGCTTCGGGTTGACCGAGCCGGACTTCGGGTCGAATCCGGGCGGGATGCGGACCCGGGCGCGGCGGGACGGGGACGACTGGGTGCTCGACGGGTCGAAGATGTGGATCACCAACGGGTCCGTGGCGGATGTGGCGATCGTGTGGGCGCAGTCGCGGGAGGGTGAACGGGATGTGATCCGTGGATTCGTGGTGCCCACGGACACACCGGGATTCAGCGCGCGGGAGATGAAGCACAAGCTCTCGCTGCGGGCCTCGATCACCGCGGAACTGTCCCTGGACGGCGTGCGGCTGCCCGCCGACGCCCAGCTGCCGGAGGCGCGCGGCCTCGCCGCCCCGCTGGGTTGTCTGTCCGAGGCGCGCTTCGGCATCATCTTCGGCGCACTCGGCGCGGCCCGCGATTGCCTTTCCGCCGCAATCGATTACGCCCGCACCCGCGAGGTCTTCGACAAGCCGCTGGCGGCCTACCAGCTCACCCAGGCCAAGCTGGCCGACATGGCGCTGGAACTCGGCAAGGGCCAGCTGCTGGCGCTGCACCTGGGCCGGCTGAAGGACCGCCACGAGATCAGCAACGAACAGATCAGCGCGGGGAAGCTCAACAGCACCCGCGAGGCAATCAAGATCGCCCGCGAGTGCCGGACCATCCTGGGCGCGAACGGAATCACCCTCGAGTACCCGGTATTGCGGCACGCCAACAATCTGGAATCGGTCCTGACCTACGAGGGCACCGCGGAGGTCCACCAGCTGGTCCTCGGCGAGGCCCTCACAGGGTCGAAAGCCTTCCGCTGACCAGCACTTCCGACAATTGCGTGATATGTCACAGCGGATCCGCCGGGCACCGGTCGATTGTTAGCATCACCGGGTGTTTGTGCCCGGCTCCGCGTTGCTCGTCGTCTCAGCGCGCAAGACCCTGAACCGCCTGCAGCGCACCCACGGAGCCCCCGCCGCGGAAGCCGCGGCGATCTTCCCCGGCGTCAGCGCGGCAATCGACCAGCACGCCGCCGCCATCCGCGACATCCTCGACATGGGCGTGGAGAACTCCAGCCAGGTCCCCACCAGCGTCCTGCTGGCCGGCTACGCCCGAGGCATCCTCGAAGACCTCCGAGACGCCGAAGCAGACTTCCCCATGTCCCTCCTCGACTGGCAAGACGCCGACTGGCTCCACCTCCGCCTGGCCGCCATCTGCGCCCTCTCCCGCCCCGCCTGAAACAAGATCAGGGAGCCCTCACTGCACGAATTCGGACAGAATTCAGCACTGACAACTCCCTGATCTTGAAACAGCCTTGGGGACGAATCCCCAAGGCTGTCTTGTCTCTCTTTATCCAGGCACGCCGCATACACCAGCGGCTCTAGATCATCCCGCCCTGGTTACCCGAGTCCCGCTCACCGGTCCACGGCCCCTGACCCTCGGGCCGCGAAGGGTGCTGGCCGGGAGGCATCGGCTGCTGAGGCATCTGCCCCTGCTGCGGCATCTGCCCGTACCCACCCTGCTGCCCGTATCCCGGTGCCCCATAACCCATCTGCCCCTCCGGCTCCCGCCACTTCCCCGGAGGCATCTGACCCTGCCCGGCCATCATCGGCTGCCCCATCCCAGCCCGCTGCGCCATCATGGCTTCCTGCGCCTGCCGCTGCCGAGCCGCATCCTCCCGAGCCCGCTGATAAGCCTGCGCATGCCCCTTCACCTCAGGCATCTCCCCCTCGATGGCATCCAGCCACCCTTCCCACCGCTGCTGCATCGGCCGGACCAGCCCACCACCGAACCCGACAATGAGCACACCCGCGATAGTCGCCAAAACAGTGATGAGAATCGGCATGGTCACCGAGGTCCCCACCCCGATCTGATTCAACGCCGCGATAATCCCGATCCCCCAGATGAACACGGCCGCAACACGTCCCAGCATCCGGCCGTATTCCAGCCCGCTCAACATGTTCGAGACCATGTCCTGCACCACCCGCGCGATCGCGCCCGCGACGCACACGATGACGATCCCCACCGCCAGCCGAGGCAGCCAAGCCACGATCCCGTTCAGCATGGTGGACACCGGATTAGGCCCGAACACCCCGAACCCGAGCTGCAGCGTGATCAACAGAATCGCGTAATACGCCAGCTTCGAGATGATCCCGGTCGCGTCATACCGCCCCCGCGCCAGCATCTCCTTGATGCCGCCGCGCTCGACGAGCCGATCGAAGCCGACCCGGTTCAGGATCCGCGTCACCAGCCGGGCCACCACCTTGGCCACAAACCAGCCGATGAGCAGAATCACCAGGAATCCCACGAACTTCGGCACCCAGGTCGCGACGGAACTCCACGCGTCCGAGAGCCCCTTCTGGATATCGATAGCCAATACCGAGGTGTACATACCCCTGCCCTTCGCTATCTGTCCCGGCCGGGTGCCGGAAACTGCCCCAAGGGGTCGTTATACGCCTAGTTGATCTTCGAATCCGACTGTTTGCGAAAGTGTTGCCAAATCGGATGCTCCAGATTTGCCGCAGATATGAAAAGCGGCGATGGCCCACCCCTCATCAGGCAGGCCATCGCCGTCATACATCAAGCGGCTTCGTCGGCGCTCGCGTTACTCGGTACGCAACCGAGAGTCCTCAGTACGCGCTCGAGACGTTGTCCATCGAGCCGTACCGGTGGGCCGCGTAGTTGCAGGCGGCCACGATGTTGGCGACCGGATCCCAGATATCGGTCGAGGTGCCGTCCACGTGGTAGGCGTTGAAGGTCGGGTCGATCACCTGGAGCAGGCCCTTGGACGGGATGCCCATGGCCGCGTTCGAGTCGTACAGGTTGATCGCCTGCGGGTTGCCACTGGATTCGCGCAGGATGTTGCGCAGAATGCCGTCGTAGCTGCCCGGGATGCCCTTCTGGGACATGATGTCCAGCGCCTGCCGGATCCAGCCGTCGAGGTTGTTCTCGTAGACCGGGGCCGGAGCCGGCGCGGGCATAGGAGCCGGGGCCGGGGCCGCAGCGGCCGGAGCGGGAGCCGGGGCGGGCTGCTCGTTGGCCGGAGCGGCCTTCACACCCGGGACGGCAGGCGCGGCGGCGGCCAGGGTGGCCTGCAGCGAGACCGGCTTGACGTCGTCGCCGTTGGCGGAGCCGGCGGCGGTGATGATGGAGCCGAAGACCCCGAGGGCGAGGGCGGCGGCGCCGGCCGTACGCGCGGCGGCTACCACCTTGCTACGTCTAGCAGGGTCACTGAGAGCAGTCATAACATTCGTGGGCATGGCGAATTTGGATTCCTGTTCGGTTTCGGGCTCGCGGGCCTGAAGAAGGCAGCGCATTACCACGCGGGCGTCTCACGACGCTCGCCTGCGCACTGCGGGCTGTTGTGGTTGCTGTTGTGAAACCCGTTACGGGTCAATGGAATTGGCGTACTCCATGGAGAGCAGCGGAGACGTTCACGGCCTCCCGGCCGTCGAGCCTCATCACACCGAGGTGGTGTCTACGTTCCGCATATGTGTTCACATCTCCTTGCGCCATCCAGACTTGTGGTCTGTTTCCGACAAGGTCACAGCTTGATTGCGCATTGTTAACACAGTCTGAACCAAAGATGAACGAACGGTGAACTGACCCGTGTGGCAACTCCGGGACCTGCATTAATACAAGCGCTGACCTGGTCATTCAATTCGAAACACAAAGTGTTTCAGATCACAGAGAAATTTAGCCCCAAGATCGCGATATACGTTTATTTGCCCGATTTCCGCACGATTCATCGGCGTTTCGCATTCCATAAGTAACGGTCCAGCAAATCACATTTGTTAACTCAAATCACATTCGTCACATTTGTCACGCGGAGTAAAGACCTGCGGTGTAACGAACCCCGGATTAGGGTGCTGACCATGGCATCTATCCGGGTCACCGAGGTTTTGGCGGCCCTCTCGCTCACCACCGACCTGGCCACCGGAATGCCATTCGAGAAAGGCCTGGCGGTGTGCCTGGTGGCCGATTCGGTCGCCGCCCGCCTCGGCCTGGACGAGACCGACCGCCGGGTGGTCTTCCACGCCGCCCTGCTCGGCGCGGTGGGCTGCACCAGCCGGGCCTCGGAGAACGCCGACGCCTACGTCGACGACATCGCCTTCCAGCGGGCCTTCCACACCCTCGACCCGGGCGATCCGGGCGTCTTCGCCGCCCAGCTGAACACCTTCGGGGATTGGGCGCCCGGCAGCCAGGTCGCGCTGGCCCGCCGCTATGCCACCGAATCGCCCGCGGGCGCGCCGTTCGCGGTCCGGTCGGTGTGCGAGGTCAGCCGGGCGCTGGGCCCGCGGCTGGGGCTGCCCGAGGCGGCCGTACGGGCACTCACCGAGGTCAAGGAGCGCTGGGACGGGCTGGGCGCCCCGGATCGGCTGTCCGGCGACCAGCTCTCGTTGCCGGGCCGGATCCTGCATCTGGCCGAGCAGGCCGTGCTCGCCTTCCGCGGCCGCGATCGCGGCGCCAGCCTGGCCGAGCTGCGCCGCCGCGCGGGCGGGCATCTGGATCCCGATCTGGTCGCGGTCTTCGCCTCGGATCCGGACGCCGTGTGGGGCGTGCTGGAACAACCCGATCTGCTGGCCGCCGTGGTGAGCGCGGAACCCGGGCTGCCCACCGTGATCCGGCCCGAGGACCGCGACCACCTGTGCCGGGCGCTGGCCGTCGTCGTCGACCTGAAAGGCCGCTACCTGCTTGGACATTCGGCGCACGTGGCCGAATTATCCGATGCGGCAGGCGAACTCGCCGGGCTGTCGGCGACCGACCGGGCGAACCTGCGCGCGGCCGCGCTATTACACGATATCGGCCGCGCCGCGGTGTCCAGCTCGATCTGGGATCACCCGGGTCCGGTCGGCCCCGGCGACTGGGAACGCATTCGGCTGCACAGCTATTGGACCGAGCGCGTACTGCGCCGCTGCCCCAGCCTCACCGATCTGGCCGAGGTCGCCGCGGGCCATCACGAACGACTCGACGGCACCGGATACCACCGCGGCGTCCGCGTGCACGACCTGTCCCCCGCCGCGCGACTGCTCGCCGCCGCGGACGTCTTCGCCGCCATGACCGAGGAGCGCCCGCACCGGCCCGCGCACAAGCCCAGCGAGGCCGCCGCCCAGCTGTCCGCCGAGGCCGCGGCGGGCCGCCTGGACCGCGACGCCTGCGCGGCCGTGGTGGAGGCCGCCGGACTGCGCCCGCCGCGCACCGAATACCCGTGCGGCCTCACCGAACGCGAGGTCGACGTCCTGCGCCTGGCCGCACGCGGCCTGTCCAACCGCCAGATCGCGGCGGAGCTCGTGGTCTCCGAACGCACCGTCGGCCACCACCTGGCCCACATCTACGACAAGTGCGGCTACCGCACCCGCGCCGGGGCGGCGGTCTTCGCCATGGAGAACGGCCTGCTGCCGGGTTAGCGGGATAGGTCGATCGACCGATGTGAGCGGGGTGCGCCCGGACCGAACATGGTCGCACCCACTTCGGTTGTAACCCCAGGGAGTATCTCCAATGTCCCCTTCCGCCAACACCACTCACGCCGAGACTGTCGGCGCGCTCTACCGCGCCTTCGAGACCGGCGATATCCCCTTCATCCTCGATCAGCTCGCCGACGACGTGTCCTGGGACGCCGATTGGCCCGCCAATACCGCCCAGGCCGCCGGGGTTCCGCAGTTGCAGCCGCGGCGCGGACCCCGCGAGGTCGCCGACTTCTTCACGCTGTTGTCGGAGTGGAAGTTCCAGGAATTCGCGGTGCGCGACGTGATCGGCTCCACCGGCCAGGTGGTGGCCGAGATCGACCTGGATGTGGTGCTGCCCAACGGCAGTCGCATCGTCGATCAGAACCTGCACCTGTGGAGCTTCGACGACGCGGGCCGGGTGACCCGGCTGCGGACCTACGGCGACACCGCCAAGCTGATCGCCGCGCACACGGGCGGTACCCCGTGATGACCTGAACAGAGTCGAGATGTCCTTGCTGACAGACGTTCTCACCGTCTCACGGCGCCATCTGATCGCGGTGCCGGTGCTGCTCACCGGCGCCGCGGTCGCGGTGGCGCTGGGCCTGGCGGGCACCCACTTCTGGCCCGGCACCCAGCCCCTGCCCACCTGGGGCTTCTCCGCGCCACAGATCTTCAAGGCCTATCTGAGCAGTGCGGTGCTGGTGTTGATCATCGGCCAATTGCTCACGGCCGTATGGATCTACCGCTTCCGGGCACCGCGACCGGTGCGCGTCTTCCACCGCCTGTCCGGCGCCCTGGCCTTCCTGCTCAGCCTGCCGGTGGCCTTCTACTGCCTCTACAGTTTCGGCTTCCAATTCGGCACCGGCGTGACACGGCGGGTCATGGCGCATTCGGTCGCGGGCATCGTCTTCTACGGGGCCTTCGCCTCGAAAATGCTTACGCTGCGATTGAAACGGGCGCCCGGCTGGCTGTTGCCGCTGCTCGGGTCCGCCGTGTTCACAAGCTTCGTGCTGGCGTGGACGCTGGCGGCGTTCTGGTGGTTTCGTACCGTCGGATTCGCGAGATGAGCAGCGGCAGCAGGGCCATCATGACCAGCAGGCGGATGGTTTGGACGCTGGTGATGAGGGGCAGGTTGGCGTTCATCTTGTCGGCGGTCGCCAGGACGGCGTTGATGCCGCCCGGGGTGGTGGCCAGGTACAGGTCCGACAGCTCCAGGTCCACCAGGTAGGCCAGCCCGAACGCGAGTGCGGCGACGATCGCGGACAGTCCCAGCATGGCGGCGGTCATGGCCGGGATCATGCGGGCCATCTCCTTCACCACCTCGCGGGTGAAGCGGGTGCCGACCTCGAATCCGATGAGCACGAACAGCAGATCCTTGAACAGGTGCGTCGGCGCGTAGCCGTGGCTGACGCCGAGTGCGGTCACCACCGCGGCGAGCAGCATCGGCCCGAGCAGCGCGGCATTGGGCAGCCGCAGCCACCGGCCGACGCGAATTCCGATGAGGCACAGGACAATCGCGATCGACAGTCCGGCCAGCTGATCGCCGCGCCCGACGATCATCCAGTACGGCAGTGAGGGATCGGTGACCGAACCGCCGAGAGTGGCCGGGCCGTAGGCGATTCCCTCCTCCTTGTCGAGCAGGGCGGCGACCGCGGGCGCGCTCACCGCGACCAGCGCCACCCGCAAGTACTGCATGAACGCGACCCGCCGCGGATCGGCGTCGAGCTCATCGGCCGCCGCGACCACCGCTGCGGCGCCGCCGGCCAGCATCCCCAGCGTCGCCGTCGGCAACTCGACCTTGGTGGCCCGCGCGAAAACCATTGCGATGCCGACACTCACGACCACCGTGGCCGCGGTGACCGCGAGCACCGGCAGCAGACTCCATCCGATCGAGGTCAGCAGCGACACCTGCAGATAGCTCCCCATCAGCACACCGAGCATGCCCTGCACGCCCAGATTCACCTCACGCGGCAGCGGCGCGGGCAGCCGCCCGGCCAAGGCCAGGCCCGCGCCCACCACGATGGCGAGAATCATCTGCGGCGCGGGAAATCCGATCCGATCCAGCACTGCCGCGCCCAGCAGCACGGCGGCCGACAGTGCGACCCAGGCGACCAGCTGTCTCGGCTTCATACGAGCCGATCATGCTCGACCCTCGTGAACAGCCAGTAACAGCGCAGTTATCCGACCGGATCGCCGCTGTGATCTACGCCAGCGAGCCCGTGCTCAAGTGGCCCAGCAGGTCGTGACGGGTGATGACGCCGACCGGCTTGCCGTCCTCGACGACCATGAGCGCGTCGGTGGATCCCAGCAACTTGGTGGCGGCCGAGACCGGCTCGCCCGCGCCGATGAGCGGGAAGGCCGGGCTCATGTGCTTGGAGACCGGATCGGTGAGCTTGGCGCGGCCCTCGAAGACGGCCGAGAGCAGATCGCGCTCGTTGACCGAACCGGCGACCTCGCCCGCCATCACCGGCGGCTCCGCGCCGACGACCGGCATCTGCGAGACGCCGTACTCGTGCAGGATCTCGATGGCGTCGCGCAGGGTCTCCTGCGGGTGGGTGTGCACCAGATCCGGCAGCTCACCGGACTTGCCGCGCAACACCTCTCCGACGTGGACCTCGTCGGTCTTGCCGTCCAGGCGCGAACGCAGGAAGCCGTAGGAGCTCATCCACTGGTCGTTGAAGATCTTCGACAGGTAGCCGCGACCGCCGTCGGGCAGCAGCACCACGACCACGGCGTCCGGATCGCGCTCGGCGACCTTGAGCGCGGCGACCACGGCCATACCGCAGGAGCCGCCGACCAGCAGGCCCTCCTCGCGGGCCAGGCGGCGGGTCATCTCGAAGGAGTCCGCGTCGGAGACGGCGATGATCTCGTCCGGGATGGCCGGGTCGTAGGCCGAGGGCCAGAAGTCCTCGCCGACACCCTCGACCAGGTACGGGCGGCCGGTGCCGCCGGAGTAGACCGAGCCCTCCGGATCCGCGCCGATGATCTTGACCTTGCCGCCGGAAACTTCCTTGAGGTAGCGGCCGGTGCCGGTGATGGTGCCGCCGGTGCCGACGCCCGCCACGAAGTGGGTGATCTTGCCCTCGGTGTCGCGCCAGATCTCGGGACCGGTGGTCTCGTAATGCGATTCGGGGCCGCCCGGGTTGGAGTACTGGTTCGGCTTCCACGCACCCGGGATCTCGCGCACCAGGCGGTCGGAGACGTTGTAGTAGCTGTCCGGATCCTCCGGCGCGACCGCGGTCGGGCAGACCACGACCTCGGCGCCGTAGGCGCGCAGCACGTTCCGCTTGTCCTCGCTGACCTTGTCCGGGCAGACGAACACGCACTTGTAGCCGCGCTGCTGCGCGACCAGGGCGAGGCCCACACCGGTATTGCCGGAGGTCGGTTCGACGATCGTGCCGCCGGGCTTCAGCAGCCCTTCCTGCTCTGCGGCGTCGATCATCTTGACGGCGATGCGGTCCTTCGAGCTGCCGCCCGGATTGAGGTACTCGACCTTCGCCGCCACCAGTCCCGAGTTCGGACCCACCACGGAGTTCAACCGAACGAGCGGGGTGTTTCCGATCAGATCGACGACATGGTTAGCGATGCGCATACCCCTCATCGTTGCAGAAAGGTGACACGCGCCCGCGCGCACGTCTGACATATCACGATTGCCGGAAATTACCATCGGCCCATGAGGATGCCGCCGAGCTTGCCCGCCGCCTCCCTACTACTCCCCCTCACCACCGCGACCATGATCGTCGCCGCCGCGCCCGCGCACGCCGCGACCGTCGAATTTCCGCAGGTCCCGAGCATGTACCACGATGCCGCGCTGTGTGGCGGCAATATTCGGTCCTGGGCCGACACCGACCCGAAGTGGCCGGGGCGGGCCATCATCAACGTCCAGGCGCTACCGGTCGGCGGCTTCGATCCGGGCGAGTACAGCTTCGCCCCGATGTGCGAGAGCGTGGCCACCGTCGCCTGGCGGAACATGAACACCGGTGCCGCGGGCGAACTTCGAGTTCCGATCCTGGCGGGGTTCTACGGCAGCGAGCACTACGCGCTGTTCCAGGACACCGGGCCGGGCCACATCGTGGTCACCGTCTACACGGACATGCCGAACATCCCGGCGCAGAGCGCCTTCGACGTACCTGGCTGAGTTGCCTCGCTTCTCTTTTCTGCCCAGTTCGTGCCCCGCTGCGGCACGCAGCGGGGCACGAGAGCCGCGAGAGTGAGCGATATCCCACAGCTCATTGGTTGGGATTCCGGCATACCGGATGTTCGTCACGCCACAGGCCCGTCGTAAATTCGAAGAGGATCACCCCAGCAAAAAAGGAGTCCTCATGGCTGAGGCCGTCATCGTTTCGTACGCCCGCTCGCCCATCGGCCGCGCTGGCAAGGGTTCTCTGGTGAGCATGCGCCCGGACGACCTGGCCGCGCAGATGGTGCAGGCCGCCCTGGACAAGGTGCCGGGCCTCGCCGTGAGCGATGTCAACGACCTGCTGCTCGGCTGCGGCCAGCCCGCCGGTGAGGGCGGCTTCAATATGGCTCGCGCCGTTGCCGTTCAGCTCGGCTACGACTACCTGCCCGGCGTCACCGTCAACCGGTACTGCTCCTCGTCGCTGATGACCACCCGCATGGCGTTCCACGCCATCAAGGCGGGCGAGGGCGACGTGTTCATCTCCGCCGGTGTGGAGACCGTCTCGCGCTTCCCGAAGGGCACCGCCGATGGCTGGCCCGACACCCACAACCCGCTGTACGCCGAGGCCGAGGCCCGCACCAAGGCCACCGCCGAGTCCAACGCCACCTGGACCGACCCGCGCGAGAACGACATCCTCCCGGACGTCTACATCGCCATGGGCCAGACCGCGGAGAACGTCGCCACCTACACCGGCATCTCCCGCGAGGACCAGGACCGCTGGGGCGTGCGCTCGCAGAACCGCGCGGAGGAGGCCATCAAGTCCGGCTTCTTCGAGCGTGAGATCACCCCGGTGACCCTGCCCGACGGCACCATCGTCACCACCGACGACGGCCCGCGCGCCGGCACCACCTACGAGAAGATCTCGCAGCTGAAGCCGGTCTTCCGTCCCGACGGCACCATCACCGCCGGTAACGCCTGTCCGCTGAACGACGGTGCGGCGGCGCTGGTCGTCATGTCCGACACCAAGGCTCGCGAGCTGGGCCTGACCCCGCTGGCCCGCATCGTGGCCACCGGCGTCTCGGGCCTGTCGCCGGAGATCATGGGCCTCGGCCCGATCCAGGCCGTCCGCAACACCCTGAAGAACGCGGGCATGACCATCGACGATCTCGACCTGTACGAGATCAACGAGGCCTTCGCCGTGCAGGTGCTGGGTTCCGCCCGTGAGCTGAACATGGACGAGGACAAGCTGAACGTCTCCGGCGGCGCGATCGCCCTCGGCCACCCCTTCGGCATGACCGGCGCCCGCATCACCGCGACGCTGATCAACAACCTCCAGACCCACGACAAGCAGTTCGGCCTGGAGACCATGTGCGTCGGCGGCGGCCAGGGCATGGCGATGATCATCGAGCGCCTCAGCTGACGCGCGAGATTTCCGCGGCGAAGCCACGAAAGTGATTGGGCCGCCCGACCTTAACGGTCGGGCGGCCCAAATCGTCTGGGGAAGGTGGGGGTTACCCCCAAGCCCCCAGCGGGGGCAAGCCCCCGCACCCCCCAAGGTCGGAGCCAGCCCACACTCCCAGGGGTCGGTGCCAACCCACGTCCCCAGGGGTGCCAGCTCACGCCCCAGGGCGGAGCCAGCCCACGTCCCCGGGGGAGCCAAACGTCCGCGTCCCCAGTCGGAGCCAGACTCTGTATCCACATGCGTCAAGGTCGGAGCTGACGAGGTGACTAGAGGTAACTATCGGACCACGGCGGGCGAGATTGCCCATGCGACCGTGGCGATGACGGCTAGGGCACTGCCGCCGAGGATGAAGCCGAGGGCGGGGGCGGAGGCTATCAAGGCGGGAATGATTGCCATGCCCGCAGTTCCGGCCGCGCGCATGACGGTGTTGTTGACGGTGAGCAGACGCAGCCGTACGGCCTGGGGATGGGTTGCGAATTGGGTGCCCAGGGTGATCGCGATGAGCGGTGTGATGAGCCCGGACAAGGCCGCGAACAGCAGAACCAGCGGCAGGGTGTGAGACGCGCCGGTCGCGATCAGCGCGAGACCGGCTGCGGCCCAGGACAGGCAGAAGCGCCGGAGAAAGACCGGAGTGGGCCGAATTCTGGCGGTGATGAGGTTGCCCGCGAGTCCGGCCGCGCCCGTTGTGGTGAGCACCCAGCCGTAAGCCGAAGGGCCCGCGCCGATCTGGTGCACCAGGAGCAGGGGCAGGCCGATCGCTGGTAGCGCGTTCAGGAAAAGCCCCGCGGCGTGAACAACGAAAGCGACTCCGAGAGCGGGCTGTTCGCGCAAAAGTACGCGCGCCGACGCCGGTGGGGTCGACGGTTGCGAGGTCGCCCTCGCAGGTTGGCGCGTAGAGGTGACGACGGTCAGGTACAGCAATGCGGCCACCGAGATCGCGAATGTCATTGCGTCCACGATGAACAGCGTCGGTACCGGCACCGCCAGGAGCAGGACACCAGCGAGCGCCGGACCTGCGATGCGGGCGATGCGGCCGTTGAGATCCATGGCCGCAACCAGGGCGGGGCGCTCGGTCTCGTCGACCAGATCGGGTACCAACGCGCCGAGGGCGGGATCGAACATCGCGGCCAGGGCACCGAGCAGTGCGGCGATGGCGAGCATGGCCGCGGTTCCGCCGAGCGTCCACAGCAGCGGCATCGCG
>NZ_BAFX01000121.1 GCF_000308815.1 Nocardia concava NBRC 100430
AATCACGCCGCCCCCGAACCCAATCCGGCCCAGCCCGAGGGCGGCCGCCGCCGTCGCCCGCAGCCGGGCGATATCCCGCCGCACCCGCGCCCGAATGTGCGCTATCGCGAACGCGATTCCGGCCGCATCGAGCGTTGATCAGGAAATCCGGTTCGGCGACACGCGAGCGACACGCACGTAGATTTCCGGCAATCACGAAATCCGGTACGAAATAACATCATCCGGATAGCAATTCGCGCCCTCCACGACGAATGTGGAGGGCGCGAATGAGTTTCGGAGCTTACGCCCGTACGTTTCGGAGGCTACGCCCGTACCTTCGGACGCTATGCGCGTGCGGCGCGCAGTTCGCGCGGCAGCGAGAACACCAGCGTCTCATTGGCGGTGGTGACCGGCACCACCTCACCGAAACCGTGCTCGGCCAGCAGTTCCAGCACACCCTCGACCAGAATCTCCGGCACCGAGGCGCCCGAGGTGACGCCGACCGTGCGCACACCCTCCAGCCACGCGGTATCGACCTCGCGCGCGAAGTCGACCAGATGCGCGGCCCGCGCCCCGGCGGTCAGCGCGACCTCGACCAGCCGCACCGAATTCGAGGAATTGCGCGAGCCGACCACGATCACCAGATCGCATTCCGGCGCCATGGCTTTCACCGCGGTCTGCCGGTTGGAGGTGGCGTAGCAGATGTCGTCGCTCGGCGGATCCTGCAGCTTGGGGAAGCGCAGGCGCAGCCGGTTCACCGTCTCCATGGTCTCGTCCACCGAGAGCGTGGTCTGGGAGAGCCAGATCACCTTGTTCTCGTCGCGCACGGTGACCTGGTCGACGGCGTCCGGGCCGTCCACCAACTGGACGTGCTCGGGGGCCTCACCCGCGGTGCCCTCGACCTCCTCGTGGCCCTCGTGGCCGATGAGCAGGATGTCGAAGTCGTCACGGGCGAAGCGCTTGGCCTCCTGGTGCACCTTGGTGACCAGCGGGCAGGTGGCGTCGATGGTGTGCAGGCTGCGCGCGGCGGCCGATTCGTGCACGGCCGGGGAGACGCCGTGCGCCGAGAACACCACGAGCGCGCCCTCGGGCACCTCGTCGGTCTCGTCGACGAAGATCACGCCGCGCTCGCGCAGGGTTTCCACCACGTGCCGGTTGTGCACGATTTCCTTGCGGACATAGATGGGGGCGCCGTGCTTTTCGAGCGCCTTCTCCACCGTTTCGACCGCCCGGTCCACACCGGCGCAGTAGCCGCGCGGTTCGGCGAGCAGAACTCGTTTGGGCGCGTCGGCATCACCCGCCGCGGACCGGACGATTCCGACGTTCAAAGGGATAGCCGAGGACATGGCCCCAAGAATACGTGTGCCCCTCGGCGCGCATTCGCGCGGAGGTTAGGGTCACAATCACTTTTCGTGCGCTCTCACCTTTGCATCACACGGCGTTTCGGGCAGGCTAGGGGCATGTTCCGACCTCCGTTCCTGGCCCGGGTCGCCGCCGGGGCTGCCGTCTATGCCCTCGAGGAAACTCGTCGGCTACCGACCACCGCACTCAATTTCCCGATCACCGCGATCAGCCAGATGTTGCAGACCACCATGCACCTCCAGCAGTTCGTGACCAGCCTCGCTCTCAAGGGCGACGAAGTTTTCGACCGTTTGGTCAACCAGCCGGAAGAACAGCCCGCCTGGGCCACCTTCGATGAGGACGAAGCCGACGAGCAAACGCCGAGCTTCGCTTCCGATTCGGTACGGCAGAGCCGTTTCGACCTCTTTACCGAGCCCGAACCGGCCGTCGAGGAGCCCGCCGAGGCCCCCGCCGCACCCGTTTCGGCCGAGCCCGAACCGGTTGCCACCGAATCGGCCGCGCAGGAGGCAGCCGAACCGGAGGCCGCCGAAACCCCGGCTCCGGCAACGGCTTCCAAGTCGTCGACCAACGGCCACAATGGCAGCGGTGTGGTGGAGCCCGAGGTGGCGTCGCGCTTCGACTACGCCAATATGACCATCGCCCAGCTGCGTGCGCGTCTGCGTCAGCTGTCGGTGGAGGAGCTGGCCACCCTCCTGGCCTACGAGCAGGAGACGTTCGATCGTGCGCCTTTCGTCACCATGCTGACGAACCGCATCGCGACCGTTCAGGCCAAGTAGGAAACCGACTCTCGACCAGCGCCGGTCGACCGGGCATTACCCGGCGGCCGGTGCGCTTCGTTTCAAGGGCTTTCGCGCGAGTGGGCACGCGCGAAACCCCTTGTCAGCGCGGGAGTACCGCGCGAATCAGCCCGGTCACCGTGCCGCGCAGGAAGTTCTCCCAGCTGAAATGGTCGTGCCACAGGCTGATTCGGCCGTCGTGGAACTCGAAGGTGCCGCAGACCCAGAAGGAGATCTCGACCGGACCCATGCGCAGGTAGTCGGTGCGCTCGGTGAGGACCGTGCCGTCCTCGGTGGCCGCGATGTGGTGCATGTCGGCGCGGAAGCCGAAGCGGGGGCTGTTGAGCTGGGTGAGGACCCAGCGGACGCGGTCGGCGCCGCGAATGTCGGGGAGCGAGGTGTTCTTCCAGACGATGGCCGGATCCACCAGATCCAGGGCCTCGTCGACGATCTTCATCTCCATGGCGGCGAAGAACTCGCGCACCGTGGTGACCGGATCCTGCTTCAACTCGGGTAGCTCGGACATGAGCCGAGCGTAGGCCGAATCCGGGCCGCGGCGAAGGAATTACGCGGACTCGCGACGGGTGGCGATGAACGCGGCGAGACCGTCCAGGATGCGGTCGATTCCGAAGGTGAGCGCATTGCCCTCACCGGGGTCGGACTGGTTGTTCATGGTCGCCGCGAAGGCCGCAACCGCGTGCGGGAACCGCTCGGCCTGGGCCGCGAGCACCGCGCCGAGCTCCCGGCCCATCTGTTCCTCGGCGGGATCCTCCCCCGGTGAGACCGCGGTCTGCATGGCGATGGCGCGGGCATGGCTGAGCAGCAGGACGACCGTGTCGAACTGTTCGGCAACGCTCAGACCGGTGTCGACGAGCACGCTCAAAGCCCCATCCACCCAGGCCAATTCATTGGGGCCCATCGGGCGGATACCGGTGGCCAGTTCGTTCGCCCACGGGTGCGTTCGAACCTGCTCGTAGATGGTCTCGGTCCAGAGCCGCAGGTAGGCGCGCCATGGCTCCGGCGAATCCGCCTGCGCGGCCTCGATTTTCGGCGGGGCGCCGAGTGCGCTGTCGAGCATGAGCGCGGTGAGTTCGGTCCGCCCCGGGATGTAGCGGTACAGCGCCATCTTGGCGCACCCGACCCGTTCCGCCAGCCGCGCCATGGACAGGTTGGCCAATCCTTCGGCGTCGGCGAGTTCGATGGCCTCGGCGACGATCCGCTCCAGTGTGAGCGAGGGTTTCGGCCCACGCCGCGGGCGGTCGGGGGTGCCCCACAGCAGTTCGAGGGTGGTCGGTGCCGGCATGGTCGCCATCCTTCCGGATTTCGGGGTTGACATGAAACTGCGTCCACCATACTCTAATAAACATCAACAGCGTCCGAGGGACGCAGTTACCGAAGGAGTCACCGAAATGCGCAAGACCACCGTCCTCATCTCCGGAGCCAGCGTCGCCGGTCCCGCCCTCGCCTACTGGCTCGAGCGCTACGGCTTCCAGGTGACCGTGGTCGAGAAGGCCCCGAGCCTGCGCTCGGGCGGCCAGGCCGTCGACTTCACCGGCGAGACCCACATGACCGTGCTCGAGCGGATGGGTGTGCTCGACGACATCAAGCGCCGCCAGACCGGCAAGACCGACTGGGTGCTGGTCGACGAGAGCGGCACCGAGCAGGCCGTCATGGCCGGCGAATTCCTTGGCGGCGATATCGAGATCCTGCGCGGCGACCTGGCCCAGGTCCTCTACAACCGGACCGCCGGGAAATGCGAATACCTCTTCGGCGACACCGTCACCGCGCTACAGGAATCGGCCGACGGCGTGTACGTCGAATTCCAGAACTCGCCCGCGCGCGTCTTCGACCTGGTCTTCGGCTGCGACGGCATCCACTCGCGGATCCGGAAGCTGGCCTTCGGACCGGAGGCGGATTACGTGCACCACGACGGCTACTACTACGCCATCGCGGGTGCGTCGATCTGGGCGGACATGCCCGAGGGTGATCGTCAGCGCGCCCGGTCCCTGGGCTGCAATATCCCGGGCCGGTTCGCGATGACGGGCGGGAACAAGGCCGCGCAGTTCTACCTGTTCGCCTCGCCCGAACTCGATTACTCGCGCGACGATCTGGATCAGCAGCGCGCGATCGTGGCCGAGCAATTCGCCGGAATGGGCTGGGAAGCGCCGCGCATGCTGGCGGAGCTGCCGTACCTGGAGGGTTTCTACCTCGACGCCATCGCCAAGGTGAAGATGAAGAACTTCGTGAAGGGCCGCGTGGCGCTCGTCGGGGATGCGGGCCACGGCCACACGCTCAATGGTTTCGGCACCGGATCGGCGATTGTCGGCGCCTATGTGCTCGCCGGTGAATTGGCCATGGCCGACGGGGATCACACCGTGGCGTTCGCACGCTACGAGGAAATCATGAAGCGGCTGCTGCGCAAGGCCGATGAGGCGAGCCCCGGGCGGTTCATCGCGCCTCGGACGGCTCGTGGCCTGCGGATGCGCAACTGGTTCGTGCGCTCGCGGGGATTCAAGCTGATGGTGAAGTTCGGCGAGAACGCCAAGAACGACATCGATCTGAAGAACTACCCCGAAATGGTGGCGAACTGACTCGCCGTAAACATGAAGAAAGCACTGACGTGGATGTGGCGGCTACTGCCGCCACATCCACCGACCAGTGCATTCAAAGAAGAATGCCGAGGCTCGTGAGCAGAGCGGCAGCGCCGACGCCGCCGATGGCAAGAAGGCCGAAGAGGATTGCTGCGAGCATTGTTCTTTCCTTTCCTGAAACATCCGCGGATGCGGACACTCAGCTAATCGCAGGCTATGCGTGATCCGTTTCACAGTCTGTTTCAGAAAAGAAAAATAGGTCGCTGACCGGCACTCGACCGGATCTCACTACTTCGAGTCGTCGACTTTCGCCATAGAGAGGACATCGAGGCGGTGATCCAGCTCCTCGACCGACAGCTTGTCGCTGATCAGACCCCGATCGATGACCGTCTGGCGGATAGTCTTCTTCTCCTTCAGCGCCTGCTTGGCCACCGCCGCAGCCTCCTCGTAACCGATCGCCGAATTCAACGGCGTCACGATCGAGGGCGAGGATTCCGCCAGCTGACGCAGGTGCTCGACATTCGCGACAAGTCCCACGACGCACTTATCGGCGAACAATCGGGAAACATTGGCCAGCAGGCGAATCGACTCCAGCACATTCCGGGCCATAACCGGGATATAGACATTCAATTCGAAAGCGCCGTTACCGCCGCCCCAGGCAATGGCCGCGTCATTTCCGATGACCTGCGCGGCCACCTGGGTAACCGCCTCCGGGAGAACGGGATTCACCTTCCCGGGCATGATGGAGGAACCGGGCTGCAGATCCGGCAACTGCAATTCGCCCAAACCGGTGAGCGGACCCGAACCCATCCAGCGAATGTCGTTGGCAATCTTGGTGAGACTGATCGCCACGGTGCGCAGCGCGCCGGAGAGCTCCACCAGCCCGTCACGGGCGGCCTGCGCCTCGAAATGATCGACAGCTTCGGACAAATGGTCCAGATTCGTCGCCTTCGCCAGTTCCGCAACGACTTTCGCGCCGAACCCGTCGGGCGCGTTGAGGCCGGTGCCGACAGCGGTCCCGCCGATCGCCAGCTCACCGACCCGCGGCAGGGTGGCCAGCAGGCGCTCGATACCGGCGCTGACCTGCCGGGTGTAGCCGCCGAACTCCTGGCCCAGGGTCACCGGCACCGCGTCCATGAGATGGGTGCGGCCGGACTTGACCACCGACTTCCACTCCGTCGACTTGTCCAGCAGCGCCAGCCGCAGATGATCCAGCGCCGGGATCAGATCCTTGACGACCGCCTCGGTCGCGGCGAGATGCGTTGCGGTGGGGAAGGTGTCGTTGGACGACTGCGACATGTTCACGTCGTCATTGGGATGCACGGTGACGCCGTCGCGCGCGGCGATGCTCGCGATCACCTCGTTGGCGTTCATGTTCGAGCTGGTGCCCGAGCCGGTCTGGAACACGTCGATCGGGAACTGGTCGTCATGCTTGCCATCGGCGATCTCGCCCGCGGCGGCGATGATGGCATCCGCCTTCGCCTTGTCCAGCAGGCCCAGATCGCGATTCACGGCCGCGGTGGCCGCCTTCAGCAGGCCGAGCGCGCGAATCTGCGCGCGCTCCAGGCCCCGTCCGCTGATCGGGAAGTTCTCCACGGCGCGCTGCGTCTGCGCCCGCCACAGGGCATTGACGGGGACCCGCACTTCACCCATCGTGTCGTGCTCGATCCGGTATTCGGTCTCGGTCATGAAATCGACCCTATGCCCGTCCCGAACGCCGTGGGGGTGCCACGCCTGAGGGAATCAGCACACTCCCGGCCGGGAATACGAAGGTGGCCGGACAGTCGGTCGACTGTCCGGCCACACAAGGCTTTTCGCCGATCAGGGCAGCGGCGGGGTGGCGTGCTCGTCGCCGATGAAGTCCACCGAGGCGTACTCCTTCAGCTTGGTGAGCCGGTGGTACGCGTCGATCATGCGGACGGTGCCGGACTTGGCGCGCATGACGATGGACTGCGTGTACGCGCCGCCGCCGTAGTAGCGCACACCCTTGAGCAGATCACCGTCGGTGACGCCGGTGGCGCTGAAGAACACGTCGTCGCCGGAGACCAGGTCGTTGGTGCTCAGGATGCGGTCGAGGTCGTGGCCGGCGTCGATGGCCTTCTGCTTCTCGGCGTCGTCCTTCGGCGCCAGCTTGCCCTGCAGCGCGCCGCCCAGGCAGCGCATGGCGGCCGCGGCGATGATGCCCTCGGGGGTGCCGCCGATGCCGATGAGCATGTCGACGCCGGATTCCGGACGGGCGCAGGCGATGGCGCCGGCGACGTCACCGTCGGAGATGAGGCGGATGCGGGCGCCCGCGTCGCGGACGGCCTTCATGTGCTCGGCGTGGCGGGGACGGTCCAGGATGCAGACCGTCAGGTCGGAGACCGACGAGTTCTTGGCCTTGGCGACGCGGCGTAGGTTCTCCGCGATCGGGGCGGATAGGTCGATGACATCGGCGGCGTCGGGGCCGACGGCGATCTTCTCCATGTAGAACACGGCCGAGGGATCGAACATGGCGCCGCGCTCGGCGACCGCCAGCACGGAGATCGCGCCCGGCGAGCCCTTCGACATCAGGGTGGTGCCGTCGATCGGGTCGACCGCGAAATCGAGTTCGGCGCCGGTGCCGTCGCCGACCAGTTCACCGTTGTAGAGCATGGGCGCTTCGTCCTTCTCGCCCTCACCGATCACCACGATGCCGCGCATGGAGACGGTCGCCACCAGCTGCCGCATGGCGTCCACGGCCGCGCCGTCGCCGCCTTCCTTGTCGCCCCGGCCGACCCACCGGCCCGCGGCCATGGCCCCGGCCTCGGTGACCCGGACCAACTCGAGCGCTAGGTTGCGGTCCGGCGCCTCGCGGCGGCTGGATGCGGTCATGACGGGAGCCTCCTTGGTCGTTTACTGCTGCGTGAATTGTCGCATTGCGGTTCGGGGGCTCCGGCACGTACTTACGTTTCCACCCACCGTGAGCTCGGTCGCACCTGTGCCCCATGGATACTGAGTGACGTGTCGTACCAAAAGCCGCGCAGTCAGAACGACTACAAGGACCTGCTGTGGTCGCTCGCTTCGCTGGTGCTGATCTGCTTGGTCATCGCGGGGATCGCGAGCCAGTGCTCGTTCTCCACGGGCGGGCCCAAGCAGGGGCAGATTCCGAACTTCGATGTGAAGGCGGCGCTCACCGATGACGCGCGGCTCATGTCGTTCCCGATCCGACTGCCGGTGCTGCCGGACGCGGATCCGGACAAGTGGACGCCGAACTCGGGCAGCCACGACACCATCACCGGGACGGGCGGCGGGCAGACCAGCACCGTCGGGTACATCACGCCCGAGGGCACGTACATGCAGCTGACCCAGTCGAACGCGAGCGTCGACGCTCTCGACAAGAAGTACGCGAGCGGACGCCCGGCGTCGGGCAGCGAGCAGCGCGGCGGGCAGAAGTGGATCGTCTACGCCGAGCAGGGTTCGGAGCCCGCATGGATCGCCGACTTCGGTGATTCCCGCGTGGTGATCAAGGGCGCGGGCAATGGCGCGGCCTTCAATACCCTCGCGACCGCCGTCAGCCAGGCCCAGCCGCTGCCGCACAAGTAATCACGCTGCCGCGCGGCTGATTCGAAAGCGGCTGGAGCCCAGCCGCTTCGATCACTCCTCCGAAGAGCTCGGCTCACTCCTCCGAAGTCCGGTGGGCCAGCGCGTCCTCGACCCGCTTGCGGGCCCCCGCCAGGTGCTGTTCGCAGCGGTTCGCCAGCGCCTCGCCACGCTCCCACAGGGCGAGCGAGTCATCGAGATCCATCCCGCCCTGCTCGAGCATCTTCACCACATTGACCAGTTCGTCGCGGGCACGCTCATAGCCGAAGGTGGCGATCTCGGCGCGATCGTCGGTGGTCTCGCTCATACAGTTTCCTCTCTGGCGTGGGCGGGGCCCTCCATGGTTACGCTTCGCTGCCGCTTCCGGGCCTGACCGCTCACGCCGTGTCCTTTCGGGTGGGGCGGGGAGCCAGGGATTGGGTGCCGAGGGCGGCGGCGGAGATCGCGCCGTCGGCCACCCGGATGCGGAGCTGGGTGCCGGGCGGGGAGTCCTCGATGGCGCGGACCACCTCGCGGTCCTTGCCGTTGACCCGTTGCACCACCGCGTAACCGCGGGCCAGGGTGGCGGCCGGGCCCACGGCGGAGAGCTTTTCGCGCAGGTGGCGGGTGGTGGTGGATTCGCCGGTGAGCAGATGGGTGACCGCGCGCTCGGCGGACATCCGCAGCCGCTCGATCTCGTCGTGGCGCTGGTCGAGCAGGCGTAGCGGGTCGGCCAGCACCGGGCGCGAACGCATCTGGGCCAGCGCGCGGGACTCGCGATCGACCCAGCCACGCAGCGCCGCGGCCGCGCGGGAGCGAAGTTCTTGCAGCAGCGCGGCTTCGGCGGCGGCATCGGGGACGATGCGCTTGGCGGCATCGGTCGGGGTGGCGGCGCGCAGGTCGGCGACGTAGTCCGAGATCGGATTGTCGGGTTCGTGGCCGATGGCGCTGACGATCGGGGTCTTCGCCGAAACGATGGCGCGGCACAGGGTCTCGTCGGAGAACGGCAGCAGATCCTCGACACTGCCGCCGCCGCGGGCCAGCACGATCACATCCACTTCCGGATTCGCGTCCAGGGCGGCGATGGCCTCCAGGATCTGCGGCACTGCGGTCGGCCCCTGCACGGCGGTATTGCGGATCTCGAACCGCACCGCGGGCCAGCGCTGGGTGGCCACGGTCACCACATCGTGTTCGGCGGCGCTGGCGCGGCCGGTGATGAGGCCGATTCGATTGGGCAGGAACGGAATCGGCCGCTTTAGCCGCGGATCGAACAGCCCCTCGGCGGACAGCAACGCCTTCAGCCGCTCGATGCGGGCCAGCAGCTCCCCGATCCCCACCGGCCGAATCTCGGTGACCCGCAATGACACCGTGCCCCGCCCGGTGAAGAACGACAGCTTCCCGTACACGACGACCCGGCTGCCTTCCTGCAGCGGCACCGCCGAATTCCGCAGCAGCTCCGGATCGCAGGTCACCGACAGCGACATATCCGCCGCCGTATCCCTGAGCACCAGAAACGCCGTCCGGGTCCCCGGCCGCACGTTCATCTGGGTGATCTGCCCCTCCACCCACACCGCGCCCAGCCGATCGATCCACTGCGCCACCTTCACCGAGATGGTCCGCACCGGCATCGGATTCTCGGCAGACGAACTCGGCGGCCGCGCAGGCGTCTCGGTGGTCACCACACCGATTCTTGCAGTCCCCACCGACGCCGAATCACCCCGGCCGTCCGGCGGTCCCGGCGATGGCTCGAGTGAGGTTGTCCAGGAGTTGGTTCCAGCCGAGGTGGATACCGGCCATGGCCGGTTCGGAGCCGGGCGTGGGGTCGGAGAGGCTGATTCGAAGATTCAGTCGGGTGCCCGCGGGGGTGGAGGTCAGCTCCAGGAGGTGGTCGGCCTCGAAGAGCGGGGTCCCGTCGGCGTTCAGCGGTGACAGCTGGAACCGGAGGCGTTGGGGCGGTTGAACATCGAGGTAGCGGCCCGCGCTGTGGTACCGGGTGCCGTCGCCCTCGCGGAGCTCGATCGACAGGACACCTCCGGCGACCGGTTCCAGGACGCAGTCCGCCATCTCGAAATGCTCTGGGTGCCACCAGTCGCGCACCAGGTCGGGCGAGGTCCACCACTCCCATACCGTCGCCGCCGGTACCGGCAGGGTGCGCTCGAATTCGTGGTTCAGCACCGGTTCGGCGGCGATGGCCGTTCGATACTCGGTGAGTACCGATTCGGACGGGTGGTCGGCCTCGAACCCGGCGAGCCATTCGCGTAGTTCCCGCAGCGGACCGCGGCGCAGGGCGTAGATGCGGCGCTGCCCGAGCGGTTCCATCACCACCAGCCCGGCGCGTTCGAGCGCCTGGAGATGCTTCGTCGTCTGCGGTTGGCGCAGGTCGAGCGCGGTGGCGATCTCGCCGACCGGACGCGGCGCGGCATTGAGCAGCTCCACGATCCGCAGCCGGTTGGGTTCGGCCAGGGCGGCGAACAGTACGGGGTCCATTGACTAAGTATGCCTCCAGGGATATATTCCTTACAGAGAATATTTCCGAATCGAGGAGCACACCATGTCCGACCGGATCCGCATCGAACACGACTACCCCACGACCGCCCAGACCATCTGGGACCTGTGGACCACCGCCGCCGGAATCGAGAAGTGGTGGGCGCCGGACGGTTTCACCGTTCACGTCGACCGGCTGGACCTGCGCCCGGGCGGCGAACTGGTCTACACGATGACCGCGACGGCCCCCGAGCAGATCGAGTTCATGCGGTCCGTCGGCATGCCCCTGTCGACCGAGTCCCGCAAGACGTTCACCGAGGTCGACGGCCCCAACCGGCTCGCCTACACCTCGCTGGCCGACTTCATCCCCGGCGTGGAGCCCTACGAGTTCCTCACCACCGTGGACCTCGAGCCGACCGACGCGGGCGTCCGCGTGGTGATGACCGTCGACGCCATGCACGACGACGTCTGGACCGAGCGCCTCCAGCAAGGGCGGGCGAACGAACTCGCCAACCTCGCCGCCGTCGTCTCCGGCGACCCGAGCGAGAATCACTGAGAGCGGCAGGCTTTGCGCCGGGTCATCGCGGGGATACGAAAAGCGCGACGCCCGCCACGATTTCGCGGCGGGCGTCGGCATCGAACCACGCGAAGGGGCCCCGAGAGGCTCGATAGCGCGGGATTGGATCAGGGGCGCAGGTGGGCCAGTTCGGCTCGGGCCTTCTCGCCCGCTTCGGTGAAGTCGGTGCGGGTGAAGATATTCCACTGCTCGAGCAGCGGGGTGAAGACGAGTTCGGGCTCGCGGGCGGGGTCGTAGATGCCCGCCTCGGCGAGGACCTCGGTGCTGGTGCGCCCGTCGGCGAGTTCGACCACGGGAACGTGGAAGTCGGCGACGCGGTCGGCGATGGCGCGGACGGTCTGATCGGGGGCCAGGTCGAGGGCCGCGCTGACCAGGTTGGCGAAGAACACCGCCTGGAGTTCGTCGTCGGCGGCGAGGCGGTCGGCGATGGTGGCGACGATGACATTGTCGGCGAGGCGCGCGGTGGTGCGGTGGCGCACGGCGGCGGCGGTTTCCTCGAAGGCGAGGGTGGCGATCACGTCGGGCAGGTGCATCGCGGGGCGGCGGAAGCCGGCGGTCATGTGCGCCATGCGCATCCGCTCCAGCGCGATCGGGTCGACGGCGCGGGTGACCATGAGGTAGTTGCGGATGAGGATCTCGTGGCGGTTCTCCTCGGCGGTCCAGCGGCCGACCCAGCGCCACCACGGGCCCCGGTTCAGGTACTTGCCGAGTTCGCGGTGGTAGGCGGGCAAGTTGTCGGCGATCAGCACGCCGACGGTGAGCGCGGTCTTGGCGACCTCGCTGAGCTCGGATTGCGCGGGCTCCCAATCGGTTCCGCCCATGAAGGCGAAATTGCGGCCGTCGTCCCACGGCACATAGTCGTGGGGCTGCCACTCCGCGGCGGCGGCGATATGCCGCACGAGGTTTTCCTCCACCACGTCCGCGAGTGATACCAGCAGGTCCCGATCGGCCAAAGCGTTCTGCACCGGACCAACCTAGCCGTATTCGGGCAAACGCGGGGATCTTCGCGCGGTATTCGAATCGGCTATGGAATAGGCCGGATCCGGGGCGCACGTCACCGCGCCCCGGACCGCCGGGCTATTTCTCGGTGACGGTGGTCTTGTTGTCGACCCAGGTGATGGTGCCGCCGCTGAAATCACTCTGCTTGCCGCCGGCGATATCGAACTCGTCGCTGGTCGGGTAGCCGAGTTTGCCGCTTGCGCCGCCCTGTTCCTCCCACGCCTTGCGGATCTCGCCCCACACCACATGGGTGCCGTGGGTCGGGCTGGAGTAGATGGCGCCGCCGTCGAATTCCTGCACCATGCCGCCGTCGGGGGCGTCCTTGGCCGGGCCCGTGGGCATGCCGAGCGGGCTGCTGGGTCCGCCCATGGCGTTGTACTTCTCCAGAACCCCTCCGGCGACGGCGATTTCACCGTTCGGGGTGGAGATCTTGGTTTCGGCGGTGTGCGTCTCGGAGGTCGCGGTCGCCGTGGTGGTGGACGACGCGGAATCCTTGTCCTTGTCCTTGTCGCAACCCGCGCCGAGTGCGGTGACGACCGCAAGCGCCGCGATGATGCCAGCCGTGCGTCGAGCGATGTGGTGCATTTCCAAATCCTCCCGAAAGTGCGGCCGAGCTGGAATTTCACCGAAAACTACCCTGCCGCACCGGGTACGAAACACACGCAAAAGGAATCGCCCGGCCGGTGCGCGAGTCGCACTCCGGCCGGGCGGGTCTCAATTATCGAGCGTCAGGAGTTGGGCCCGAACTCCTCCAGCATCTCGGTCACCAGCGCCGCGATCGGCGACCGCTCACTGCGGGTGAGGGTCACGTGCGCGAACAGCGGGTGCCCCTTGAGCTTTTCGATCACGGCGGCCACGCCGTCGTGCCGTCCGACCCGCAGGTTGTCGCGCTGGGCGACATCGTGGGTGAGCACCACCCGCGACCCGCTGCCCAATCGGCTCAGCACCGTGAGCAGCACATTGCGTTCCAGCGACTGCGCCTCGTCCACGATCACGAAGGAGTCGTGCAGCGAGCGTCCGCGAATGTGGGTGAGCGGCAGCACTTCCAGCATGCCGCGCGCCTGCACCTCCTCCATCACCTCGGGGCTGGCCAGCCCCTCGAGGGTGTCGAAGACGGCCTGCGCCCACGGACCCATCTTGTCGCTCTCGGAGCCCGGCAGATAGCCGAGCTCCTGTCCGCCCACCGCGTAGAGCGGCCGGAACACCACCACCTTTCGATGCGTGCGCCGTTCCAGGACGGCCTCGAGCCCGGCGGTCAGCGCGAGCGCCGACTTGCCGGTGCCGGCGCGCCCGCCCAGCGACACGATGCCGATGCTCTCGTCCAGCAGCAGATCCAGCGCGATGCGCTGTTCGGCCGAGCGACCGTGCAGCCCGAAGGCCTCGCGGTCGCCGCGGACCAGTTGCAGCCGCTTGTCCGGGGTGACCCGGGCCAGGGCGCTGCCGCGCGGGCTGAGCAAGCGAATTCCGGTGTGGCAGGGCATGTCCCGCGCCTCGTCGAGATCGATGAGGGTTTCGGCGTAGAGCTTGTCGACGGTGGCGACGGCCACCTCGAGCTCCACCATGCCGGTCCACCCGGAGGTGACCACGTCCTGCGCGTGATACTCGTCGGCCCGCAGGCCCACCGCGCTCGCCTTGACGCGCAGCGGAATGTCCTTGGACACCAGCACGACTCGCTGCCCCTCGGCGGCCAGGTTGAGCGCGCAGGCCAGGATGCGGGAATCGTTGGTGTCCGTGCGGAATCCGACGGGAAGGACGTTCGGATCGGTGTGGTTCAACTCCACCTGGAGTGTCCCGCCCTGGGTGCCGACCGGCACCCGCTGATCGAGCCGACCGTGTGCCAGACGCAGATCGTCCAGCATGCGCAATGCCTCGCGAGCGAACCAGCCGAGTTCGTGGTGATGGCGTTTGGCCTCGAGTTCGCTGATCACCACGAGCGGCAGCACCACGTGGTGCTCGCCGAAACGGGTCAGCGCCCAAGGATCGGACAGCAGCACCGACGTATCGACTACGAAGGATTTCGGTCCGGAATCGGACGACTGCGAGGCGGTTGCCCCCTTCTTTTTGGTCTGCGGGCCCTGGTCAGAGCCGGCGTCCCGGGTGGGAGCGGTAACGGAGCGTGCATCAGTCACGGTGGGCTCCTTTGCCACTCGCGCGACACCGCGCGAGCGTTCTCGCTGGGCCGGTCAGCCTTGGGGTCGTACGACCCGAGGGCCGGGTGCCGGCCCCCTCGCACTGAGTTGCTCAGTCACGATCAGGACCTCCCGTACGAGCCACACCTACGCGGCCCGCACCCCCGACGCTACCGCCGAAATCGCGATCCGGCTCCCCGACGGTCGGGCGCGTTGGTGAAGATCGCGTTAACGCCTGTCCGCTCTGCGTGATTCGCGCAATTCATCGAGCAGCACCGGGACATGGCTGTGCTCGGGTTCCTTGGTGGCCGTGACCAGCGTCAACGGACCCTCGGCGGCCTCTTTCCGCAGGCGCGCCAACCCCTCCCGCGCACCCTCGTCCCCGAGCTCGATTCGATACCTCCGTTCGAACTCCGCACGGCGTGTCTGCGGATCCGCGTGATACCACTTGCGGAGCTCGTTCGAGGGGGTCACCTCCTTGGCCCATTCGTCGATGCCCGCCGCCTGTTTGCTGATGCCACGCGGCCAGAGCCGGTCCACCAGCACCCGGCGGCCGTCCTCGGCGTCGGGTGCGTCGTAGACGCGCTTGACCCGGTACCTCGGTTGCTGTGCCATGGCCTCCATTACAGTCGAGGTCATGGCCGAAATCGCGGATCTGGAAAGCTTGTCCACCAAGGACCTACACGACCGTGCCGTGAAGCTCGCGGCCCGGCGGGGCGACATCAAGTTCCTGTGGGAACTGCTGAAGTCGATTCCGGGAGCCGAGGTCGCGGCGGGCAATCAGGGCGAGGGTGAGGTCGATATCTGGAATACCGCGGCCCTGCTCGACGACTACGTCCACGCCGGTGAGGGCAAGATCGGCGAGGTGCTGCGCCCGATGTACGTGGACTACCTCAGCAAGCACGCCTGAGCCGCGCCGGAATACCTCACCCTCGCCGGCCGTTGGTTGACTTGTCACCAATTTCTCGGCCAGGAGGAGAGCGCATGACCACAACAGTCACGGTTCCGCGCAAGGTGGACCGCGTCCGGACCAAGGCGATGGGTGGGCCGACCGATCAGGTCGACAAGAACGCGCTGATCATCGCGCCCGACGATGTGACCCGCACCGATCCGTTCCTGCTCATGGCCGAGGATTGGTTCTCCTCCCCCGGCTTCGAATGGCATCCGCACCGCGGCCTGGAGACCGTCACCGTGGTGCTCGACGGCGTCCTCGAACACGGCGACAGCCTCGGCCACGCGGGGGCGCTGGAACCCGGCGACGTGCAGTGGATGACCGCCGGACGCGGAATCATCCACCGCGAGTTGGCCTTCCGCAACGAGCACGCGCACACGCTGCAGCTGTGGCTGAATCTGCCGACCGACAAGCGCATGGTCGAGACGCGCTATCAGGATGTGCGACAGGCGGATCAGGCGCGGATCGAAGCGCCCGGGGTGCTGGTGCGCGTCGTCTCCGGCAATCCCGGTGAGGTCACCGGACCGGCCGAGAACCATTGGCCGATAACGGGTCTGCTGGTGACCTTGGAACCGGGCAGCAGCTACAGCCCGGTGTTGTCGCCCGAGGACCGCGCGTTCGCCTACGTCATCGCAGGTGCGGCGTCCGTCGGCGGAACCACGGTCTCCGAGGGCCAGATCGCCTGGTCGGATCCTATGGTCGCCGCCGAACCGACCACCCTGGAGCTGCGCGGTATCGATCCGGATCGGCCGACCACGGTAATGGTGTTCTCCGGCAAGCCGATTCGCGAGCGGATCGTCTTCGGCGGCCCGTTCGTCATGGGCAGTCGCGACGAGATCGAAGAGGCGTTCCTCGATTTCCGCCGCGGCAAGTTCGGCCCGATCCCGCGCCTGGCTCGCTTGTAACCCGCGCCCCGAGAGGGATCAGGGATGCAGCACGATCTTCCCGTGAGTGTGGCGGCGTTCCAACTCCTTATACGCCGCACTCACCTCGGATAGTGGATACGTTGCGGCAATGGGGATTTCGAGCGTGCCCGCCGCGACCAGATCGGCAAGCTCGGCCACCACGTCGATGGTGTCGGCGGCGGCATTGCCCTCGAACTTGACCCCGAACCGCCGGACCGCCTCGATATCGATAATGGTGTCGATCCGCTCCGGCTTCACCCCGAACGCAATGGCCTGTTCGACGTAACCCGAGCCGTACGTATCGATGAAGGCATCCATCCCACCCGGCGCGGCATCCCGCAGGTGCTCCACGAGCCCATCACCGTAAACGACCGGTATCACACCTTTTTCACGCAACCAGTCCTGATTCGACGGGCCCGCGATACCGATCACCACGGCGCCACGCTCGCGAAGCAGTTGCACCACAATGGATCCCACCCCTCCTGCGGCACCGGAAACGCCGACCACATCCCCCTTCTCCGCCTCGACCGCGCGCACAGTCGCGAAAGCCGTTGTCCCCGCGACGAACAGCGCCCCTGCCACATCCCACGGCACCGCCGCGGGCTTGGGCGTCACCTGATCCGCGGGAACCCGCACATGAGTCGCGTGCGCCGCCCGCTCATTGGTGAACCCGATGACCTCATCCCCCTCCGCGATCCCGCTCACCCCCGCCCCGACCTCGGCGATCCGTCCCGCGAAATCGCTGCCCTGCCCGGACGGAAACGTGGTCGGCCACTGCTCGTGCAACAACCCGCTCCGAATGGCCGCCTCCCCCGGATTGATCCCCGTGGCGACGACCCGCACCACGACTTCTCCCGGCCCCGCCTGCGGCTCCGGGATCTCGACCACCCGCAACACATCACTACCGCCGTACTCGTCGAACCTGACCGCCCGCGCCATGCCACACCTCTTCCATCGACCTTCCCTTTCCGATGGAGTTCCACCTGAGGCCCGCCTGACACGGGAAATCTCACCCCGATCTCGCCCCTCGCACGCCTCAGCCCGCGCGCCCCTGCGTCGCGGCGGAGCGAACCCCACCCCTCCCCACAACAAAGCCCGCCGCGATCGTCAGATCGCGGCGGGCTCTTGGTCTTTCGAGTATGGGCTGCTCAGCCGAGCAGCTTCCAGTCCTCCAGGCCGTCGTACAGCGGGAACTCCTGAGCCAGCTTGGAAACCCGCTGACGCAGGGAATCCAGATCAGCCGAGCCGGTCAGCGCGGCGGCGATGATCTCCGCAACCTCGGTGAACTCGGTGTCGCCGAAGCCGCGGGTGGCCAGCGCCGGGGTGCCGATGCGCAGGCCGGAGGTGACCATCGGCGGGCGCGGGTCGAACGGAACGGCGTTGCGGTTCACGGTGATTCCGATCTCGTGCAGCAGATCCTCGCCCTGCTGGCCGTCGAGCTCGGAGTTGCGCAGGTCGACCAGGACCAGGTGCACGTCGGTGCCGCCGGTGAGGACGTTGACGCCCTTGGCCTTGGCGTCGGCCTGGGTCAGTCGCTCGGCGATGATCTTCGCGCCGGACAGGGTGCGCGCCTGGCGTTCGGCGAATTCCGCGCCCGCGGCGATCTTGAAGGCCACGGCCTTGGCGGCGATGGCGTGCATGAGCGGACCGCCCTGCTGACCCGGGAACACCGCCGAGTTCAGCTTCTTGGCGAACTCCTCCTTGGCCAGGATCAGGCCGGAGCGCGGGCCGCCGAGGGTCTTGTGCACGGTGGAGGACACGACGTGGGCGTGCGGGACGGGCGACGGGTGCAGGCCCGCGGCGACCAGACCGGCGAAGTGCGCCATGTCGACCCACAGGTACGCGCCGACCTCGTCGGCGATCTCGCGGAAGGCCGCGAAGTCCAGGTGCCGCGGGTAGGCGGACCAACCGGCGACGATCACCTTCGGCCGGGTCTCCTTGGCGAGCTTGCGCACCTCGTCCATGTCGACGCGGTGGTCTTCCTTGGAGACGCCGTAGGCGTGCACCTCGTAGAGCTTGCCCGAGAAGTTCAGGCGCATGCCGTGGGTGAGGTGGCCGCCGTGCGCGAGGTCGAGGCCGAGCAGCTTCTCGCCCGGGGTCATCAGCGCGTGCAGCACGGCCGCGTTGGCCTGCGCACCCGAATGCGGCTGCACGTTGGCGTATTCTGCGCCGAACAGCTCGGTGACGCGGGCGCGGGCCAGATCCTCGACGATGTCGACGTTCTCGCAGCCGCCGTAGTAGCGGCGACCCGGGTAGCCCTCGGCGTACTTGTTGGTGAGGACGCTGCCCTGCGCCTGCAGCACCGCGCGCGGCACGAAGTTCTCCGAGGCGATCATCTCGAGGGTGTCGCGCTGGCGGGCGAGCTCGCCGCCCATCGCGGACGCGACCTCGGGATCGAGTTCGGCGAGGGACTGGGAGTTGACAGAGGCGCTCGTCTGGGTCACGCCGCCGAGTCTATTGGCCGAATCCGCCGCACCATCCAGGGGGTTGATTGTGTCGCTCATCGCGCACCTCTCCGTATTACGGGTACCCCGAACGAATCGGGGATCGTCGGGCACCCAGGCGCGCGGTGCCGGACTTCGGTGCTTCCCGGTGGTTGTTTCCACCTCGAGTGCGCCAGTCGCGGTGGCCCTATCTTAGCCTTGTCGCCGGATCGCGCCCGGCGTGAGGGGCTCGTCCAGGAGGCGGCGGAATCGCTCGGACCGATCGTCGGAATCGGCCGCCCGGTCCAGCCAACCACCCAGCAGGCGATAGCCCTCCACGTAGGTGGAGATGTAGGCCCGCCACAGCGGCGAGGACAGGAAGCGCAGCGACTGCCGGGCCCGCTCGGGCGTGCTCAGGCTCCAGCGCTGCAGGAATTCCGCCACCTCATCGGCATCGCGGCCGCGGTCGTGCAGCAGCAGCGCGGCGTCCTGGCGCACGGCGAGCAGATTGGCCGAGGCGGTCGAAACCTGTTCGGCGCGTTCACCGTCGAAGCGCAGGCCCAGGTCGGCGTAGATCTCCTGCGCCCAGCGGCCCCAGCCCTTGCCGACGATGGACTTCAGCGCGAGATCCGCCAAACCCTCGGCCATCAGGCACTGCGGGGTGTTGACCACGAACAGTGTCTGCTCGTCCTGCCCGGCCCCCACCAGCCCGGCCTCCTTGCGGCAGTGCTCGGTGTGATGGCCCGGGTAGGACTCGTGTGCGATCAGATGCGGCAGCTGCGACATGTGCTGCTTGAGATCGGAGTTGATGGCCACCCGGGACTGGTAGTTGCCCAGGTAATAGTTGAAGCCCGACCACGGCTTGTCGCCCACCACTTCGTATTCCACATGCTCGTTGTCGGGCAGCGGATAGCGTTCGCGGACCAGTTCGCGCAGCGCGCCGGAGAACGCGGCCACGCATTCCTTCAGCCGCTCGGGCGGGATCTCGTCCTGACGGCGGTGCGCGGTAATGCGATCCAGCAGCGGGCCCTCGCCGGGCAGCACCTCGTCGAGTTGCCGGTGCGCCTCGCGGTAGTCCTCCGTGTCGCCGGGCGCGATGTCCACATCGAAGTAGGCGCGCACCTCGTCGATGAAGTTGATGTCCTCGCCCGCGAATTTGCGACCCGAGCATTCGAGGGCACGCAGGTGCGCGTCGAGGAATTCGACTCGCTCGGCCGAGAGTCCGGCGTCCGGAAGTTCCTTGCGCAGCGCGGCGGCCCGGTGTGCGAGGTCGCGCGGTTCGGGCGCGGGCGCGTTCTCCACCTCGCGCCGCAACGCCGGATCACCGGTGTAGGCGTCGACGAAGCCCTCTTCGAGCCGGTCGAATGCCAGTCCCAGCCGCAGATATTCGGTGACCAGAGGATGCGCTGCCATCCCACGACCCTAGGCGATCCACCCGGCACTCCGCCCGGTCATCCCGTGCCATTCCCGGGGTCATCCCATGGTCATCCCGGCGGGCACATCGGCCCGAATCCGCCTGTCGTGCAGACTCACCGGCCCAACCCAATGGTTGCGATGTGGCAGATCCCACTCTGGTTACCGGCGAGTAGCAATACCTGGTGTTCACCCCGATGTTGGAGCCGAGCACAATTCGGCTATGCGTGGAGTGTTGGCCGGATCGCCGGGCACGGCGACGATGCGGCTTCCCGAAAGCTGTTGTAGTTGTCGGCCGACCCGAGTGCGGGGACACGAGTAATGGCACGGATGAGCGAGCCCAGCCCCTACGTGGAATTCGACCGCAAGCAGTGGCGAACCCTGCGCAAGTCGACTCCCCTGGTGCTGACCGAGGAAGAACTGGTCGGCCTGCGCGGCCTGGGTGAGCAGATCGACCTCGAGGAAGTCGCCGAGGTCTACCTGCCCCTCGCGCGTCTGATCCACCTGCAGGTCGCCGCCCGGCAGCGGCTGTTCGCCGCCACCGCCACCTTCCTCGGCGAGACCCACCCCGACCGCCAGGTTCCGTTCGTCATCGGCGTGGCCGGCTCGGTCGCGGTCGGCAAGTCCACCACCGCGCGCGTGCTGCAGGCGCTGCTGGCGCGCTGGGACCACCACCCGCGGGTGGATCTGGTCACCACCGACGGATTCCTCTACCCGACAGCCGAACTCACCCGGCGCGGGATCATGCACCGCAAGGGCTTCCCGGAGTCCTACGACCGCCGCAAGCTGCTGCGTTTCGTCACCGAGGTGAAATCCGGTGCGTCCGAGGTGTGCGCGCCGGTCTACTCGCACATCGCCTACGACATCGTGCCGGGCGAATACCACTGCGTGCGCCAGCCCGACATCCTCATCGTCGAGGGCCTGAACGTGCTGCAGACCGGTCCGCGGCTCATGGTCTCGGACCTGTTCGACTTCTCGGTCTATGTGGACGCGCGCATCGAGGACATCGAGAACTGGTACGTGCAGCGGTTCCTGTCACTGCAGAAGACCGCGTTCCAGGACCCGAATTCGCACTTCCATCACTACGCGAACTTCAACGAGCAGGAAGCCGTCAACCAGGCGAAAGAGATCTGGCACAACATCAACCGGCCGAATCTGGTGGAGAACATCCTGCCCACCCGCCCGCGCGCGACCCTGGTGCTGCGCAAGGATTCCGACCACTCCATCAACCGGCTCCGGCTGCGCAAGCTCTAGCTTCCAGGCGGCCGAGCTCTAAAGCTTCCAAGCCGCATCGAGTCTGGCGGCGACATCGATATCGGTGGCCGCCTGGATGTGCGGTTTACAGATCTCCGCGGCGATGTAGCGCGCCACGAAGCGGCGAATCTCGTGATCGACGCTGGCCAGAATGCGTAGCACCTCACCACGCCGGGTCGCGCTCGCGACATTGATGCGCACATTGCTCGGCTGCGGCTCGTCGATTTCGATGAGCACCCGCAAAGGCTCGGCGGTGCGCACGGTCAGATGCAGGTGAATGGTGCCGTCCACCCGGAACGGATAGCGATCCACCGCCAGATCGACGAGCAGATCGACCTTGAGCGGGATCACCAGATCGAACGAAATGATGTCGTCCACTTCGCGATTCAGCCGCGGCTGCCCCAGCCGCACGGTGGCCGAGAGTTTCGCGAGCTTGCCCGGCCCCGCCCCGATCGGCCCGAATTCGAAGGCCTCCCCGGTGAGTTTCTCGAACGCCCCCGCTATCCGTTCGGTGGATGCCGCGTATTCGAGAAAGGCCCGGCCGAACGTCTCGTAACTGATGTACGGCACCGCCACGACCTGGGTCTCCGCGGGGCCACCCTGCCCCTCGTACAGCTCGCTCATGCCTCCGCTTCGCTCCGGCACGAGCGAGGGCTCGACTGTGCCATTTGTTCGCTCGCTGCGCTCGCTCATGCAAATCGACGGTACGCGAGCAAGGTTGCGGCGAACCCGGAACACATTGCACTGCAACGGAACCGTTGGTTCGCCGTGTTCTAGACCCCGAAGCGCCGGTGCCGGGCCGCGTAATCACGCAGCGCCCGCAGGAAATCCACGCGCCGGAATTCCGGCCAGTACGCCTCGGTGAACCAGATCTCCGAATAGGCGCTCTGCCACAACAGGAATCCCGAGAGCCGCTGCTCGCCGGAGGTGCGGATGACGAGGTCGGGATCGGGCTGGCCGGAGGTGTAGAGGTGCTGGCCGATGGCGTCCACGGTGATGGACTGCACCAGATCCTCGCCGGTCTCCCCCGCGTCCATCTCCTGGCGGACCAGTGAGCGCACGGCGTCGGCGATCTCCTGGCGGCCGCCGTAACCGATCGCGACGTTCACATGCACGCCGGTGCGGCCCTCGGTGGACTTGGCGGCCTCGCTGAGCCTGCGCGCCATCTCCCCGGGCAGCTGATCGAGCGCGCCGACGATCCGGACGCTCCAATCCTGTTCCGGCGCAGACAGTTCGTCCACGACGTCGGTGATCACCTCGAAGAGAGTCTCCAACTCGTCGGAGTCGCGTCTGAGGTTCTCGGTGGAGAGCAGGTAGAGGGTCACCATCTCGATGCCCGCCTCGCCGCACCACCCGACCAGCTCGGCGATCTTCAACGCCCCGACCCGATGGCCGTGGCTGATATCGCTGAAACCGTTTTCCCGTGCCCAGCGCCGGTTGCCATCACACATCACGGCGACATGCCTGGGATGTTGTTTGCCCGCCAGCTGCTGGGCCAGCCGCTTCTCATATATGCGATATGGGAGCCCACGCACCTGACTCGCAACCTTCACGCGGGCAACCCTACGCCCCCGTGGCGAATAGCGGAGCGACCGGGACACAGCTCCGAAACACGGGGGACACTTCGTGACGACACCCACTCGACCGGCCCGCACGCCCTAACCTACGGTACCGTAGGTTACCGAGGAGGAAACTTATGTCCGACACTGTGCAGCCCGCCACCCCCGTGGCGGAGGTCTTCGAGACTGTCCGGGAAGAGCTGGCACTGATCAAGCCCCGCATGCGCGGGTGGATCCACGCGTGGGCGGTGGGTGTGGCCGCGATCGCGGGCATCGTGCTGGTCGCGGTGGCGAGCACGGTGTCCGCGAAGGCCGGATGGTCGACGCTGGTGTACGCCATCACCGTGTGCGGCGTCTTCGGGATCAGCGCCACCTATCACCGGGTGAACTGGAAGACCGCTCGCGCGCGCATGTGGATGAAGCGGGCCGATCACAGCATGATCTTCCTGTTCATCGCGGGCAGCTACACGCCGTTCGCGTTGCTGGGTGTGCGCGGCGCGGCCGGGACGGTGCTGCTGTCCGTCGTCTGGGCCGGGGCGCTGGCCGGGGTGGCGCTGAAGATGCTGTGGCCCACCGCGCCTCGCTGGGTCGGGGTGCCGCTGTATCTGCTGCTGGGCTGGGCCATCGTCCCGGTGGCCGGGACGCTCATCACCAATGTCGGCTGGACGCCGGTGCTTCTGCTGCTGGCCGGCGGTATCGCCTACAGCGTGGGCGGGATCCTGTACGCCTCGCGCTGGCCGGACCCGTGGCCGGAGGTGTTCGGGCATCACGAGTTCTTCCATGCCGCAACGGTGGTCGCGGCTTTGTGCCACTACATCGCGGTGTGGCTGGTGCTGCTCAGCTGATCCGCTTGTCGATCTCGGAGTAATTACACACAAACGTGCAATCAGGGCCGAAAGGTCTCTAGAGTCTGCGACGTGACCAGCAGACTCATCCTGTGGGCGCTGCGTGCGCGTGGGGGTCTGTCGGCTGTCGTGATGGCGTGCAACCTCAGCGGCCTCGCGGTGATCACCACCGAACTGTTCCTGAGTGGCTTCCTGGGCCGGCTCGGGTCGGATTGGATGCGCACCTTCGTCTATGTGTCGATCTATCCGACGATCGGCGCGCTGGTCGGCATCATCCTGGCGGTGCGGGATCGCCGCCACTACTTCGGCTGGCTGGACCAGCGCCGCCCGCCTACCGAGGGCGAGGCGAAACGGCTACTGCAGCTGCCGCTCTCGATCACCGGGCGGGCGCTGGCCATCTGGCTGCCCGGCGTGATCGTCGCGGCGGCCATCTTCTCGCATGCCACCGAGGAACGCAGCTTTCCCGTCGTGCTGTCCATGTTCGTCCTCGGCGGGCTGGAGTCGGCGGCGCTGACCTTCCTGATCGTGGACCGGCTCATCCGGCCGACCATTCCGGTGGTGGCCGAGGTGCTCGACGAGACCGCGCACTGGAGCAATACCGTGCTGGCCCGGGTGCTGGTCACCTTCGCGGTGGCGGGCGCGGTGCCGCTGTTCATGTTGATCACCGTGCTGGCCGATCCGTCGACCGATGCCCACGACCGGATTCGCACCGGCATCTACATGGCCATCGTCGGCCTGTCCGCGGGTGCGGTGGCGACGGCCGCGCTGGCCCGCGCGGTGGCCACGCCCATGCACACGCTGCGCGACGCGCTGGACCGGATCGCGCGCGGCGATCTCGAGGCCCGGGTGCCGATCAACAGCACCAGCGAGATCGGGCGGCTCGAGCATTCCGTGAACGAGCTGGCCGCCAATCTCAGTGAGCGCGAACGCATGCGGACGGTTTTCGGACGGCATGTGGGGACCGAGGTGGCCGAGCGGGCGCTGTCGGGCACTCCCAGCCTGACCGGCGATATGCGGGTGGTGACAGCGCTTTTCGTGGATGTGACCGGATCGGTCGCCATGGCCACCGAGCTCGCGCCGCGGGATTTCGTGGCCAAGCTGAACCGGCTGCTGTCCACCGTGGTGGCCGCCACCGAGGACAATCACGGGCTGGTCAACAAGTTCGAAGGCGATGCGGCACTGTGCATTTTCGGTGCGCCGATCGCTTTGGACGACAATGCGACCCCGGCGCTGCAGGCCGCGCGGCGGATTCGTGACGAGGTGGCGGCGCTGGGCGAACTCGATGTCGGGATCGGGATCGCGCGGGGGCTGGTGTTCGCTGGGGATGTCGGCACCGACACCCGGCTGGAGTTCACCGTGATCGGCGATGCCGTCAACGAGGCGGCGCGCCTCACCACCGAGGCCAAGCGGGTGCCGCGCCGGATTCTGGCCAGTCAGGCCGTCATAGACGCCGCCTGCGACGCCGAGCGCACGAACTGGATCCACCTCGACACTCTCCAGCTCCGCGGCCGCAGAGAGCCCACTGCCTGCTGGACCGACGTCCCGTCGCCAATCCACCGCAACGGCAATGCCCCGCGGGCCGCCCAGGAACCGGCCGCACCCCCACCTCCGGCATCCGCCGCCGGCCAGGGCGTCGATCGCTAACCATTCAGCGCTCGGGCATTCAGCCGCTCGTGGTGCGTCCGCGAACCGGCTTGGACCTGGCAATACTGGGACGAGAAACATGAACTGAACACCGCTGGACTGTATGACCGGACCCGCCCGGCGGCAACGGATTATGTGCCCGTACCGATACCCGGGAACCAGGGCCGAGCAGTACCGGAGGGTGATCCGCGGCACGGGAACGCGGGCGGACAGTACCCGTATGACTGAGATCGGTGCATTCGAACGGACATCGGCGGCGGTTTGGGCGCGACCGGAGCGGGCGGTGCTGGCCTATCGGGCGATCCTCATCGCGCTCATCGCCGGAATTGCGGAAACGTTGGGGCGCATGGCCATTGTCCTCGACCGGCCCGACGCCCAGATCATCGGCGTGGCAGTCGGGCTGCTGGTTCGGGTGGCGATCTACCTCGCCGTCTTCGCGCTCGCCGCCCGCATGCTCAGCGGAAGCGTATGGGCCCGTTGGGTTCTCGTGATCGGGCTGGGCACGATCGGGTTGGCCTCGCTGGTGGTGGAGCCGCTGCGGGCGATTGCGACGGCCGATCAGCTCGGCGACGTGTTCCTCGGCTGGACCCCGAATTCGGTGGTGCTCGGCCTGTTTCGCGCCATCCACATCGCCGCGGTGCTGGTCGGTGTCCCCGCCGCCATCCTGGCGGGCCCCCGCCTCACCTCCGCCCACCACCGCTGAGTGGCACACCGGTGCGCAACCCAGCGGTTCCGGGTCAGACGGAGGCCGGTGGCAACAATCCCGCCCGGATGTCGTCGGCGGAAGTGACGGGGAGGTCGCAGACCGAGCCGCGGCAGATGTAGGCGGCCGCGGTGCCGCGCACCGGTGGCCGATCGGCCAGCAGGGGTTGCGAATTCACCGCACCCGAGACGATGACCGAGCCGCCGGGTGCGGCCAGCCGGGCCGCGGCCAGCAGGCTCGCGGCGCCGCCCGATTGGACGGCGCCGGTCGCCGTCACCGGACTGCCGAGCACATCGGATCCGCTGTCCGGGGCCTCGGCGATCGCCACCTGGATCGGCCCCCGGAGCGCGGCCTCGGCGACCGCGAGCCAGTGCCCCGCGGAACGGGGCGCCCGGGCCAGCAGTACCGCACCGCGCGCGAGTGTCAGATCGGCGAGCTGCCGGTAGCGCGACGCCGCATCGGTGTCGGCGAGCGCGGCGGCGGTGAGCAGAGCCTCGGCGAGAACCGAAGTGCCGGAAGGGGTTGCGCCGTCCAGTGGGTCACGCGGGCGGGTGAGCAGGGTTTCGGCGTCGTCGGCGGTGTCGAACCAGCTGCCCGGCGTCTCCGGATCGGCGAAGTGGGTGATGGCGGCTTCGAGGAGACGCTGCGCCTCGGAAAGCCAGTCCCCTTCGGCGGTTTGATGCAGGGCGAGCAGACCCAGCGCGAGCCAGGCGTAGTCCTCCAGCACACCGGCGGCCGAACCGGGCACCCCGCCCAGCGAGGCGCGGCAGACCCGGCCGTCGGTCACATGGGTGTCCAGCAGGTACCGGGCACACCGTGCGGCGGCCTCGATCCACTCCGGATACCCTTGCGCCGCACCGGCTTCCGCGAGCGCCACGATCGCCATGCCGTTCCAGGCGGTCACCACCTTGTCGTCCCGCTCCGGCTGGGGCCGCCGGGACCGGGCCTCGGACAGCCGTGCCCGGATCGCCTCGAACCGCTCGACATCCCCCGGCCGCGGATCGGAGTACCGCGTCAGCACCGAGGTACCGTGCTCGAAGGTGCCCGCCGTCGTGACGCCGAAAAGCTCTGCGGCCCAAGCACCGTCGAGCGCACCCAGCTCGCCGTTGAGTTCGCCGGGCGTCCACACATAGGTGGCGCCCTCCACCCCCGCCTTCCCCTTTTCCAGGTGCGTATCGGCATCGAGCGCCGATGCGAACGCGCCTTGCTCGGTCCCCAGATCCGCGAGCAGGAATTCCACGGTCTCCCGAGTCACCCTCAGCGCCAATGATTCCGGAGCCCGCCGTGCCAGATGCGCATACACCCGCAGCAATTGCGCATTGTCGTACAGCATCTTCTCGAAGTGCGGCACCACCCAGGCGGCATCCACCGAATACCGCGCGAACCCACCCCGCAACTGGTCATAGATCCCGCCCCGCGCCATCGCCTCGCAGGTGAACGAAACAGCCTGCAGCACACCGAGATCCCCGGTCAGCTCGTAATGCCGCAGCAGCCCCTCCAGCAACGCCGAAGGCGGAAACTTCGGCGCACCCCCGAACCCACCATGCTGCGAGTCCAAATCCTTCAACACCGCCCCCACCGCATGATCGAGCAATTCCGCCCCGATCCCGATCTCCCCATCCGGCAACCCCGCCGTCTGCTGCCGCAACGCCTCCCCCACCTGCGCCGCAGCGGTATTCACCTCATCCCGCCGATTCCGCCACGTCTCATCCACCGCCGTCAACAACTGCGTGAACGACGGCATCCCATGCCGAGGCGTCTTCGGGTAATAAGTCCCGCAATAGAACGGCTCCCCCGTAGGCATCAAGAAGCAGGTCATAGGCCACCCACCCTGCCCCGTCATAGCCACGGTCGCGTTCATATAAACCGCATCCAGATCAGGCCGCTCCTCCCGATCCACCTTGATGCACACGAACTTCTCGTTCATCAGCGCCGCAGTCGTCTCATCCTCGAACGACTCATGCGCCATCACATGACACCAGTGACAACTCGCATACCCGACCGACAACAGAATCGGCACATCCCGCTCCGCCGCCTCCGCCAGCGCCGCCGCATCCCACTCCCGCCAGGCGACCGGATTCTCCGCATGCTGGCGCAGGTAAGGCGAGGTAGCGCTGCCCAATCGGTTCATGTTTCCAGCCTTCCACACAACTGGGATCCTGTTGCCATGCGGACGTTGCTCATTGTGCTCATCCTGATCTGTGGACTCGCTGTCGCGGCGGACTTCGGGGCGGCGGCCTACGCCGACAATGCCGCGGGGCAGGCGATGCGCAACACCGCGAATCTCGGCTCCGACCCGACCGTCCACATCAAGGGCTTCCCGTTCCTGCTTCAGGTGGCGGAGGAGAAATACGACGATGTCGAGGTGCGAGCGAACCACGTCGGCACCGACAAGTTCGGCTTCGTCGACGTCGAAGCGAATCTCCACGGCGCCGAAGTCCCCTTCGGCGACTTGACCTCCCGCCAACTCCACAAGATCCACGTCGACCGCCTCGAAGCCACCGTCCGATTCGACGCGACGCGCCCCCTCGTACTGCTCGACGTCAGCGGCTTGCTGCCGTTCGGCGTCGTACCCACGGGCTTGCACGTGAACAACGGCAAGGTCGTGGTGACCGGCAGCGGCACGAACGTGACGGTCGATATCGACAAACTGAAATCGGGCCGCTGAACCGGCTCTGACCGGCCCGGGAGCTCAGCTCATCGTTCGATAGCCCGGGTGGACGCCCGGGGACAGGGTGTGGGCGGTGGCCAGTTTGGTGAGGAGGGTGGCGAGTTGGTCGTATTCCTCGTCACTCAGGTTTTCGAATAGTTCTGTTTCGTGGGCGACCGCCAGGGTCGCCATTCGCGCGAGCAGCTTTCCACCCTCCGGGGTGAGGTGCAGTTCGTGATTGCGGCGGTCGCTCTCGCTGCGGCGCCGCTCGATCCAGCCTTTGCGGTCCAGTGGATCTATCAGGGCCACCACCCGGCTCGGCACCACGCCCAATTCGGCGGCCAGTGACCGCTGACTGCGGCCGGGCTCGGCCGCGATCGACCGCAGGATGCCGACTTCCGGTGGCGTGAGCCCGATTTCGGCGATGCGTTCGGCGAAGCGCTGCGCCGCGTGGCCGCCCAGCTGGGCGAGCTGGAAGGCCGCCGCCCGCATGGGGCGGTTCGGGTGCGCCCGCTTCGAATCCTCTTGCTTCGCATCGACCACGGGGTCATCGTACACAGCAGCCAATCGTTCACTGCAGAGAACGATTCATTCAGATGAACGAACTCTCGTGGCCATCGCAGCCGCATTCCCCGTCGAGAATCCTGCCCCGCTCGTAATCCCTTCCCCGCCAACGATTCACAGGAGCCGAAAATGACGAACGATCTCACTGCCAAGCTCGTCCGCTTTCAGAAGCCCGAGCTGTCACTGCCCTATCTGCAGGGCATCGACGCGGCGCACATCGCGGCGCTCTTCAGTCTCGAAACCGAGGAATACCTTGCCCTATTGGAGGATCTGGAGCGTCAGGCGCGGGCCTCGGCGGCCGATCTGCTCACCGATCCGGAGATCGCCGCCCAGGTGGATCGGCTGCCGTTCGCGCCGGGCGAGCGGGTGGTCGCACTCGGAGAGAGCGGCACGGCCGACCGGCTGTCCTGGTTCGAGATCCTGGGGCATCTGGTGCGGCTGCGGCGGCCGGGGGACGGCATCGTCTTCGTCAATCTGGCCGTGGCCGGAGCTACCACCACACAGGTGCTGAAAGGTTCGGGGGCACTGGGGTTTCAGCCACCGGACTGGGTGCTGTGCCAGCTGGGCGCGAACGATGCGCAGCGGCTGGGCGCGGACGGGCCCCGGGTGGTGAGCGCCGACGAGACGGTGCGCAATGTCGACCTACTGCGCGGGCGGGCGGCCGCCGCACGCTGGGTGTGGCTCACGCCGACCGATGTGGACGAATCCCTCTTGGCCGAGTTTCCGCCCTTCCGGGCCGCCGGAATCAGCTGGCGGGCAAAGGATCTAGCGGAGACTGCGGCGGATCTGGACGCCCGGCCCGAGGTGGTGATCGACGTCCTCACGGCCACCCACCCCGTACCCGGGCGGCGACTGTTCGAACCCGACGGCGTCCACCTCACCCCGGCCGGGCAGGTGGACGTGGCGCGGGTCATCGTGGCCGAGCTGGCCCGGCTGAGCTGAGGAAACGCCATGCGAACCACCGCTTTTCTGCTCGCCGCATCGACCACGTCGGTGCTGTGCGCGATTCCGGCCGCGGCGGCGCCCGCGGCTCCCGACGCCGCCGTCGGTGTCACAGCCAGCGTGGTCGACGATTCCGCCGTCATCACCATCGCCGACGGTGCGATCGTCCTGCGCGACGGCGTGCTCACGCTCGAAGGGCCGGGACATTCCGCGCTCGAGATGGCCGAAATGTCCTTCCGAATCGATGATTTCACCTTTCCCATCGATGCGGCCGTGGCCGACCGCACGGTCACCCTCACCCCGCGGCTGGACCGCGAGCACGCGGTCTACACCCCGGTCGCCCTGCCCTACGAGGATTCCGCGAACTTCACCAGCCCGTATCAGCGGGAGGTCGCAGCCTGGAACCGGCTGACGAGCACGGTCGGTCTCGGCGTCTCACTCGGCACGCTCGTCGGCGGCATCGGCGGCGCGGCAGTCGGCTGCGTACTGGGCGCGGTGGCGGGCGCGACCGTGGCCGCGGCCACGATTGTCGGACTGTTCGGCTCTTTCCTCCCGGCCGGTGCGATCGGCTGTCTCGGTGGGGTTCTCGCGATCGGGGCACTCGGCACCGTCGCGGGTCAACTCCTGGTGTCCGCGCCGGTCGCGGTGCTCGCGGCGGTCCAGTACGTCACCACCGTCACCGCCTAGAGATCGGCCTGTTTGCGGCGTTGGCGGAGGGCGCGCATCGATACCTGGGATCCGCAGCCGGGGCTGCAGAAGCGGGCTGCTCGGTTGCGGGTGCGGTCGATGAAGCCGAAGTGGCAGGGCGGGTTGCAGCAGGCCTTGATTCGGGGCCAGTCGCCGCGTTGGGCGGTCTCGGTCACTGCCGCGAGGACGGTGCCCAGAACGCCTGGGACACCGGTTGATCCGGCGAAAAGTTGTGCTGTTCGGGCCGTGATGGCGGTCGTCAGCGGATAGCGGACCCCGGCCTGGCGCAGGTACCGTTCCGCCTCTGCGATCTGGGGCTCGCTGATTTCCGGATCGCTCGCGTGGGTCAGCAAGGTCGTGACCAGCGCCTCGCGGAGCTCGCGGGCGGCGACCGCGTCGGAATCGGTGACTACGGTGGTCGCGTCGAGCAGACCTTCACCGATCGCCCAATCCGCGAATCCCGCAGCCGTGCCGAAGATTTCGACGCGTCCCGTGCCGTCGGCTCTGGTGTTGACGAACGACAACACCAGAGCAGTCGCGTCATCGTTCCGCTGAGGTACCTCCACGCCTTCACGATACCAACGCTGTTTTCAGGCTAGTCCATTCGGTCGCAACTCAGCGGCACGATCCCCTTGAAATGTTGCGAGCTAAACCGTTACGGTCGCAACATGACGTTTGAAGAACACGCCCCGCGGATCTGGTTCATCACCGGCGCCTCTTCGGGCATCGGACATGAGCTGGCGGTTCAGGCGCTGACATCCGGCGAAGCAGTCATCGCGGTAGCTCGAAACACGGAAACCCTTTCTGCCTCAACGCAATCCGACCGGCTGCTCACGATCGAGGCGGACGTGCGCGACGAGGCCGCCGTCGCGAAGGCGGTCGAGCAGGGCGTGGCCCACTTCGGCCGCATCGATGTCGTCGCGAACATGGCCGGTTACGGGCTCTTCGGCGCGGTCGAGGAAGCCTCCGACCCGCAAGCGCGAGCGATCTTCGACACCAACGTCTTCGGCGTCCTCAATGTCCTGCGCGCGACACTGCCGGTCCTGCGAGGCCAGCGATCCGGGCACATCCTGCAGGGCTCGTCCTACTACGGCCAGACCGCCGACCCCGGCGTCGGCCTGCTCGCCGCGACCAAGTACGCCCTCGAGGGACTCTCCGACGCCCTCGCCGCCGAACTGGCACCCCTCGGAATCCACGTCACCCTCGTGCAGCCCGGCCTGACAGCGACCCCGTTCCTCTCGAACCTCGACGCGGCCAACACAACTCACGCTGATTACGACCAGACGGTGCGCACCGTGCAACAGGCGATCGGAGCCCTACCCGCCACCGCCTTCTCCCCCGTCGATCGCGTAGCCGCGGGCATCCGAACCGCCGTCACCAGCGCCAACCCGCCCCGCCGTCTCGCCCTCGGCACCGCGGGATCCGACAGCATGCGCACCGCCCTCACCGCCCGCCTCGCCGACCTCGACCACTGGGCCCCCGTCACCAACCTCGTGGATGCCCTCACGGGATAAACGACGCCGCCCCGGCCGTAAATGGCCGGGGCGGCTACTGGTGCGGTCCGGAATCAATGCACTTGCGCCGCAACCTGTTTCGGCAGTCCATAGACTGCGGCGAAGGAGGCGGCGGTGAGCAGGATCGCCACCCCGGTGACGGTTCGGATGGCGGTCGAGGCGACCGCGGGGCCATCGCCGAGGGCGAAACCGCTGAAGAACACCGTGCCCAGGACTGCCACGCCGAGCGCTGCGGCGCCCTGCTGGAAGGACTCCAACAGCCCTGAGGCCGAACCGATCTCGTGGTCGTCGAGCTCACCGACGATGATTCCGAACAGCGGCACGAAGATCATGCCCATCCCGAGGCCGTAGGCCAGTAGGGCCGGTGCGAGGGTGAGCGCACCGGGGGCGGCCGATCCGCCGAGCTGGCAGAACAGTGCGATCAAGCCGAACAGCATTCCGCCGAGTCCCAGATGCAGCACCTTGCGGCCGAGCTTGGGGGCCAGGCCGGCACTGACGCCGGAGCCGAGGAACGCACCGATTGCCCAGGGCGCCATGGTCAGACTGGCCCGCAGCGCGCTGTAACCCAGACCCATCTGCAGGAACAGTCCGACGGCCAGCGAGAACCCGCCCACACCGCCGAAGAACACGGTGATGAAGCCGATGCCGGAGGTATAGGAGCGCTTGGCGAACACGCTGGTCTCGATGAGCGCGACCCGCCCGGCGCGAGAGCGGCGCACCTGGTCGAGGGCGAACAGCCCGAGGATCGGAACCGACGCGATCAGCATGGCGATCATCCACGCTGGCCATCCGGCTTCGCGCCCCTCGACCAGCGGATACAGCAGCATGCCCAGGCCGAGTCCGGCCACGACCGCGCCGCGCAGGTCGAGCGTCAGCCCGGGCAGCGGCGCGGCCGCGGGCAGAATCCACGCGCCCAGCGCGAGCGCGACGACACCCAGGGGCAGGTTCATCAGGAAGATGGCCCGCCATCCGCTGCCGAGCAGATCGGCGTCGATGAGCAGTCCGGCCACGATCGGCCCGGCGATGGTGGCGACGCCGATGAGCGGCCCGAAAGCCACGTAGGCCTTACCGAATTCGCGTCCGAACAGATCGCGGATGAGCCCGAAGCACTGCGGCACCATGACCGCCGCGAACAGCCCCTGCACCACGCGCCCGGCCAACAGCAGTTCGATGGTCCCGGCGGCCCCGCACAGCATCGACGCGATCAGGAATCCGCTGAGCCCGATCATGAGCACCCGCTTGCGGCCGTACATATCGCCGAGCCGCCCGCCGGTGAGCAGCCCGATGGCCATGGCCAGGGTGTATCCGGCGCTGAGCCACTGCACGGTCGCGACCGAGCCGCCCAGCTCGCCGCGAATGGCGGGCGCGGCCACATTCACGATGCTGGCGTCCAGCAGATTCAGCAGGGTCGCGGCCAGGATGGCGAGCAGCCCCCACCAGCGCCGCGGCAGCGGACCGGTGGAATCGGCTGTGGTCGTGGTGGTTTCGAGGGGCGGATGTTCGACTGCGATGGTCACTGCTGTCTCCTGAAGCCGACTGATGAGATAGAACGGAATGATCCGTTCCGTTTAATTGGAACAGAATGAACCGTTCCGGTCAAGAGGGGCGGTTTCATGACCCTCGACTCTGTGGGCGTTGATTCTCGGCTTCGCGCGGCGCACCCGACGCCGTGGCAACGCACCGGTGATCCACATCACCGGGTGACCCTGTCAGGGATTGCGGGGCTGTCTCGTTCAGGAGGCACGTGAACCAGACAGGAGCGAACCATGCACCGCATCGTCGTCCTCGGGGCCGGATACGCCGGAGCCTTCTCCGCCGGATATCTGGCCCGCCAACTGCATTCCGACGACTTCGAGATCACCGTCGTCAATGCCGAACCGGATTTCGTCGAGCGGCTGCGGCTGCATCAGCTGGCCGCCGGGCAGGAACTGCGGCATCGGCCGCTCGCGGAAGTGTTTGCGGGCACCGGGATTCGGTTGCGGGTGGCGCGGGTGACCGGCGTCGATCCGGACCGCCGGACCGTCACTATCGCCGACGGGAAGGGCGTCGACCGGCTCGCGTACGACACGCTGCTCTACACGCTCGGGAGCACGGTCGCCGAGCATGGCGTGCCCGGGGTCGGCGAGCACGCCTTCCATGTGGCGGCGCGGCCCGCCGCGCTGCGCCTGCGCACCCGCCTGGATGAGCTGGGTACGGAGGGTCGGGTGCTGGTGGTCGGCGGGAATCTGACCGCGATCGAGGCGGCCACCGAGATCGCGGAATCCCGTCCGGGACTTCGCATCAGCCTGGTCACCAGGGGCGAGCTGGGCGGCTGGCTGAGCCCGAAGGCGCGCCGTCATCTGCTGCGCGCCTTCGACCGGCTCGAGATCACGGTCCACGAGCACACCGCCATCGAGCGCGTCGAGCAGGCGGCCGCGATCGCCGCCGACGGCACCGCATTCGCCTCCGACGCGACGGTGTGGGCCGCCGGTTTCGCCGTGCACCCGATCGCCGCGGCTGGCGGTCTCGAGGTGGTGCCCACCGGCCAGATCCGGGTCGACCGCCAGATGCGTTCGGTCTCGCACCCGAATGTCTACGTCGCCGGTGACAGCGCTTTCATCCTGGCGGAGAGCGGTCTTCCGCTGCCGATGTCCTGCGCGTCCACGGCACCGACCGCCAAGCAGGCGACGGCCGCCGTCATCGGAGACCTGACCGGGCGCAAGATCCCCTCGATCCCGATGACCTACGTCGGCAACCACATCAGCCTCGGCCGCAAGGACGGGATCTTCCAGTTCGTCGACAAGGCCGCGCAAACCAAGCCGCGGCCCCTGCGCGGCCGGACCGCCGCGCGCGTCAAGAAGTCGATCCTCGACGGCGCGGTCTGGGCCCTGAGCCACCCGAATCTCGGAAAGCCCGGCCACAAGTACCGTTTGGCCCGGGAGCACTCGGCGGTCGCCGCCTAGCGTCGCGCTGATGGACCTAGAGTCGTGCTGATGGACTCTGCCACCGTGGCGCGTTTCGAGGCCAGCCGTGATCGGCTGGCCTCGCTGGCCTACCGTCTGCTCGGCTCGGCCGCCGATGCCGAGGACACGGTGCAGGACGCGTTCCTGGGGTGGCAGGCCGCCGACCGGCGGTACGTCGAGGTGCCCGAGGCCTGGCTGACCAAGATCGTCACCAATCTGGCGCTCGATCGGCTACGTTCGGCGCGGGTGCGGCACGAACGCGCGATCGGCGCGTGGATGCCGGAACCGCTGCTCGACGGCGACCCGATGCTGGGCCCGGCCGACACCGTCGAGCAGCGCGAATCGGTGACCCTGGCGGTGCTGACGCTCATGGAGCGGCTGTCGCCGGTCGAACGGGCCGTTTATGTTCTGCGCGAGGCGTTTTCGTACAGTCACGCCGAGATCGCCGAGATCCTCGGCATCACCGAGTCCGGCAGTCAGCAGCACGCGCATCGAGCCCGACGGCGAATCTCCGCCGCCCGCAACGGTATCGACCTCGATCCCGCCGCCGCGCGCCGCGTGGTCGAGGCGTTCGTCGAGGCCGCGTCCTCGGGCCGGACCGAACGCCTGATCGCGCTGCTGACCGACGACGCGACCGGCGTCTCCGACGGTCGACTGGGACTGGCCGAGCAGCTGATTCGCTACGCGAACCCGCGGCGGCTCGCCGATGCGCTGCGCATCGGCCTCAAACCCTCCGCGGCCAAACGCGAACTCGCGGGCGGCTCCCCGTCGATCCACGCCGTCGTGGTCAACCGCTGCCCGGCCATGCTCGTCACCCTCGACGACCGCGTCCTGGGCGTCACCATCCTGGAGCTCCGCGACGACAAGATCGCGAGCGTGCGCGGCATCGCCGCCCCGCACCGGCTCACCCGCCTCACCGCGGAATGGCAGCGGCAGCGGCACGATGAGCCGTTGATCGACTCGTGGTAGCACGTACGACCGCAGAGGTAGGAATAATTCCGGGGGTTATCCGGGGGCTACCGGATAGGCAGGGTCGGGTCTCGTCCCTAGCGTCGGGGTATGAGCATCTTTCGGGGTTGCGGGCGGTATGCCGTCGTCGCTGTCGCGCTGCTGGCCGTGGCGGGCTGCGGTGAGAGCACGGCGAAATCGGGGACGGACCCGGCGGTGCCCAGGCAGGTGTCCGACGCGCTGAATGAACTGGTTCGTTCCGGGATGCCCGGGGTGCAGGCCGTCATCAGCGGACCCGACGGGGCGCATACCCTCACCGCCGGGGCGGGCGACCTCGCCACCGGAGCGGCCTATGCCGAGCACGCGCATTTCCGAATCGGCAGTGTCACCAAGACTTTCGTCGCCACGGTCGTCATGCAACTCGTCGGGGAGGGCGCGGTCGACCTCGAGGCTCCGATCGAGCGGTACCTGCCGGGTGTGGTGCAGGGCAATGGCAATGACGGCAGCCGGATCACCGTGCACCAGTTGCTCCAGCACACCAGCGGGCTCGCGGATTTCGCGCCGGAAAGCGGTACGGAGAGGCTGCCCCAGCAACTCGATCAGATGTCGGACGGCAAGGCCTACCGTGATCTCACCCCCGCCGATCTGGTGCGCATCGCGATGAGCATCGCGCCACAGTTCGAGCCGGGAGCCGAATTCCGTTACACCAACACCAATTACGTGCTGCTGGACCTGCTGATCGAACGGGTGACCGGCGGGTCTCTCGCGGCCGCCATCAACAGCCGCATCCTCGAGCCCCTGACAATGCGCGACACCTACATCCCGCTGGCCGGTGACACGAGCCTGCGCGATCCACATCCGCTGGGCTACCGCAATGTCGACGGCAAGTGGATCGATGCCACCGATACCGAGACGGCCTGGGCCGGCGCCGCCGGCGCGATCGTCTCCACCGGCGCCGACCTCAACCGCTTCTTCACCGCCCTGGTGACCGGAAAACTGCTTCCCGCACCGCAACTCGCGCAGATGCAACAGACGATCTCCATGCAGTCCTTCGCCGAGATGACCTACGGCCTCGGCCTGATCCGATTCCAATTGCCGTGCGGATCGGAGACGAAGGAACTGTGGGGCCACTCCGGCGGCATCCCCGGATTCAGCACCATGGCGATCGCCACCACCAAGGGAACCGCGGCAACCGTCAGCCTCAACACCGAACAAACCAACGAACAGTTCTCAACCACCTTCACCACCATCGCCTGCGCAATCGGCTGACCCGATTGCGCTGGGCCCCAGGCTATTCAGATACTCGATCGCAGCGAGCAGGCGCGGGCACGGCGGCTCGCAGGTGGCGTGGATGCGGGCGATGCCCTGTGCACGCTGTTCACTCAGCGGCCAGATGAAGCCGCTCCCACAGTTGTCGTTGACCCACTCCCGGGAACGCGCTGTGGATTGTTCGCCGATGTCCATCTCGGTTCCTTTCGGAGACGATTGCGGATACGGCGTTGATGTTCACAGCGCACACGGCGGAACGATTCGTGATGCGGAAAGTCTGTTCCGGGATTTCCGAAAGCCCAGCACACCTGCCGATTCAGGTGCCACGATTGATCCAGAACGGAAGGTAGGGCCCTCCCGAAACGGAAGGACACATCATGCCGAGCGTGGTTCAGACGCTGCCGCTGCATCAGCTCGGCCGACGTCTGCGACAGTGGCGTCAGGACGCCGGCTACAGCCTGGAGATGGCCGCCTCGAAGATCCCGGTGATGAGCCAGACCGCGCTGCATCGACTGGAAAAGGGCATGAAGGCCAAGCCCAATCCTCGCGATGTCCGTGCGATCTGCGAGCTCTACGGTGTCTCCGAAGACCTCATCGAGGGCGCGGTCGGTTTGGCACTGCAAGCGGCTCAAAAGGATTGGTGGTGGCACTCCTACGGCGATCTGATCCCCGAGGGCTTCGGCGTCTACGTCGCACAGGAGGCCGCCGCCGAATCGGTGATCTCCTACCAGCCGAATCTGATCCCCGGACTGCTTCAGACCCCGGACTATGTCTTGACTCTCATGAAAAAGGCGCTGCCGGACGCGGAACCGGAGGAATGGGAGCGACGGGTCGAGATCAAGACGCACCGCAAGTCCATCCTGACGCGGCCGCAGCCGGTGTCGATGGACGTGATCATCGGACAGGCCGCGCTGCACCACCGCGTCGGGAGCGCATCGATCATGGCCGCCCAACTGCGGCACCTGACCGAGATCAGTGCGCTGCACAACAACATCAAGCTCCACGTGCTGCCGTTCGAAGCCGGATTCCCCTGCGGCGTGAGCATGCCGCCGTTCGTCATCCTCGATTTCGGTTGTGCACCAGATGGAATGCCCGTCGAACCGCGCACTGTGTTCCTGGAGCACGTGATCGGCGGGCTCTACGTACGGAAACCAGAGGACGTGGAGTCGTACGATCGGTCTTACCGCACCCTCGAGCGAGCGAGCCTGGATACCAAGGCAACTCAGATCTTGGTAACCCGGATGGCAAAGGAGTATGAGCGTGAACAGTGAACTATCCGAGGCGAACTGGTTCAAGAGCACTTACAGTCAGCCGCAGGGCGAGTGCGTGGAAGTAGCCTTCCTGCCCGATGGTCTTGTCGGCGTGCGCGATTCGAAGAGCCCGACCGGCCCGGCCCACGTCTTCGCACCGCCCGCCTGGGATGTCTTCACCGAGGCCGTCCGCTCCGGCGCTTTCGACCGCCCGTAACCGCTACCGCGCCATCGGCTCGATCGTCGAGCCGAGATGGGCGATCCACCGGCGGATCGCCGGATCGTCGAGGCGGCGATGGTGGGCGTCCGCGCCGAGGGATTCGGCGCTCTCGCCGACTCCGATGACGGTGAGCGCCGCGGCGCGGGCGGCGGCCACCCCGACCGCGCTGTCCTCGAAAGCCACCGTCACCGCCGGGGTCGCGCCGAGGCGCACGCAAGCGGTGCGATAGAGGTCCGGGGCGGGTTTCGGAGCCGAAACCTCGTCGCCCGCAACGGTTACCTCGACCAGGTCGGCCAGCCGGGTATGGGTGAGGGTCGCATCGAGCAGGGCCCGGGGCGAGTTGCTGGCTATCGCGATCGGCAGGATGGCGGCAGCGGCGGTCACGATCTCGACCGCGCCGGGCAGCAGGGTCGCGGTGCGCGGCACGGCCTCGATCATCGCCTCCAGCAGCTCGTCGGCGATATCGGACGCGGTGTGGTCGAGCGTGTCCGCGACAAGTGTCGCCAGGGCTGGCAATCCCAGTCCGGTGACGGCGGCCGCGCGGACGTCGTCCGGGCAGGTGCGCTCATGCCGCGCGAAGACCTGATCCACGGCGGCGCGCACGCAGTCATGGGTGTCGGCAAGCGTTCCGTCGCAGTCGAACACGATGGCGGCCGGGGACGCGGGCATCATTCCTTCAGTCCGTCACGCCAGTACAGTTCAACCGGATTGAAGCCCGGCGGATCGGGCAGGCGCGGCGGGATCCTATGGAATCCGGCCTGCTTCATGGTGTTTCGCACGATATCGCCATCGATGTACTTGTCGTGCACCTCCAGCACGACCCGGTCCACCCGGCTCATCCACGGCCGCGGCTCGGCGAATATTTCGACCTCGCTGCCTTCCACGTCGACCTTCAACAGGTCGACATGATCGATGCCATGCCGGTCCAGTAACTCGTCCACGGTGCGGGCCGGCACTTTTCGCGGCGGTCGCGCCAGCACGTTCTCCAGCCGCCAGGGGCGCTGCTGCCGCAGCTCGTACACCTCGGGGACCGCGGTGCAGGTATCCCAGAACTCACTGACCGCGAATTCCAGCTCACCACCGCTGCCCGCGACCGCGCAGTCCTCGACGATCCAGTCCAGGCCGGACAGCTCCCGATTGCGTTGCAGCACAGCCCGACTCTCCGCGATCGGCTCCACGGTCAGCAGCCGCCGCGGCCGGCAGCGAGCGGTCAGATAGGCGGCGGCCTGACCCGTATTCCCGCCCAGATCGACGATTGTGTCCAGCGAATCGATCCGCGAATCGAGCGCGTAGACCCGATCGAGTTCGTAGAAGCCCTGGAGAAAGATCTGCCACAGGATCAACAGATCACTCTGATTGCGACGCACCACGATCGGTGCATGCCCGCCGGGCACCGAGAAATCGAACCGAATCAGCGTCTCGTCCGCCAGCGGCTTCCCCGCCGCACCCAGAAACCGCCGCGCCATCCAATAGGGCCCCCGCACCCGACTCCACCCCCGCCCCGCCGACGCGGCCCGCACCATATCCCGCCCGGCCGCGACACCCTCCCGCACCACCACCCGCCCGGTCCCGACCCCGAACGCCCGATCGGCATCCGACCGCAAATAGGCAAGACCCACAACGCCTCCCTTTGTCCCACCGCCCCGACCGCAGAACCTAGCAATCCATTGGCAAATTGCCCTCGATACGCGCCGAACAAGATCAACAATTCCGTTCGGCGGGGCCGATCGCTTCGCCGCTATCTGGTCGATCCGGCGGTGGACGTAGGGATTCCCTTCTGCGCGTGTTCTTTTCGGCGAGACCAGTAGCCGACGGCCGCGAAGGCGGTGTAGGCGAAGACCGAGAGGATGGTGGGGAGGCTGGCGGGGATCAGGCCGTGGAGGTAGCCCTGGTGGACGCTGCAGGCGCATTCCGGGTCGAATTGGGCCCAGAGGCGGTGGGCCGCGGCGAGGAGGCCGATGAGGCCGCTCGCGAAGAGCAGAGACAGGGCCGCGCGGTCGAAGGCGGAGAGGGTGCGCAAACGGAGTGCGGGGATGGTGACAGCGAAGACCGCGGTGTTGGTGGCCATCGCGATCGCGGCCACGGTGATCGCGAGCAGTGAACCCCAGCCCTGCCAGGCGTGGATGCCGCGCACCGTCCCGTAGGCGATGCCGACCACCGCGCCGATGCCGAGGCAGATATGCGCGGCGCGGGTCAGCTTGTGCTGCCCCATCGCTCGGGTGAGGTGGGTGGTGATGCCGATGGAGGCGGTGACGATGAGCGCGTACCGGATCAGATCGGCTTCGGCGGGCGGAACCCGCAGCGGCGCGGGATATTCGTCGCCGATCCAGCTGACGCAGTACATCGCCAGCGCGGCGATGGCGACCGTGAGCGCGCGGGTGCGCCCGTCGCGCCACTGGGTGAGGCGCAGCACCGCCACCACCGCGGCAGCCGTTGCGGCACAGGCGAACAGGACGTCTTGCGTGTTCATCCGATCAGGTTCCTTACGACTTGTTCCGTGCGGGTCGGTCGTGGTTCCGGTTCGGTGCCGGTCAGCAGTCTCCTGGTGACTTCGTCGGCCAGCTGACTGTTGCTCGCGGTGCTGAGAATCTCGGGAATCGAGGAGCGGGCGGTGACGATCGGCAGGTGCACCTGCTCGGGCCGGATGAGCCCGGCCTGCAGCAGCCCTTCGACCGGACTCACCCCGTAGGCGTCACAGAATTCCAGGATAGTTCCCGCCACGGGACTGTCGGTCTTGGTGAGGTGGCGGCGGACCCGATTGTGATCGGTGCCCATCCGCTGCGCGATGGCACGGTCGCCGGCACCGCCCGTCACGGTATCTATCCATTTGCCAAAATCGCTCTCCACGTCTCCAGTATGGGACAGATCTGAGACAGTCACAACCGGCATTCTAGCTGGCAAGATCGTATTTCCTGTGATCAGGCTCTCATCAATTTTGAACCATCGGGTTTGACAGTGGTTCAAATCTGATTCACGCTGGATCCAGTCAGCAATCAATCAGCTATCCGAGGAATCGATTCATGAACAAGCGCGTGAAGATCATTGCCGCCTCGATCGCGGCCGTCGGCGCGGTCGGCGCGGGTGTGGCCGCGGGCAGTCATTTCGCCCACCGGGACGTTGCCGACTCCACCCCGACCACGACCGTGCTCACCGAAACTCCCGCGACTCCGGCCATCAAGGGGAACACCCCGGCTCCGACCTCCCGGTCCCAGCCCGGCAAGCCCGCCCCCGTCACCCAACAGCCCCAGATCCAGCCGACCCGTCCGCCCGAGACCTCACAGCCGGGCCGCCCGAGCGTCGATCCGGGGAATCCGACCGTGGAGATCCCGGGCGGCGGCATGACCGGCGGACAACCGGACAGCACCGGCGGCGGCATGGGCGGGGGCCAGCCGGACAGCAACGGCGGCGGCATGGGCGGCGGCCAGCCCGACTCCACCGGCGGCGGCATGGAGGGCGGGCAGTAGTCCGCGAAAGCCCTGCCGGCCTGCGAAAGCTCTGCGGCCATCGGCTTTTCGCCGCCGCCGTGATCGGCTTCCCCGAAAGTCACGGCGGCCGACCGATTCCGTTTCCTAACCATTCGTTGGCCATTCCCGAACTTTCATTTCCCTACCGTTGGCTGCCGAGTGCTCCCGCCGCCGCAAACCGAGAGGCGTTGTCGAATGTCGAATGACGTGGTGCTCGTCGTGGACGACGACGCCCGGGTATTGACCTCGGTGGCACGCGGATTGCGATTGTCGGGATTCACGGTCACCACCGCCGGGGACGGGGCGGCGGCCTTGCAGGCGATCGCCTCCTGTCCGCCCGCGGCGATGGTGCTCGACCTGAATATGCCCGGCCTGGACGGGGTTCAGGTGGTGACCGCGCTGCGGTCGCTGGGCAATGACGTGCCCATCTGTGTCCTCAGCGCCCGGTCGGAGGTCGGCGACCGGATCGACGCGCTCACCGCGGGCGCGGACGACTATCTGACGAAGCCGTTCCATCTCGGTGAGCTGGTGGCCCGGCTGCAAGCCCTGTTGCGGCGCAGCGGTGTGACCGCGGTGGCCGACCCCTGCGCCGAGGTCGTCGTCGGCGGGCTCACCGTGCAGGCCGGGGCGCGGCGCGCGTTCGCCAATGGCACGCTGCTGGAGTTGACCAAGCGTGAGTTCGATCTGCTGGCGGCATTGGCGGCGGCGCCCGGTCAGGTGTTCCGACGCACCGAATTACTGTGCGACGTCTGGGGATACACCTTCGAGACGCAGACCAAGGTGGTCGACGTATTCGTGTCCTATTTGCGCGCCAAGATCGAGGCGACCGGCTGTCCGCGCGTGCTGCACACCGTGCGCGGAGTCGGATACGTGTTGAGGACCGAGCCGTGAGACGGCCGATCTCGTTGCAGACCCGGGTCGCGATCGCATGCGCGTCGGTCGCGGCGCTGGTGATCGGCGCTATGGCCGCGGTATTCCTGGTGGTGGCCAAGGCCGACACCAGCCGTCAGCTCGACCGGATCGTGGGATCCCTGCAGGTCACCTCGGATGACGCGGAGACGGCGATGCCCGCCGGGCCCGCGCGCGTGGTCGTGGTCGAGGACGGTTCCGGCTACGTGTGGGAGCTTCCGGCCTCGGGCAAGGAGGTGGCGGTCACCACCTCGGTGCCGAAATCGCTGGTGGAGCAGGTTATTTCACAGAAGACCCATCGCATTCTCGGGGTGGCCGTCGTCGCCATCGTGCTGGCCAGCTGGCTGGGCTGGTTCGTCGCCCGCCGCGCCGTGCTGCCGCTGCGGCAATTGACGGCAGCCACCCGCGATGTGGGATCCGCTCTGCGCCTGGATATTTCAGCTCAGGGCGGCACGATCGAGACCGCCGAGCTGACCGCCGCCATGAACGAGATGCTGGACCACATCGCGGAGGAACGTCGCAATACCGCCGACACGCTCGCCGCCGCACGCGATTTCGCCGCCACCTCCGCGCACGAACTGCGCACGCCGCTGACCTCCATGCGGACCGATCTCGAGGTGTTGTGCACGGTGCCGCTGTCGGATCGGGATCGGACCGAGATCCTCACCGAGGTGCTCAATGCCCAGCGCACGGTGGAATCGACCCTGTTCGCGCTGGAGCGGCTGGCTCAGGGCGAGATGATCACCGAATCCGATTGGGAGGAAGTGGATCTCGACGAGCTCATCGATCAGGTCGCCGAGTCCGCATACCGGTCGCACCCGGGTACGACCGTCGTCTCACTGCTCACCGAGCCGCTGCACACGCGCGGTCTGGCGGCCGGACTCCGCCTGATCCTCGACAACGCCATCACCAACTCGGTTCGCCACGGTGGAGCGACACGGATCGAAATCGGGGCTCGCGCCGAAGGAGACGATCTGATCGTGCTGTCGGTGGACGACAACGGCAGCGGCGTCGCACCCGGCGATCGGGAGCGCGTCTTCCACCGTTTCGTCCGCGGCACCACCGAAACACCCGGCAGCGGTTTGGGTTTGGCTCTGGTCGCGCAACAAGCCCGACTGCACAACGGCAATGTTCGACTCGCCGACAGCCCACTGGGCGGCGCTCGCCTCGAGGTCACCATCGCCGCGCGGGCCGCAGCTCAGCGGCCGACGGCAGCCGCCCACAGGGCATTCAATCCGCCGTCCCAAATGGCGTCCAGCCCGTGGACGACGGCGTAGAAGGCCGGGGTGTAGGCGAAGGCGTTCAGTACGGAATTCATTCCCTCACAGAAGGCTTGGGTCATCGCGTCGATGCTCCTTCGCTCAGTTCCAGTACGTGGGTGGTTGATTGGGGAAGCCGTACAGCGGAAGGCCGGTGTTGAAGCCGGTGCCGACGTCGCGGGCGTGCTGGATGGTCGCGCGGGAGCCGGGAACGCTGCTGTGGCCCTGCGACATCGTGGTGGTGGAGAGCTGGATATTGAGCGGGAACAGGTGCGGCTGGTCCACGTAGAAGGCGATCGAGAGGTCGTCACAGGACGCCGAGACCGTGCGCGGGAAGTCGAACGGGCCGATCTGCTCGGCGGGGGACGATATCGAATCCCAGTCCGCCTGTTCATAACTCTTCGGTTCGCACATGGTCAGCTTCCCGTCGGCCGCGGTGTGCGCGAGCACTCCGCGCGTCTTCCCGTCCGCCTCGGGGAACACGAACAGCTGATCGGCAGAACCGTCCGGATTCCCGGACTGGGCATAGTCGTAGCCCACGTGCCCCGGGCCGAGCAGGAAGCCGCCCGCCATCCGCTCCTGTTCTCCCACCCAGTGATTCACCTCGGTGAATTCCGAATGCCCCGGGAATTTGACCCGGCCGTTGATATCGGCGGTCGCGATGGAGGAGGCCCAGAACACCTTGGTGCCATCCCAATCCACGGGGTCCATGGCCGCGCCCGGGTGGGTGTTGGTGTACCAGAGGTCGGCGACGGTATCCATATTGTCGTAGGTCAGGTGCCAGGCTTGCTTATCGTCGTCCCACGCGAAATGCAGGATCGCGCTGTCGATGGTCGGGGCGGTGGTGACGTGCACCGGGCTGGCCGGATACTCCACCAGATTGCGGTAATTGCCCTGCGGGTCATTGAGATTGAGATTGTTCATGTAGCCCCACTTGACCCCGGCCATGCCGTGATTCAGGTAGGTGAACTGGAAAAGTCCCAGACCGTGCGGGTCCTGTGCGTGGAACCAGCCGAAATCCAGGATGTAATCCCCCGCCGTCATATCCTGCGCCGTCGCGGGCCGCAGCGGGGTCGGCACATCCTCGATGGCCTGCGCCGATCCGGCCGACCACACGCCGGACGCGATCGAGCACACCGCCACCGCGAGGACTCCAGCCAGCCGTTTGGCGTCACGCATGGGGCTGATCACCGTTCTCACCTCCATCC
>NZ_BAFX01000120.1 GCF_000308815.1 Nocardia concava NBRC 100430
GCGACTTTCTGCCGGTTGCCCTTGGAATAGGTGCGCGCCTTCTTGCTCGGATCCAGTTCGAAGCGCTGGATCATCTCGGCGCGGCACTGCTCATCGATGCCGCCGCGCATGCGCGCCAGCAGGTCGATGGTCTCACCGCCCGACAGCGACGGCCACAGCGTGACATCGCCTGGGACATAGGCGATATCGCGGTGCAGCGCCACCGCGTCGGTCCACGGATCCCGCCCCAGCACCCGGGCCTCGCCCGAGGTGCGCGACAGAATGCCCAGCAGGATGCGGATGGTGGTGGACTTCCCGGCCCCGTTCGGCCCGAGGAAGCCGTGCACCTCCCCCTCGGCGACCTCGAGGTCGAGGCCGTCCAGGGCATGCACCTGCCCGAAGTGTTTGTGCAGATCCCGGACTTCGATCACCGGGTTGGCGGGAATGGTCATCGAATCTCCTTGAAGGAAAACGACGTTGATGGTTATTGCTCGGTCTGTGGTGAATGTGCGGTCTGTGGCGTATGGGCGGTCAATGCGTCCAGCGCACTGGAATCGGTGAGCATGCCGTAGGTGTAGAGCTCCAGCGCGGGCAGCATCATCTCGTCCGCGTACGCCCGTAGTGCCTTGCGGAAGTCCACGGGCCCGGGCTGCTCGGCGGCGTAGAGCTGCAGGAACATCATCATGCCGCCGCCATTGTTGGTGGCGACGTAGCGCGCGGTCGCCCGCACGTCGCGCAGCGGCTTGATGGTTCCGGCCTCGATGCCCACCCGCAGGTACTGCTCGGTGTCCTCGACCATGTGCTCGAAGAAGGTCTTCATCAGTTCCCCGCCCGCCTGGAAGCTGCGCATGAGGTAGGCCATGCCGGGGGCGAATTCCTCGATCTCGGCCAGCTGCCGCATGAGCCCGCCCGGCGAGGGGTTCTCGATGTACTCCATCTTGGCGGCCCGGATCGTCTCCCGGACCCAGTCGTCGCACGCCTCCCGCAGCCCGTCCTTGGACCCGAAATGGTGGATGACCAGGCCGGGAGAGACTCCCGCCGCGGCGGCGATGGCGCGGACGCCGACCCCGAAACCCTGTTCCCCGAACACGGTGACCGCGGCATCGCGAATCCTCGCCCGGGTAGTCAGATCATCGGTTGAACGCATGTTTAATAGATTAAACGCGTGTTCAGTCGGAGAGCAAGAGCATCCGGACTCTCGTCGCGGGGATTTACGAAATCCATACCCGGGCACTTCGCCCCTAGGGATTTTCCGCGCGCGGAATGCCCCTTCGGGATAATCGTTGCGTCGCGGACTATCGCCGAGTGGAACACCGATGCGGCATCGAAACAGCCACCGGCCGTTGGATTTTCAGCCGCGCGAGGCGCAGAGCAGCCCGTCGCCCACCGGGATCAGCACGCTCGTCAGATCCGGATCCTCGGCAATCGCCCGAGTCGCCGCCCGCACCGCGGCGGTCTGCGGATCACGCTGCGCCGGATCGGGGACCCGGCCCCCGAGTAGCGCGTTGTGCAGCAGAATCGCCCCGCCCTCGCGTAGCAGCCGCACCGCCTGCGCCACATATTGCGGATGCTCGAGCGGCGCGGCATCGATGAACACCAGGTCGTAGGCCCCATCGGCCAGCCGCGGCAGCACATCCAGGGCCCGCCCGTTGATGAGCCGGGTACGCGCCGGCGCGATCTCGGCCGACCGGAACGCCTCCCGCGCCGCCCGCTGATGCTCGGGCTCGGAGTCGATGGTGGTCAGCGTGCCGTCCTCGCGCATCCCGTCCAGCAGCCACAGCCCGCTCACCCCGGCCCCGGTGCCGACCTCGACCACCGCCCGCGCGCCCAGCAATTGGGCATACATGCTGAGCAGCGCGCCGACCGAGGGTGCGACGGGCGCGGCGCCGAGTTCGAGGGCGCGTTCGCGCGCGCCGACGAGGATGTCGTCCTCGGCGACGGATTCCTCCACATAGGCGAGGTTGCGCTGCAGGTTCTGTGCCGCGGGGGTCTGGCTCACGAATTAGAGGCTAATGGCGATACACCGGTAAGGCGTGGTGGTGACCGGCCGGTGTGGCGATTTTTCTCAGGTGTCCCTCAGCGTCCACATACGGATGCCACATCACGACCTAGAAGAGTAAGCCTCACGCCAGGCCAGCGACCGCGGGCCAGGGATCGGGAACAGCCGAATCAACCGATTGGTTGTCACCGATACCGACGTTCACGGTCCCGAGTAGGAGGTAACCCCATCCACATGGTCGACGCGGCGCGTGAACACGCCAACACTCTGCACCCGCAGATCAAGCCGCTGGACAGCACAGTGACTCCACAGAGCACCCCGCTGGACGGTGACTTCACCCTGTCCCCCGCCGAAGACGAGACCCTCACCGGGACCGCCGCCTTCGACGCCACCGGCGACCGCAATGTCATGCCGACCTGGGACGAACTGGTCCGCGAGCACGCCGATCGCGTGTATCGCCTGGCCTACCGCCTCACCGGTGATCCGCAGGACGCCGAGGATCTGACCCAGGAAACCTTCATCCGGGTCTTCCGCTCCCTGCAGAACTATCAGCCCGGCACCTTCGAGGGCTGGCTGCACCGCATCACCACGAATCTGTTCCTGGACATGGTCCGCCGCCGCAACCGCATCCGCATGGAGGCGCTGCCGGAGGACTACGACCGCGTCCCGTCCGAGGGTCCCGACCCGGAGCAGGCCTATCACGCCGCCAACCTGGACCCGGATCTGCAGTCCGCGCTGGACTCGCTGGCCCCGGAGTTCCGCGCCGCGGTCGTGCTCTGTGACATCGAGGGTCTGTCGTACGAGGAGATCGGCGCGACGCTGGGCGTCAAATTGGGCACCGTGCGCAGCCGCATCCACCGAGGACGCCAGGCACTGCGCGAGCACCTCGAGCATAATGGGGTGGAGCGGCGTATCGCCGCCACCGAAAAGGTCGGGTGAGCACGGGCAGGTGTCCCGCCCGAACAGCTCGAGTCGTCCGGAAGGGTGTGCAGCGTATGAGTGGCGAGGATCGACCGCACCGTCGTCCCCCGCGTTTCGCCCCCACCGAGCATCTGGCCAGTGAGGCCATCGCCGCCTACGTGGACGGCGAATTGCGGATGAACGCCTATCTGCGTGCCGCGCACCATATTTCCGTGTGTCGCGAATGCGCCGCGGAAGTGGACGCGCAGCAACAGGCGCGCATCGCCTTGCGGCAGTCCTCGGATCAGATCTCCGCGCCCCTGAGCCTGCACGACACCCTGAGCAGGATTCCGCGCTCGCTCATTCAGGAATGCGGCAACCACCACCAGGATTCGTTCGACAGCAGACGGTGGACGTCGTGGTGGCGCAAGTAGAGTCCATAGCGTGACCACCGAATCGAAGAACACGGGCCCTGCCGAAGACGGCGGGCCCGCGGCGAATTCACCGCTGTCAGGGGAATCCGATTCGGCGGCCGATCGGGGGAACCTGAGGCCGTCGGACGCACCGGTGCTGGGACCGCGCCCGGTCCTGCGACCGCATGTCGACAACCACACCGCACACGCCTTCCGCCGCCCCAATGGTCAGCAGGGCTCCTTCGCCGCCCGCACCGCGAGTGCCGCGGCCGCCGCCGCGCAGGGGCAACCCGAGATTCAGAATCGCCCGCCGGACGCGGTGCTGGCCGAGGCGTTCGGCCGTCCGCAAGGTTCGACCGAACTGCTGCAACGGGATCCGGACGCGCGCGGCGAGAACGGCGCCGCGCCCGCGCCCGCCGATCCGTGGCGCGATCCGAATTCGGCCGCGCGGCTCGGCACCCCGGCCGTGGCGCAGGCCCGGCCGCAGCCGCTCACCGTCGGCCCCAAGCTGGGGGCGCGGGAGGTGCTCTTCGGCGGGCGGGTGTCGTGGACGGCGCTGACGCTGCTGGCCATCATCGCCGCGCTGATCGGGCTGCTGGGCGGATTCGTCGGGGCGTTCACCGGTTCGTCGGCCTCCGCGCTGACCTCCCGCAAGGTGTCGCTGCAGTCCGCGCCCGCGGGCACCGAATCGCACAACCAGATCACCAAGGTGGTCAATGCCGTCATGCCGGCGGTGGTCACCGTGCGCGCCTGGCTGGGCGACACCGGGTCCACGGGTTCGGGCGTGGTGATCGACGGGGCGGGCTACATCGTCACCAACAATCACGTGATCTCGCTGGCCGCCAACGACAAATCGGGCAAGGCCAAGCTGGATGTGGTGTTCTCCGACGGCAGCAAGGTGCCGACCCGGATCGTGGGCCGCGACACCAAGTCCGACCTGGCGGTGCTCAAGGTCGATGTGAAGAACCTGTCGGTGATCCAGCTCGGCAATTCCGGGGACGTGCAGGTCGGCGACGACGTGCTGGCGCTGGGTTCGCCGCTGGGACTGGAGAAGACGGTCACCTCCGGCATCGTGTCGGCGCTGCACCGGCCGGTGAAGGTCGGCGGTGAGGGCACCGATACCGATGCCACCCTGGACGCCGTGCAGACCGACGCCGCCATCAACCACGGCAATTCCGGTGGCGCGCTGGTGGATATGCAGGGCCGGCTGATCGGCATCAACTCGGCCATCAAGTCCGAGAGCGGCGGTTCGGTGGGTCTGGGCTTCGCGATTCCGGTGGATCAGGTCAAGCGGATCTCGCAGGCGCTGATCCGCGACAAGGAAGTCCATCACCCCGTGCTCGGCGTGAGCGCCAAGACCAAGATCGTCGCCAATGACGTGATGAGCGGCGCGGCGGTGGCCGATGTGCAGGCCGGGGGCCCGGCGGCGCAGGCGGGCATCGTCGAGGGCGATGTGATCGTGAAGGTCGGCGACCGCGACGTGTCGGGGCCGGAGGAGCTCACGGTGGCGGTGCAGTCGCACGAGATCGGGGAGACGGTCACCGTGCGCCTGATCCGGGACGGCCGCGAGGTGGACGTGCCGGTGACGCTGGGCACGGATCAGAAGCCGTAGCGATGAATGAACGCAGGTGCGGCGGCGAAAACGCCGTAATCGGACAAAGGTAGCCTTGATCCGTGTTCAGCAATATCGGCTGGGGCGAGATGCTCATTCTCCTCGTCGCCGCACTTGTGATTCTCGGCCCGGAGCGACTGCCCGGTGCTGTTCGCTGGACCGCGCACGCCCTCAAGCAGGCGCGCGATTACGCCACCGGCGCGACTCAGCAATTGCGCAATGAACTGGGTCCGGAATTCGACGAGATCCGGAAACCGTTGGAGCAGTTGAACGAACTGCGCAGTATGAATCCGCGGTCCATGGTCACCAAGCACCTGCTCGACGGCGATGATTCGATCCTGAACAGCTTCAATGACCTGACCAATTTCGACAAGCCGGTCAGCGCCCCGAACAGCGGAAACGGTTCCGGCATTACCGGTTCCGGCCCGATTTCGATGGCCAAGGAACAGAAACCGCTGGAGCGCAACGAGCGTCCGCCGGTGGATCCTGACGCCACCTGAGCGCGATCCAGGCGCCACCTGAGATCAATTCTGTCGAGCGGACTTGACGCATGATGCTGTCCAGCTATCTAGACTGCGCACATGTCGGCCGACGAGGTGGCACGGGTATTCGCGATCGAGGACAAGGTCGAACGCCTGAAAGCCGCCACCGAAGGCGTGGCCGCTGCGCAACAGCAGATCAATGAGCTGACCCGCATCCGCCGCGCCGTCATCCGTGAACTGCATGCCGAGGGCTGGACGTTCGCGAGAATCGGTGCGGCCGCGGGACTTTCCCGCGCGCGCATCCATCAGGTCAGCACGCAGGGCCCGGTGCCGGAGGGCTTGTTCTTCGGCCACGGCCCGCTGACGATTCTCACCCCGGACGTGCGCAGCACGACGCGTGCCATCGCGCTGGTGGGCGCGCCGGACGCCGCGGCGCCCCATCGGCTCGTGGAGTTGCTGCGTGAACTGGGCTTCACCGCCAATGTGCAGCGGTTCCTACCGGGCCGCCCGCTGGACCTGGACCGGGACGGGCTGATCGTGCTCGGCGGGCCCGAATTGTCGCCCAGCCTGCGCTATCTGGTGGCCGCCGATCCCCGGCTGCGCCGCACGGTGGCGCGCGCGGGCCGGGTGCGGCGCGGTATCGAGGACCGGGCCGCCCGCCGCGTCTACCGGCCGGGCGGCACCGAGCCCTACGACATCGCGTATCTGGCCCGGCTTCCCCGGCCGGACGGCAAGGGCAGCGTGCTGGTCATCGACGGCCTGCACCCGCCCGCCTCACTGGGCGCGATCAGGCTGCTGGCGACCCGGCTGGCGACCCTGCACGAGCGCGCGGGCACGCACCCGTTCTCGGCGGTGGTGGGCGTGCGCTACGACCGGTCGACGGGCGAGCCGATCGAGGCGGATCTGCTGACCCCGATCTACCGCCACGACCGCTAGCCCCTGGTCATCCCGGCGCGTCCCACTCCGTCATCCCGGCGTGCTTTTGGCCGGGATCCACACTTCCGCAGTGGATTCCGGCCAAAAGCACGCCGGAATGACGAGGTGGATGTGCCGCCGCGGGTTCCAAGTGGATATGCCGCCGCAGGCGTCAGGCAGCTGCCTCCTCGGGGCGCAGCGTGTTCATGGGTGGCCTATCCGCCAGCGACACTTCCGTCGCGTGCGCGATGAATTCGCCTGCCACCAGCGGGAATTGGGTCAGCGCCGCGCCGGAGTCCTGAATTCCGCTGCGGCCCAGGACGGTGCCCAGGATCTGGCGGCTCATCACGCCGAGGTCGGCCAGCGGCCGATTGCGGTGCTGGCGGACGCCGAGGTTGACCTGGCCGATGCTGGACAGCCCCAGCATGTCGTAAGTGTCGAGCAGCAGCCCGATTTCGACGCCGTAGCCCGGCGCGAACGGCACCGCGGTGAGCAGTTCCCGGGTGCCCGCGTACTCACCGCCCAAGGGCTGCAGCACATTCGAGAGTTCGGGCCGCAGCGCGGCCAGCAGCGGGCGGGCCACCAGTTCGGTGACGCGGCCGCCGCCGTGGTGCTCGACCGCCTCACCGGTGCGCAGCGGGCGGCGGTAGTAGGCCTTGACCAGGTGCATGCCGTCCACGGTCAGCAGCGGGCCCAGCAGCTTCGGGACGAAGTTCGGGTCCGGGTCGATGAGGTCGGAGTCCACGAAGGCGATGATGTCGCCGGTGGTGACCGCCAGCGAACGCCACAGGCATTCGCCCTTGCCGGGCACGGGCTCGAGTTCGGGGACGGCCTGTTCGCGGGTCACCACGTCGGCTCCCGCGGCCCGTGCGCGGGCGGCGGTGGCGTCGGTGGACCCGGAGTCCAGGACGACGAGTTCGTCCACCAGCGTGCCGAGCAGGGGCCGGATGCTGGCCACCACCGCGGCGACGGTGGATTCCTCGTTGAGGGCCGGAAGCACCACGGAAACCGTGCGGTCACCCTTGGCCGCGATCAGTTCCTCGACGGTCCAATCCGGGCGATCGAAGGTGTTGGTGTTCACCCAGTCTGTTTTCATGCGAGACCTCGCAGGGTACGGGCGGGTGGGCGGAGACCCTGGATGGCGGCGATCATGTCCACCGTCCGGCGCGTCTGGGCCACCTCGTGCACTCGGAAGACGCGAGCACCCGCGGCGGCCGACCAAGCAGTCGCTGCCAATGTGCCCTCCAATCGCTCGGACAGCTCGACACCAAGAGTCTCTCCGATGAAATCCTTATTACTCAGCGCCATCAAGACGGGCCATCCGGTTTTCACAAGAACGTCTATCGCCCGCAACAATTCGAGCCCGTGATAGGTGTTTTTGCCGAAATCATGGGTCGGGTCGATCAAAATCGAGTCCTTGGCCACCCCTGCCGCCGCAGCATTTTCGGCCGCGGCCACCACCGTGTCTGTGACCTGAGCCACCACATCGGCGTACCGGACGCGGTGCGGACGGGTCCTCGGAATCGCACCCCCGGTGTGCGAGCACACGATTCCTACGCCCAGATCGGCAGCCACGCTCACTAGCTCGGGATCCGCTCCGGCCCAGGTGTCATTGATCAGATCCGCGCCCTCGGCGACCGCGGCCCGCGCCACCTCGGCCCGCCAGGTGTCCACGCTGATGAGCAGATCCGGGTGGCGCTCGCGAATGGCCGCCACGAACGGCACCACCCGCCGGGCCTCCTCGGCGGCGTCCACCTCCGAGCCCGGCCCGGCCTTCACCCCGCCGATATCGACCAGATCCGCGCCCTCGGCCACGGCCCGGTCCACGGCGTTCATGGCGGCTTCGTCGGTGAACGTCGCGCCCCGGTCATAGAAGGAATCCGGCGTCCGGTTCACAATCGCCATGACAAGCGCCCGATCCGTCGCCACCGGCTTTCCGCACAATGTCGGCAACGGCGCACACATGCCCTCGACTGTACCGAGCCCTGTCCCACGACTGCTGGGCAGCCGACCTACACAGCTGGGCAGACGACCTAGTTGACGGGGGCGCGACCCGCGGCTACCTCGCTCGGATAGTCGGCGTAGAAGGGCACGTAGCCCTCGGCGCGGCCCGCCAGGACGTAGAGGGCGCCCGTGTCATCCGGGTCGTAGCCCGCCTTGCGCAGCTCCACCTTGCGGCTCTTGAACGTGGAGGTCTGCTCCAGTTCGGGCACCACGCGAATGAACAGCGGGACGGCGTAGGTCGGCAGGTGGGCGTAGAGGGCCTTGGCGGCCACCTTGCCGTCGAAGGCCGCGCCCTCGTGCAGGGTCACCGCGGCCATGCCCGCCTTGCCGTCCGTGCCGGGGATGTCGACGCCGAAAACGACCGCCTGCGTGAGGAAGTCGATGCCGTCGAAGGCGCCCTCGACCTCGGTGGTGGCCACGTTCTCGCCCTTCCAGCGGAAGGTGTCGCCGAGGCGGTCCACGAAGGCGATGTGGCCGAAGCCCTGGTCGCGGACCAGGTCGCCGGTGTCGAACCAGCAGTCGCCGTCCTTGAAACCGTCACGCACGAGCTTGGATTCGGTGGCGGAGGCGTCGGTGTAGCCGTCGAACGGGGAGCTCTTGGTGACCTTGGCCAGCAGCAGGCCGACCCCGCCTTTCCCGACGCGGCGCAGGCGGCCGTCCGGGTGCCGCAGCGCCTTGCCGGTGGCGTCGTCGTATTCCACGATGGCGAAGGGCAGCGGGGTGAAACCGGCGGTCTTGTCGACGCTGAAGGCGTTGATGAAGGCGACGTTTCCCTCACTGGCGCCATAGAATTCGACGATTCGCTTGATGCCGAAGCGGTGCTGGAACTCGTCCCAGAGCTCGGGCCGCAGCCCGTTGCCCACGCAGAGCCGGACGGTGTGCGCCTGGTCGGTGCGCCGGGGCGGCTGGTTGAGCAGGTAGCGGCACAGCTCGCCGATGTAGATGAACGCGGTGGCCTGGTTGGCGATGGCCTCCTCCCAGAAGCGGGTGGCCGAGAACTTGCGTCCCAGTGCGAAAGTCGCGCCGCCGGCGATGACCGAGGACAGCGCCACGGTCAGCGCGTTGTTGTGGTACAGCGGCAGACAGCAGTACAGCGTGTCCTCGCCGGTGAGCCGGACGCCGAGCCCGCCGATGCCCGCCATGGACTTGGTCCAGCGCAGATGCGTCATGACGCTGGCCTTGGGCAGGCCGGTGGTGCCCGAGGTGAAGATCAGGTAGGCGCGCTCCTTGGCCGTGATCTGTTCGGTCACAGCGGGATTCGCGGAGTTCGCGGTAGCGGCCTCGGCGGCCAGCTGCTCGGACCACAGCAGATCGGGACGGGGTTCGGCGAGTGTCCCGAGGGCCTCGGCGGATTCCTCGCCGATCACGTCGAGCACCGAGTTCAGCAGCCCGAAACTGTGCTGCAGCACCACATCTCGCTGATTGTGATTGAGCAGCCCGGCCGTCGCACCGAGTTTCACGGTGGCGAGCACGGTGAACAGCGCCTCGGGCCGGTTCGCCATCAGGATGCCGACCACGTCACCACGCTTCACCCCGTGCGCGGCAAGCACATTGGCGTACCGGTTGACCTCGGCGTTGGCCTCGCCCCAGGTGTACTCGCGGCCCTCGAAGCGCAGGAAGGGCCGGTCCGGGTGCTTGGCCGCGCCGCGCTGGAAGAACAGTCCGATGGAGGCCTTGTCGCCCGATTTCACCAGCATGTGCACGGCATTGCGGAGCATGCCCGGGGCCTGCGCCGCCATGCCCGGCAAGCTCCTGGCCAGATCCATCAGACTCACCGTCGAACGGGCATCGGTATTCACTTCGTCGGGCTCCTCACCGGGCTGTGCTCACGCTCACAACCACCCTTACCGATTTGCCCGATATTGTCGAGTGAAACCGACTGGTTTCGCTCAGAAACTCGGCCGTAGGGCGGCGAAAGCGGTATCGAAGTCCGCGGTCACGACCGCCCTGTCGATCGCCTCCCGGCCCGCGTACCCCCGCCGGCCCAGCTCCTCGATCCAAGCGAACAGGCCCGCGTAGTGGTCCTGCGGATCGAGGATGACCACCGGCTTCTCGTGCACGCCCAGGTACGCGCCCGTCCAGGTCTCGAAGAGCTCCTCGAGGGTGCCGATGCCGCCCGGCAGGGTGAGGAAGGCGTCGGCGCGGTCGTCCATGATCTGCTTGCGCTCGCGCATGGTGTCGGTGACGATCAGCTCGTCGGCGTCGGTGTCGGCGACCTCGCGGTGCACCAGCTTCTTGGGGATGACGCCGGTGGTCTTCGCCCCGGCCGCCCGCGCCGCCTGCGCGACCGCGCCCATCATGGACACATTGCCGCCGCCGGACACCAATTGCCAACCGCGGCGGCCGATCTCGGCCCCGACCCGCTCGGCCAGCTCCAGTGCCCGCGGATCATCAACGGAGGCAGAGCAATACACGCATACCGAATACGGTTCGCTCACCACTGGTCCTCCACCACGCCGTCGTCATCCTGCTCCTGACGCGCCCGCGCCGCCTCGGTGACGATCCGGACCACCTCGTCCACGCTGTCGGTGACGTGCAGCAGCCCCATATCGCCCGGCGCGATCTTGGCCGAGCCCAGCAGCGAGTCGCGGATCCAATCCACCAGTCCCGCCCAGTATTTGGTGCCGAACAGGATGATCGGGAAGCGGGTGATCTTGTGGGTCTGCACCAGGGTCAGCGCCTCGAAGAGCTCGTCGAGGGTGCCGAAACCACCCGGCATGCAGACGAATGCCTGGGAGTACTTCACGAACATGGTCTTGCGCGCGAAGAAGTACCGGAAGTTGATGCCGAGATCGACCCATTCGTTGAGGTGCTGCTCGAACGGCAGCTCGATGCCGAGCCCGATCGAATAGCCGCCCGCCTCCGAGGCGCCCCGGTTGGCCGCCTCCATGGCGCCCGGACCGCCGCCGGTGATGACCGCGAAACCCGCTCGGGCCAAGGCACTTCCGATGGCCATCCCGGCCTGGTACTCGGCCGATTCGGCGGGCGTGCGGGCCGAACCGAAGACCGAGACCGCGCGCGGCACCTCCGCCAAAGCGCCGAAGCCCTCGACGAATTCGGCTTGAATGCGCAGCACGCGCCACGGATCGGTGTGCACCCAGTCGGCGGGGCCGCGTTCGTCCAGCAGATGCTTGTCGGTGGTCCCTATCCCCTTCTTGCGATCCCGCCGCAGCATGATCGGACCGCGGAACCGTGGCGTCTTCGGCGAACGCGCACCCTCGAAATCAGCGTCAGCAGACATGCAGCCAACCGTACAGGGAGCCGGTTACCCACGTCGGTCGCTCGACCAGCGTGGTGTTGAACAACCGATCAGTCTTTGGCCCCGGTGAGGTAACTGCGCAGCATCGACGTGACCTGGGTGATCTGATCGACCGGCAGGTGCTCGTCGCGCTTGTGGGCGAGATTGGGGTCGCCCGGGCCGAAGTTGACGGCCGGGATGCCGCGTGCGGCGAATCGCGAGACATCGGTCCAGCCGTACTTGGCGCGGACGCCGCCGCTGCCGTGCGCGTGCACGATCTCGATGAGGTCCTTGGCGGCCGGATTCGACAGCCCCGGCAGAGCCCCGGGCGCGCCGTCGGTGCGCTCGAAATCCAGTTCCAGACCGGCGAATACCTCGCGCACATGCTCGGTGGCCTGGTCCAGGGTGCGGTCGGGGGCGAAGCGGAAGTTCACGTCCACGGTGGCCACATCCGGCACCACATTGCCCGCGACACCGCCCTCGACGCGGACCGCCGAAAGGCCCTCGCGGTAGGTGCAGCCGTCGATCTCGACCTCGCGGGCCCGGTATCCGGCCAGCCGCTCCAGGATCGGGGCCAGCCGGTGAATCGCGTTGTCCCCCAGCCAGGCTCGCGCGGTGTGCGCGCGCACGCCGGAGGTGGTCAGGCGCACCCGCAGGGTGCCCTGGCAGCCCGCCTCGATCCAGCCGCCCGACGGCTCGCCGAGAATGGCGAGGTCGCCCTCGAGCCATTCGGGCAGTTCGCGTTCGATGCGGCCGAGGCCGTTGAACTCGGCCGCGATCTCCTCGCAGTCGTAGAAGATGAGCGTCAGATCGTGGACCGGGTCGGCCACGGTGGCGGCCAGGTTCAGGAAGACCGCGTCGCCGGACTTCATGTCGACGCTGCCGCAACCCCACAGCTGCCGTTCGCCGTCCGCGGTGGTCTCGAAGTGGCTGGGCACATTGTCGGCGATGGGCACGGTATCCAGGTGCCCGGCGAGGATCACCCGGGTGGGCAGACCGCGATGGGTGCGCGCCAGCACGGTGTTCCCGTGCCGCAGAATTTCGAACCCGGTGGTCTGCTCACGCAGCGCCTTCTCGACGATGTCCGCGATGACCTTCTCGTCCTTCGACACGCTCGGAATGTCCACGAGCGCGGCGGTGAGTGATATCGGATCGGCACTCAGATCGATGGTGGTCACTTGATCCACCCTAAAGGAGGAATATCCTCCGCTCTTCGCTCGGTGGTTGCGTTGGCACAAATCGGCACCGTGTGGGGTACGAATTCACAGCCCGGTAACGTGTAGGGCCGTGAGTACTCAGGGAGCTTCAGCAGTCGGCCTCGCCACCATCACCGCGAACGGGACGGTGCTCGACACCTGGTATCCCTACCCGGAACTCGGTGAATTCAGCGATACCGGCACCAAGCGGCTGGACCCCTCCGACGTCGAGTACGCCAAGTTCGCCGACGCCGCCGGTCCGGACGAGGCCCGCCGGGTCGAGGTGGTCGTGGTCCGCACCACCATCGCCGACCTGTCCGCCGCGCCGGTCGACACGCACGACGTGTATCTGCGCCTGCATCTGCTCTCGCACCGGCTGATCCGCCCGCACGGCGCGAACCTGGACGGCCAGTTCGGTCTGCTCGCCAATGTCGTCTGGACCAACTACGGCCCGTGCTCGCTCGAGGAGTTCGAGCTGACCCGCCTGAAGCTGCGCGCCCGCGGCCCGGTCACCGTCTACGGCGTGGACAAGTTCCCGCGCATGGTCGACTACGTGCTGCCGTCGGGTGTGCGCATCGCCGACGCCGACCGCGTGCGCCTGGGCGCGCACCTGGCCTCGGGCACCACGGTCATGCACGAGGGCTTCGTGAACTTCAATGCCGGCACGCTCGGCAATTCCATGGTGGAGGGCCGCATTTCGGCCGGTGTCGTGGTCGGTGACGGCTCCGATGTCGGCGGCGGCGCGTCCATCATGGGCACCCTGTCCGGCGGCGGCAAGCAGGTCATCTCGCTGGGCGAGCGCTGCCTGCTGGGCGCGAACTCGGGCCTGGGCATCTCGCTCGGCGACGACTGCGTGGTCGAGGCGGGCCTCTACGTCACCGCGGGCACCAAGGTGACCGGGCCGGACGGCACCGTCATCAAGGCCGGTGAGCTGTCGGGGCAGCCGAACCTGCTGTTCATCCGCAACTCGGTGACCGGCGCGGTCGAGGTTCGGCCCCGCAAGGGCACCGGCGTCGAACTGAATGCCGCCCTGCACGCCAACGACTAGATCCCGAAGGCGATGACCCGTTCCGGGGTGATCCGGATGAGTTCCGGCGACAGCCCCGGATAGAACGGTTCGACGTCGCGCAAAGCCTGTGCGGTGCCTCGGATTTCGAGGCACCGCACCTCCCACGGCTGCTCCGATTTCACGTCGTCCACCACGAAGGCGACCCGCTCGTCCTTGGCGAGATTGCGGAACTTCTGGCTGGCGCCCAGATCCCGGCCACCGATGTCGATGGTGCCCAGGGCCACGTTGTAGCGGAAGCCGACGGGATTGTTCTGCGGCGAGCCATCGGGGCGAATGGTGGCCAGTCGCCCCAATCGCTGACTGTTCAGGTACTCGATCTGCGCGGGCGACAGTGATGCGGTCATGGTCCGACCGTAGAACCTCGAGCACACTCGAGGTCAATATCTAGTGCGCTACAACACCACTGAGTTCATTCGGTGTGCCCGGCAGCGTCACCGTGGCGGCGATCGTCCCGGCGGCCAGATCGATCCGATGCAGCCGGTTGGTGGCCGGATCGGAGACGTACGCGTCACCGCCGCGCACGAACAGGGCCGGGCGGGGCCGCTGCCACTGCAGCGGCTCCTCCCACCGGCCCGTGACCGCGATGGTGCGCAGCACCGTCCCCGCCTCCGGATCGATGACGCGCAGCCCGCCGTCCGTGCCCAGCACCAGCGCCTGCCCCTGCGGACCCCGGCCGAGGGACCGGAAGGTGTAGCTGGCGCGGAGATCGACCAGTCGCAGCCCGCCGGTGCGGGTGTCGATCAGCGAAATCTGGCGCGGGCGTTCGAGTTCGGCGTGCTCATCCTGCTTGTAGTCGCCGAGCACGATCGGCGAGTGCGCCGATCCGGCTTGATTCCCGATGCGGCCGTAGGGTGTCGGGCTCTGCACCTTGGTGATGACGCCGTCCCGGTAGATCAGAACCCCGTCCTCGCAACCGAATGCGACGGCCTCGTCGGCGGCGATGCTTTCGCCGTGTACGCCGGGGCAGTTCTCGTTGCGGGCGATCTCCTTACGGTCCTTGTCCAGTACCGCTATGCCGGAACGCTTTTCCTCGGTGCCGAGCGTGACGAGCAGATTCGCATTGCTCAGCTCGACGGCTACCCCGTGGTGCGGCTCGGGAGTCCGGTACACCCGGGTCTCGGGTTTTCCGGCATCGAGCCGCGCCGGATCGAAGCCGGTCACCTCGCCGGTGCCATCGTCGAAGAGCACGGTGCGCCCGGCATGACGCACGACGTGTCCCGGCTTCACGGCGGGGAATTCGATATCGGTGAATTCGGCGCGCGCGGCGTCGAGTACCCGGAAGCCGGTCTTGGTGGACACCATGACATGCCGATCGTCACCGGCCGGGTTCAGCCGGTTGAAGCCGTCCAGCTTGACCTCGCCACCCTGAGCGAGGGTGTTGCCGTCCAGCAGCAGAATCCCGCCGTCGTAGGTGACGGCGATCGGATCGGCGATGGCGGGGCCCTTCGACGTGCCGGATTCACCACTGCCGCAACCGCTCAGCACCATGACGATCGCACCGGCGCCACACAGCGCCATTCCTCCGCGGCCATGAATCCGCATGTATTGCTCCCTCTTTCGTGATTGCACAGCTCTCACCGACCCGTTTCGACCAGGTGATCGGGGGTGATGTCCAGCTCGAATGTCCGCGTGCGCCGCAGCGAGTCGCGATAGTCGAGCTCGTGGACGGCCTTGCCCGCCGGGTCGTTGATGTACGCGCGATTCGCGTCGATCCAGATCACCGGCGCGGCTCCCTCGGCAAGGGGCTGTGAAAACAGTTGAACCCGCGCAGTTTCCGCGCCGGTGACGAGATCGAAGCCGCGCAATACACCGTCCCGGCCGAGGACCAGCAGCGGAGCATCCGGACCGGCGGAATTGGCGGCCGCGACGGGCCCGGTTTCGGTGAACGTCCAGGCGCGGGCTCGAAGGTCGAGCGTCCACACGCCGTGCTCTCCGGCGGACGCGACGAGCGTCGAACCGCCGGGGCGGAAGAAGAATTCGGTGGGTCGCTCGGAGTCGGCGACCGGATGAGGAAAGGGAATTCGGGTGGCGGTGAGCGATCCGCCCTCGCAGGCGATGACCAAAGCTCCATCGGCGCAACCGAATACGACTCCGCGCCGGGTGACCGCGTGCCCTCGCGGCGCCGGGCAGGTTTCGGGGAGCGTGGTGATCACCGGTCCGTCGCGGCTGCGCACCACGGGTGAGCCACGGGAATCACCCATCACCACCAGCTGTCCCGCGTACGGCGCGGCGAGACCATCGATCACCTGGCGCTCGGCGAGGATGCCCGCGACCAACTCGGCCCGGTCCAGCAGCACGGTGCGGTCACCGATACCGAGCGCGGTCACCGCCGTATCCCCCGATACCGCGCTCACCGCGCCGTGCCTGAGGTTCCCGATCTCTCGGATATCCGCGCTGTAGTGGTGCCCGTGATCGCCGTGATCCACGGTCCACACGCCGCTGTCGACCACCCGCGTCGTCTGCGGCCCGGTCAGATACGCGAATCGGCCGTCGCTCAGGGTCCGCGCGATGCCGCCCGGGACCACGTCCAGCTCGGTGACCCGGCCGGTCCCGGCATCGATCACCCGGACCGCACCGGTTTCCTTGTCCGCCACCACGAGTCGCGGCTGCTCCGTCGCGGTCTCCTGCGCGCCCTCGACATGACCGTGCGGAGCCGATCCCGGCCGTTCGTCACGATCTTCCGCGCCGCATCCGGCCAGCGGCAGCGCGACGGCGGCGACCGCCAGCAGGTGTGCCCTCAACCATCTCATGTCGAGGCACACTATAATGAAAACGATTTTCAGTTCAAGTTTGGGGCGAAGTTCAGCCGAGCAGCTTCTTCTGGACCTTGCCCATGGCATTGCGCGGCAGGGAGTCGACCACGCGCACCTCGCGCGGGCGCTTGTGCACCGAGAGTTCGCCCGCCACATGGGCGATGAGAGCCTCGGCGACGGATTCGCCCGCACCGTCCCGCAAGACGACGTACGCGACGATGCGCTGGCCCAGATCCTCGTCCGGCACACCGACGACCGCGGTCTCGGCCACCGCCGGATGCCCGAGCAGTGAGGTCTCGATCTCGCCCGCGCCGATGCGGTAGCCGCCGGACTTGATGAGGTCCACCGATTCCCGGCCCACGATGCGGTGGAAGCCGTCGGCGTCGATGACGGCCACGTCGCCGGTCTTGAACCAGCCGTCGGCGGTGAAGTTCTCGGCGGTCACCTCGGGCTTGCCCAGGTAGCCGTCGAACAGCATGGGGCCGCGAACCTGCAGTCCGCCAACGCTTTCCCCGTCGTGCGGCACCGGGTCGCCCGCCTCGTCGCGCAGCCGGGTCTCCACCCCGGCGACCGGGGTACCGACCCAGCCGGGGCGGCGTTCGCCGTCGGGGCGGGTGGAGAGGGTGATCATGGTTTCGCTCATGCCGTAACGCTCGATCGGAGCGTGGCCGGTGAGTTCGGCCAGCCGCTCGAAGACCGGGACGGGCAGCGGCGCGCTGCCGGAGATCAGGATCCGCGCCTTCGCCAATTCCTTTGCCGCCGATGGCTCTTCGACAATGCGCGACCACACCGTTGGCACCCCGAAATACATGGTGCCGTGCGCGTCGGCGTACGCCTTCGGGGTCGGCTTGCCGGTGTGGATCAGCGGGCTGCCGACCCGCAGCGGACCCAGCATGCCGAGAATCAATCCGTGCACATGGAACAGCGGAAGTCCGTGCACCAGAACGTCTTTGTAGGTCCACCGCCACGCCTCGATGAGCGCGTCCAGCCCCGCGGCGATGGCATCGCGACTGAGCATCACGCCCTTGGGCAGGCCCGTGGTGCCGGAGGTGTAGAGGATGAAAGCTGTTGATTTCCCGGCCGGTTCGGCATACCGATGCCACGACCGCGCGTGCTTGCGCACCGGAATCACCGGCAGCTCCGAACCCTCCGGGGCCTTCCCCAGCCAGGCCTGCGCGCCCGAATCCTTCAGGATGTGCGCCAGTTCCGCGCTGCCCGAGTCCGGCGGCACCGGCACCACGGTCACCCCGGCGAGCAGGCAGCCGACCACCCCGAGCACGGTGGTGACGGTCGGTTCGGCCAGCACCGCGACCCGCCGTGCCTGGGCGACGCGTTCGGCGACCGAGGTCGCCGCGCCGAGCAGATCGCTGCGCGACAGCGTCTCCCCGTCGATGGTGACGGCATTCGGGATATCGTCTCCGGCGGCAATGGCGGCCGGATTCAGCGAACTCAGCAACAGCGGCGACACGGCCGCCACGCTACCGGAGGGGCTCTACTTCCTCCGGGCACGGAGTGGGCTTCCTCCGGGCACGGAGTTGGGCAACGAATCGCTTGCGAACTTGCCAAGTCGGTTGACAGGCGACCCGAGTGGGTAAGAAAGTTTCTGTACAACCTTCTCACCAGAGGATGTGGTCAACGATGACCAGGCCGCTTCACGACCCGTTCGAATTCGAAGCCTCCCCACCGGAGGTCGACGTCCGGCAATACCTCGACGGCGCGGCCGGCTTCTTCGGCGCGGCGGCGAATGTGATCATGCAACTCTCCAACCGGCCGGTTGGCTACGGCGTGGTGGAGAGTCCCGTCGAATCCGGGAACGTCATGGTCCATCCGATCAAGCGGCTGCGCACCACCCTCACCTATCTGGCCGTCGCGCTGCTGGGCAACGAGGAGGACCAGGCCGCCTATCGCGAGGCGGTGGACTCGGTGCACAAAAACGTCCGCTCGCGCGCTGGAAGCACGGTGAAGTACAACGCCTTCGACCCGAAACTCCAGCTGTGGGTGGCGGCCTGCCTGTACTGGGGTGCGCGCGACCTCTACGAGCGCATGCACGGCCCGATGGACGAATTCGACGCCGAGGCCTTTTACCGGCACTCGGCGCGTATGGGCACCACACTGCAGGTGCGCCCCGACATGTGGCCCGCGGATCGCGCTGCCTTCGACCGCTATTGGGCGGAGAACCTCGCGAAAACGCGCATCGATCCCAAGATCAAGGCGTACTTCGAGGACCTCATCGACCTGAAGATGCTGCCGCGCCCGTTCCAGCTGGCCTTCGGCGGCGTGCACCGCTTCTTCGTGACCGGCCTACTGCCGCAACATCTTCGGGACGAGATGGGCATGACGTGGACGCCGCGTCAGGACCGGGTGCTGGCCCGCATGCTGCGGACGGTCGGCGCGGTCGAGTCGGTGGCGCCCGCGCCGGTGCGGAGCTTCCCGCTGAACCTGTACCTCACGGATATGCGCATGCGCCGCAGGCTCGGCCTGAAGCTGGTGTGAAAACCGTTGCCGGTCAGAGGATCCGGAAGCCCGGGATGACGTGGTCGCGGGCGAACTGCTTGAGCGCCTCGGGATCGTCGAGCGGGATCACGGTCTGCGGGGTGAGCGCCAGCGACAGTGCCGCGCGCGCGATCATCTCGGCCAGCGGCAGCGGATCGTATTGCGGCAGTTTGCCTTCGGCCTGCAGCCGGGCGATGAACTCGGCCAGGTAGTCGCGGCCCAGTTCGATGACCGGCGCGCCCTGCACGGTCAGGTAGGGCAGCACGATCTCGGGTTCGGTCTTGAGCAGCCGGTCCAGCAGCTGATTGCCGCGCAGGCCCTCGATGAATGCCACGAACAGCGCGACGATCTGCTCCTCGGCGCTGGCGTCGGCCTCGATCGGGCCCTGCACGGCGGCGTCCACATCGGCGACGAACTGGCGGGCCTGCCGCAGCCCGACCGCCTGGATGAGATCGTTCTTGCCGGCGAAGCGCCGGTACAGGGTGGCCAGCGAGAGTCCGCCGCGCCGGGCGACCTCCACCATGGAGGTGCGTTTGATGCCGAAATCCAGGAAGGCCAGCAGCGCGGCGTCGAGGACCTTGGCCTGATTGCGGTCCTCGGGGCCGGATCCGCGGACGAGCGGCAGCAGTTTGGCCAGTTTGGCCATGGTCCGAGCCCTTTCCGGTCGCGGTGAAACAGTGAGGCACTAATCTTCGCACATTGACACTCGCCAGCCGCGATGAGAAGGTGAGCCGAGAACTTTCTCACACTCTCCTCATGGGCGAGGAGTGACCGACGAGGAGCCGAGTCAACGATGACCGCACCGCTTCGCAAGGCCGACCAGTACCCGTTCGGCGACTACGAACCGCTGACCCCGGAGACCGTTCGCGAACACCTCGACGGCATCGGTGCCTTCCTCGGCGGCGCGGCCAATGTGGTCATGCAGCTGTCACTGAAGCCGGTGGCCTACGGCGTCATGGACAGCGATGTCGACAGCGGCAAGGTCACGCTGCACCCGATCAAGCGACTGCGCACCACGATCACCTACCTGGCCGTCGCCCTGCTCGGCACCGAGGACGACCGGCGCGATTACCGCGAGGCGGTGAACACCTCCCATCGCAGCATTCACAGCAAGCCGGGCGCGGAGGTCAAGTACAACGCCTTCGACCCGAAGCTGCAGCTGTGGGTGGCGGCCTGCCTGTTCTGGGGCTTCGACGACATCTACCACCGCATGCGCGGGCCCATGGATCCCGAAGTGGCGGAAGCCTTTTACCAGTACGGCGCCCGCCTGGGCACCACGCTGCAGATGAGACCGGAGATGTGGCCGCCGACCCGCGACGCCTTCTACGAGTACTGGGAAGACAACCTGGCGACCAAGACCATCGACGATCGCACGCGGACGTACTTCAACGACCTCGTCGATCTGAAGATGCTCCCCTGGCCGCTGCAGATCACCCTCGGCGGCCTGCACCGCTTCATCGTGACCGCGCTGCTCCCGGCGCATCTGCGCGCGGAAATGCACATGTCCTGGACCGCCCGCGACGAGCGCATCTTCGCGGGATTCCTGGGCCTCATCTCCGCGGTCTGGACCCGCATGCCCGAGCTGATTCGCTTGTTCCCCTTCAACTTCTACCTCGCGGACATGCGCATCCGCCGCCGCTTCGGCCGCCCGCTGGTGTAGCCGTTTTCAGTGGCCGCCCGCGCCGTGGAGGAACATGTCCACGATGAGGGCGGCCGCGTGCTCGACCCCGCCACCGGGTCCGGCCGCCATGGGGATGCCGGTTTCGATCAGGCTGCCGTAGAGCAGTAGCAGCGCGTCGGCGGGGAGGTCGGCGCGCAGGTCACCGGCGTCGATGCCGCGGGTGATCACGGCCTGAACGGGTTCGGTTACGGTGGCGGCGATTTCGGCCCGATCGGCGGGTTTGGCGCCGGTGCGGGTGAGGACCACGTACTTGCCGCCGACGGCGAGGAAGATGCGGGTGAGGCGGGCCAACGCCTCGGGGGCGGGGACGGTTTCCAGGCGGGCTTCGGTGAGGCGTTGCCGCAATTCGGTGAGCGCGGCGGTGGCCATGGCCTCGAGCAGCGCGTCGCGGCTGGCGAAGTAGCGATAGAGGGTCGCGCGGCCGATATCGGCGGCGGCCGCGATATCGGCCATGCTCACGGACTCGCCGTGGGTGGCGAACAGGGCCGTCGCCTTGTCGAGGATCAGCGTCGCGATGTGGTCGCGCAGCGCGGGCGTGCGGCTCATGGGTCACATCGTACGAAGGGACAAGGGGGCTGGAACGGCGTACTCTCGTTATGAGACATCAATGTCTCATAACGGGATGAAGAAGTATCCAGGAGCTGTCATGCTGCCGAATTCCGCCCTCATCACCGGCTGTTCCTCCGGCATCGGCCGGGCCACCGCCCTCGCCCTGGTGGCCGCCGGAATACCCACCTACGCCACGGCCCGCCACCCGGAATCCATTGCCGATCTCGCCGAATCCGGCTGCCACATCCTGCAACTCGATGTCACCGATCCGGATTCCTGTGCGCGGGCGGTGCGTTCGGTGGAGCAGGCGCACGGCTCGGTCGGGGTGCTGGTCAACAATGCGGGTTACTCACAGGTCGGGCCGGTCGAGGAGGTGCCGATGGATGAGCTGTATCGCCAATTCGACACCAATGTCTTCGGAGTCGTCCGCCTGACCCGGCTCGTCCTGCCCGCCATGCGCGCCAACGGCGGCGGCCGGATCATCACCCTCGGATCCGCCGCCGGGCTGGTCGCGCCACCGGCCTCGGCCGCCTACAGCATGACGAAGTACGCGCTCGAGGCGCTCTGCGACAGCCTGCGGCTGGAGGTGCACCACTTCGGGGTGCGTGCCGTCCTCATCGAACCGGGCGCTGTGCGAACACAATTCATCGAGACCGGGCAGCGGAGCCTGCCCCCGTCCAACTCCGACCACACCTACGACCACCTGCGATCCAGCCTCGGCGCCCTCATCGAGCGGACTCACCGCGACGGCGCACGCGGCATCCTCACACCCGAGACGGTGGCCAGGGTCGTCACCCGCGCCGCGCTCGCTCGAAACCCGAAGCCCCGCTACAAGATCGGATCACAGGCGCGAGTCATGCCGATCGCCCGCCGCCTGCTCGGCGACCGGCTCTGGGACCTGGCGATGCGCCGCCTTGTCCCCGCCGAATGACGCCCCGTCAGCCGCGATCGGCCAGGGCACGAAGGAAGAAGCCCAGGTTGGCGGGACGCTCGGCGAGTCGACGCATGAGATAGCCGTACCACTGGGTGCCGTAGGGGACGTAGACGCGCAGGGCGTGACCGTCTGCGACCAGGCGTCGCTGTTCGGCGTCGCGGATGCCGTAGAGCATCTGGAACTCGTAATCGCCCGGGCTGTGGTTGTTTTCGCCCGCCAGGGTGAGGGCGACGTCGATCATGGCCGGATCGTGGGTGGCGATCATGGGGTACCAGGCGTCGCGCATGAGGACGTTCAGGCAGCGCAAGTAGGAGGCGTCGACCTCGGCACGGCGCTGATAGGCGACCGCCGCGGGCTCCTGATACGCGCCCTTGCACAGGCGGATTCGGGTGCCGTCGGTGGCCAGGTCGCGGGCATTATCCTCGGCGTCCCGTAGGTAAGTCTGCAAAGCGACGGCCAGCCAGGGGAATTCGGCGCGTGCCAGCCGGACCGCCGCCAGCGTGTCGGCGGTGGTGGTGTGATCCTCGGCGTCGACGGTCACCCAGACATGGCGCTCGACGGCCTTGGCGCACAGTTTGTGCAGGTTCTCGGCGGCGATGGCCGGACCGTCCGCTCCGAGGGACTGCCCCAGCGCGGACAGTTTGAGCGAGACCTCCACCCGGGGGATCTCGGAGTGTGCGCCGGGCACCGCGTGAGCGGCCTCGGCAAGGTCGTCGATGAGCGAAAGGTATTCCGTCACAGCAGCATTGGCCTGGGTCCGGTCGGTGGTGTACTCGCCGAGGAAGTCGACGCTGACCGAACGGCCGCTCGCCAGCAGCGCCCGCGTCACCGGGTCCAGGTCGGCGCGGGTCTCACCGGCCACGAAGCGCCGGACCACGGCGGCGGTGACGGGGACCTTGGTGATGGCGTTCTTCATCGTGGCCGATCCGGCCGCCGCCAGAATGGCCGGGCGTAGCGGGTTCATCGCACCTCCATGTGGGGGTAGCGGTAATCGGTTGGGGGAACGAAGGTTTCCTTCAGCGTGCGCGGGGCGACCCAGCGGAGCAGGTTGAGATAGGAGCCCGCCTTGTCGTCGGTGCCGGAGGCGCGGGCGCCGCCGAAGGGCTGCTGGCCGACGACCGCGCCGGTGGGTTTGTCATTGATGTAGAAGTTGCCGGCCGCGAATCGCAATGCGGTCGAGGCGGTTTCCACAGCCTTGCGGTCGCGGGCGAAGACCGCGCCGGTGAGGGCGTAGGGCGAGGTGGCGTCCACGACCTCGAGGATCTCGGCGAAGGCGTCGGGGGCGCTGTCGTCGTAGACGTAGATCGACAGGATCGGGCCGAAGTACTCGGTGTCGAAGGATTCGTCGCCGGGATCGTCGCCGAGCAGCACGGTCGGGCGGATGAACCAGCCCTCGCTGTCGTCGCAGCCACCGCCCGCCGCGATATCGATCCCGGTGCCCTTGGCCCGGTCGATGGCGGCGGCGCACTTGGTGTAGGCACGGGAGTCGATCACGGCCCCACCGAAATTCGACAGGTCGGCGACGTCGCCGTAGGTCACCGACTCCACCTCGGACAGGAAGTCCTTGCCCATCCGCTTCCACACCGACTTGGGAATGTAGGCGCGCGACGCGGCCGAGCACTTCTGCCCCTGGTATTCGTAGGCGCCGCGAATCATGGCCACGCGCAGCGCATCCGGGTCGGCGGAGGGATGAGCGAGAATGAAGTCCTTGCCGCCGGTCTCCCCCACCAGGCGCGGATATCCGTGGTAGCGGTCGATATTCGAGCCGACCGTCTGCCACAGGTACTGGAAGGTGCGGGTCGAGCCGGTGAAGTGGATGCCCGCCAGCCGGGGATCGGCCAGCGCCACCTCGGACAGCTTCGCGCCGTCACCGGTCACCATATTGATGACCCCGGGCGGAATCCCGGCCTCTTCCAGCAGCTTCATGGTGTAGTACGCCGAAAGCGTCTGTGTCGGTGAGGGTTTCCAGACGACGGTATTGCCCATGAGCGCGGGTGCGGTGGGCAGGTTCCCGGCGATGGCCGTGAAGTTGAACGGCGTGATGGCGTAGACGAACCCCTCCAGGGGCCGGTAGTCCATCCGATTCCACACGCCCGCACTCGATTCCGGCTGCTCCTGCAGAATCTGCCGCGCGAAGGCGACATTGAACCGCCAGAAGTCCACCAGCTCGCACGGTGCGTCGATCTCGGCCTGCTGCACCGTCTTCGACTGCCCGAGCATGGTGGCGGCGGCAATGGTCTCCCGCCACGGCCCGGCCAGCAGGTCGGCGGCGCGCAGCAGGACCGCGGCCCGTTCCTCGAACGGCATGGCCCGCCAACCGGGTGCGGCGGCAGTGGCAGCGGCTACGGCCGCGCGCGCCTCGTCGTGAGTGGTATTGGTGTAGGTCCCCAGAACATGCCGGTGCCGGTGCGGCATCGTGATATTCAGCCGCTCCCCGCCGCCGGGCTGATGCTTGCCGCCGATGACGAGCGGCACATCCGTGGATTCGGCGGAGAGTTCGGCGAGCTTCCCGGTCAGCAGTTCGCGTTCGCGACTGCCCGGAGCGTAGGAGTGCACCGGTTCGTTGGCTGGAGCAGGGACAACCGTGACAGCGTCCATAACCCAGGCTATCGCGATAGCCCCTGCCGGGCCGCGACGAACACACCGCGCCGGGGTGGGGTATGGGGGCTAGGCCCCCATACCCCCTTACTCCTAGTGGAAGTCCTCCGCGATGATCTTCTCGATGTTCCGTTCCGCCAACGCTGTAATCGTGACGAACGGATTCACCGTGGTCAGACCGGGAATCAGCGACCCGTCGATAACGTAGAGACCCGGGTACGACGTGAGCCGCCCGTAGTTGTCGGTGGACACGTTGATCACGCAGCCGCCCAGCGGGTGGTACGCGAAATCGTCACCCCAGGTCTTGTATTCGCCGAACAGGTCGGTCCGGTAGATGGTGACCTGCTTCTTGTTGATCGGATCGAAGATCCGCTTGGCGGCATCGATGCTGGGCTGGTTCCAGGCGGTCTGCCAGTTCAGGTCCACGCCACCGGAACCCGAGTTGTAGGTGAACTTGCCGCGGTTGGGGTTCTTGGTGATGGCCAGGTACAGGCTGGCGAAGGTCTCGATGCCCGCCGGGAAGGGCGAGATCTCCGCGAAGGCCGGGCCGCCGCTGTCGGCCCAGTTGTCGATTCCGAGGGTCGGAATGCATGACTGCAGGCTGCCGGTGGCGTCCCACGCCTGGTTCTGCCGGGCCACCATCACGTTGCCGTTGTTGCCCCAGCCGCTGCCGACCGAGTCGGGCAGGTTGGGCAGTTTGCCGGTGGCCTTCTGGGTGACCAGCAGTTTGCTGGTACCCACGCTGCCCGCCGCGAAGAACACCTTCTGCGCCGTAACGGTTTTCGTCTTCACGGTATTGCCGCTGGTGTCGATCTGGTTCATGACGACGGTGAACCCGCCGCCGTTGGCGGGCGACACGGTGGTGACATCGTGCTGCGGCACGATGGTCACCTTGCCGGTGGCCGACGCGTCCGCCAGATACGTCTTGTCCAGGGAGTTCTTGCCGGCGTTGTTGCCGTAGATGACCTCGGCGTTGAGCGCCGACTTGGTGGCGGTGCCGGCCTGCTCCTGCTTCATGTAGTTGAAGTCGTAGACGTTCGGCACGAAGGTCGTCTTGAATCCGGATGCCTCGGCCGTCTTCTTCCCGACCCGCGCGAACTGGTAGCAGTCGGCGGATTGCCACCAGGTCTGGTCGACGTTGTTCACCTTCAGCCCGGCATTGGCCCGCGGGTAGTAGGTGCTGTACATCGAGGCCGCGTCCACCGAGGGAAGGATGCTGGCGAAGTACTCCTGCTTGGGCGTCACCGCCATGCCGCCGTTGACGAGCGAGCCACCGCCGACGCCGCGGCCCTGGTAAATCCGAATCCCGCTGAACTGCTCGGCATCCAGCACGCCGGTGTAGCTCGGGATCGACTTGTCGTAGGGCGCGCCCATGAAATGGTTGATGGGCTGGACGGTTTCGGTCCGCAGCCAGAAGGAGCGGCCGTCCGGGTTGAGCATGTTGCAGAAGACCTTGCCGTCCGAGCCCGGCTGGGTCCAGGACATGCCCTTCTCGACCATGACCACGCTCTGCCCAGCCTGGGCCAGCCGCAGCGCCGCGACCGCGCCGCCGTAGCCGGTGCCGATCACCAGCACGGGCATCTTGTCGCCGTCGTTGATCGATCCGGTGGGTAATGCCCGCGCCGAGGGCATCTTCGGTAGTAGTGCTGCCGCCCCCAAAATGACACCTGTTGCAGCTAGGAACCCGCGTCGGCTGACATTGCTGCCGAAGACACTCTTACCGGGGGTTTCGTAAGACAGACCACGCACTGAAAGACTCCTCATCGAGTTGCGATGAGAACCTGTTATAGGCGGTGTGAAGAACCTACGGGTCAGTTTCGGGAAAGATCGAGATCGGAGGACCACCGGAAGACCCCGGAAAAAGAAAAAAGCCCTCGAATGAGGGCTTCAGACTTAGGAGGCGACCCTGACGGGACTCGAACCCGCGACCTCCGCCGTGACAGGGCGGCGCGCTAACCAACTGCGCCACAGGGCCTTGCAACTGCTCAGCCACTGGGCCTTGCAACGTCGTAGACGGTATCACGCGCCCCGCGGTAACGGGAAATCAGCTGGTCAGACGATCCGCGGCCGCCGCGATGCGCTCGTCGGAGGCGGTAAGGGCAATGCGCACATGCTGATTCCCCTGCGGCCCGTAGAACTCGCCCGGCGCCGCCAGGATGCCGCGCTCGGCCAGCCAATCCAGGGTGGTGCGGCACGGCTCGCCGCGCGTCGACCACAGGTACAGACCGGCCTCGGAATGATCGATCCGGAATCCGGCGCGCTGCAACGCATCTCGCAGCACCGCGCGTCGCGCCCGGTAGCGGTCCTTTTGCTGGACCTCGTGCGCGTCATCACCGAGGGCCGCGGTCATGGCCGCCTGGATCGGGTACGGCAGCATCATGCCGGAGTGCTTGCGGACCTCGAGCAGTTCGGCGATCAGCGCCGGGTCACCGGTCACGAAACCGGCCCGGTAGCTCGCCAGATTCGAGGTCTTGGACAGCGAGTGGATGGCCAGCAGGCCGGTGTGGTCGCCGTCGCACACCTCGGGATCGAGGATGGAGACCGCGCGGCCCTCCCAGGCCAGGCCCAGGTAGCACTCGTCGGAGGCGAGGATCGCACCGCGCTCGCGGGCGAACTGCACCACCTTGCGCAGGTGGTCGACGCCGAGCACCTTGCCGGTCGGGTTGGACGGCGAGTTGAGGAAGATCAGCGCGGGCTGCTCCGGCCCGAGCTGTGCCGTCCCGTCGGCGCGCACGTAGCGCGAGCCCGAGAGCAGCGCGCCCACTTCGTAGGTCGGGTACGCCACCTCCGGGATGACCACCAGATCCTCGGCGCCCAGGCCGAGCAGCCGCGGCAGTCCCGCGATCAGCTCCTTGGTGCCGATGGCGGGCAGCACCGCGGCCGGGTCGATCCCGGTGATCCCGAATCGCCGCTTCAGCGCCGACACCACGGCCTCGCGCAATTCGGGCGTGCCGTGCGTGGTCGGGTACCCGGGCACCTCCGCCACCGACGAGAGTGCCTCGCGGATCAGCGGATCCACCGGATCGACCGGTGTCCCGACCGAGAGGTCGACGATGCCGTCCGGATGCGAAGCGGCCTTCGCCTTCACGGAAGCGATGGTGTCCCAGGGGAAATCGGGTAGCAGAGCGCTGACCCGGCCACGCGCGGTCAAATCTCGTCCTACTCGCTGGCCATCGGCGGTAGCGCGGCGATGAATGGCGGGTCGTAGTCGACCTTGCCCACCTTGGTGGCGCCGCCCGGGGAGCCCAGGTCGTCGAAGAAGTCGACGTTCGCGTTCACGTAACCGGCCCACTGATCCGGGGTGTCGTCTTCGTAGAAGATGGCTTCCACCGGGCAGACCGGTTCACACGCACCACAGTCCACGCACTCGTCCGGTTGGATGTACAGCATGCGGCCGCCCTCGTAGATGCAGTCCACGGGGCATTCTTCGATGCACGCCTTGTCCTTCACGTCAACGCACGGTTCAGCGATGATGTACGGCACTGCCGCTCTCCTAGTCTGTCCTCACATGCGGGATGAACTCCGCCCGGCGAAAACCCTATCCCGGCCAGCCAACATTACTCTTGCCAAGCCTGCCCTAACTTCGAGCCGCCACGCTGCGGCCGACCCCGAGGTCGATCGAGCCATAGCCTCGATCCGACCCACTTACCCCAGTAGTGAGGCGACGGGCGAGCGGTGCGGCGGCACACCATAGGTGGTGGTGCGCTGCCTGACCGGGCGGCCGATGCCCGACGCGATCTCCGTCAGTTCCTCGACCGTCTTGGCGGATCCGTGCTCGGAACCGGCCATGCGGGAAATGGTCTCCTCCATGAGCGTGCCACCGAGGTCGTTGGCTCCACCATTGAGCATCAACTGGGTTCCCTTGATACCAAGTTTCACCCAGCTGGTCTGAATATTCTCGATACGGCCGTGCAACATGATGCGCGCGAGGGCGTGCGCGGCGCGGTTGTCGCGCACGGTCGGGCCGGGGCGGGAGGCGCCGGCCAGGTAGAGCGGGGCGCTCTGGTGCACGAACGGGAGCAGCACGAATTCGGTGAAACCGCCCGTCTCGTCCTGGATTCCGCGCAGCACCCGGAGGTGGCCGACCCAGTGCTTCGGGTTGTCCACGTGCCCGTACATCATGGTCGAGCTGGAGCGGATGCCCACCTTGTGCGCGGTGGTGATGACATCCACCCAGGCCGAGGCGGGCAGCTTGCCCTTGGTCAGCACCCAGCGCACCTCGTCGTCGAGGATCTCCGCGGCGGTGCCCGGAATCGAGTCCAGCCCGGCCTCTTTCAGCGCCGAGAGCCAGTCGTGCACGGACTGGCCGCCGCGCGAGGCGCCGTTCACGATCTCCATGGGGCTGAACGCGTGCACGTGCATCTCGGGGATGCGGGCCTTGATGGCGCGCACCAGATCCGCGTACCCGGTGACCGGCAGTTCCGGATCGATGCCGCCCTGCATGCAGATCTCGGTCGCGCCCTCGACCCATGCCTCCCAGGCGCGGTCGGCGACCTCGGACGGGCTCAGGCTGAAGGCGTCGGCATCGCCCTTGCGCTGCGCGAACGCGCAGAAGCGGCAGCCGGTGTAGCAGATATTGGTGAAGTTGATGTTCCGGTTGACGATGTAGGTGACGTCATCGCCCACGGCGTCGCGGCGCAGCTGGTCGGCCAGCGCGGTGACGGCCTCCAGTGCCGGGCCGTCGGCGGTGGCCAGGGCCAGGTACTGATCGTCGGACAGTCCGGCCGGGTCCTTCTCGGCGGCGCGCAGGGCGGCCATCACGTCGGCGTCGAAGCGCTCGGGCGCGGCGGCGGCCAGTTCGTGCACCTGCTCGCGAATGGACTCCCAGTCACCGAAGGCACCCAGCGAATCATCGGCAATGCCGGAGTCGCTGCGGGATTCGGTGAGGCGGCCCTCGCTGTCGATGGCGGTGTTGAGATCGATGCGGCCGACCGATTCCCAGTCGTGGTCCGGCTCCTGCCAGGGCAGGCCGGAAGGCTTCACGTCGGCGGCCAGGCCGGTCTTCGGATCCGACAGCGCGGCAACGTGTTTGGAGACGCGCGGATCGATCCACGGATGCCCGGCCAGCACGTACTTCGGGTGCGCGGTGATGCGCTCGGTGAGCACGTAACCGGCGTCCGCCGTGACCTGCGCGAGGGTCTCCAGATTCGGCCACGGCCGTTCCGGATTCACGTGGTCGGGGGTCAGCGGGGACACCCCGCCCCAGTCGTCGATGCCCGCCGCGATGAGCGCCCGGCATTCGTCCAGCGACACCAGATTCGGCGGGGCCTGGATGCGCATCTTCGGCCCCAGCAGCAGTCGGGCCACCGCGATGGTGGCCCGGAATTCCTCCAGATCGGCGTCCGGGGTGTCGCGCATGGCGGTGTTCTGCTTGGCCAGGAAGTTCTGCACGATGACTTCCTGCACGTGCCCGAACGCCTTGTGCGCCTTGCGGATCGCCAGGATGGACTCGGCGCGCTCGGTGAGGTTCTCGCCGATGCCCACCAGGATGCCGGTGGTGAACGGCACCGAGAGGCGACCGGCGTCGGTGAGCGCGCGCAGCCGCACGGCCGGATCCTTGTCCGGCGAACCGTAGTGCGCCTGACCGGGTTCGGTGAACAGCCGGGTGGAGGTGGTCTCCAGCATCATGCCCATGGACGGGGCCACCGGCTTGAGTCGGGAGAGCTCCTCCCAGGTCATCACGCCCGGATTCAGGTGCGGCAGCAGGCCCGTCTCCTCCAGCACGCGAATCGCCATGGCGCGCACGTAATCCAGGGTGGAGTCGTAGCCGCGCTCGTCGAGCCACTGCCGGGCCTCGGGCCAGCGCTCCTCCGGGCGGTCGCCGAGGGTGAAAAGCGCTTCCTTGCAGCCCAGTTCGGCGCCCTGGCGGGCGACCTCGAGAATCTCGTCGGGCTCCATGTACATGCCCTTGCCCTGGGCGCGCAGCTTGCCGGGCACGGTGACGAAGGTGCAGTAGTGGCACTTGTCGCGACACAGGTGGGTGATGGGGATGAACACCTTGCGCGAGTAGGTGATCGGGAGGGTCTCCCCCGCGTACCCGGTCTCGCGCAGACCCGCGTCGCGCACCCGTGCCGCCGAGGCGGTCAGATCCTCGAGATTCGCGCCGCGCGCGTGCAGCAGCACCACGGCTTCGTCGAGGTTGAGCGTCGCGCCGTCCCGGGCCCGGCGCAGCGCCCGGCGCATGGCCGAGTCGCTCGGGGGGTTCGGCGGCAGGCTCGGGTTCGCAAGATCCGTCACGCCATCGATCATGCGCCATCCATCCGACTTATCCGACTCGGGTGCCATGGAACGGGCAAACCCGTGTCCCCCGGCCGTTATTCCGGGCCGGTGATACGAGTATTCGTACTCACTGAGATCAACTGTTCAGATTTCAGTGGCGGTGAAATAGCCTGCCGGTTCGACCGCTTCGCCGGAGAAGAGGAAGTGACCTTCGTGCTCGCGAAAATCCGCCGCGCCACCGTTGTCGCCGGGCTGGGCGCCGCCGCCCTGCTGACCGTCGCCACCAGCACCGCCCACGCCTTCGGGCCGGTGCCGCCGGCCAACCCGTATCTGGGCCCGACCGGCACCGCGACCATGCACGGCGACGCCGAGGCCTCCGACACCACGCCGCTGCCCGGCGTCGGCACCGGCGGCGTGCACGCCGACTTCCACGAACAGGCGGCGGCCTGCCCGACCATCCTGCAGGGCGCGGACGGACTCCCGCAGGCGCTGTGCACCAAGGTCACCGACCGCGCGCCGGAAGTGTTGCTGCTGGATCCGAACAACGGCAACACCCTCGCCCGGCTCGATCTCACCAAGGGCAGCCTGCTCGGCGGGGTGTATGCCTACCTCGACAATCAGGACCGGATGGTCACCGTCGACGGGTCCGGCAATCTGCTGCGCATCGGGCACCAGCGCGGCTCCGACGGGTCGTGGTCGCTGTCGATCGCCTCGAAAACCGATGTGACACAGGCGGTCACCGGGCACTGCGGCGGCGGTGACTGCGACGCGGTCAGCTCGGTGTCGCCCGACTACCAGGGCCAGGTGTGGTTCGCGACCGACGGCGCGGCCGCGGGATTCGTGGGCACCGATGGGACCGCGCGCTCGATCGTGCTCGCGCCCGGCGAGAACGTCGCCAACTCCATCGCGACCGCGCCGCAGGGCATGGCGGTGGCCACCGACCACGCGCTGTATCTGCTGAACGTGGACGGCAGCGGCAATCCGCGGATCGTGTGGCGGCAGGCCTACGATCGCGGACCGGCCCGCAAGCCCGGCCAATTGAGCTGGGGCACCGGCGCGACACCGACCTTCTTCGGGCCGAGTGACGGCACCGAGTACCTCGCCATCACCGACAATGCGGCGACCAAGGAGAACCTGCTCGTCTTCGACACGGCCACCGGACATCAGATCTGCTCGGTGCCCGCCATCGACGGCACCGAGAACTCGCCCATCGGATCGGGCAACAGCGTGTTCGTGGCCAGCACCTACGGCTACCCGTACCCGGCGCTGCCGCCGAACGCCGGGCCCAGTCAGCCCGCCAGCGCGCCGATCTCGGGCGGCATGACGCGGATCGATGTGACGGGGTCCGGGTGCACGGTGGTGTGGACGAACAATGTGCCGTCCTCGGCGGTGCCGCGACTGTCCGTGGCGGACGGCAAGATCTACACCTTCACGCGGCATTCGCTGCTCGGCAGCGGTAGTGCCAGTGGCAGCGGTGGCCTCGGCAGCGGGAGTGCGGCGATCACCGACAACTACAGCTTCGCGGTCATCGACGCCGCTACGGGTCACCTCGATACCGAGCAGTTCATAGGCGCGACCATGGTCAACGACACCCTGGAAATGGTGGGCACCATCGCGCCCGGCCGAATCCAGTACCAGGGCACCACGACCGGGCTGTACCGGATCACGCCGAAGTAGCGAACGCCTCGTCATTCCGGCGCGCTTTTGGCCGGAATCCACCGCCCGCAGTAGTGGATCCCGGCCAAAAGCATGCCGGGATGACGGGAAGGGCGGTCGGATTCATGCAAGCATGGGCAGCATGTCCCAGCCTCCCGCCGCAGGCGGCATCCTGGCCGACCCGTCGCGGCGTCCCAGCCCGCGCGCCAAACTGCTGTGGGCGCTCAGCGCCGCGCTGTCCTGGGTGGTGCCGGTGCTGGGGGTGGGGATCTGGGCGCTGTTCGACTCGCATCGACGCGGCATCCAGGGCCTGGTGCTCGGAATCGTGCTGCTGGCAGCGGTATTCAGCGTCGCGGTGATCCCGCTGTGGCGCTACGCGGTGCACCGCTGGGAGATCACCGACGAGGCCGTGTACACCCGCACCGGCTGGTTCACCCAGGAGAGCCGGGTCGCGCCGATCACCCGGGTGCAGACCGTGGACACCTACCGGGGACCCCTCGAACGGCTGCTGGGGCTGGCCACCGTCACCGTCACCACCGCCTCCTCGGCCGGGGCGGTGCACATCAGCGCGCTGGCGCTGGCCGACGCCCGCGACACCGTCGCGCAGTTGACCGCCATCGCCGCGCAGCATCGGGGGGATGCCACGTGACCCAGTCGAATCCCGATCCCGAGGCGTTCTCGGACACGTACCCGACGGAAGTGCTCGCGCCGCTGCCCGGGCCGATCGGGTCCGCCGCCGACAGCTGGCAGCGGCTCGACAAGCGCATGCTGCTGGTCCACCCGGTCACCGAGCTCATCCGATACATCCCGGTCCTGATCGCCACGCTGGTCGCGGGGGCCAGCGCCGACAACCCCATGTGGTCGCTGGCCGTGGTGGCGATCATCGTGGGTTTCGCGCTCACCCGCTGGTTCACCACCACCTATCGGATCACCCCCGAGAACGTGGAACTGCGCACCGGACTGATCCAGCGCAAGCGACTCTCGGTGCCGCGCAATCGGGTTCGCTCGGTGGACGTGCAGGCCGACCTGCTGCACCGGGCGCTCGGGCTGGCGGTGCTGTCCATCGGCACCGGGCAGGACGCGGAGAAGAAGGACCAGTTCAAGCTGGATTCGCTGGATGCCAAGCTGGTCCCGGAACTGCGCCTCGCGCTCCTGGCCCACACCCGCGCGGCCGCGGAACCGGTTGACTCCCCGGCGATTACGACCGACGGCACTGCTGTCGACACAGCGCCCGCCGATCCCGCCGTGGAAATCGCGCACTGGCAACCGGATTGGGTGCGCTACGCCCCACTGTCCTTGACCGGCTTCGCGATTGTCGCACCGGTCGTGGGTCTGGCCTTCCAGTACGGCTTCGCCCAGATCTTCCTGAAGTCCGGCACCCTCCAGGATGTCGGTCACCGCGGCGCGACTGTCATCGCGGGCGTGATCGCCCTTCTGATCGTCATCCTCGTGGTGGTGGTCAGCCTCGCCGCCTGCGCCCGCTACCTGATGACCTGGTTCGGCCTCAACGTCCACGACGACGGCAAAACCCTGACCATCCGCCACGGCCTGTTCACCACCCGCCAAACAACTCTCGACCTCGCCCGCCTCCGCGGCGCGACCGTCAACGAGCCGCTCATGTTGCGCCTGGCCGGTGCCGCCGAACTCGAAGCCATCATGGTCGGCACCAGCCCCCGCCAGAAGATCCTGCCCCAGGCACCCCGCGCCGCCGTGGATCGGACCCTGGCCCACCTCCTCGGCGATACCCCACCCCGTCATTCCGGCGCGCTTTTGGCCGGAATCCACCACACCGCTGTGGATCCCGGCCAAAAGCATGCCGGGATGACGGAGGAGATCCCTGCCCCGCTGCCCGTGACCGCCGCGCTGGTTCCCCACGGCCCGGTAGCCCGTCGCCGCCGGTATACCCGCGCCATGGGCCCGCTCGCGGTGGTCGCGGCCGCCTTGCTCGCGATATCCCTTGCCGGAGTGGATATTCCACTCTGGCTCTGGATAGTCCTGGCCATCGCCGTGCCGATCGCGGCGGCGTTGGCGTGGGATCGCTATCGCGGTCTCGGCCACGCCGTGCTGCCCGCCGCGAACGGCAATCCCGCCTGGCTGATCACTCGCAGCGGGTCGCTGGACCGCGATCGCGACTGCTTGGAAGCGCCGGGCGTCATCGGCTGGACCGTCCGACAGAGCTTCTTCCAGCGCCGCGCGGGCGTGGCCACGGTCGTGGCCGCCTCCGCCGCGGGCAAGAAGCGGTACCACGTCATCGACCTGCCCCTCGATCAGGCGTGGGCCTTGATCGAGGCGGTCACTCCGGGACAGCTCGGCACCGGCCGATAGCGGTACGGCGTCAGCCGAGAACGGGGTAGTTGGAGCGAATCACGTTCTGCGGGTCGCGGTCTCGCTTGATCGCGCGGAGGCGGTCGATGGTCGTGGCGTCGAAGGCGGCGGCCGCGGATTCGCCCGGGGCCAGGAAGGTGAAGGGCTTCCGGCCGGTGATCTGGGCACCGAACTGGCCCACCAGGGCGTCGATCTTGGCGTTCACGGCGTCGCGCAGTTGCGGGAGCCCGAGGCCGAGCAGGTAGATCAGGTACTGCTCCGGCATCGCCTCGCGGGCGCCGCCGGTGGCCCGGGACAGGACGCCGCCGAGGTGGCGGACCTGGATATTGACCAGTGGCGCAACGGATTCGCCGAGAATGATCTTCTCCGCCTCCGGGGTCAGCTCGGTCAGCAGTTCGGTGCGGCCGATGGACGGGCTGGGGTCGGTCGGCTCGGAGGTGATGGTCCCGAGTGCGGCCACCGACATGGCGGCCCGGGTATCGGAGACCGCGCCTTCGATACCGTCGAGCACGGAGACCAGGTCCCGGCCCGCTTCCGGGTCACCGAGGTAGGCGACATCCAGGGCCACCATCTCCGGGGCCTGCGGGAACTGGAACCGCTGGAACCACACCGACAGCTCGTCGGGCGCCTGAGAGGTCAAGGTGCGGAAGGCATCCCACACTTCGTGCAGGCGCTCGGCGGGCCACATGATCCGGCCGCCGTACAGGCCGGGCGCATCGAACAGCTCGACTTCGAGGCCGGTCACCACGGCGAAGTCGCCGCCACCACCGGACAGTGCCCAGAACAGATCCGGATCGCTGTCCGCGGTCACCCGGGCCGGGTGACCCTCGGCATCCACGATCTCGAAGGCGCGCACCGCATTCGAGGCCCAGCCGTGCTTGCGGCCGAACCAGCCCGCACCGCCGCCCAGCGTGTACCCGGTCACGCCGACCACCGGATTACTGCCGGCGAGCCCGGTGAGCCCGTGCTCGGCCGCCGCGGCCTGCACCCGTCCCCACTGCGCGCCCGCGCCGACCCGCGCCACCCGGGCAGCCGGGTCGATCTCGATCCGGTTCAACGCACCGGTGCGCAGCAGAATCGCGTTCTCCACCCCGCCGGTCGCGCCGTGCCCGGTCGGCTGGGTGACCACCGGGATGCCCGCGCCGCGCGCGTACCGCACCACGGCCGCCACATCGTCGACGTCGGCGGCCTCGACCACCACCGCCACGGGCTGCGTGACCGCAATGCTCCACGGCCGGGCGGCCTGCTCGAAATCGGTGTCGCCCGCGGTCAATACGCGGCCGCGGACAGTGTTGCGCAGTTCGTCGAATCCCATCGTCTTTCCCCTTGCTCGTCCTCGCTGTTATCGCGTTCATGAAGATGACGAGAGGGAACGGCGGAGTGTGACTCCGCCGAGAAACGCCTAGCCTGTGAGCTCGATCACGCGCCAGTGGTGGCCAGCCGGGCGGTGGCCCGGTAGTACAGGTACATGCCCGAGGGCAGCAGACCGCAGATGAGCAGCAGCATGGTCGGCCAGTCGCCCATGAGCAGCGCGTAGCCGCTCGGGCTGAACCCGGCGCAGATCAGGAATCCGACCGTCCACACCAGGATCGGCGACGCCATCATCGGAATCCGCTGTGTCACAACACCCATGCCCATCACCAGCAGCACATTGATCACCGCGGCCGCCAGCGCCGTGAACGGCAGCGCGATCGCGCCCTCGGTGGTGGTCGAGGCCAGCGGCGCGGCCATCACCGGCGACAACTCCGGCAGATGCGCCTGCCCGGCGTAGAGCGGCAGGAACAGCACCTCGAGCCCGAGCGTGATCACGGCGTCGATCAGCAGCAGCCCGGCGATCACCGCATTGAGCACGGTGCGCACCGGTTCGTTCTCGGCTATGGCATCGCCCGTCCGGGCGCCGACGGCGGCCGTCACGGCACCGGCGGGAATCCGAGCAGCGTCAGCAGGTGACTCTGCATGTCCACGAACCCGTACAGCACCGACAGGTACAGCTCGTGCTGCCATTCGAAGTACGGGCGCTGGCTCTCGACGAAAGCCGCTATCGCATTCTGCAAATCCCAGTTGTACATGGCTCAGTCCTCATTCCAGCCCGGCGAAGAGATCGTGTTCACGGCCGTCGGGGCCGAGCGGGCCGCGCTCACCGCGCACCAAAATGTAGTGCTCTTCCGGCAGTACCGGCTGGGCAATGTCATTGGAGAGCGAGAATTCCCGGCCCGACGGGGCCACCGTCACCTGGGTGGCGTGCGCCCGCAGCGCGGCCCGCTTGGCGGCCAGCACATCGGACACGTCCAGTGTGGTGGTCACGGATTCGGCGGGGACACAGGCCAATTCGCCCTCGTGCGGCAGCCGCCAGCCGCGCGGCAGCGCACCCGGCAGCTGATCCACGGTGCGGCGCTTGAGCGCCTCGGTGTGCATGGCCAGCACCGCGCCGTCGGTGACCGTCCAATAGACCTTGGGGACGATCCATCCCCAGTCGGAGGCGGTGTCGATGGCGGCCATCGTGATCTCGTGCGCGCGAATGTGATCCGGGTGTCCGTAGCCGCCGCGCGGGTCGTAGCCGATCACCACGCGCGGGCGCAGTTCCAGGATCACCTGCACCAGCGCGTCCACGGCGGCGGTGCCGGAGTTGACGAAGGCGCGGGGATTGCGCGCCGACGGCGTCCCGGCCATGCCGGAGTCGCGCCAGCGGCCCGCGCCGCCCAGGAAGTGCGGTGCGCCCGCGTCCAGAGCGGCCAGGGCCCTGGTCAATTCGAGGATCCGGTAGCCGCCCAGCTGATCGGCCTGTCCGGCAACCAGGTGCGCGTACTCGTCCCCGATGACCTCGCCCTCCTCGCCGAGCGTGCAGGTCACCACGGTCACCGGAATGCCGCGCTTGCGGTAGTGGGCGATGGTGCCGCCGGTGGTGATGGACTCGTCGTCGGGATGCGCGTGCACCAGCAGCAGGCCGTGCGTGTCGGTCACGGCAGCCTCCGCCAGTTGGCGGCATCACCGAAGATGCCGGTCTGGATGGCGCCGCTCAGCGAGGCCCCGTCCACCCGCGGACCGGCCGCGGCCACCTGCGTGTCCTGCACGATCGGCAGCACCGTCGACAGCTCCCACAGTTTGGGTTCGGACTCGGCGATCACCTTGCCCACATCGATACCGCGCAGGGCGGTGTCGATGGCGGGCTGCAGCGTCGGATCGCAGACTCCGGACAGATTGGAGGGTGACTTCTTCGCGCCGTCCACCACGGTCGAATCATTGCCGTCACCGGGCAGCGGCAGCGGCGCGCACCCGTAGCGGGAGGCCAGCACGGTCGCCGGATCCCCGCCGGTGCGCTCCCAGCCGACCACGGCGTCGATGCTGCCGTCGGTCAACTCCTTGCTGTACAGCGTGGAGGCCGACACGCTGCGCACGATCACATCGATTCCGGCACTGCGCAATTGGTCGGCGGCGGTATTCGCCACCGCCTGCGAGGTGGTGTCGCTCTCCACCGCCCCCAGGCGCACGGTCAGCGACTTCCCGTTCTTGGCCAGCGGACGCGGTTGCGGCGCGGGCGAAGTCGCCGACTGCGCGGCGGGAGTCTCCGCGGCGCGGGCGAATCCGGCCTCGGCCAGCAGCCCGAACGCCTCCTCCGGGCTCAACCGCGGCGGCGCGGTCACGGCGTACCCGGGATCCGACGGCGCGAGCACCTGCGCCCGCACCGGCTCCACCCAGCTGCCCGTCTGCGCGCCGACGGTGGCCAGCAGCACCGGATCCAGCAGCCCCAGCAGCGCGCGGCGCACCCGCACATCGGCGAGATCGCCACTGCGGCCGTTGAGCACCAGCTGCATCTCGCGGGCCTGCGCCATCATGGCCGTGCGCACCGAGGGGATCGCGCCCAGCTGCGCCTGCAAGGCCACCCCGCCGTGCACCAGCGCCATCTGCGCGTCCGCGGTGCGCAGCGATTCGGCGACCTGCGCGGCGGTTCCGCCGCGGCGCAACAGGATCTGATCCGGCACCGCGGGCTGACCCCAATACCGGTCATTGCGTTCGAGCAGGATCTCCTCGCGGCCGCGATCGGCCTGCTTGATGCGGAACTGGCCGCCGGAGATCCGGATGGTGTCGACGAGCCCCTGCTCGAAACCGGAGTCCTTCACCAGATGCTGCGGCAGCAGATCCGAGAACAGTTGCCGCCAAGCCGGATACGGCTCGGTCATGGTGACGGTGACGGTCTTGCCGCCCGCCGACGAGCTGACATCCGAGATGAGCCGGTAGCCCGCGGGATCCACCGCGCCGGGCTGCGTGATCATCTGCTGCCACAGGTATTTGAAGTCCTCGGCCGCGATGGGCGCACCATCGGACCAGGACGCCTCGTTTTTGATCTGGTAGGTGATGGTGAACGGCTCCTGCGCCGTCACATCCGCCGACACCATGAGCGCCGGATCCAGATTCCAATCGGTGCCGCCGGGAACGCCCGGCGTCGGGCTCGCCCGGAACGGGCTCGGCAGCACCATAGACGCCACCGCGGCGGTCGCGGGCGACTGCTGCGAGCGCAGGTGCGGATTGAACCCGATCCCGATGTCGTCGACGGCCACCACCACCGAGTTCTTCCCGGGCTTGGCGGGCTGCGTCTTCGGACTGTCCGTGGATTCGATGGGCGGCGGCGGGTTCGCGGTGCAGCCGGTCGCGACTCCCAGCAGGGCCGCCACCAAAACCAGCACCGCGCGCCACGACGCGCGCCTCCGCGCCCCCGTTCTCACGTTCGGCACTCTACTGGATCCCCTTCACGCCACCCGGCCACCGACGCACGGCCGCCTCGGCAAGGCCCGTCGATGCGGGACCGCCGACAGATACTGGACCGCCCACCCGGGCTGACCCGGGTGGGCGGCTGGGGTTTCAGGGGCGAAGCCCCCGAGCGTCCCCGAGAGTTGGGTTCTCCCTTACTGAGCGGCCCGGTCGCGGGCCTTGCGGCGGGAGATCTCGCGCTGGCGGTCGTTGGCGTTCAGGGTGACCTTGCGCACGCGCACGATCTCCGGGGTCACCTCGACGCACTCGTCGTCGGTGCAGAACTCCATCGCGCCTTCGAGATCCAGCTGCAGCGGCTTGGCCAGGGTCTCGAGCACGTCACCGGTGGCGGACCGCATATTGGTCAGCTTCTTCTCGCGGGTGACGTTGATGTCGAGGTCCTCGGCACGCGGGTTGATGCCGACCACGTGGCCCTCGTAGGTGTCGGCGCCCGGCTCCACGAAGAACTGGCCGCGGTCGGCCAGCTGGATCATGGCGAACGGGGTGACCGAACCGGCACGGTCGGAGACCAGCGAACCGGTGTGGCGGGCGCGGATCTCGCCGGCCCACGGCGCGTAACCGTCGAACACGGCGTTGGCGATGCCGGTGCCGCGGGTCTCGGTGAGGAAGTCGGTGCGGAAACCGATCAGGCCACGCGAGGGAACGATGAACTCCATGCGCACCCACCCGGCGGAGTGGTTGCTCATCTGGACCATCTTGCCCTTGCGGGCGGCCAGCAGCTGGGTGACGGCACCCAGGTACTCGTCCGGGCAGTCGATGGTCAGCTCTTCGAACGGCTCGTGGGTCTTGCCGTCGACGATCTTGGTGACCACCTGCGGCTTGCCGACGGTCAGCTCGAAGCCCTCGCGGCGCATCTGCTCGACCAGGATGGCCAGCGCCAGCTCACCACGGCCCTGCACCTCCCAGGCGTCCGGGCGGCCGATGTCGAGCACGCGCAGCGACACGTTGCCGACCAGCTCCTGGTCCAGGCGCGACTTCACCATGCGGGCGGTCAGCTTGTGGCCCGAGACCCGGCCGACCAGCGGCGAGGTGTTGGTGCCGATGGTGACCGAGATGGCGGGCTCGTCGACGGTGATGCGCGGCAGCGCGACCGGGTTGTCGACGTCGGCGAGGGTGTCGCCGATCATGATGTCCGGGATGCCCGCGACGGCGACGATGTCACCGGCCACGGCCTCCTCGCCGGGCTGACGCTCGACGCCGACGGTCTTGAGCAGCTCGGTGATGCGGACGTTCTTGACGCCGTCGCCGTTCATCCACGCGACGGTCTGGCCCTTCTTCAGGGTGCCGTTGTGGATGCGCACCAGGCCGATACGACCCAGGAACGGGGACGCGTCGAGGTTGGTGACGTGCGCCTGCAGGGTGGCGTTCGGGTCGCCCTTGGGGGCCGGGACGTACTTCATGAGGACCTCGAACAGCTCGTCGAGGTTCTCGGCGTCGGGCACCTGGCCGTTGTCGGGACGCTTGGTGGACGCGACGCCCGCGCGGCCGGAGGCGTAGAGCACCGGCAGGTCGAGGGCCAGCTCGGCGGCTTCCGAGGCCTCGTCGTCGAGGTCGGAGGCCAGGTCCAGCAGCAGGTCGTGCGACTCCTCGACGACCTCCTCGATGCGGGCGTCCGGGCGGTCGGTCTTGTTGACCACCAGGATCACCGGCAGCGAGGCGGCGAGCGCCTTGCGCAGCACGAAGCGGGTCTGCGGCAGCGGACCCTCGGACGCGTCGACGAGCAGCACGACGCCGTCCACCATGGACAGACCGCGCTCGACCTCACCACCGAAGTCGGCGTGGCCGGGGGTGTCGATGACATTGATTACGGTGACCGATCCGTCGGCATTATGCCGGTGAACAGCGGTGTTCTTGGCGAGAATGGTGATGCCCTTCTCGCGCTCGAGGTCACCGGAGTCCATCACTCGGTCGACGAGTTCGGCGCGTTCGGCGAACGCACCGGATTGCCGGAGCATGGCGTCGACCAGTGTTGTCTTGCCGTGGTCGACGTGCGCCACGATGGCGACGTTGCGGAACTCGACAGACGACACGTTTGATTCCTCCTGGTGAAAAGTCTGATGCCGACCCGGATGGGTCTCATGCGTGGGGCTGCCTACAAAGAGACATGGCGAACTCCACCGGGCATGCGGCGAGCTACATATTACGGGGCCGAAGAAATCACACGTTTAATGGGCTGAGGTTAGGTTAAGCTAACCAACATGGGCAAGGTGAAGGCGAAGGACGTCTCCGGCCTCAAGCCGAAGAAGAAGTGCTGCCGCAAGAAGACACGGTGCGTGAAGTGCCCGGTCGTCATCATGCGCATGAAAAAGGCCGAGGCCCAGGGCTGCTGCGGCAAGGAACTCAAGAAGTGCCTCAAACTCGCGCGCGCGGCGTGAAACCGGCGTAGACCGGAGACATGAAGCCCGCGCTGCTCTCCGACGACGACATCGCCAAGGCCCTCACCGAACTGCCCGAGTGGACCCGCGACGGCGACTCCATCACCCGCACCATCGAGGCCACCTCGTTCCTCGCCGGCATCGAACTGGTGCGCCGGGTGGCCCTGGCGGCCGAGGCCGCCGACCACCATCCCGACATCGATATCCGCTGGCGGCGAGTCTCTTTCACGCTCTCGACGCACTCGGCGGTCGGCCTCACCGCATTGGACATGGCGCTCGCACGCGAGATCGATCGACTTCACGCACAGGGCTGAGACTCCACGCACAGGGCTGAGACTCCATGCGCAGAGCCGAGCCGCCCGGTCAGTGCGTGGGCCGAGTGTGCGCCTGCGGGTCGTGCCATTGCCCGAGATCGAAGTACAGCGTGGTCATCGAATCCCATTCGATCGACCACGGCCGCTTCGGCCCCTTGCACTTCCAGACGGCGGTCATGCGATCGATGCCGGGGATGCCGATCGGATCGTCGAGCGTCCCGACGCGTTCCACCTCGGTGAAATGCGATCGCAGATCGGGTTCGGCGGTATCCAGGCCGACGAAGATCACCGTCGTCACCGAATCCGGTGGCGGACCGAAGAATCCGAAACCCCGGCTCGGACTGTAGGTGGCGGGCAGGTCGTACTTCCCGCCGAACTCCTCGACCGCGCCACCCTGCCAATACCCCTGGGTGAGGATGGCGGAATGCGCCTTCTCCTCGGGCGTCAACCGCTCATAACCGGCGTCGACGGCCGCGACCATCCGGTCCCAATTGGTGGTGCCCCAGAACGCCGACCGGATACCGAGGTCGATCGCGTTCTGCGTGGGGGTGCGCCAGCTGGGCGGCAGCGGCAGCACGGTGAGCGAGCCGATATAGGTCACCATCGTGAGTGCGGCCAGCGGAATCATCGCCAGGTTCATCCAGCGTTTGCGCGGATACCGCGAGAAGGCGACGGCCCCGATGGCGAACATGGCGGGGAAGAAGCCGGTCGGATAGTAGGGCCGGCCGTGCGTGACGACGACGAACAGCGTCATCAGCAGCAGCGCGACCGCGACGAAGCGATACGGACGCAGCGACTCCTGCCTGACCACCGCCCAGAACGCGATCGCCATCAGCACCGTGCCCAGGAAGCCGGCGAATCCGAGCCACTGCGGGAAGAATCCGGGCGGACCGTAGCCCGTGGCGTCCTGCTCCTTGCCGATGATCGGGCCCATGGACAGCTGCGGCCAGTTGTGCTGCGACTGCCAGTACAGAATCGGGACCAGGGACAGGGCGAGGATGCCGGAGGCCACCCACAGCGCGGGGCGGCGGAAGATGTCCCGGGGACCGCACAGCAGGACGCCCGCCCCCAGGCACGCCCAGACCAGCGGGATCATCCACTTCACCTGCATGTCCAGCGCGGCGACCAGTCCCGCCGCGATGATGAGCCGGTCCTGGCGGGTGCGCACCCAGCGGATGAACAACCAGGTGATCACGGCCGTGAGCGTGGCGTCGAAGGAGAACGTGCTCAGCGCGCACTGGGTCACCAGCAGGTAGGAGGTGCCGTAGCAGCCCGCGGCGAGCAGCTGCGCCCGGCGGCTGCCCCGGAGTTCGTAGGCGATCAGCGCCGACACCACGATCGCGAGCACGCTCATCACGACGGCCGGGAACCGCACCGCCGTCACCGATCCCGGCGCGAGCAGGTCCGCGATGTGGGCGAACAGGGCCACTATCACGCCCTGATCCGCGTAGGTGTAGTCGAGTCGCCGTCCGGCGGAAAGGAAATAGAGTTCGTCGCCGAAGAAGTCGTAGCGGCCCGCGGTCACCGTCAGCACGATCAAGGAGATCGCCGACATCAGCGCGACGCCGCGGAAGGCGAACGGTGGGTGGGTATCCGGAATGACGTCCGGTTCGGCATGAACCGCAACGACCGCTGTCATGAACTGCCCCTGCTACTTTCCCGACAGACGCGTTCGGCGCCACGCACAGCGGTGGCGCCGCATCTGTTCGCTGACGAACTGATTCCTCCCCGGCAGCGAACATGATGAGCGCAAGAGCTCGCGGTCCTGCTCGGTTATGCAGTTTTCAGAAACGGTAATGCCTAACAACAGAGTTCGCAAATGCAGACCGGCGATGACGGATTGGATGACCGATTCGATGACCCATTCAGGGATGCGCCGTGATGTGAAGGCTGTTAGCCGGAGCCAATGGAATTGGGGGCTTGCGCTATGAGGATTCGAATGTGCCGCACATCACTATATAAAACTATCAATTCGACGGCCGTTTCTACGCCGTTTACATCTTGGCGATCAGGCGATGACCGAGATCGTTGCACGGCTTCTCGATCAAGCGGTAGGTCACCGCCGCGATCGCCACCGCACCGATCACCCACGTGCACAACGTGAGCCAGGCCGCGGGGATGCCGAGGACCGGCGAGGTCCAGCGGGGAGTGTCGAGGATCAGGGCGTGAACGAGGTAGAGCGAGTAGCTGATTCGGCCCAGGAACAGCAGGGGCCGCGGGAAGGAGAAGCGGCGCAGCCACAGTCCCCCCGCGAAGAACAGGTAGGCGGCGATGATGGTGGTGGGCTGCTTCACCCACGTCACCCAGACACCGGTGATCGGGTCCTGGAAAGACGGTACGAGCAGACTGATCCCGAAGATCACGCAGATCGCGAATGCGAACACCGCCCACCCGCGCCGCGCATCGATCTGGCCGGACGTCACGCGATAGAGCACCGTGCCGACGAACATGGTGGCGAAGTAGCCGAAGGTCAACGCCGACGGCCCGGGCTGGTTGAGAACCAGGGGGACGGTGAGGAATGCGAGCAGGATCGCGACGATGGCCGAGCGCCGGTCCGACGCCAAGCGGGCGAACACCACCGCGATCAGGATCGTCACGACCACCACCGCCGAGCGCGTGACGACGTTCGCCCCGGAGCCGCTGAGCATCGCGGCCGGCAGCAACGCCCCCGGCACGATCAAACTGATCGCAAGGACCGCCAGGGGCCCGGACCGCCGGTTGAGCCCGGCGATCAGCAGCAGCGACAGAAATAGGTAGAACGCGAGTTCATAGGACAGCGACCAGGAAGCGCCGATTATCTGGATGTCCGGGCCGCCGATGAAGAAATGCACCATGGTGAGGTTCGACAGGAACTCGCGCACGGGGTGCGCCAGAAACTCCGCCCGCAGGCCGAACTGGCCGAACGCGTGCAGGATCAGCGCCGCGATCAGGCAGGCCCAGTACAACGGGTACAGCCGGAAAAACCGGCCCACCCAGAACGCGCCCAGCGATCGCCCGCGCTCCAGCGACGCGGGGATGATGTAGCCACTGACTAGGAAGAAGACGAAGACACCGAACTCGCCCAGTCCGAAATGGGCTTGCGAGAAGCGGAAATAAGCGGGGAAGAGACGTTCCGAACAGTGTTGAATCACAACCGCCAAGGCCGCCAGACCGCGAAGCGCATCGAGAAACTCGAAACGGCCACCCCGACTGCGAACTGTTCCTTCTACCGGCGCACTCGTAGCCGCCACAACACGATCAACAGTCACGAAAGATACCGCCACAGCCTTCTAAAGCATTTGTCAAACAACCGCTATGGCGGCGCCCCGCTGAGATTTGTAGCAGATTGCGCTGAGCCCCAGCAACACTCGCGACAGACTCGACGGGCACGCGGGAACTCGACGGGCACGCGGGAAACGGCGGACCGAATCTACGGGTGCTGCCGAATCGATCCGGCTCGGTCCGCGGCCCTCGCATCCTCGACCGCACGGTTCTTGCTCACGATGATCCAGGCGAACAGCGCCAGCACGCCGAGCCCGTCCACCGCGCCCAGCCAGGACAGGATGCCCGGGCGGGAGATGGTCCAGATCGAGTCCTGGAAGAAGCCCAGTACCCAGGGCACTCCGATGAGCGTCACCGTCAGCCAGAAGCCGGCCATCACCCGGGCCCCCGCGGCCTGCCGCAGTGGACCGTAGAGCAGCCACAGGATCACGGGGAGCAGCCAGATCCAGTGGTGGGACCAGGAGATCGGCGAGACCATGAGCCCGAACAGCTGCACGATGATCAGGGTGCCGAGGCGGTCGTCGGAAGCCAGTGCGCGCCAGGCGAAGAAGGCGAGCACGGCCGTGACCAGCGCGGCGGCGATCCACAGCGGGCCGGACACCACATCGTGGCCGACCAGGCGGCTGAGCGCGCCGCGCAGGGACTGATTGGTCGCGGAACCGACCGGTCCGATGCGGTGGGCGTCGCCGAGCAGCTCCCGGAAGTACTTGTTGGTCTCCCCCGGCGTGATCAGGTAGGTCAGGCCGATGGTTCCGAAGAACACGACCGCGGACCAGATCGCGGTGAGCCAGCGCTTGCGGGCCGCGAAGTACAGGCCGGTGACAGCGGGGGTCAGCTTGATGCCCGCCGCGATGCCGACCAGCGTGCCCGAGATCCACCAGGTGGCGCTGCGCACCGCGATCATGGCCAGCAGTACGAGGAAGACATTGACCTGGCCGTAGTCGAAGGTCGACCGCACCGGCTCGAGCCACATGCCGATCGCGGTCCAGGCCACCGCGGCCGTGCGCCACTTCGGTTCGCGCATGGCCTCTTTGCCCACGAGCATCTCGAACGCCAGCCACACCACGCCGAACAGCGCCGCCACCGTGGCCAGCAGCCAGCCGATGGCCACCACCGAGAACGGCAGGAAGTGCAGCGGATAGAAGACCATGGCCGCGAAGGGCGGATAGGTGAAGGGCAGCGGGAAGTCCGGCGTCTTGCTGGAATCGGTGTAGTCGTAGAGGTGGCCGCTGCCGAAGTTCGCCGATCCGTCGACGTAGACGTGCAGGTCCACGAAGTTCATGCCGTTGGGCAGCAATAGAACCCACGCCAGACGCGCCAGCACCGAAATGCCCAGTGCCGCGGCGGCCATACGCCAGTGTTTGTTGGCAGTGCGATGTCGATTCACAGGCTGTGTCTGATTCTCAGGACGTGTCGATTGCACGGCACGGTCTTTCAGCTCGGCGGGTCACACAGGTGGCCAACGGCCTCGACAAGCCTAGTCGCACCGCCGAATATGCCGCCCATCGCGGACCCCTCGCTGTAACATTTGCATCACTGACCCCATCTGTAACACGCTTTCTGGTCGCTCGTTCGATAGCGTCAGCTGATCTAGTTCGCCAAGATCGCGCCGTGGCTGTACAACTTGGCAGCCCGGTACCTAGAGTGGCGCGGAGCGATGGCTCCATCGCCGCTAGATGGTCCCTGAAGGTAAGGACGGCTACACCAGTGCTTCGCACCCGAGGATCGCGGTTCGCAATGTCCGCGCTGGCCCTGGCGGCCTGCGCCACCGTCGCCGTGCCGACGGCCTACGCGAAGCCCGCACCGGTACAGAATGTCTCGTCCATTCCGATGATCCCCGAAGGTGTTCCGGTCGACGCGCTGGCGTCGCTGGTCCCCGCCATCATCGGCGCCGCGACCGGTCCCGCCGATATCGCCGACGCCGGCCCGAAGAACGCCATTCTGGCCCAGGCCAAGCAGCTGCTCGAGAGCAGCAACCTGCCCGCCCAGGTGAAGACCACCCTGCTCGCGGTCATCACCTTCCTCGACGGCAGCGGCGGTGGCGGCCCGGACATCCCGAAGGACGGCCCGGTCATCGCCCAGTTCCTGTGGCCGACCATCGGCAAGGGCTGCATCTCCTCCTCCGCCGACTCGGTGGGCACCGCGCTGGCCGTCCCCGGCCCGGCGCAGCTGCCCCCGCCCGGACCCGCGCAGGGCCAGGCCGGTTTCGTGTTCACCGCGCTGGGCACCAAGCAGCCCACCGATGTGCAGCCGACCCCGATGACGGTGCAGTGGCTGAACCTGGACACCCGCGCCAGCGGCGTCATGAACCTGACCAACGAGCAGCACATCAACCCCGACGGCCCGGCCACCCTCTCGGCCATCGCCAACACCGGTGGCGGCCGCGTGGTCGCCGTCGTCTCGGGTTCGCTGACCACCCAGGCCGATCCGGAGTCGCAGCCGATCACCTGCAACTTCCTGCCGACCATCGGCTTCTTCACCGTCGCGTAAGCGATCACCAGCCGAAAACGAAGGACTCCCCGGTATTCCGGGGAGTCCTTCGTCATTCGGGTGTCCTGTGGTAGACCGAAGGACATGGCCGCTGTGACTCACCCTGTGCGGGGACTGCATTCGCGCCGATCGATCCTCTCGATTCGCTCGGAGGGATCGATCCTGTCGATCGGCTCGGCCTATTCGATCCTGTCGATCGGCAGCGTGGGCTCGGTGCTGTCGATCGGGTCGGTGGGCTCGTTCGGCTCCATCATTTCCTCGGCCTCGTTCGGCAGCCTGGGGTCAGCCTTCTCGGGCCTGTCGCGCTGGTCGCTGTTCTCCTGGGCAGGAGATCGTCAGAGCTTCAGCCGGGGCGACGAAGACGAAACCGACCGTCACTTCACGCTGCGCGTGGTTCCGGAGGAACCCGATCTGGCTCTCGACCCGACCTGCCACTGCCAGACCTAACCCCTTGTCTTTTCATCATCGTGCCCCGCTGCTGAAAGCAGCGGGGCACGAGAGCTTCGAGAGTGGGGATTTACCACCACTGGCCGTATTGCGCGGCCAGCACATTGTTGACGTCCACGGAGATGCCGCCCACCTCGCGCTTGTCGATCTCGAACTGGTGGAGGTGGGCGCCGGGGTGGACGTAGCCCTTCGGGGTGCCCCAATTGTGTTGCCAGAAGTACGAACCCAGGCCCGCGTCGCTGATGTTGTCGATGGTCGGTGAGTTCGCGTAGACGCCTAGACGTTCGCGTCCGATGACCGTCTCCCAGCCGCGCAGGTACGGGTCGATCATCTTCTCGAACTCTTCGTCGTCCGGATTGTCGTCGATCGAGGCGTAGATGGGTGCGCCGTCGGGCCCGCCCGCGGACTTGTGCAGCACCAAACCCCGTGCGGCGTGCCGCAATCCGGCCTCGTAGCCGCCGCGCCAGTCCGCGGTCGGCCCCTTGCCGAACTGGTAGCAGGAGACCACGGACAGGCCCACGGCGCGCAGGGCGTCGACCTCGCGGGCGAGCAGGGGTTTGCCCGCCATCCATTCCGCACCGGGTCGCCGGTCCGAGACGTAGCGGATGACGCCGATATGGCCGTCGTCGCTGATGGATTGGGGTGAGGGGACGCCGCCCGCGTAATCGAGCAGCGTGCCGATCGCCTGCTTCTTCGCCCGGGCGGCAGCGGGCGGGAGGGCCAGTCCGGCGGTGATCCCGGCGGCGAGAACCGTTGCGCCGGATAGGAAGTTCCGTCGATTGACATGGGCAGAACGCATCTCGGGCTCCTTCGCGCACACTCACTGGTCGAACATGTCGAACAAAAAGCGGCGTACCCGGCGCACCTTCCCCGATGAACAACAAGATCATCCGTGCGCCGGGAGCCCTGAACGTGCCCTCATTTCACCATATTCACATTGGAATCGCCAGACTCATCGGGCACAGCGGCACCATATGTCACATGCAGGCGAAACCGGGCGCTAGCCGGGAGAGAGCAAAGCTGCAGCTATCAGACGCGTGTGGAGTCCAGCCGCGCGCCGACATCGATGGTCCGGCGCGACACGTCGGCCACCTCGGTGCGCACCACATTGGCCACCTGGGCCGCGATCTGCTTGCGCATGCCCGCGATCTTGCCGAGCGCGGCGGCCCGCCAGCCCTCGGCCGTCATGTCCAGGTCGATGTCCCCGGCCCGCGGCGGCACCGCGTCGATGACGATCAGCAACGGTTCCGCGGCGCGCGCGGTCAACGCCACCGGCACCTGCACCTCGGCCTTGTAGCGGTTGGTCTTCAGCACGTCCACGGAGATGTCCAGGCTCACCGGAATGGTGAGATCGAAACGCACCAGGGCGGGATCGTGGGCGTGGTTCCCGGCCGCCGCTTCCGCGGATTCGGCCGCGGCCTTCGGCAATTCGGCGATCCGCGGCTCCGGCGGGGGCGCCGTCGTGACCGACCCGGCCTCGGCCACCTTGGGCAGCCGCACGCTGCCCTGCACCCAGACCTCGGCCTTGTTGCCGGGTCCGGTGCGCATGGGCCCGACCTCGATGGGCTTACCGGCCATGGATTCCACGACCTCCTGCACCCGCTCCACGGTGACGATGCGGGAGAAGAAGCGGCGGCCGAACTCGTCGTAGCCGATCCAGTCGTGGGTGGGCCGCCCGCGATAGGGCGAGTTGGTCTTGTTGAGGATGGCCTCGACGTCGAAGGTGCGCCCGCGCTGCGAATCCGGGTCGGCCAGAATGCCGTTGATGCGGTTGGCGACCTCGCGCTGCACCAGCTGCGCGATCGGGTTGAGCAGCAGTTCCCACGCCGTGCCGATGGCTTGGGCGCGCATGACGAAGCTGACGTCGCGGCCGGTGACCGGGGGAATATCGATGACGATGAGCAGCGGGTCGGCGGTGCGGGCGTGCATGGTGAGGTCGATCTCGACGACCGCCTCCAGCCGCAGCCGCTGCCCGCCCAGGGTGACGTCGACCCGCAGTTTCACCGGGAGCATGACGTCGAAATGCACGTGCGGCCCGCGCCGGATGACGGTGGGTTTGCCGATGCTGCCCTTGGCGACGAACCGGGCGAGTCCGGCAGGACCGATTCCGAAGGGGCCGATGGTCATCCCCCGCCCGGCCACACTGGAGACCGCGGATTCGATCCGGGATTCCGTCACCGCCGCCGCCACGAAACGTTCGCCGAATTCGGCGTAATCGATCCAGGAGGGTTGGTCGGACGACGTCATCCAGCTTCTTTCGTCGGGCGGGGACCCCTGTCCTGCCGATGAGGGGGCAGCAGGACAGGGATCGATCGACGACGCTGCCGGGCGCCGCCGAAACCCATCGTAAGCGGAAGGTGCGCTCAGGAGTACACCCCGCCCCGCGTGTTTCCAGAATGTGGAATCAGCGTGTTCCCAATCGCCCGAATCCGACCAGCCCCGATGTGCCGGATGGGCGGAATTTGTGGATGGCCACACCACCGGATTCCCCGGCTTCATTGCCACCTACCGTGGTGATGGTATCGGAATCTACGGCAATAACAATATTCGTGTGCTGGGTGAACACACTGGAATCCGAGTACATCACCACGTCACCGACCCGCGGTTGATATCCGTTGTTGGCCTGCTCGAAACGATGTTGTCCCCGGTAGTACTCCTCCAGGGTGTAGACGCCAGGAATGCGCCAGGTGCCCGAATTCGGATTGCTCAAAGGTTGTCCGGCCGCGCGCATCACCCAGCTGACGAAGTCGGCGCACCACGGTTCGGCAATGCCCTCGGAGTATTTGTCGCGACCGGACTGTTCGTCGAATTGCTGCCGCAGGATCTCCACCACTTTCGCCTGATCAGCGCTCAATCCCGTGGTGTCCACGTCCGGAAAGGCGTGCAGCAGACGGCCGTCCATCTCGCGCGGACCGTAGGGCACCTCGTGCCGGTGCTGCTGCCAGTACCGCACGCCGAGCACTCCCCCGACGCTCAGCGCCGAAATCACCACCAGCGCAACGGTGCTCACCACCAGCCAGCGGCGACGGGTGCGTGGTCTGCGCTCCAGCTCGACTGTCATTGCTCGTCCTCCCCGTTCCGGCCGTCCATCGGCTCTATCAGGTAGGACGCAGCCCGAGATCAGAGAGTTCCGGCCGCCGCGGATCTCCACAATTTCTTCACGAACGGCGCACCGGGTTCGTCACGAACGGCGCACCAGGCGGCTGCGGCCCATCGGGCCCAGGCGGCTGGCCTGCATGAGACCCACACCCGGGGGCGCGAGTTCGACCAGATCGGACTGCAATCGGGCCTGCAACTGCTCCGCGGCGGCGTGATGGTTGGCCGCCTCCTGGTGGTCGCCGAGGTAGGTGGCCAGCTCGGCGAGGATGTAGTCCATGGGCCCGAACACCGTGGCGCCGGTCTCGAGTCCGCAGATGGTGCCGGAGTAGGGCAGCAGTTGCCGGTAGACCGCCAGCGCGGCTTCCGGATCCCCGAAGGCGATAGCCAGGCGCGCCTTGACCGCGGTGAAGGTGGACCAGAACTGCGGCGCGGGCACCGGCATGGTGGCCAGCACCCGGCGGGCCTCCTCCGGGCGGCCGGCGTGCACCAGCGCCAGCGCGTAACCGTGAATGAACAGTTCGGGTTTGAGGGCGGCGCGCTCGCGCAGCTCCTCCAGGTACTCCGACATGTCGTTGCGCAGCCAGCCAATGGAGACCGCGATGCCGATGTGCAGCGCGTTCGGGTCGCGGGTCGGTTCGGCCGCGCCCTCACCGGAATGCGCCACCAGATCGTCGAGATCGGCGTAGCCCTCGGCGAGCAGGCGCAGCACCTCATCGGTGTTGCCGCGCAACAACTCCAGCACCATGCCGAACGGGGCGATGGCGTCGAGCAGGTGCCGCAGCTGGCCGTCGGTGGCGTATTCGCTGGCCTTGCGGGCGTGGTCGGCGGCCGCCGTCAGGTCGGCGTCGGCCAGGCAGGCCCGGAACAGCAGATAGTGCGCGAGCGCCCGGAATTCGGTGAGCTGCTCCTCGGTCGAGATCCGGAGTAGTTGCGTCGCATGCCTTTTCAGGTCGTGGGCGCGCAGGAATCCACCGGCGGCGAAGGCCGCGAACGCCTGCGCGTTGATGACCGTGCACACCAGATCCGGGTCGCCGAGCCGCTCGGCCATCACCATCGCGGCCGCGGCCATGATCCGGGCGGTCGACGGATCCTCGACGGCCCGATCGAAGACGGCGGTGACCTGCAACAGGATCCGTGTTCGCATCGGCAGATCCAGATCGGCCGACGCGATCCGCAAGGGCTCCCGCAGCCGCGGATCCGGCGTATGCCAATCGTGCACGGACCAGATCAGCGGCGTCGGCCAGCAGGTCGCGGCGTGCGCGAGCAGCGCCCGCCCACCGGCCGATGCGGTGCGCGCAGCGCCATCCCCGCCGAATCCGGCTGTCCCGCCCAAGGATTCGGCCAGGTCCAGGGCCTGTTCACGGGCCGCCCGCGCCGCGATGTGCTGCCCGTCGTAGGCCAGCGCCACCACCAGCTCACACCGTGCCTCGAGCACGGCCAGACGCTCCGCGAACGACGCGGCGGGACCGGCGTGCCCGGCCAGATCGTGCAACGCCAGCACCGATCGCCAGCGCCGCACCGCATCGGCCCGCATGCGCCGCTCCACGCACCGCCGGGCCGCGGCGCGCACGTAAGGCAGTGCCACCGTGGCGGTTTCGACGGTCGCGCCCAGTGCCGCGTGATGCGCCAGCGCGTCGATATCGCGCCCTCGCGGAACCCGGACCTCGTCCCGGGCGCGGTTCCACGGGAGGGGTGAAGGCTCGCGCGCGGGCGGGTCGCCGGCCGTGTCCGGATTCGCGATGGGCTCTTCGGCTTGCTGTGCCCGCACACTTCCGCTGGGAGACGCGGAATCCGGCACTTCCGGGGCCGAGTCGCTCGCCGTGTCGCTTTCGCTCAGGTCGGGCCCGGAAGTCGCGGGGGCGTGCCGAACACCTGCCGCGTCGTCGTCGTGTCCTGGATCGGAATTCACCGGGGGGCCGGTCACGGCGGCGGGTTCGGAAACGGCTGTGTCCGTGGCCATTTCAGCGGGTCTGGCCGCCACCACCTCGTCGGCGCCCCGGAGGGCGGACAGCGCCCGTTCGTCGCGGCGAGCGGCCCGCTGCCGGGGTGCGCCGAGCAGCGCTGCGACCAGGTGGTCCGCTCCCCAAAGTGCCGCCAGTACCCGATTCCCGGCGCCCGGAGCGTCTTCCGCCCGAGTACGGTCGGCGCCGCGCCGGTCGGCGCGGGCGGTCGCGCCCTCCGCTCCGGTCGTGACCGGGGTGGAGTGCGCTCCTGTCGTGCCCGATGCGGTCGGCTCGCCCGTGGCGCTCGGCGCGGCGGGCGCCGGGCCGGGGTCGCGGCGCAGGTATTCGAAGGCGGCCCAGTGCATTCGGGTGCGCCGCAGGGTGGGCAGGTCGTAGTAGACGGTTTCGCGGACCAGGGCGTGGTCGAAGATGATGCGGCCGGCGCGGTCGGTGCGGAGCAGGCGGGCCGATTCGGCCGTCGCGATCAGGTCGATGACGGTGTCGGTGGGGCGGTCGACGGAGGCGGCGAGGGTGGTCATATCGCTGTCCTCGCCCCAGACCGAGAGGTGGCGCAGCAGATCCACCACATCCGGCGGGAGTTGGGCGATGCGGCGGCCGAGCAGGTCGCGGACGCTGTTGGGCAGGGCGTCGGTGGTGCCCTGGGTGGCAACGAGTTTGGCGAGTTCGCGCACGAACAGCGGGTTGCCGCCGGTGCGGCGGCGCAGCAGTTCGATGGTGCGGTCGTCGAGCTCGGTAAGTCCGGCGGCGGCCGCGGCGCGGCGGGTGCCGGCCATGTCCAGGCCGTCGAGGTCGATGCGGTCGGCGGTGAAAAGCGCCAGGGCGGCGGCGGTGTCGCGGACGCCGGTGCCCGCCTCGGTGCCGCGCAGGGTGGCGACGATGAGGATGGGGCGGTCGCGCAGCCAGTTCACAACCTGCCGCAGCACCTGCAGGGTGGCGGTGTCCGCGCCGTGCACATCCTCGAGCACGATGGCGATGGGCGTGCCGGCCGAGCGTTCCCGGCAGGACCGGACCACGCGCCGGGCCAGGGTGAAAGCGTCGGCGGCGGTGAAGGTTTCGGGGTCGGCGGCGTCGAGGCCGGTGAGCACCTCGGCCCAGGCCCAGGCGGGCGGCGCGGATTCGACCTCGGGGCAGCGGCCGAAGACGGTGGTCCAGCCGCGGTCGCCCAGGTGCTGGGTGACGGTGGTGGCGAGGGTGGTCTTCCCGGCGCCGGCCTCACCGGAGAGCCACACCAGCCGGACCTGCCCGGCCGCGGCGGTATCGGCGGCGGCCAGGACGGCGGCGCGCTGGGGCGCGTATCCGGTGTCCGGCAACGGTTCCGGATCCGGACGGGGTTCCGGCTCGACGGGTTTGACGGGCGCGGGCGGGGTCACGGTCTCGGTGTCCACCGAGTGCGTGAGGATGGCGGTTTCCAGATCCCGCAGTCCCGGACCGGGATCCACGCCGAATTCCAGGGTCAGGAATTCGCGGCTGCGGCGCACGGTGGCGAGCGCGTCCAGTGACTGTCCCAGTCGGTACTGCGCGATGGCCAGCAGCCGCGCGCACTCCTCGCGTCCCGGATGCTCCTCGAGAATGGGCCGCAGCGCCAGCACCACCTCGGCGGGCCGGTTCAGCTCCAGCGCCGCCTGGGCCCGCAGTTCGGCCGCGGTCAGGCGCAGGGCCAGCAGGCGGGCGGTTTCCTGTGCCGCCCAGGGCATTCCGGGAAACGATTCGAAGGCCGCGCCGTGCCAGCAGGCCAGCGCGGCGTCCAGTACCCGCACCTGTTCGAGCGGGTCGGGCCGTCCCGCCGGGTCGCGCATGGCGGCCTCGTGGCCGTGCAGCAGCTGTTCGAAGTGCCAGGAATCCACTTGGGACGGCTCGAGATTCAACGCATAACCGTGGGATTCGGACACGATGACCCGGGAGTGCGCGCGCCGCGGCCGGTCGGGTTCGAAGACCCGCCGCAGGTTGTGGATGTAGACCTGTAGCGCGGCAACGGCTTTGGCGGGCGGGTCGCCGTGCCAGAGATCGTCGATGAGCCGTTCGGTGGGCACCACCCGGCCACCGGCCGCGACCAGCCGTCCCAGCACCGCGCACTGCATGGGCGCGCCCGGAGGCACCCGTGAACCATCGATGCTGATGTGCAGTGGACCCAGCACCCCGATGCGTATGAGCGCCATGTCGCCGCGCGACCCCCGTACCCAACTTCGAATAAAACCAAACAGAGTGCTCTCAATATGACAGAAATTCTGCGAGATCGCCCTGTCTTGTGATCCGGCTTAACTCGATACGAAGTCGCTGTGAAGAGTTGTCCCGCACACTGCCCAGGGTGTTCGACTCCACTCCGCCGCCGGACGCCGATCTCACGGTGCTGCACAGCCTTCCGCATCCGGCCTGCCTGCACGACGGCGGCTACGACGTGGTCGCCGCGAACGATGCCTTCCGCCGGCTCTTCCCCGGCACCGGCCCGGGCGCGAATCTCATGACCGCCATCCTGCTCGAGCCCATGGCACGCTACCGGCTCGGCGACTGGGAAGCCGAAGCGCAGGTGATGGTTTCGGCCTTCCGCGCCGCGGCACCGGAGCTGAATCCGGAGCGGGTCGAGGAGATCGTCAATCTGGCGCGGCGCTCCCCGGACTGGGATCGGCTGTGGGACACCGTGGTCACGCCGCTGCAGCCGCGGGAGCGCACGGTGCTGATGAACGATCCGGAGACGCGCAAGGAGCGCCGGATGTATGTGCAGACGTTCGAGTTCCAATCACCGCGGCGGCCGTGGTGGCTGCTGACGGTAGTGCCGTTCGACTGAATCAGGCTTGCGCCGCGGGTGCCTTCAGGCTTGCGCAGCGGGTACCTCGAACCAGCCGTCCTCGGGTTCGGCATAGCCGTGGTACATGAGCGGGATGCGCCGATCCACGCCGAAATGCCGGTACACCGCGAGCATGGCGGAGCGCACGGCGTGATCGTGGAAGTCGTCGATGCGGCGCGGGCCGAGCCAGTGCTCGGGCAGCAGCGCCAGCCGGGTCATCTCGTCCGGATCGTCCATGTCGAGTCCGATCGGGCCCGGGTCGGCTATGAAGTGGTCGTGCAACACCGCGTGCACCCGATGCGGATCGTGCCGTCCCGCGCCGAACGCGAGGAAGCGCGTGCGGATGGCGGGTGAGCCGTGCGCCTGCAGCCAGTCGACCAGGTGCGGGTTCGCGCGCGGAATCGATCTGGCGGACAGGGACGTCTGCTCGACGAGGTGCAATACGCTCGCGCCGGGAACACGGGGTTCGGGGACGAGGAAGAGACTGAGTACCGGAGATCCGGACGTGCTGTCGCAGAGGCAGACCTTGGTGTGCGTGGGGTCGGGCATGCGCCGCTCCTCAGCAGGAGATGCTGGGCATCGTTGTCCGAGTCGTGCCGATGCGTCGAGTCACCAGACTCGGACAGGTCTCTCCTCGACGCTCGACCGTTGCAACACCCGGAATTCTACGCCCCGACCAGCCTGCTGCGGTTGCTCTGCCGGGCCGGCTGCGCCGCCAGCTGACCCTCGATGGTGGCCCGGACAGTCGGCCACTCGTCCTCGAGGATCGAGTAGAAGGCGGTGCTGCGCACCTCGCCGTCCAGCCCGCGCGAATGCGCCCGCCGCACCCCGTCACTGGTGGCGCCGAGCCGCTCGATGGCCATGCGGGAGCGCAGGTTTCGCACATCCGCCCGCATGGCGATGCGCTTCACCCGCCACACCTCGAAGGCGTGCTGCAGCAACAGCAGCTTGGACTCCAGGTTGATGCCCGCGCCGCGGGCCTCCCGGGACAGCCAGGTGTTGCCGATCTCGGCGGCATCGGGCACCGCCAGCAGTGGATCCCCGTTCGGCATGCCGTGCACCAGTGGCCAGACCACCGGACCCTGCCAATAGTCGAAGCGGGTGAACCGGGTCGAGCCCAGCACCCGCCCACTGGCGACGGCGATGATGGCGAAGGCCAGCGAGGTGCCCGAGGCATGCCCGGACAGGGCCTGGGCGATGTATTCCAGCGCCTCGTCCGCACCATGTGGGACAGGCGTGAACGCATAGTCGTCACGATTTCCCGCGGCAGCCTCCGCAAGACCCGAAGCATGCTGCGGCGCAAGGGGTTCCAGCCGTACCAGACGGCCAGTCAGAGTTACGGGTACGGGCACGTTCCCTCGATCTTTCAAGTCGGTCGGGGGCTCGCGTCAGGCAATGGCCGCCCCGGCCACACACTCCGGAATCGACGAACCAGCCCTGGCGCGCCAGTAGCAGCATCGGATAGTGGGATGAACGATAGCGGAACACCAGCGCACCGCGCCGCAGGCGGCATGTAAATTTCACGCGCTTTTCAGCGCGTCGCACGGGCGTTTCACAGGTGTCGCACAGCCACCCCCGCCGAGTCTCCCCGCAACTACCGGGCGACCCCTCCCCCGGAACCCGTCAGAACCGAATACCTATGCGCTGGAAGGTATTCCTATCTCTCCCCTCACCCCCAAAACCCGTCATGCACAGCCCGCGCCTCCGCAAGCTCGACCGGCCCGACCACCGCCACCACCCGCTGCCCCGCCGCGAACACCTCCCGACACGGCAACGCCATGGTCGGATTCTCCGGATTCGCACCGGTCAAACCCAATAACTGATCCTCCCCGAGCCCATACACAACCCGTCCGATACTCCCCCAATAGATCGCCCCCGCGCACATCGCACACGGCTCCGTACTGGTGTAAACCGTGCAGCGACGCAGAAACTCGGCATCATAGGTCGCCGTCGCGGCCCGCACCAGATTCGTCTCCGCGTGGCCGGTCGCGTCACGCCCCGTCGTCACGGTGTTCTCGGCCTCCAGCAACACCCCGCCGTCGGGTCCCGCGAGCAGTGCGCCGAAGGGGTGATTCCCACGTTCCCGAGACCGCCGCGCAATGGCCACGGCGGCCATCAGATTGCGGATATCGAGGTCGGTCGCACTGCCCGCGTCCTGGCCGATTTTCATACCGGAATCATGACCGACCCAGACGTTGCGGGCGAATTCTGTCGGGCCTTCGGTCACCCGGTCGGATCGACGGTCTGCGCGGCGGCATGGGTCAGCGGACCGTCGCCGCGAGCTCGGCACTGTCGACGATGCTGGTGTCGACCAGTTCCTCGAACGGGGGGACGGTGCGAATCATCTTTTCCTGCTGCAGGATTTGCATCCATCGGTTGGTCGCGGCGGCGTCGATGCGCGTGGTCTCCCAGGTTCGCGACCGCTTGATCCACTCGCATGCGCGCGTCAGGGTCGATGACGCGATGCCCGGCCAATGGGCGGTCAGCAGCGGTTCGAGTTCCGCGACGGTGGTGGTGGTGCGCAGGCGCACCATGGCCTCCTGCAGGGCGGCGGTGAACCGCACCAGGCGGTCGGACAGCTCCGCCAGGCGGTCGGTGCGGCAGTAGTAGACGCTGTTGGGACCGAGGCCGCCGACCTCGGCGTAGTCGATGGCGATGACGCCGGTTCCCCTGTCCTGCAGGATTTGCGCGGTCGTGGCGTCGAGGACGATGGCGTCACCGAGCCCGGCCTCGAACAGTTCGACGAACATCGGTGTGGACAGATCACGCAGGAAGGTGATGTCGGCGGGATCGACCCCGGCCTCCCGGATCAGGCCCGCGGTGAAGGCATACGGGGCGCTGCCGCCGATACCGGGCGCGAGGACGGTGCGGCCCACCAGGTCGGCCCACTCGAACTCGCCGTTCCGGTCGCGGATTACCAGCGCCTTCGGGAACTGGTGGTTCACCTGGGCGAACACGGTCAGTTCCCGGGGCGTTCGCCAATACATCCCGGGCACCCAGATGCCGCCCAGCGCGATATCCGCGGCTCCGCTGTCCAGATCGTCGAGCACCCCGGTCCACGGGTCCTTCGCTGTCGCGGTGACTTTCAGGTCGCCGTCGGCGAAGAGGCCGAGGTGATCGGCGTAGTACTGCGGCAGGTAGTTCAGGCCGTGCGCGGTCGCGGAAATCGTCAGGGCGGTCATCGATGGGGCTCCTTGTCGATGGGATGGGTTACGCGGTAACGGAAGTCGGATATTCGGAGGCGGCCTCGAGGGATTTGCCGAAGGTTTCGGGACCGAAGCGGGCGGCCACCACGAGCAGGGCGTACATGGCCGCGATCATGACGAATACGCCTGCGACACCGGCGAAGTCGAAGAAGTACAGGGCGGCGAAGGGCATCACCGCGCCGGCGACATTGCCGATGCCGTTGACCACCGACGCGCCCATGGCACGCACCGAGGTGGGATACAGCTCCGGCGACCACACCGACAGCATCGTGTTCAGCATCATGGTGAAGAACTGGAAGATCATGCCCAGCACCAGGATCAGCGCCGTCGAGTGCGCGAAGGCCGCGAACGCGATCGCGGAGACACAGCCCAGGACCGCGGCCGACATCACGGTCATCCGGCGCGGCACCCTTCCGGCCAGATACGAGGCGGCGCACGCGCCGAACAGGCTGCCGACGTTCATGATCATGGTGAAGGCCAGCGAGTCCGACAGCGAATACCCGCGGGACTGTAACAGGATCGGCATCAGGAACAGCAGGGTCACCTGAGCGCCGAACGACATCCACGAGGCCGCGCCGATCGCGGCGGTGCGACGCAGGTTCCGGCCCCGGAAGACCTCGGTGTAGGACACCGGGTGCGTGGGGACGGCGTCCGCGGCGGTCACGAATCGCTTTGCGGGACCGGGGTTTCGGAGCCCGGCGATGCTTCCGCCGGCCAGCCGGGTCAGGCTCAGGTTGGCGTCGTCCACGCGCCCCTTGGACAGCAGGAATCTCGGTGACTCGGGCAGATACCGGCGGAAGAAGACCACCAGGACGGCGGGCACGGCGAGGATGACGTAGGTCCAGCGCCACGAGCTGCCGTCGCCGCCGAGTACCTCGTTGAGCGGGCCGAGCACGAGCAGGAAGAATCCGAACGAGGCGATATTGCCGACGCCGCCGGAGGAGATGTTCAGCGTCGCCAGCAGCGATCCACGGTGGCGGGTGGCGACCAGTTCAGCGAGAATCGCGAGCCCGACGGTGAATTCACCACCCAGCCCGATGCCCACGATGAGTCGGCTGGCCAGCAGCATCTCGTAGTTGACGGCGGCCGCGCTGATCAGGCCGCCGAGGGTGTAGACCAGCAGGTTCGAGCCGAGCGCGGCCCGCCGGCCCCAGCGGTCGGCGACGTAGCCGCCGATCAGCCGCCCGATCAGGCCGCCGACGACGGTGACCGTATTGATAAGGGTGAGTTGGGCATTGCCGATGCCGAACGAGTCCTTCAGCAGCGGGCCCATCGCGCCGGTCGAATTCTGTTCCAGCGAATCGAAGAACAGGCCCGCCATGAGCAGGGCGATGACGAGCACCTGCACCCGGCCGAAGCCGATCAGGTCGAGGACTTCCGCGAGGGCGGAGGAGGCGGGCGCGGCGGGCGGCGGCGCGATCGGGGCCGGGGGTTCGAGGGTGGAGGACGGGACTTCGGCGGCGGTGGGTGACGGTTTACCGGGCAGCGCGAGAGACATGTCGGGACTCCGGAGGGCGGGAGCGTGGCACCGACACCGGTCGCGTCGGTGAGCCGACTTCGCAGTGAAACTGGAATCGAACTGCCTAAAGTTGTATACAGTTCCAATGACGTGAGCGTTTCACACTCGCAAATCCAGGTTACGCGATCCAGATATTACCTCAAACTGTATACCATCTGCGGATTCCAGCTAGCTCTCGAACCGCCAGCGCTAGCTCTCGAACTCCTCGGTGAAGAACTGTTCGTCCCGCCGCAGATGCTCGTCCATGAGGTAGCCGGCCTGCACGACCGCACCGTTCAGGATCGCGATCGCGACCGCCCGATGGTCGGTGACGGCGGATTCCCGATCGTGGCCCAGCCCCCACTGCACCCGCTGATTCAGGTTCGCGAGCATCTCCCGCAGATGCCCGTTCCCCGCCGCGATCGCGATCAGCTCATGGAACGACGGCCCACTCCCCGCCGCCGCACCCGAGAGGTCGTGCGCGATCTCCGCCAATTCCCCCGCCACGGAACCACCCCGCTGCTCGGCCGCGAGCTGAGCCGCGAAAACCTCGAGCCCCCGCCGCACCTGCAACATCTCGCGACCGTCATGCAGCAGCGTCTCCGACACGGTCGCCCCCCGATGCCGCACGATGGTGACGAACCCCTCCGACTGCAACCGCGCCAGCGCCTCACGCACCGGAATCCGCGAAACCCCGAACCGCGCGGCAAGCGTCCCCTCCACCAACCGCGCGCCCACCGCCAACTCCCCAGCCAGGATCTCCGCCCGCAACACCCGCGCGATCGCATCCCCCGACGAATCTTCCCCCACCACCGGATCTGCCACCCCCGCAGCATAAGCGCCCACCCACCCCGCCCTCCGACGCCACCGACCGCCCACCCCCGCACGATCCATCACCCGCCACCGGCCCCACTGAGCAACAACGGAATTCACCCCGCCACGCCCACCGCCGATGTCAGCACCGACCGCTACCGTCAGATCGTGGTCAACGCCTACTACCATGTCGCGATCTACGTCTCGCTGAGCGATCAGATCCCCGACGACCGCCTAGCCGAACTGCGATGGCACCTGGGTCTCGCCCCTCGCCCGAACGGTCCAACCTCTTTGAACCGTGACGGCCTGCCACTCCCCTTCCGCCACGAACCAGCCTTCCGCCCCGATGACGAAGATCTGTTCGCGGACTTAACCCCTCGATCCGGAGGCGGCTGGTTCCTCACCGCCCGCCAGGAAGTGGACACCGACGACCTGGCCCCCTTGGCGAGCCTCTTCCACTGGCTGGCACCGTGGATCCATCCGATCGACATCCGACCGGACGGATCGATCCCAGTAGGCGACTACAACTTCTACGACTCCACCTCCCAATACGGCCTGATACTCCAAGACGGCCACTGGACCCTGGCGAACTGGATGTGAGGATGGGCTGCCAGTGGCGTGGATTCAGTAGCCGATGGTGAAGCGGCGTTGTACGAAACGCGGGGTTTCGATCTCGTCGAGCAGGGCGACGGCGGTGTCCTCGAACGAGATTCGGCTGTGGCCGTCGGCGTCGAGGACGGGCTGGTCGCCGCCGATGCGGTAGCGGGCGGTGCGTTGGCCGGGGCCGATCTGCTCGGCCGGGCTGAGGTAGGTCCACAGCCGGTTGGAGGTTCGCAAAACGGTCAATGCATCGCGGTGTCCGCGAACCGCGGCCGCGTAGCCGCGCGGCAATCCCAGGCCGTCGAGGCTCGCATGGAGTCGTTCGTCATTGTCGGCGGTGACCTTTCCGGGTGCGTATTCCAGGCTGCCCGCGCCGCCGACGACCAGCAGGCGGGTGCGCGGGTGCGTGTCGAGGGCCCGCAGCAGGGTGCGTGCGACGGTGGCGTACACGGCGGGATCCGCGATCGATTTATTCACCGTGTCCTCGAAATCGGCTGCCGCGTTGCCGGGTTGGTAGCAGCTGATCAGCACGTCCAGGCCGGGGAGTTGGGCGGCGACGGCGGCGCTGTCGAACACATCGAGTGCGGTCCAGCTCAGATTCTCGTGGGCCGTGGTGGCACGTGTGGTGTCGCGAGTGAACGCCTTGACACGGTGCCCGCGTGCGAGAGCTTCACCGACGAGGCGCTGTCCGATATTGCCGGTGGCGCCGATGATCCCGATGAACACTGGTTCCTCCTACAGAGCGATACGGCGTTCGAAAACTATACGCCGTGAAGTAACCTAGACCAGTGCGGTAACTTCACGCAATGTAAAGTGCTGGCATGGTTGCTGCGACGCCGACACGGCGAGAACGACGCCGAGCCGAGACGACCGCGGAGATCAAGGACGTCGCGTTGCGTTTGATGGCCGAAGGCGGCCCCGGCGCGATCACCCTGCGCGCGATCGCCCGCGAGATGGGCATGACCGCCAACGCGGTCTACAGCTACTTCCCGACCCGGGACGAGCTGGTCACAGTACTGATCGGCGACGTGTACTCCGAACTCGCCGACACCTTGGAAGCCGCCCGCGACGCCGTCGGCCTCGACGATCCCGCAGGCCGAATCATGGCCTGGGCCTGTGCTTTCCGAGACTGGGCACTACAACACCCCGAGGGCTTCCGCCTCATCTACGGCGACCCGGTCCCCGGCTACCAAGTACCCGAGGGCGGCGCCGCCCCGGAAGCCGAACACCGCGTCTGCGCCGGCCTGACCGGACTGGCGGCAGGCGCCTGGCCGCACGCCGCACCCGCCTACGCCGACAACGGATTCGAGTGGACCGACTTCGACCCCCACCTCGTCACCGAGGTCCGCGACGAATTCCCCGATCTTCCCCCGGCCGCCGTCGCCATCGCCCTACGCATCTGGGGCCACCTCCACGGCCTGGTCTCCCTGGAAATCCTCGGCCACCTACGCTCCCAGACCACGAACCCGGACAAGCTATACCGCAACGAGATCGGCCACCTGATCCGCGCCCTGGGCCTCACCCCACCGCCCGCCCGCCCGTAGCACTAGGGCCGATACGACTGAGCCCCACCCGAATCTTCGGGTGGGGCTCAGTGAAGCTCTCGACACGGGCGATGCGCCGCCCGGCGCAAGGCTAAACGTTAAATCTGAATTCGACTACGTCGCCGTCGACCATGACGTAGTCCTTGCCTTCCATGCGGACCTTGCCGGCGGATTTGGCGGCGGCCATGGAGCCGGCTTCGACGAGGTCGTTGAAGGCTACGATTTCGGCCTTGATGAAGCCTCGTTCGAAGTCGGTGTGGATTACGCCGGCGGCCTTGGGGGCGGTGTCGCCCTGGTGGATGGTCCAGGCTCGGGCTTCCTTGGGGCCGGCGGTGAGGTAGGTCTGGAGGCCGAGGGTGTGGAAGCCGGCGCGGGCGAGGGCGTGCAGGCCCGGCTCGGTCTGGCCGATGGATTCGAGGAGTTCGAGGGCGGATTCCTCGTCGAGTTCGAGAAGTTCGGCTTCGACCTTGGCGTCGAGGAAGACGGCGTCGGCGGGGGCGACGGCGGCCTTCAGTTCGGCCTTCTTGGCCTCGTCGGTGAGGACCGACTCGTCGGCGTTGAAGACGTAGAGGAACGGCTTGATGGTGAGCAGCGAGAGTTCCTTCAGCAGCTCGGTGTCGACCTGGTTGCGCGCGGCGAACAGCGTCTTGCCGGAGTTGAGGATCTCCTGGGCCTGCTTGGCGGCGTCGGCGACCGGCTTGCGGTCCTTCTTGACCTTGGCTTCCTTCTCCAGCCGGACGACGGCCTTCTCCAGGGTCTGCAGGTCGGCGAGGATGAGCTCGGTCTCGATGACCTCGATGTCGGACAGCGGGTCGACCTTGCCGTCGACGTGGATCACGTCGTCATCGGCGAAGACGCGCACCACCTGGCAGATGGCGTCGGCCTCACGGATATTGGCGAGGAACTTGTTGCCCAGGCCCGCACCCTCGGAGGCGCCCTTCACGATGCCCGCGATGTCGACGAACGACACGACGGCGGGGACCAGGCGCTCGGAGCCGAAGATCTCGGCCAGCTTGCCCAACCGCGGATCCGGCAGCGGCACCACGCCGACATTCGGCTCGATGGTGGCGAACGGGTAGTTCGCGGCCAGCACGTCATTGCGCGTCAAGGCGTTGAACAGCGTCGACTTTCCGACGTTGGGCAGGCCGACGATTCCGAGGGTGAGACTCACGAGAGAGGGAGTCTACCTGGACCGTCGGCCCACTACGTCAGGCCGGTGCCGGGGCGGCCACCCCGGCACCGGCCTGTTCGGTTCGCGGTCACTCAGGCGCGCGGGTCGCGGCCGAGGTAGGCGAGCAGCCGGTCGACCACCGGGGTGTCGCTGGCGGGTGCGTCCTCGACGACCGCGGCGAAGACGCCGTAGTTGCGCAGCGGCTCGATCAGGCCGTCGGCGGCGGTCAGCAGGTGCCCGGCCAGCTCGTCGGTGAGCGGCGAGGGCTGGCCGGTGCCGATCGCGATGTCCCAGGCGTGCACGGCCGCGTCGAGCGCGCACATGACCGCGGCGACCGGGGTCGGCAGCTCGCCGTGCGGCAGCGGGGTGGGGACGGTCTCGGTGTCGTCGGAGACGGTGGCCCAGGCGGTGGCGGTGGGTTCGATTGCGGCGGAGACCAATTCGGCCGCACCGCCCTCGATGGCGCCGGACGGCTCGAAGGGGTTGTAGGACGGGCCGTCTCCGATGCCGAGGAACTTGGCGTAGGCCAGCTGATCACCGGCGGCGTGTTGGATCACCTGGGTGACGGTCCATTCCGAGCAGGGGGTGGCGTTGTCCCACTGGTCGTCGCCGACGCCGGCGACCACGTTGATGAGCGCCCGGTGCGAGGTGGCGAGCACATCGCGCCAGACCGGGGCGAGGGCGGCGGCGGGGGTGGTGTCGGTCTGCGGGTTGGTGCTCATTGTTCTTGCCTCTCAGGTCGTTTCGATCCGTTGAGATAAAGGTATGACCCGATTAGGCTAGATTTCTTCCTAATAGTTCGGGCCGACCGAAAGGCGCTGATGTGACCTCCACCGCAACCCGCCTGCTGCGCCTGCTGTCGTTGCTCCAGGACCGCAGCCACACCGGCCGTGACCTGGCCGAACACCTCTCGGTCACCGACCGCACCCTGCGCCAGGACATCGCCCGACTGCGCGAACTCGGCTATCCCGTGCACGCCGACCGCGGTCCCGTCGGCGGCTACCGCCTCGGCCAGGGCGCGACCATGCCCCCGCTGCTGCTCGACGACGACGAGGCCGTCGCGGTGGCCGTCGCCATGAACGTGGCCGCCGACGGCAGCACCGGCATCGCCGATATTCAGGCGAATCTCGAACGCGCCCAGGCGAAATTGGATCGGATCCTCCCGAAACGCCTGCAGCGCAAGGTGACCGCGCTGCGCTCCGTCACCGATATCGGCCCCGCCGTCACCGGCTCCCGCGAACCCGACGCCCCCGTCCCCGCCGAAACCCTCGCCACCCTCGCCACCGCCATCCGCGCCCACACCACCGTCCGCGCCGACGACCGCGATCTGGAGCCGTACCGGCTGATCAGCTGGCAACGCCGCTGGTACCTGGTCGCCTATGCCCTGGACACCCACACCTGGCGCGCCCTGGCCGTGGCGTCCCTGTCCGAAATCTCGCCCGGCACACGTGTTTTCGCTCCCCGCGCCCTCCCCGACTCCGACCTGGTGGCCTTCGTCCTGCGCGAAATAGCCTCCACCGGATGGCAAGTCCACGCCCGGGTCACGGTCCTGGCCCCCGCCGAAACCGTCATCGCCCGCATCAACCCCACGGTCGGCGTGGTCGAACCGGTCGACGACTCCTCCTGCCACCTGCTGACCGGCGCCGACCGCCTCGAAACCATCGCCATCTACCTCAGCATGCTGATGATGGACTTCCGCGTCGACTCTCCCCCGGAACTCGTCGCCCACATCCGCACCCTCGCCCGCCGCTACACCGCGGCCACCGAGTGATCAGATACGACCGCGCAACGCGGCCACGCCGGGACCGGTGAGGTCGTCGCAATAGGCGGCTCGACCGGCCATCGCCATGGTCAGAGCGAGGGTGGTTCCGCTGACCGACGGGCCGGTTCCGGCGGCGAAGGGTCCGTCGGTCGCTTCCAGGCGCAGACCTTCGGAGGCCTTCCGGCTGGAGACCGTGAAATCCCGGCTGGCGTAGAAACGGGCGACCTCGGTGACGGCCTCGAGTGAGGGCTCGCGGGTCAGGCCCAAGGGGCGGCGAATGTCCTGGCCGTGGACCACGACTTCGCCGAGCCAGGCCGCGGTGTGGCCGAATGGCGCTGTGGTGCTGGGGATGATCGCCCGGAATCGGTCCAGGGTCTCGGCGGGTGACGCGCCGCGATGCTTGGCCAGCTGCCGGTCATTGTGCTTCTCGAAGTCGAAGCGGGCGCCGAGCACGCTGGCCAGCCAGCGCAGCTGCCCGGTACTCGCCGCCGCGGTGAGATGCGCGACCACCTCCTCCACCGTCCACAGTCCGCACAACGACGACTGCGCCCACTGCGCCTCGTCCAGCCCGGCCAGATCCTCCGCCAATGCGGCCCGTTCGGCGTGCGCCATGGCCCACAGCTCGTCCCGAGAAATCACATCCACCACTCGAACCTCCCAATTCCGCGATTCAGCACTCCGACCTGCAGACGGTGCCGCGGAACGGAATTCATCGGTCAGCTGGTTCGGAGTTGGAGGCCGGGGTTTTCGGCGAGGACGTCGGCGATGGATTGGGCGATCATCGTGAATTGGGGGTGGGCGCGGAGGATGGCGTCGGCCAGGGGGGAGAGTTGTTCGAAGGATGGGCGGCCGTCTCCGGCCAAGAGGCGCTTCGCGATTTGATCCAGCGGGGCCGGGAGGGCCACAGCCGGTGCGGGATCGGGCCGCTCGGTGGGGAATTCGGTTGGGGTGTCGGTATAGCCGCCCTGGCTGACGATGCCGATGGCGAGGGTGCCGGAGAAGAGTGCGCCGCCGCTGTCGCCGGGGAGGGACAGGGCGGTGTGGGTGAAGCGGATGGGCGGGCGGTTCGGGTCGGGCTGGTCGACGGCGAGGATGATGCCGCAGGTGAAGCCGGTGGTGGCGCCGTATTTACACACCGGTGCGCCGACCACGGGGACACCCACGCCGGTGATCGGGATCGTCCCGGTCGCGGTGCGAACCAGGTTGTTACGGAACGAGTCTCGGGCGGGATCGGTGATCCGCACGATGCCGTAATCACGTACTCCGTCGAGCACGGATTTTTCGAACGAACCGGTCTGTGGTCCGATCTTCACCGTCGGCGCGAGCGCGAAGGTTCGTCCAGGCTCGGAAGCTGGATCGCCTTTCTCCACAGCCGGGTCGCAGTGGCCCGCGGTGATCGCGGCGGGATTGCCGTCGGCATCGATGGCATTGAAGGCCCACGAGCAAGCCGACCCGGCGTTATTGACGAAGCGGTCGCCTCCGGTGACCTGCGGTGCATCGTCCGCATGCCCGACGGCCGGTGCGGCCGACAGCAAGACGAGGGATACCGCGACGGTGAAGCATGATCGCCCAGCTTGCCGACGCAGGTAGTTGGCCATGCGAACCAAACTAGCGACCGCCGAGGCCGGAGAGTGCGATCCCGCGTACGAAGGCGCGTTGGGCGACGGCGTAGATCAGCAGGAGGGGGAGGAGGATCACGGTGGCGGCGGCCATGAGGAGGGGCCAGTTGGTGGTGTATTGGCCCTGGAGGCGGATCAGGCCGAGGGTGGCGGTGGCGTAGGTGTTGCGCTGGATCATGATCAAGGGCCAGAGGAAGTCGTTCCAGACGGTGATCCAGGTGAGGACGGCCAGGACCATGACGGCGGGTTTGGTGTGGGGCAACAGGACTCGCCAATAGATTTGCCAGGGAGTGCAGCCGTCGAGGGTGGCGGCTTCCTCCAATTCGATTGGGAGGGTGCGGAAGAACTGGCGCATGAGGTAGGTGCCGAAGGCGCTGCCGAACAGGCCGGGGACGATCATGGCCCAGGGGGTGTCCATCCAGCCGAAGGCGCGCATGAGCAGGAACTGCGGGATGACGGTGACGGTCAGCGGGACCATGAGGGTGGCGAGGTAGCCGAGGAAGAGGAACTCGCGGCCGGGGAAGCGCAGGCGGGCGAAGGCGTAGCCGGCCAGGGAGCAGAAGAAGACTTGGCCCGCGGTGACGCAGGCGGCGTAGAGGACCGTGTTGAGGAGCATGCGGCCGAGCGGGATGGCCTCGAAAGCCTCACGGTAGTTGGACCATTGGGGATGGCCGGGCAGCGGGGCCGGGTCGGTCATCTCGCCCTCGGACTTCAGGGAGGCGGAGACCGACCACAGGATCGGGGTCAGCGCCGACCAGGCGACCACGATCAGAGCCAGGTAGGTCAACAGACCGGTGATCAAGCGCCGCTTCACAGCTCGGCCTCCGCCCGCCGTGACAGCCACTGCTGGATCACCGTGAACACCAGCAGGATCGCGAAGATCACCCAGGCCAGCGCCGAGGCGTAGCCCACCTCGTAGAAGCGGAAGGCGTTCTGGAACAACATGATTCCCAGCATGTAGGTGCCGGTCTCGGGCCCGCCATTGCTGCCGGTCAGCGCATACGCCTGGTCGAAGGCCTGCACCGAATTGATTACCGTGATGACCAGAACGAACGACAGCGCCCCGCGGATCAGCGGCACGGTGATCGACAGGAACCGGCGGAATCCGCCCGCGCCATCGATTTTCGCTGCCTCGTAAAGGTTTTCGGGCACACCCTGCATGGCGGCAAGCAGGATCACCGTCGCGAACGGCACCGATTTCCACACCGTCACCAAGCTCAGCGACACCATGGCCCACTGCGGATCGGTCAGCCACGGCACCGGGCCGAGGCCGACCCAGCCCAGCAGCGTATTGGCGAGCCCGTCATCGCTGGCGAAGATGAAACGGAACACCACCGCCATGGCCACCGTCGACGCCACCAGCGGCAGGAACGCCAGGGTTCGGAAGATGCCCACACCACGCAACTTCCGATTCAGCAGCGCGGCGACCCCGAGGCTGATCACGACGGTCGGCACCAGGGTCAGCACCGTGAACACGGCCGTATTGCGCAGGGCTATATAGAACAGCGGGTCATCGGAGAACAACCGCCGATAGTTCTCCACCCCCACGAAGCGCGGCGGACTGAACAGATCCCACGAATGAAAGCTCAGATACAGCGAAAACCCCAGCGGGAACAGCATGAACACCAGAATGGCGACCAGATTCGGCGCCACGAACAGCCTTCCGGCCCGCGCCCGCCGCCGTTCGAGCGTCATACCGCCGCCCGCAGCAGCTGATCGATATCCGCCGTCGTCTGGCCGCCGAGCGATTCGGCCGTGGCCGCACCGCGCAGCACCCGATTGCAGCCCCGCTCGAGCAGCGCCTCCACCTTGCCCCACAGCGGCGTCACCGCCAGCGGCCGGGAATTGTCCGGCCCTTCGGTGAACACCTCGAGATTGCGCAGCGTCGGATGCGCCGCCGCGAAGCCCGCCGAGCCCATGGCCGAGCGCAACACCGGCACGAACAGCCCGGACTCCGCGATGATCGCCTGCCCCTCCGGCCCCGTCGCGAATTTCACGAACTCCCATGCCTTTTCGCGCCGCGGGCTGGCGGCGGCAATGGCCAGCCCGGTACTCCCGATATCGGTGATCGCGCCCGGACCCCCATGCGGCCCGACCGGCAGCACCGTCACATCGAAGTCGAGGTCGTCGCGTCCGGCAAATTCCGAGTACAGCCAGTGCCCGCCCATCAGCATGGCCGCGCGCCCGCCGCGGAACAGGTCCTGCGCCGAAACCGATTGCCGGTCACCGACACTGGGCGAGACCCGATGCTTCACGGCGAGATCGGCGTAGAACTGCAACCCGGCCGCGAACCGCGAATCCCCGAGATTGGTGCGCGTGGGCCGCACCGGCGGGCTGAACCATTCGGTGCCATTGTTCATCCCGAAGCAGGCGGCGGAGAAGTACGGCACCCAGGCATCCACGAAACCCCATTGCCGGGTCCGGCCATCACTGTCCCGGTGGGTCAATGCCTGTGCGGCCGCGAGGAATTCATCGAAAGACCAAGCCTCAGACCAGCGCGTCGGCGGCCGAATCCCGGCGTCCGCGAACAGTTTCCGGTTGTAATAGAGGAACACCCCCGACCACTGCTCCGGCAACGCGTACTGCCCGCCGTCCCAGACGAACGTATCGCGCAATGTCGCATACCCGTCCGCCCGCAGCCGGGCTGCGTAATCGGGTTCCCGGTCCAGGAATTCGCGCAGATCGACCAGCACCCCGCGATCCGCCAGCCCGGCGTAGAGCAGCTCCCACGCCATCAGCACGTCCGGGCATTTCCCGCCCGCGCAATAGGTCAGCATCTGCTGCAATGGATCCGGCCCCGACATGATGGTCCGGATCCGGATATCCGGTCGCCGCCGCTGGAATTCGTCGATGATGCGCAGTCGTGCCCGCGCCTCCTCGGGCCGCGCCTGGAAGAAGAAGGTGACCGCGTCGTCGTCCCCGCCCGCGCAGCCCCCGGCGGCCATCGCACCGGCCAGGGCGGCGGTGCGCAGCAGGGTACGCCGATCCATGACGCCGGGCCGGGCCCCCGAAGCGCTGGCCAAAGCCCCCGAATCGCTCGCCAAAGATATATCTCCGTGAACTAAACGAACTAAAGGACCGCAGTGACCTAGATCTCGTACCGGCATGGCAGCATACGGGGAGCAACCCGCGACGCGCCGAAAACACGCGCACCCGTGGGCACCCAGCCGGACCGCACCACCCCCGCCACGCCCGGCTCAGCGTCCCCCGGGCCATCCGTACCCGGCGGCCGGATACGAAGTTGAACGGCTGGTCAAAGCCGGTTCAGATGCGTACCGGTTGGGCTACGTTGAGACCAATTCTGTTAGAACCGCAGTACCGCACGGGAGAGTTGTCGCATGGCGACCATCGAATACCTCCGGACGGACCCCGACCTACCTCCGGTAGGTGTGGTGGACCGGACGCCCATGACGCCCCGCAAGAAGGGCATCTTCCTCGCCATCGCCGTGATCGGCGCGATCGCCTGGGCGATCCTCGCCTTCGCGCGCGGCGAGAACGTCAACGCGGTGTGGATCGTGGTGGCCGCCGTCTGCACCTATGTGCTCGCGTACCAGTTCTACGCCCGGCTCATCGAATACAAGATCACCAAGCCGCGCGATGACGTCGCCACTCCGGCCGAGGCCATGGAGAACGGCAAGGACTACATGCCGATGGACCGCCGGGTCCTGTTCGGCCACCACTTCGCCGCCATCGCGGGCGCCGGCCCGCTGGTCGGCCCGGTGCTGGCCGCGCAGATGGGCTACCTGCCCGGCACCATCTGGATCATCGTCGGCGTGGTGCTGGCGGGCGCGGTCCAGGACTACCTGGTGCTGTGGGCTTCGGTGAAGCGGCGCGGCCGCTCGCTGGGCCAGATGGCGCGCGACGAGCTCGGCGTGGTCGGCGGCGTCGCGGCCATCATCGCGGTGCTGGTGATCATGATGATCCTGCTCGCGGTGCTCGGCATCGTCGTGGTGAATGCCCTTGCGGCGACCAAGAACCCGGCGACCGGCGTGCTCGAGGGCGGCAGCCCGTGGGGCGTGTTCTCCATCGCCATGACCATCCCGATCGCCCTGTTCATGGGCATGTACCTGCGCTTCATCCGGCCGGGCAAGGTCGGCGAGGTGTCGATCATCGGCTTCGCGCTGCTGCTGCTGGCCATCATCTCCGGCAACTGGGTCGCCGGATCCGGCTGGGGCCGTGACTGGTTCACCCTGTCGGGCACCACCATCTCCTGGATGCTGATCATCTACGGCTTCGTCGCCTCGGTGCTGCCGGTGTGGATGCTGCTCGCCCCGCGCGACTACCTGTCCACCTTCATGAAGATCGGCACCATTGCCCTGCTGGCCCTCGGCGTGATCGTCACCATGCCGGTGCTGAAGGCCCCCGCGGTCTCCCAGTTCGCGAGCAACAGCAACGGCCCGTCCTTCGCGGGCAGCCTGTTCCCGTTCCTGTTCATCACCATCGCGTGTGGTGCGCTGTCGGGCTTCCACTCGCTGGTGTCCTCGGGTACCACGCCCAAGCTGCTGGAGAAGCAGTCGCAGGCGCGCATGATCGGCTACGGCGGCATGCTCATGGAATCCTTCGTCGCGGTCATGGCCATCATCGCGGCGTCGATCCTGGACCAGCACCTGTACTTCGCCATCAACACCCCGAACCTGACCTCCGCGCAGGCCGCGGCCGACAGCGTGAACAAGCTGGGGCTGAGCGGAAACCCGATCGACGCGCAGTACCTCAACGATGTCGCGGCGGGCACGGGCGAGGCCCGCGTCTACTCGCGCACCGGTGGCGCGCCGACGCTGGCCATCGGCATGACCGAGGTGATGCACAAGTTCATCGGCGGCTCCTCGCTCAAGGCGTTCTGGTACCACTTCGCGATCATGTTCGAGGCGCTGTTCATCCTCACCACCATCGACGCGGGCACCCGTGTCGCGCGGTTCATGCTCTCGGATTCGCTGGGCAACCTGGGCGGCGCGGCCAAGAAGTTCCGTGATCCCTCGTGGTGGCCGGGCGTGTTCATCTGCTCCGGCATCGTGGTGGCGGCGTGGGGTTCGGTGCTGCTCATGGGCGTCACCGATCCGCTGGGCGGCATCAACACCCTGTACCCGCTGTTCGGCATCTCCAACCAGCTGCTGGCCGCCATCGCGCTGACCGTGGTGCTGGCCATCGTGGTGAAGAAGGGCCTGCTGAAATGGGCCTGGATTCCGGCGCTGCCGCTGGCCTGGGACCTGACGGTCACCATGACCGCCTCGTTCCAGAAGATCTTCTCCGGTGACCCGAAGATCGGTTACTGGACGCTGCACTACAACACGATCGACAAGCAGAACGCCTATATCGCCGCCCGCGACGCCGGTCAGCTCCCCAAGGGCGTCAAGGACATCACCGCGCTGAACACGCAGATCAGCAATATGGACAAGATCATCCGGAACACCTTCATCCAGGGCACCCTGTCGATCGTGTTCGCCGTGATGGTGTTGATCGTGGCGCTGGTCGGCGCCTGGGTGTGCCTGCGGGCCATCCGCAACGGCGGCGGCGAGGTCACCGAATCGCCGGAGGAGCCGTCGAAGATCTACGGCCCGAAGGGCTTCATCGCCACCAAGGCGGAGAAGGAGGTCCAGCAGGAATGGGACACCCTGGTCGCCGAGGGCAAGGTGCGCGCACCCGGCGCGGCCTCGGTCCTGAGTCACTGACGTCGCGATGAGTATCCACGATGCCCCGCCGTCCGCAGGTCTGCTGCGGACGGCGGGGCTCGCCCTTGTCCGGGCCTTGAAAGCCATTGTCTGGTGGTTCAACTCGATCCTGGGCGGCAACGACTACCAGCGCTATGTCCAGCATCAGCGGCTGCACCACCCGGGCTGCGAGATCCGCAGCGAGCGGGATTACTGGCGCGACCGGCATGACGCCGCCACCAAGAATCCGGGCAATCGCTGCTGCTAGATCGCGTTGGCGGATTTCCGCCGACGGTCATGGCCATTTCCCGCTAGCGGCGGGCGCGCGGGACTGACATGGTGGATTCCGTGAGTGCGAACGAATTGGATTTCGAGCGTTGCTACCGCGCCGTGGCAACCCGGGATGCTCGGTTCGACGGGCATTTCGTGACCGCGGTGCGCACTACCGGAATTTATTGCCGCCCTTCCTGTCCGGCTATCACGCCGAAAAGGACCAACGTCACCTTCCTGCCCACGGCGGCGGCCGCGCAGCAGCACGGTTTTCGCGCCTGCCGGCGCTGCCTGCCCGATGCCGCGCCCGGATCGCCGCAGTGGAACACCAACGCCGACCTGGCCTCCCGCGCCATGCGATTGATCGGCGACGGAGTCATCGAACGCGGCGGGGTGCCCGCGCTGGCCGATGCTCTGGGCTACTCCCAGCGTCAATTGACCCGCGTGCTGACCAGCGAACTCGGTGCGGGCCCACTGGCTTTGGCGCGGGCGCACCGCGCGCACACCGCGCGATTGCTGATCCAGACCACGCGGCTGTCCATGTCGGATATCGCGTTCGCGGCGGGATTCGCCAGCATCCGGCAGTTCAACGACACGGTGCGCGAGGTGTTCGCGGTCAGCCCGACAACGCTGCGCGAGGAATCGCGCCGCCGCAACGGCGATACGCTGCCCGCCACCAACGGGCTGCTCACGCTGCGGCTCCCCTATCGCGAGCCGCTCGACCAGTCCTGGCTGGAATGGTTCCTCGCCGCGCACACCGTGCCCGGACTGGAGCTGTGGGAGAACGGGATCTACACCCGCAGCCTGCGAACTCCGCACGGGCACACCACCATTCGACTGTCCATTCAACCCGGTCACGTGCGTGCCTCACTATCGCTGCAGGACATGCGCGATCTCGCGCCCACCGTGGCACGCATCCGGCACTTCCTCGACCTGGACGCCGATCCCGTCGGCATCGACGAAGCCCTGACCGCGAGCATGGCGGGAAGCCCACTGCACCCGCATGTTTCGGGCGACGGCGGCGGCATCACGCTGCCCCCGGGCATTCGGGTGCCCGGCTGCCTGGACGGCCCGGAGTTGTTGCTGCGCACCATGATCGGGCAGCAGATCTCGGTGGCGGCGGCCAATACGCACACCGCGCGACTGGTGCAGGGGCTGGGCGAGACCATCGCCGGGCCGATCCCGCACCTGTTCCCGACCGCCGAGGCCATTGCCGAGCACGGCTCCGAGGTGCTGACCGGGCCGGGGCGGCGGGTGGACGCGATCGTCGGCGCGGCCAAGGCGATCTCCACCGGCGATCTGGTGCTGCACTCCGGCCGCACCGCCTCCGACCTGCGCCGCGACCTGCTGGCCCTGGACGGCGTCGGCCCCTGGACCGCCGACTACGTCACCATGCGCCTGCTCGCCGATCCGGACGTACTCCTGCACTCCGACCTGGTCGTCCGCCGCGGTGCGGCACTGCTCGGCATCGACCTCGCCGACACCGCCCGCTTCTCGCCGTGGCGCTCGTACCTCACCATGCACCTGTGGAAATACGCCCTCGCCCATCCGGCCGACGGCGGCCCGAAGACATCCCCTACCCGGAGGACACCGCAGTGAGCCTCGAAAACCCGTCCACCACAGCAGATTTCACCACCTCGACCACACCCGCGGGTCCCTTCACCGCCATCGTGGACAGCGACGGAGCGGTCCTGGCCTCCGGCTGGAGCGCCGACGCGGAGGCCCTGCGCGTGCTCATCCACCCCACCCTCCGCCCCGGTGCCCTGCGTGAACGCGACTCTCTCGGCCCGGTTTCCCGCGCCATCGCGGCCTATCACGAGGGCGATCTCACGGCCATCGACGCCATCACCGTCCGCCAGGCCTCCGGCCCCTTCCTCACCCACGCCTGGGAAATCCTCCGCAAGGTCCCCGCCGGCACCCCCATCACCTACACCGAATTCGCCACCGTCTCCGGCCGCCCGGCAGCCACCCGCGCCGCCGCCAACGCCTGCGCCCGCAACGCCGCCGCCCTCTTCGTTCCCTGCCACCGAGTCCTCCGCACCGACGGCACCCTCGGCGGCTTCCGCTACGGCCTCCCGGTCAAACGCTGGCTCCTCGACCACGAAGCCCTCTGACCCTTTCCCGACCGGCCGCGTCAGACCCCCGGCGTACCCTCGCAACCATGTGCCGCAACATCCACACCCTGCACAATTTCGAGCCGCCGGCCACCCCGGACGAGGTGCACGCGGCCGCCCTCCAATACGTCCGCAAAATCAGCGGAACCACCAAACCTTCTCAGGCCAACCAGGAAGCCTTCGACCTCGCGGTGGAAGAGGTAGCCGCCGCGACCACCCGCCTCCTGGCCGGCCTGACCACCACCGCCCCACCCAAGGACCGCGAAGTCGAGGCCGCCAAGGCCAAGGCCCGAGCCCAAATCCGCTACTCCCGCATCAACTAAGCGCATCAGCAGAAGTTCCGCTCGTCATCCCGGCATGCTTTTGGCCGGGATCCATGCTTGCCGGGTGGATTCCGGCCAAAAACACGCCGGAATGACGGGGAGAACTTTCGACCGGGCGCTCAGCCCACCGGTCTACGCGCTGATCGAGGTTTCGAGGCGGGAGCCGGTACGGCCGCGGATTACGTGGAGGCGGCTGGGGATGCGTTGGCGCATTTCGTCTACGTGGCTGACCACGCCCACTACGCGGCCGTTGGAGCGCAGGTCGTCGAGGACGCCCATGACGGCGTCCAGGGTGTCGGCGTCCAGGCTGCCGAAGCCCTCGTCGATGAAGAGGGTGTCCATGACCAGGCCGCCGGATTCGGCCGAGACCACGTCGGCGAGGCCCAGGGCGAGGGCGAGGGAGGCCATGAAGGTCTCGCCGCCGGAGAGGGTTTTGGCGGGGCGGATGGCGCCGGTGTAGTCGTCGCGGATGTCGAGGCCCAGGCCGCCGCGGCGGCCGCGCGGGCCCGCGGCGTCGGTGTGGACGAATTCGTAACGGCCGCCGGACATTCGGCGCAGGCGGACGGAACCGGCGAGGGCGACCTCTTCCAGGCGGGCGGCCAGGACATACGAGCGCAGGGACATGCGGCGGCTGTTCTCACCACGGCCCGCGACCACCTCGGCGAGGCGGGCGAGCTCGTCGTGGGCGCGTTGCAGCGGGGCGATGTGGTCGACAGCCGCCCACAGCTGGGAGCACAGCTTCTCGAGGTCGTCGACGCGGCGGGTCGCCTCGGCATTGGCGGCGACGGACCGATTCAGCTCCGATTCCGCGTGTGCCACAGCGCTTTCCAACGCGTCGAGGTTCCCGGGTTCGACATCGCCGGCCGCTCGGATCTCCGGTTCGGCCAGCACGGCCTCGGCGTGTGCACGCGCACGGTCGGCCTGGACGAGTTCCTCCTCGATGGCCGACTGCTGTGCGGCCGTACGCGAGGCCGCGTCGACCGCGCGGGCGTATTCGCCGAGCACTCCGTAATCGGGCCCGGACTCCCCCATCACCGGCGGCGCGGAATCCACCAGACCCGCCTCGTACGAAAGCTTTTCGACCCTCACGGCCGCCGCCGCGACCTGCTCGCGCGCGGTGGCCGCCTCGACCCTCGCCTCACGCACGGCAGTGGCCTCTTCGACAAGCGCCGCCAGCCGCGCCCGCCGCCGCTCCACGGTCCCGTCGGCACCGGCCGCCGCCAGCAGCCGCTCGGTGAGTTCGGCCAGCCGCCGATCGGTAGCGACGATCCGTTCCAACGTTGCACTGGAACGGCTTTCGCACTCACGCACCTCGTCCTGCACCCGCGTCTGATCCGCGCGCAGCTTGTTCAGCTCGGCGGTGAGCCCATCGACCAACCCCGCCACCCGCTTGGCCTCGGTCAATTTCCGTGTCGAATCATCCAGCGCCGCGGCCAGTTCCGCCTTGTCCACATCGCCACCGCGCTCGACCAGCACCTCGATGGCCCGCTCCAGCTCGGCAACCAGCTGCCCCGCCCGCTCGCGGTCGGCCTCGGCCTTCCGCTCGCCCGCCAACGCGGCATCCTCGTCCGCCTTCGATACGGCATGCTCGGCGGGCTGCGCCGGATCCGGATGCGCGACAGACCCACACACTGCGCACGGCTCCCCCTCGACCAGCCCATCGGCCAACTCGGCCGCCATCCCGGCCATCCGCCGCTCCCGCAACAATTGCGTTCGCCGCCACGCCTCCTGATGCGCGGCCCGCGCCTGCTCGAACGCGGCCCCGGCCTTGGACAGCTCCCCACGCTTGCGTTCCAGCTCGACGGCCGCCGTGGCGGACGTCCGCAATCGCAAACACTCCGCTTCCAGCCCGGGCAGCGCGGCGACCGCATCGGCGGCACCGCGCAACCGAACCTCCACCCCGGCAATGGCTTCCGGCAACTCCGCCAGCCGCGTGGCCAGCTTTGCCGCCCGTCCGTCCAGATCCGCCTGTTCCTTGCGCAGTCCGGCCAGGTCACGCGTCAGCTGGGCGGCCGAGTCCGCATCGCCCCGCACCTCGTCCAGAGCACCGATGTGCGCACTCCAACGCTGTACGGCCGACTCCAGTCCCGCACCGCGCTCCGCAGGTCGTCCGCCCGGCGCGCGCCGACCGTCGGGGAGAACCTCTCCACGGTGGTCAGAGGGCCCTTGACCGCGCTCGGCCGCATCAGCAACCGACTCCTCGACCTCGGCCAGATCGGCGGCGAGCGACGTGCCGACCAGTTCGGACTCGGCCAGATCGGCTGCGGCCCAGGCTGTTCCGGGGAGTTCGGCGGTGGCGGGTTCGAGGAGGCGGTCCGCGAGTTGTTCGGCGGCGCGGGTGGCGTCTTCGGTGCGGCGGCGGAGGGTGACGGCGGCGGCGCGGGCCTCGGCGAGGGCGGTGGCTACGGGTTCGGCGCGGCGGGCGCGGTCGAGTTCGGATTGGCGGGTGGCGCGGTGGTCGGTGGTGGCGGCGAAGTCGGCGAGTTGGGATTGGGCCGCGGCGCGGCGACGGTGCAGGTCGTGGCGGCGGCGCTCGGCTTCGGCGGCGGCACGCACCTTGGCCGAATCCTTTTGGCGCTGGGCGAGTTCGGCGGCGGTGTCGGTGGCGTGGGTGCGGGCGGCGGCCAGTAGGGACTGCGACCAGCCGACGGATTCGAGGGGGCTCGCGGTCTCGGTGGCGGGCAGGCCCGCCGCGGTGCCGACCTGGGCGATGAGGCGGTCGACGGCGTGCTTGCGGGTGTCGAGGTCGGCGGTGGCGGCGCGGCGCTTATCGGTGAGCCACTGCTCGGCGGTGCCGAAACGTTCGGTGTCGAAGAGCTTTTCGAGGAGCTTCTCGCGATCCTCGTTGTCGGCGCGCAGGAATCGCGCGAAGTCGCCCTGCGGGAGCAGCACCACCTGGAAGAACTGGTCGGCGCTCATGCCGAGCAGGCGCAGCACCTCATCGCCGATATCGGGAATGCGGGACAGGTTCTGCCCGCGCCCGTCGAGCCACTCCAGGGTGGCGGCCGCGTTCTCCTTCACCCAGCCGGATTTGGCGCGCTTACTGGGCCGCTGGAATTCCGGCGACCGGATCAGCCGCAGCCGCCGACCACCGACCGTGGCCTCCAGCGACACCCGCGGCGCGGTCTGCTCGTCGGCGTGATCGGAGTGCAGCCGCTTGCCCTCCTCGCGCGCACCCGGCACCTTCCCGTACAGCGCGAAGGCGATGGCGTCGAGCACCGTGGTCTTCCCGGCCCCGGTCTGCCCGTGCAGCAGGAACAGCCCATCGGCCCCGAGCTCGTCGAAATCCACCACGGCCGTCTCGGCGAACGGCCCGAACGCCGTCAGCTCCAACCGATGCAGCCGCACGCGGCGCTCCCTTCACCGACACTCACGCGGTCAACCCGCCGACCGCACCATCCGATTCGCCTGACTCCAGCCCGAATTCGGCCATATCGAACAACCCGAACGCCGCATCGGCCTCGGCGGCATCCGCGCCGCGCACGGATCCGTCGAATCCGGCGGCGCTGACGGCATCCACCGGCACCGGTTCCGGATCTGCCGGACGTAGCTCCTCAGCGGAAATCCGCACCGGCCCATCCTTTTCGCGCGTGGCAGCGGCCAGCGCGCGTTCGAGCCAGGTCATTTCGCCGGGTGTGGGCGCACCGCGAACGTCGGTGAGGAAGCTCTGGGCGATCTCGGTATCGCGGCGGCCGTGCACGCGCTCGCGATAGCGCAGTTCCGGATTGCCATCCGGGCGTTGCCATTCCACGTGGACGGCGTGCGGGAAGCGCTCGCGCAGGCGGCGCAGCGCATCTACCGGGCGCGCCTCGTCGGTGAGCGTGGCCGAGACGTAGTGGGATTCGGCCTCGAGGTGCTCCGGGGACTCCAGCAGCGATTCCAGGGGGCCGACGAGCTGGGACAGACCCCGGACCACCGGGAGCTCGTGCCGCCGGACCTCGGCAAGCCCGGAGGCATCGAGATCGACGATCCAGACCGCCTTGCGGTGCGAGCGTTCACCGAACGAATACGGCAGCGGCGAACCGGAATACCGGACCGAGTCCGACAGCGTCTGCGGTGAGTGCAGGTGCCCGAGCGCCACATAGTCGATGCCGTCGAAGGCCGACTGCGGCACGGTCTCCACCCCGCCGACCGAGATGGACCGCTCCGACCCGGTGGCCTCACCGCCCATCACGAACGCGTGCGCGAGCACCACCGACCGCGTCCCCGCCCGCTCCGCCAGATCGGCGCGCACCCGCCCCATGGCCGCGTCCAGAATCTCGGCATGCGAACGCGCCTGCGGCACGCCCAATTCCACCCGCGTGATCTCCGGCTCCAGGTACGGAATGCCGTAAAAGGCAATCTCCCCGAACTCATCGGACAGCAGCACCGGCCGCGCCACATCCGCGATGCGGCAGCGCAAATGCAATCCGCCCGCCGCCGCGAAACTCCCGAGCGCACCGAGCCGAGTGGGCGAGTCGTGATTGCCGGACGTCGCGACAATCGCCGCCCCCGCCGCCCGAATTGCCTCGAATCCCCGATTACACACCGCGATCGCATCGGCACTGGGAATGGAACGGTCGTACACGTCCCCCGGCAGCACGACCACGTCGACACCCTCGGCCGCCACCAATTCCGCGATGGCCTGCAGCGAACTCTCCTGATCGGCCAACAGGTCGACACCGTGAAAGGTGCGACCGATATGCCAGTCGGAGGTGTGCAGGATCCGCATGCCGAAGAACGCTAGGCGATTGCCCCGACAAATTCACCTGAACCGCCTCCCCGCATCTTCAGCGGACGGCAAAGAGCCGTAGCCCGCCTCGCACCCGTGCCGGCGGTCAGGAACGACACCGATTCAGGACGTACCCGGTGAGTTACCCGGACCGACTCGAAATCAGTTGTCGCCCTGGCATACGCCGCGCCCGCGCGCCGTGGCTACCCAACCTTGTCGGTGGCTTAGGGCACTATCTCGTGCCATGACCGCACCGATGCTGTTCGCGCTGCTTTTGGTGTTCGTATCCGGCCTGGCCCTGGGCTGGCTCGGGCATGCCGCGCGGGCGGGACAGCGGGCGGCGGTGGCCGAGGCGCGGCTGGCGGCCATGCGGGACAACGAGCGGCTGTTGCGGCAATCACTCGGGGCCGCCAGCGAGGACGCGGCGCGGCGGCAGTCGCATGCCATCGGCTCGCTGGTCGAACCGCTGCGCGAGGCGGTGGGCAATTTGAACCGCCATATCGAGCAGGTCGAGCACAACCGCATCAACGCGTATTCCGGTCTGCGCGAACAGGTCGCGGGTATGCAGCGGACCTCGCACCAGTTGTCCACGCAGACCGGGCAATTGGTGGCGGCCCTGCGCGCGCCCCAGGTGCGCGGACGTTGGGGCGAGATCCAGCTGGAGCGCGTGGTGGAGCTGGCCGGCATGGCCAAGCACTGCGATTTCGACACCCAGGTGACCCGCCGCGGCGACACCGTGGTGCGCCCGGACCTGGTGGTGCGGCTGTCCGGCGGCCGCCAGATCGTGGTGGACGCCAAGGTGCCCTGCACCGCCTACCTGGACGCCGCCGCCACCGAGGATCCGCGCGAGCGCGACGGCCATCTGGCCCGACACGCCCGGCATCTGCGCAACCATGTGGATCAGCTCTCGGCCAAGGAGTACTGGGCGGCCTTCGAGCCGTCCCCCGAATTCGTGGTGCTGTTCGTCCCCGGCGATCCGTTCCTGGACGCGGCACTGACCACCGACTCGGGATTGCTCGAATACGCCTTCGGTCGCAATGTGGTCTTGGCGACACCGACCACCCTCATGGCGCTGCTGCGCACGGTCGCGCTGGGCTGGCGGCAGGAGGCGATCTCGGAGGACATGGCGGTGGTGCAGCAGTTGGGCCGCGAGCTCTACACCCGCCTCGGCACCACGGGCCGCCACCTCGACCGGCTGGGCGCACAGCTCGGCAAGGCGGTCGACGCCTTCAACCACACGGTCGCCTCGGTCGAGTCACGCGTCATGGTCACCGCCCGAAAACTCCACGATCTGGACGTAGCGGACGCACCGGTACCGGACATCCGTCCGGTCGAATCCTGGCCGCGCGCGGTCGGCTTCGCGGGAGGCGAATTCGGGCTCGGTGGCGGGCGTGAATCCGGCTTCGGCAGCGACGGGGGTGATGCCTGAGCAACCGCTTGGTCTCGGCGCAGCCGCGCCATAGCTATCGCCTGGTTCGTGCGATTCCAGGTACCCGCGTGATGTCGCCTGCCTCGCGAAACACCGATATGCCTTAGTGTGCTTGACGTGGCAGTTACCCAACGCGAGCGAACCGAGGTGCCCCCGTCGCACCGTTCGATCCTGCCGTCGGTACCCGGCGTCCCGGCCGGAGCCGCCGTCCTGATCGCTGTGACGTGCACCTTCATCGGGTTCCTGATCGACGCGCGCGGTGGCGACGACCTCACCGGTACCTTCGCGACCTTCTATGTGATCGGCTGCGTGCTGGCCGTGCTCGCGGTCCGCTACCGGGGTGTGTTCACCGCGCTGGTGCTGCCGCCGCTGCTGATGTTCCTCGCGGTGCCGCTGTGCTACCAGCTCCTATTGGGGTCCGCCGGCAGTTTCAAGCTGAAGGACATCCTGCTGAATCTGGCCATCCCCCTGGTGAATCGCTTCCCCACCATGGCCCTGGCCACCGTGCTGGTCCTGATCATCGGCGGCGTCCGCATCGCCCTGCATCGCCGCGAGGCCAAGGCCGGATCGAGCGGTGACGAGCCCCGCCGCCCCCGCACCCGTGCCACCCGCCCGGGCGGCGCCCGCGCCCAGCGCACCCGCTCCGCCGATTCCAAGGACCCTGCCAGACGACGCTTCAGTGCCGGCCGGACCGCCACCACCGCCGCCGACAGCGACGCGCCCGATACCGAGACCGCCCGCCCGTCCCGCCGCGCCACCGGCCGGGTCGCCGCCGGGCCGCCGCGGGTGGGCGCGAACCGACAGCCCGGCGAGGGCCGTCGCCGCCGCGCCCAGGAGTCGGATCAGTCCGCCGCCGAGCGCAATCCCGCCGCCCCCGAGGGCCGCCGCCGACGCGCGCAGAACCCCGACCCGGCCGCCGCACCC
>NZ_BAFX01000119.1 GCF_000308815.1 Nocardia concava NBRC 100430
GTGAATCCGCCTGTGCCTTGATGGTGTCGGCGAAGGCCTGCCCGTTCTCGAGCAGGGCGATCTTCTGATCAGCGGAGGTGCTGCCGTCGAAGAACTTCTGATAGACGTCGGTGACGGCCTGCACCAGCGCGGTGTCTGCGGCGGCGGCCGGGGTGCCGGTTTGATGGGTGGTCTTGGGTTCCTTGCCCGACACCCCGCACCCGGCGAGCACGGCCAACGTAAGTGCGCACAGCGCAAGGGATTTGGATAAAGTGATCCGATTCGACATGCCTCGGCCTCCCTGGGCGACGGAACGGCATGAACGACAAATCAGACTACTCGCCCCGTGCGGGCGGCGGACCGAGATCGAAGGCGCGCGGGCCCTTCTCGGCTACAGCGAGTGCGCGTCGAGCCAGTCGCGCGCCACCGACGCCGGCACCGCGTGCTGGTCGCGAACCTGGTGGATCATGTCGGCCAGATCGGTAGTGGTGAGTTCGCCTGCGACGTAATTGAGTTTGCGGATCTGCTGATCGGTGAGCGCGGCCTTGCGCATGACCGGCAGCACGCTGGCCGCCCGGAACGCGTAGTCCGGATCGGCGAGCGAGGTCAGGTCCGCACCGCCGTCCGGCAGGAACGAGGGCGGCCCGGCCAGCACCGCGAGCTGGATCTCGCCGTCGGAGAGGGCCTTTCGCAGCGTGGCATCGGTCGTGAAGGTCACGGCGTGCGCGAACTCGCAGTGATAGGCGTTGCGCAGGGGGTTCAGTACGTCGCGGATGGGATCCAGCGGCGCGCGCAGGGCGTCCAGCGGCGGCCCGGTGGTGATGCCGATGGTGATCTCCTCACAGCGCGGCCCCAGATCCTTCAGCGAGGACGGGAAGTCCGCGGGCCGGGAGGCGGGAGCGACCACGGTGGGCCGCAGATCGGTCCCGTCGGCCGGATCGGAATCGACCACGCCCTCCGGAAGCGCCTTGGACAGTGCCGCATTGACCGCGTCCGGCTTGGTGACCATCGACGTCGTGTCCAGCGCGGCCAGCAGATCCCCGCTGACGTCCCCGAACAGCGCGATGGAATCCGAGTCCAGCCCCGCCAGCAACTCCGTGCGCTGCCCCATGCGCTCCTTGGTCCGCGTGTGCAGCCCGGTCCGCGCCAGCGCCCCGGCATAGATCTCGGCGATCATCATCGACTCCGCCGAATCCCCGGCGCCGACCGTCAAAACCGGCCTGGAGTCCTTGCTTCCGCAGGCGACGGCGACCGCCGCCACCATGATGACCAGCAGTGGCCGCGTCAGGCGGCGCGCGAGGGAGGCTGTTGCGGCGGACACGCGCAACAGTCTGCCGCAGAGTGATCGCAGTTCTTCCGCAGGGTGACAGTGCCTATCAAAATACGGGCGATGAGCAATATGACTCGACCGGATCGGCCAAATGAGCGAAACCGACCACAGGTAGGCAACGTTCACGGGAACACCCGGGCAATATGGACAGTTAGGTCTGTTTCGGGGTGATCTTCGCCCCGCCCGCCGCAGGCACCCCGCTCGGAAGGACGACAGTGCACTCGCTCATCACCACGCGCGCCGACGGCAGGCGCATCTCCCGGACAGTACTCAGGATTCTCGCCGCGTCGGTCGCGCTGGCCGCGGCCATGGCGCTGTCCGCCTGTGGCGGCAGCTCGTCCAACCCGCTCAGCAGCGGGGGCGACTGCGGCGGCGACACCAATAAGCTCACCGTCGGCTCGGCCAACTTCCCGGAATCCGAGACCGTCGCCGACGTGTACGCGGAAGCGCTGCGCGCCAACGGCTTCGGCATCGACACCAAGCTCAATATCGGCAGCCGCGAGGCGTACGTGCCCGCGCTGAAGGACTGCTCCATCTCGCTGATTCCGGATTACACCGGCAACCTGCTGCAGTACCTGGACAAGTCGTCCACCGCGACCTCGCCCGACGAGGTGAACGCCGCGCTGACCAAGGCGCTCGGCGACAAGCTCGCCATCGGCACCCCCGCGCCCGGTGAGGACTCCGACGCGGTCGTGGTCACCAAGGCCACCGCCGACAAGTGGAACCTGAAGAGCATCGCCGACCTGGCCCCGCATGCGGCCGAGGTGAAACTGGCCGCGCCGGCGGAGTTCTCCGAGCGGCCGGGCGGGCTGCCGGGCCTGAAGAAGAACTACGGCCTCGACATCCCGACCGCTAACTTCGTGCCGATCGCCGACGGCGGCGGCCCCGCCACGGTGAAGGCGCTGGTCGACGGCCAGGTCACCGCGGCCGACATCTTCACCACCTCGCCGGCCATCGTCGCCAACAACCTGGTGGTGCTGACCGATCCCAAGCACAACTTCCCGCCGCAGAACGTGGTGCCGCTCTACAACGCCGCCAAGAAGAGCGACAAGCTGACCAAGGTGCTCAACGCGGTCTCGGCGAAACTGTCCACGGCCGAACTGATCTCGCTGAACACCGCCGTCTCCGGCACCGCCAAGACCGAGCCCGCCGCGGCCGCCAAGCAGTGGGTGAGCGCGCAGGGACTCGACAAGCCGATCGCCTAAGGGAAGGCAAAAGCACGGTGTCCGACATCGAATTCAGCGGCGTCAGCAAGACGTACCCGGACGGCACCACCGCCGTCCACCACCTCGACCTGCGCATCGAATCCGGGTCGTTCACCGTGTTCGTCGGGCCCTCCGGCTGCGGCAAGACCACCTCCATGCGGATGATCAACCGCATGATCAGCCCGACGGCGGGGACCATCACCGTTGGCGGGCAGGATATTTCGCGGATCGACCCGGTGAAGCTGCGGCTCGGGATCGGGTACGTGATCCAGAACGCGGGACTGCTGCCGCACCGGACCGTGGTCGACAATGTGGCCACGGTGCCGGTGCTGCGCGGGCAGTCGCGCAGCGCGGCGCGCAAGGCGGCGCTGGAGGTCATGGACCGGGTCGGACTGGATCGCGGTCTGGCGCAACGGTATCCGTCGCAGCTGTCCGGCGGTCAGCAGCAGCGCGTGGGTGTGGCCCGCGCGCTGGCGGCGGATCCGCCGATCCTGCTCATGGACGAACCGTTCAGCGCCGTCGACCCGGTGGTGCGCACCGAACTGCAGGTCGAAATGCTGCGGCTGCAGGCCGAATTGCACAAGACCATCGTCTTCGTGACCCACGATATCGACGAGGCCATCAAGCTCGGCGATCACATCGCCGTCTTCGGGCCGGGCGGCTACCTGCAGCAATACGATGTCCCGCAGACCGTACTCGCCCAGCCCGCCACCGACTTCGTGGCCGGATTCGTCGGCCGCGACCGCGGGTACCGGGAGCTGTCCTTCCGGCCCGCGGATACCGTTCCGCTGCACGAGCTTTCGACCGTGACGCCGGACGAGGTCCACGACATCCGCCTCGAAAAGGGCGAATGGCGGCTCGTCATCAACGACGCCAAGAAGCCCGTCGGCTGGATCGACACCACCGGCGTGGAGGGTGTTCGCGCCGGACACCCGCTGGCCGACAGCGTGGCCGCCGGCGGCTCCCTCTTCCCGCCCGGCGGCGATCTGCGCCAGGCCCTCGACGCCACCATCTCCTCCCCCTCGGAAATCGGTGTGGCCGTGGATGATTCCGGCGCGGTGCGCGGCGCTATCTACGCTCGCGACGTGCTCGAACAACTGCACCGCCAGCGCACCGCCGAGGACGCCGAACGCAACCGGGTCTTCTTCGAGGAGTCCCGGTGAGGTACCTCATCGACAATTTCGACGAGATCGCGGGATACGCGCGCACGCATCTGTATCTGGCGTTGGTGCCGCTGCTGCTGGGGCTGGCCATCGCGGTGCCGGCGGGGGCGCTCGCGCATCGGGCGCGCTGGCTGCGGCGGGTCACCACCACGGTCGCGAGCATCGCGTACACGATTCCGTCGCTGGCGCTGTTCGTCATCCTGCCGCCGTTGCTGAACATCGGCGTCATCGATCCGCTGAATGTCGTTATCGCGCTGACCATCTACTCGGTGGCGCTGCTGGTGACGGCCGTGCCGACGGCGCTGGATTCGGTGCCATCGGAGACCCTCGAGGCCGCCGACGCCATCGGGTACACCCGGCTGCGGCGGGTGCTCACCGTCGACTTTCCGCTCGCCCTACCGGTTTTCATCGCCAACCTGCGCGTCGTCGCCGTCACCAATATCTCGATGGTGACCGTTGGCGCGCTGATCGGCGTGGGCGGGCTGGGCAAGCTGTTCACGCAGGGGTATCAGCGCGACTATCCCGACGAGATCATCGCGGGCATCATCGTCGTGCTGGTGCTGGCGTTGATCGTGGACCGATTGCTGTATGTGCTGGGCAGATTCGCGACGCCGTGGCTGAAAGGTCGTGCGGCATGAACCTTTTCCTCGACGCCTGGCATTTCCTCACCGACGGCGCGAACTGGTCCGGGCCCACCGGGATCGGGCGGCGGCTGCTCGAGCACCTGTACTACAGCGTGCTGGCCGTGGGGCTCTCGGCGGTGATCGCGGTACCGATCGGGCTCTTGATCGGGCACACCCGGCGCGGGTCGGCACTCATCGTGGGATTCGCGAACTCCATGCGCGCGCTGCCGACCCTGGGCGTGCTCACGTTCGTGGTGCTGCTCATGGGACTGGGCCTGACACCGCCGCTGCTGGCGCTGCTGACCGTCGGGATTCCGCCGCTGCTGGCCGGTGCCTACGCCGGGATCGCGAATGTGGATCCGCTGGTGGTCGATTCCTCGCGGGCCATGGGCATGAGCGAGCCGCGGGTGCTGTTCCAGGTCGAGCTGCCCAACTCGCTGCCGGTGCTGCTGAGCGGGTTGCGCGCGGCGACCCTGCAGGTGGTGGCCACCGCGACCATTGCCGCCTACGTGAATCTCGGTGGGCTGGGCCGCTACATCTTCGACGGCATCAGCCTGTACCGCTACGACAAGGTGCTGGTCGGCGCGATCCTGGTGGCCGCGCTGGCGTTGGCGCTGGACGGGCTGCTGGCCTTCGTGGTCTGGCTGAGCGTGCCGGGGACCGGTCGGCTCCGCAAGGTGACGGGCCGCGCCTGATCCCCCGGTGGCGGGCCGGGTTTGAAACAGCCGCATTGACCTTTGACTGTGATCGGGGTCACGATGTCTCCTGGCATACCCATCCGAGACAGGAGGTCCGCAGTGAAGGCTCGCGACATCATGCACCGGAGCGCGGAATGTATCCCCGCCGATGAAACCCTGGACCGCGCCGCCCAGGTCATGCGCAATATGGACGTCGGCGCACTCCCCATCTGCGACGGCGAACAGCTGATCGGCATGCTCACCGACCGTGACATCGTGGTGAACTGCGTGGCCATGGGACACGATCCGAGCCGCGTGCGCGCGGGCGATCTGGCCCAGGGGCGCGTGTGGTCGGTGGACGTCGACACCGATATGAACACCGTCCTCGACGTCATGGAGCAGAACCAGGTCAAGCGGATGCCGGTGCTCGATATGCGCAAGGGCAACCAGCTGGTCGGCATGATCTGCGAGTCGGACCTCGCCAAGAACGTCAGCGACAAACAGCTGGCCGAGTTCATCACCGCCGTCGCGGTCCCGCACTAGGTCCCAGCCCGTCGTCCCGGCATGACCCAGCCCCGTCGTCCCGGCATGACCCAGCCCCGACGTCCCGGCCGGCCCCAGCCCGGTCATCCCGGCAGGCTTTTGGCCGGGATCTCCAGTGGATTCCGGCCAAAAGCGCGCCGGAATGACGGGTGAGACGTCCCGGTTCGCAGCGGATTCACAGTCACGGGCCGCATTATTGCCGGGTGCAACCGGGACGCATTCTTGTCATCGAGGACGCCGAGGCCATTCGGGCCGCGGTGGGAGCCGGGCTGTCCGCCGCCGGGCACGAGGTGCTCGGGCGCGCGGACGGCGGGCTGCTGGAACAGGACCTCGCGCAATTCCGGCCCGATGTCGTGGTGCTCGACGTGATGCTGCCCGGACGGGACGGATTCGCGCTGCTGGAATCGGTGCGGGCGCGGTCGGCGGCCGGGGTGGTCATGCTCACCGCCCGCGACGGGGTCGAGGACCGGGTGCGCGGGCTGCGCGCGGGCTCGGACGACTATGTGGTGAAGCCGTTCGACCTCACTGAGCTGGTGGCGCGGGTCGAGGCGCTGCTGCGGCGCATGGGAAAACTGCAGAGCCGCATCGTGATCGGGGATGTCGAGGTGGATGTCGACGCGGGCGGCGCATGGCGCGGCGGGCATTCGCTGACCCTCACCGCGACCGAGTTCAAGCTGCTGGCGTATCTCGCGGCACAGCGGGACCGGGTGCTCACCAAGACCCAGATCCTCACGGCCGTCTGGGGATACGAGGATTACGACACCAATTTGGTCGAAGTGCACGTGAGCGCGCTGCGGCGCAAGCTCGAGGAGCACGGGGAGCGGGTCGTACACACCGTGCGCGGGCTCGGATACACGCTGCGGGCGCCGCGATGAAGGCTGCTCGTGGAATGAAGACGGTGTCGCTGCGCTGGCGGGTAACCCTCACGGCCGCGTTGGTTTCCGGGATCGTGCTGGTGCTGGTCGCCGTGCTGGTGCGCGGACTGTTCGGGCTGGTGGTGGCGCGCAGCGAGAACACCGTGCTGAGCGATCGGGTCCAACTGGCGAAACAGCTGGCGCAGCAGGGTGTTTCGCCGGAGGAGCTCATCGGACGGGTGGATACGCACTCGGTGCGGGTGCGGCTCGTTCTCGCCGACGGGCGCAGCTACGGGAGCCTGGATCACAGGCTGGCGGAGGACAGCACCACCAAGACCCGCTTCGTCCGCCTCGCCGGGCCGGGGACGCTCAATGACTCGCGGCTCACCCTCCAAATCGATACGCCGCTGCTGGCGCGAGTGCAGTCCCGGCTGGGATTCCTTCTGCTGCTGGCCTGTTCGGGTGCGATCGCGGTGATCGTGCTCGGCCTGTGGTTACTCGTGCACAGAGCGCTCGCACCCCTCGACACCATGACCCGGCTCGCCCGCGACATCGCGCACGGCCACCTCGGCCGCAGGCTCAACCCGTCCCGCACCGATACCGAACTCGGCCGCACCGCAGCCGCTTTCGACGAAATGCTCGACACCCTCGAGGGCGCCCTGCGCGACACCGCCGCCGCCGAGGCCCGAGCTCGCGCCTCCGAACAACAGATCCGAGCCTTCGTCGGCGACGCCGCCCACGAACTCCGCACCCCCATCACCGGCGTCCGCTCCCTCGCCGAGGCCGTCCTCCAACAACCCGCCGACACCGACCCCGAAGACCGCCAGCGCATGCTGCTCCTCCTGGTCCGCGAAACCCAGCGCGCCGGGCGGCTGGTGGACGACCTGCTCGACCTGGCCCGCATCGACGCCGGACTCCAATTGCGCCGCGAAAACCTGGACCTGCCCGCCCTGACCACCAGCCATGTCGATCGCATGCGAATGCTCCACCCGCACATCGACTTCCGCCTCACCGGCGACCTCGCACCCGGCGCCACCGACCCCGTATCGGTCAGCGCCGATCCGGAGCGTATCGGCCAGATCCTCACCAACCTGCTCACCAATGCCTGCCAGGCCATGCACGACGACGGCGTCATCACGATCGACCTGCGCACGGTCCCGGCACTCGAATCACCCACCAGCGCAGTCGAACTCACGATCACCGACAGCGGCCCCGGCGTACCGCCCGAAGACCGCGACCGCATCTTCGACCGCCTGGTCCGCCTCGACACCGCCCGCGACCACCGCCCCGACGGCTCCGGCCTGGGCCTGTCCATCGCCCGCGGCCTGGCCCGCGCTCACGGCGGCGAGCTGAGCTGCGCCGCACCCGATCTCGGCACTTCCGGAGCGGTGTTCATCCTCCGCATCCCCCGAAATGGGCCTATTCCTACATTTACCGCCGACTGATCGCGGATTCCTGCGAATTTCACTGCGGAAATGTAGGTCCAGGCCCATCCGGGCGGCTCACGGCCGAATCAGTGGGCGGCGCGAGGCTCGTTCGCCAGCTGCTCCGGCTCGGCTTCGGCGGTCGCGCCGAGACTGGCCAGCAGGGACAGGTTGTCGTGGGCGGCGGTGTTCGGGGCGGCGGACAGCACGACCAGTTCGGCGTCGGTGTCCGGGAGGGCGAAGTTCTCCTGGTGCAGTTCCAGGGGGCCGACCAGGGGATGGTTGTAGGTCTTGCGGCCGTGGGTGCGGGTGCGGACGTCGGCGCGGGCCCACAGCTTGCGGAAGCGCTCGCTGCGCATGGCGAGTTCGCCTATGAGGGAAGCCAATTCGGGGTCGTCAGGGTGGCGGCCCGCGGCCAGGCGCAGGTGGCCGACGGTGTCTAGGGTGCAGCCGTCCCAACCGGCGAACAGTGCGCGGCCCTCGTCGGTGAGGAAGAGGTGGCGGGCGATGTTCAGGCCCTGGGCGGGGCGTCCGTAGAGCAGGTCGGCGAGCCGGTTGGTGGCCAGGATCGTCATACGGTGGTCGATGATGAACGCGGGAGCGTCGGCGACGAGCCCCAGCACTCGCAGCAGCTCGGGGCGCAGCCGAGCCGCTGATGTCGGCCGTGACGCCCGCCCACTCCGATGCGCCAGCCGATGCAGGTGATCGCGTTCCACCTCGTCCAGGCCGAGCACCCGCGCGAGCGCGTCGAGCACCTGCGCCGAGGGTTGCCGCGCGCGGCCCTGCTCCAGCCGCACGTAGTAGTCGACGCTCACGCCGGACAGGTGCGCGACCTCCTCGCGGCGCAGCCCGGTCACGCGGCGGCGCGAATCGACCGGAATGCCCGCGGTTTCCGGATCGACCCGGGCTCGCCGGGTGCGCAGGAAGTCGGCCAAATCGTCCATCGCTCCAGTATCCGGTGCGAAACCGACCGACCGGGTGGCCCTGCGAGTACCAGGAAGTCCGGTCCTACGGAAAAAGCATCCCTGAACGGCGGCGGCCGAACTCGACAGGATCGAGACACATCGACCCGAGGAGCAGACATGAAAGTCTTCATCGTGCACGCCCACCCCGAACGCCGCTCGCTCAACGGCGCGCTCACCGATATCGCGGTGGACACCCTCACCGGCGCGGGCCACGAGGTCCAGGTGAGCGACCTGTACGCGATGCGCTGGAAGTCCGTCATCGACGCCGACGATTTCGGCCCCGCCGCCTCCACCCCGCTCGACGCCGTCCACGACTCCGGCCGCGCCTACCAGACCGGCACCCTCTCCACCGACATCCGTGCCGAACAGGACAAACTCCGGTGGGCCGACACGGTGATCCTCCAATTCCCGCTGTGGTGGTACACCATGCCCGCCATCCTCAAGGGCTGGGTCGACCGCGTCTTCACCTACGGATTCGGTTACGGCGTAGGCGAACACAACGAAACCCGCTACGGCGACCGCTTCGGCGAGGGCACCCTGGCCGGCAAACGCGCCATGCTCTCCCTCACCGTGGGCGGCCCCGAATCCCACTACTCCGACCGCGGCATCAACGGCCCGATCGACGACCTCCTCTACCCCATCCAGCACGGCATCCTCTACCACCCCGGCATGCAGGTCCTCCCGCCCTTCGTCCTCTACCGCACCGGCCGCCTATCCCCCGAAACCTTCACCGACGCAACCAAATCCTGGCAGGAACGCCTCCTCACCCTCGAAACCACCGACCCCATCCCCTACCGCCTCCAGAACTACGGCGACTACGAAATGCCCGCCATGCGCCTCCGCGAAGGCCTGGAGTTGCCCGGCCGCACCGGCTTCAGCCTCCACCTCCACCGATAGCCCAAGCTGCGAACAGTGAACGGCGGTGTCGGGTTGAGGCATTGCGGCGGAGCTGAGGTGGCTGAAGATCGCCTGAAGATGAGCAACGGATTCAGCGCATCTTCAGCCGGGCCGGGCAGATTCGACCCCATGAAACGCATCCTCGCCGCGACCCTGGCAGGCGCCGCCGGAGCCACCGCCATCGCCCTGGCCCTCCCCGCCACCGCCTCCGCCGACCCCACCTGCGGCCCCGCCGCAGCCGCCGCGGCCCGAGCCGACGCCGCCCCCAAGGTAGCCGCCTACCTCGCCGCCCACCCCGACGTAGCCGCCGAAATCGCCAAGATCAAAACCCTCCCCAAGGACCAACGCAAAGCCGAACGCCAAGCCTGGCGCCAAGCCAACCCCCAAGCCGCCCAAGACCTGAAGACCGCCCGCCAGGCAGTAATCGACTACCACAAGGCCTGCGGCCACCGAAAGTAACCACTCCCCCATCCGGGCCCGGTCGATTCGACCGGGCCCGCCGCATATTCCGGCCAATACTCCGCTAACAACCGGCGGAGTCGGGACGACGTAGGGGGCAGGTCACGGCCGGACCAGCTCCTCCAGTTCATTCTTCCGAATATCCAACCCTTTCAAAGGAGTTGAAGTACCGATGAGGACAAATCGCGCTATTTCCGGCATCGTGGTCACGGTTGCCGGCGCGGGCATCATGCTGTCGACCGCGGGCACAGCGGCCGCGGCTCCCGCCACCTCGATCCATCCCACCGCGAGCTGGGACCTGTCGCTCTGGAACGGGATCCAAGGGTTGGGCGGTGCGATCTCCAGCGGATTCAATGTCGTGTTCGGCGGGTCGTACGGGGGTGGCGGTAACCCCATCGGATCCGATCAAGGCACCTGGTACTACCAGCTCAGCCAACAAATCAACACCTGGAGCCACAACTTAAACCAGCACGGAACCCACACCTGCTACGACGGCGATACCCCGTACCCGTGCGGATAGCGCCGCCGTCTCGGAAAGCTCACCGGTGAGGGCCGACAAGGCCGTGTTGGTGGGCGTAGACGACGGCCTGGATGCGGTCTCGGACAGCGAGTTTGGCGAGGATTCGGGAGACGTGGGTTTTGATCGTTTCCTCGCCTACTCCCAGGGCGGTGGCTATTTCGGCGTTGCTGCGGGCGTCGGCGAGTAGGAGGAGGACCTCGCGTTCTCGGGCCGTCAGGTGGGCGAGTTCAGGGGGTTCGGTGGGTGGGGCTATGGCGGTGGCCAGGCGGGTGGCCAGGCGGCGGGTCATGGAGGGGTCGATGACGGCGTCGCCGCGGACTGCTACTCGGATGGCGGCTACGAGTTCTTCCGGGGGAAGGGTTTTCAGGAGGAAGCCGCTGGCTCCGGCGGAGAGGGCGCGGTGGAGGTTGGCTTCGTTGTCGTAGGTGGTGAGGAGGAGGACCCGGGTGCCGCCGGCCGCGACTATGGCCTCGGTGGCGGCCAGGCCGTCGAGTTTGGGCATGCGGACGTCGAGGATGGCCACGTCGGGGTGGGTGCGGGTGGCGGCTTCGATGGCGGCGCGGCCGTCACCTACCTCGGCTACGCATTCCAGATCGGGGTGGGCGTCGACGACGGCGCGAAGGCCGGAGCGGAAGACGGTGTGGTCGTCGGCGATCAGGACGGTGATGGTCATGCTGCTCCGATCGGGACGGAAACCCGTATGTCCCAACGGGTTCCGGTCGGGTCGGTGCCGTGGGTGACGGTGCCGTCGAACAGGTCGACGCGGCGGCGGATGCCGTCGAGGCCGCGGTGCACGTCGTCGCTGACGGCGGTGGAGGCGACGGGATTGGTCTCGCGAATCTCGACTCTCGCAGGCCGGTAGGCGATTTCGAGCTCCGCCGGATCGCGGCCGTGCCGCAGGGCGTTGGTCAGCATCTCCTGGACCACCCGGTAGAGCATGACGTCCAGCGACTCCGGCAGCACCGGCGGCTCCCCCGAAACAGTCACGTGCACAGTCAGTCCCGCGTCCCGCACCCGCTCCACCAAGTCCTCGATATCGACCAGCCCGGGCTGCCGCTGCCCCTCGTCGTCGCGCCCGTGCAGCAGATCCAGCTGCCGCCGCAGATCCACCATGGCGGCACGGCTGCTCGCCTCCACCGCCGTCACCGACCGCGACGCGGCCGCATCGTCGCTGCGCGACAACGCCATTCGCGCCACTCCCGCGTGAATACCGATGGCGCTCACATGATGTGAGATGACATCGTGCAGATCCCGCGCGATGGCCTCGCGCTCATCGGCCAGCGCCCGATCCAGCGCCGCCCGATGTTCCTGCTGCCGCAACCGTTCCCGCTGTTCCAGCTCCGCGATATAGGCCCCGCGCGCGGCCGTGTACCGCCCCACCAGCCACGGCACCACCCCGGCCCCGATCGAGACGATCACCAGCCGCCGCGGATCGAACGAGCCGGACGTCGCCACCAGATTCACCATCAGCGACCCGCCCGCCAGCAGGATCACGGTCGCCACCGACACCACTCCGCTCAGCCAGGCCCCCGCCTGATACCCGGCCACCAGAAACCCGACATCGAAAACCCGTGCCGAGATCGCGTAATGGTGTGCGAACAGCGCCACCGACACCTTCACCACCACCTGCGCCACGGCCACGACCGCCGCCGTGGCCGCCGGCGCGGCCAATGCCAGATCCGCCGCCACCGTGGCCACGGTGAGCAGCGTCGCCAGCACCGGCGCCAGCCCGAAGGCCCCGCACATCACCATCTGCGCGCCGTCGAGCACCGCCGCCACGGCAGCCAGCAACAGCGACTGCCGAGCCAGCGACCTGGTCACATCCATGGCCGCACGCTACCTCGCGGACCCGCCGTCCCCCGTTCGAGGGATAAACGAAAGGGGCGCTTCGCCATACGACGAAGCGCCCCTTCCTCGCTCAACGAGCGATTACGCGACGCCCTCGGCGCGGGCGGCGTTGCCGACGGCCTCGGCGACGGCCGGAGCCACGCGCGGGTCCAGCGGGCTCGGGATGATCTTGTCGGCGGAGAGCTCACCGGCGACCACGTTGAAGATCGCCTCGGCGGCGGCCACCTTCATGCCCTCGGTGATGCGGCGCGCGCCGGCGTCCAGGGCGCCCTTGAAGACGCCGGGGAAGGCCAGCACATTGTTGAGCTGGTTCGGGAAGTCGCTGCGGCCGGTGGCGACGATGGCGGCGTACTTGGCCGCCACATCCGGGTGGATCTCCGGGTTCGGGTTCGACATGGCGAACACGATGGACTCCGGCGCCATGGACGCGATGAGCTCCTCGGCGATGGTGCCCGCCGACAGACCCAGGAACACGTCCGCGCCCGCCAGCGCCTCGGCCGGGCCGCCGGTCACATTGCGCGGGTTGGTGCGCTCGGCCAGAGCGGTCTTGTACTCGTTCAGATCGCCGCGGCCCCGGCTCACGATGCCCTTGGAGTCGAGCACGACGACGTCGGAAACGCCTGCGGCCAGCAGGATGTCGGTGCACGCGACACCGGCCGCGCCGGCGCCGGACACCACGACCTTCAGGCCGGACATGTCACGACCCTGCACCGCGACCGCGCCCTTCAGGCCGGCCAGCACCACGATGGCGGTGCCGTGCTGGTCGTCGTGCATGACCGGGCAGTCCAGGGCCTCGATCACGCGCTTCTCGATCTCGAAGCAGCGCGGAGCGGAGATGTCCTCGAGGTTGACCGCGCCGAAGCTCGGGCGCAGGCGGATCAGGGTCTCGACGATCTCGTCGGGGTCCTTGGTGTCGAGCACCAGCGGGATCGAGTCGAGCCCGGCGAACTTCTTGAACAGCGCCGCCTTGCCCTCCATCACCGGCAGCGAGGCGCGGGCGCCGATGTCGCCCAGGCCCAGCACCGCGGTGCCGTCGGAGACGACCACGACCAGGCGCTCGGCCCAGGTGTAGGTCTTGGCGAGGGACTCGTCCTCGGCGATGCCGAGGCAGACCTGCGCCACACCCGGCGTGTACGCGATGGACAGATCGCGCTGGGTCTCCAGCGGAGCGGTGAGTTCGACCGAGAGCTTGCCGCCAAGGTGCCCGGCGAAGATTTCTTCCTTGGTGATGTCGGACAGGTTCGACGGGGCCGCGGTGGCATTCACTGCTTCAGTCACGGGTGACACGATTTCACTCCTGATCGGTTCGGACTCAACCGTTTGACGGTTACCGTTCGGTAATAGCTGAATTTATGGTTTCGGTGCTCATATATCTTTTGCCGCAGTCGCGTTCAGCGACGTCGACGCCACTTCCGAGGAAACCGTCGCCACCTCGTCGTGGCAACGAAGACAAAGTATTACGGCAATGCGGGAAGTGTGTCGCGGCAGCGCAGATCGTCGAGCGAGAACCGGAGGGGTGTGTCCGATACAGCCGGGGTGATCCCGTGAGAACCCACGAGTCGGAGTTCATGATCACCGAGTGTCCCGGGCCGGGCGGTGGCGACGGCCAGGATCGGATCATTCTGCCAGTCCCTGCGACGGCCTGCCAAATCGCCCCCCGGGCCGTCGCGTCGCCTCACCATCGTTGAAGGGTAAGGCAGCCGCGTCACACCCGGATGAACGGAAACTCGCTGGTGGGGAGCTGAACTCGGAGAACTGTCACAACACGGCCGCGAGCCGCGCGGTGAGCTGTCAAGCGGGGCGGGCGTGGACCGTGGTGAGGTCGGGCCGGACCCAGACGTTTTCGATACCGCCGGAGAGCAAACGTACCCGCCAGTCACTTCCGGCGCCCGGGTGGTCGGTGCGGCGATGCATGCCGCGGGTCTCGGTGCGGGCCAGCGCGGAGTACTTGGTCCAGCGGGCCACAGCCAGCAGCGCGGCGGCCTGCCGGGCCCGCACCCGATCGGGCCCCTTTCCGCCCAGCGCGAATTCGACACCCGGCCACATGCCGTCCAGTTCGGCGATGCTGTCGCGCAGGCTGCCGTCGCTGCGCCAGTAGCTGCGCCGCAGCGGCAGCGTGTGCTCCTGCACCAGGCCGATCACCGCGCGCGGATCCAAGCGGGCCTTGTCGCCCAGCCCCGCGCCGGGCACCGGCCGCGCCTTGCCGATCTTGCGGCGCGCCGCGGCGAATCCGGCCGCGCCCGCACCCGCCCAGACGCCCGAGGAGATGGCCCACGCCCCGTTCTGCCCGCCGAAACCGCTGACCGCGCCGGTCACGGGCTCGCGGGTGGTGACGTCGCCCGCGCCGTAGAGGCCGGGAACCGTGGTGGCGCAATCGAATCCGGCCAGCCGCAGCCCGCCGGTCCCGCGCACGGTGCCCTGCAGCACCGCGCACAGCGGCACGTGCCCCGACGGGCTGGGCCCCAGCCGCAGCACCTCGGCGCGCACCGATTCGGGCAGTTCATCCAGAGCCGCGTAGACCCGGCGGCCGTCGGCGATGGCCGCGAAAGCCTGTGCCCGCGAACCGCAGCCCTGCCCCCACAGCACCGCCCGCGATTCGTCGTACAGCGTGGCGAAATGCATGACCTGATCCGAGGCGAACACCGCCGCCACGGGCCGCCCGCCCAGCCGCGGCGAATCGGCCACCGGCGCCAGCGAATACGCGTTGGAGAACTCCATACCGGACAGTTCGGCCCCGGCCTCGGCGCCCATCAGCAGCCCGTCACCGGTGTCCACATCGGTGCCCGCGCCGCCGGAGAGGAAGGCGCAGCCGCCGGTGGCCAGCACCACCGAGCGCGCCCGCACGGTCCACCGGTGGGGCTCGCCGCGCAAGGCCACACCCGACGCGCCGGACACCACGCCGTCGCCGTCGGTGATGAGCTGCAGAGCAGGATGGTGGTCGAGAATCCGCACCCCGGCCACGACCATGCTGCGCCGCAACCGCCCCAGATATTTCGCGCCGTCGAGGTAGACCCGCGCCGGGCGCTCGGCGTGTTCACCGTGGAAGCGGAAGCCGCCCTGCACCAATTGGCCGACACGCCGGTGGGTCTCCTCCAGCACCCGGTGCATCCACTCCGGATCCCCGAGTCCGCCACCGTGTGCGAGGGTCTGCTCCACCGCCTGCCCGCGCGCTTCGCCGGCCGGAATGTTCCACAGCGTGACCCCGCCGCGCGCGGTCGGGCCGCTGGTTCCGCACCGGGCCTTGTCGACGACCAGCACCCGCGCGCCCGCGGCGGCCGCGGCAAGGGCGGCCCAGGCTCCGGCCGGGCCACCTCCCAGCACCAGCACATCGGCGTCGAATTCGGTCATATCGACAAATGTTCGACCACAGTTCAACCGGTCGCAACCGTTATGCGTATTTCAATTCCACCACTGCGCCCAGAGCAGATATCCGGCTATCCCGAAAACGACCAGCGACCCTAAAAACGCCGTGAAACCCTGACGCCGGTCCGCATATATCTGGGCGGCAACAACCGCCACCGCCGCGGCCACATGCCACATCACATCCAGCCATCCGGGGCCTGGAAACCCGCGCCGAACACCGATGATCGCGGTGCCGACGACCGTGGCCGCCAGCACCACGGTGCCCCCCGCGATGATTCCGCTCAGACCCCGGACAACCCTCATACGCTGATCACCGGGACGCCACTGGCTTTGCCCACGATTTCCTCGAATTGCGTTGGGTCGGTGGTGAATTCACCGAGCCGGATGGTCTTGTTCGCGCCGTGGTAGTCGGAGGAGCCGGTGGTCAGCAAACCCAGTTCGGCCGCGAGACCGGCCAGCACCTCGCGGTCGGCGGCATTGTGGTCCGGGTGGTCGAGCTCGAGCCCGCCCAGCCCGATCTCGGCCAGCTCGCGAATGTGGTCCAGGGCCAGCAGCCGCCCGCGCTTGCGCGCCCGGGCATGCGCCACCACGCTCACCCCGCCCGCCGAGGCGACCATCTCGACGGCCCGCCGCAACGGCGTGTCGGCCTTCTCGACGTAGTAGCGGCCGTGCGGGGCCAGCAGATCCTGGAAGGCCGCGTCGACCGTCGGCACCACACCGGCCTCGACCAGCGCCCGCGCCAGATGCGGGCGACCCGCCGACGGACCCACCGAGGCCATCACCGCATCCGGATCGATGGGCAGGCCGTCCGCCGCCATCTGCTCGGCCATGGCCCGCAGCCGCACCACGCGCTCGGCGCGCAGCCGCTCGCGCTCCTGCGCGAAGGACTCGTCGTTCGGATCGAACAGGTAGGCCAGCAGGTGCACCGGCACCGGATACCCGTCCTCCCCCAGCCCCACACACGACATCTCCATGCCGCGCACCAGGGTCAGCCCCGGCGGCAGGGCGTCGACCGCCTCGGCCCAGCCGGAGGTGGTGTCGTGGTCGGTCAGGGCCACCACGTCGAGGCCCGCGGCGGCGGCCTTCGCGATCAGTTCGGCCGGGGTGTCCGTGCCGTCGGACGCGGTGGAATGGGTGTGGAGATCGATGCGCACGCCCCCTATATTGCCTGCGCGGTGGCCGATCGCCCGGGCCAGGGACGATTAGCATCGTTGATGTGTCCTCGAATTCGCCGCTGCCGTCCTTTCACTGGCCCGGACGGTCGGTGCCCGCACCGGACGCTCCCAAGCCCGCGCGGCCGGGCCGGATCGTCGACTGCGGGGTGTATGTCGACGGGCAGCGGCTGTGGGATCAATGCTCCTACAAAGACGCCCTGGCCGAGGTGCGGGAGCGTAGGCAGGGCTTCGTCTGGCTCGGGCTGCTCGAGCCGGACGTCGAGTTGATGTCGGATGTGGCGCGAACCTTCGGACTGCACACCCTCGCCGTCGAGGACGCCGTGAAGGCGCACCAGCGCCCCAAACTCGAACGCTACGACGACATTCTGTTCCTGGTGCTGCGCACCGTGCGCTACCACGAGCACGAGCTCAACACCGTCGCCGAGATCGTCGACACCGGAGAGATCATGGTGTTCGCCGGGCCGGACTTCGCGATCACCGTGCGGCACGGCGACCACACCGAATTGGCAGGCGTCCGAAAGGATCTGGAGGCCGACCCGAAGCAACTGGCACTGGGGCCCGGCGCGGTCCTGCACGCGGTCGCCGATCGTGTGGTCGACTCCTACGTGACCGTCACCGCCGCCATCGAGGAGGACGTGGACGCCATGGAGGAGGCGGTCTTCACTCCGGCCAACAAGATCGAGATCGAAGCCATCTACCAGCTCAAACGCGAAGTGGTGGAACTGCGCCGGGCCGTCAAACCGCTGCAGCTGCCGCTGCAGGTGCTCACCCATGACACGAGTCTGCCGCTGCCCAAGGAGATCCGGCGCTATCTGCGCGATGTCACCGACCACCACACCTCGGTCACCGAGCAGATCATCGACTTCAACGAATCATTGTCGGCGCTGATCAATGCCGCGTTGGCGAAGGTGAGCGTGCAGCAGAACACCGATATGCGCAAGATCTCCGCGTATGCCGCCATGGCCGCGGTGCCGACCATGGTCGCGGGCGTCTACGGCATGAATTTCGTACACATGCCAGAACTTTCGTGGACCTTCGGCTATCCGGCCGTGATCGCCCTCATGGTGGCGCTGTGCGCCGGGCTGTACGCGAACTTCCATCGCAACAAGTGGTTGTGAGCACCCCGCCCCACCAGGGGCGTTGCTGAGCGCCTCGACCGGGGGTGCGCCCGCTTGCTATGAATGCGGGCGTGTTCTTGATGAGGAACCCGGCGCCGCGCCGCCGGATGGGTTGGTGGACAGCAATATTCGGGCTGCTGCTGGCCGTGCCGGTGCCCGCCTCGGCCGAACCGCCCAACACCTATGTCGACGCCCTGGCCGACGCCGCACCGGCTCCCGACCTGCACTGGACCGACTGCGATTCCGGATTCTCCTGCGCCACAGCGCGAGTGCCCCTGGACTACGCGCACCCCGACGCCCGCTCCATCGAGCTGTCGGTGATCAAACTCCCCGCGTCCGATCCGGCACACAAGATCGGCACCCTCTTCGTCAACTTCGGCGGCCCGGGCCGATCCGGCGTGGCGCGCCTGCGGCAGCGGGCGCAGTGGCCGTGGCTGTTCTCCGATGCCCTGCGCGCCCGCTTCGACCTGGTGTCCTGGGATACCCGCGGTGTCGCGAACAGCGCACCGGTGCACTGCTTTCCGGACGCGACCGAGCAGCAGCTGTTCTTCGCCACCTATCCCCCGATGCCCGGCACGCCCGGCGGTGAGCCCGCGTTCTTCGCCGCCGCGAAGACCCTGGCCGACGCCTGCGGACAGCGGGCCGCCGACCTGCTGCCGTACATGTCGACCGAGAACACCGCCCGGGACCTGGATCTGCTGCGGCGCGCCGTCGGCGACGACAAGCTGACCTACCACGGGATTTCGTACGGCACCTACGTGGGCGCGTTGTACGCCAACATGTTTCCCGGCCGCGTGCGCGGTCTGGTGCTCGACGGCTCGATGGACTTCCGCGGCAATGCCCTCGGGGCCGACGATGCCGCGGCCGATCGGCCCGTCGACACCCGGCAGGATGTCGCGACCGGTCTCGCGAGCACCTTCGACGCCATGCTCGATGCGTGTGTGGCGGCCGGACCCGAATGCGCCTTCTCCGAAGGGGATCCGCATCAGAAGTGGCAGCGGATTCTGGAACGCGTACGGCGCGAACCGATCTCGTGGGACGGCAAGCGTTACGACTACGGCACCGTCGTCGCCACCGCGGGCGAACTGTCCAATCCGGCGGGTTGGCCCACCGTCGCCGCCACCCTGCAGCAGCTCTACGACCTGCGCGAAACCCCTTACCTACCAACCGATGTGCTGGCCGAGACCGCGGCGCTGGTGCGGCAGGTGGCCGATATCGGCACCGGTAGCGCTGCCATTCCGGGACTTCCAGCGGGCTTGGGCGGCACCGGCGCGAACACCTACGACGACAACTACACCGAGGCCTTCCACGCCGTCCAGTGCGCCGACAGCCGGGTGCCGCGCGACGAACGCCGCTACAGCGCGCTCGCGGCCAGTGAGGACCTGCGGGTGCCCGTCTTCGGCCGCCTCGGCGTCCTGACCGCCATGACCTGCGCCTACTGGCCGCAGACCGCGGTGCATCCCTACACCGGGCCGTGGAATCGGAAGTCGGCGCCGATCCTGATCATCAACAGCCGCAACGACCCCGCGACGCCACTGGCCGGAGCCGCCGCCGGCGCGGCCGAACTGGCCGACGCCCACCTGCTGGTGGTCGAGGGCGCCGGACACAGCAGCATGTACGTGCACAGCACCTGCTCCGAGGCCGCGAAGCGCGAATACCTCACCGCGGGAACGCTTCCCGCGAAGGGGGCCACCTGCCCGATCGACGGCAACCCCTTCCTGCAAACGAGTTGACGGAGGCTGTGCCCTAGAGCGAGGCCGCCGAGCGCCCGGGATCGCGCACGTCGATTCCGGCCTCGGCCCACGCGTCCCGCAGCGCGGCCGCGCCGCGAATGCGCACCCAGGCCGCCTCGGTCGCGGTGATCGGCACCACCGTCAGGAATCGCACGGGCTCGGCGGGTTCGGGCAGCACGACTTCCGGAATCTCGCTGTCGCCCAGCAGGACAGCGGTGAACGGCGAGTTGGCCCACAGCGGTTCACCCAGATCCAGCAGCGCGTCCGCCTGCAGCACAACGCCTTCCACCGAGGGCGCCGCAGTCAGCACGCCCAGCGTGCGGGTCAGCCCCGAGCCCGCGCCCGCACCGCCGCGCAGCGTGAGCACCAGCTCCGCGCGCGGCCCGCGCACCGGATCGGCCAGCGCCGCCGCCGGATCGGTCATCGGATGCCGCGAGCCGCCCAGCGTCGCGTAGTGCACGAACTCACCGTCCGGCACGCGCAGGATGTCGATGGGCTCCAACCCGAGGAACGTCACCGACGCCGAGTCCGCGGACTCCACCCCGAAATGTCCGAGCACCCCGGCCCGGACCTGGTCCAGCACATCCATGAACTAGATCGCCAGCCTGGCGAGCATGTCGCGCGCCTGCTCGGCGGTCTTCGGATCGCACAGCACGTCGTAGCGCCCGGCCACCAACTGCATGGTGGAGGCGAAGTCGCGCTGGCCCCGGGTGGCCGCGTACGGGATGGACGCGGAGATGAGACCGAAGATGATGCCGCCGATCAGACCCACCGCCAGCGGGCCGATCGCCCCGCCGGTGGTGAACATGCTCAGCAGCAGACCCAGGAACAGGCCCAGCCACGCGCCCGAAACCATGCCGCCGCCAATGACTTTGCCCCAGGTCAGACGGTAGAGCACGCGCTCGACCTGCATGAGGTCGACGCCGACGATGGTCACGCCCTCGACCGGGAACTGATTGTCGGCCAGATAGTCGACCGCGCGCTGCGCCTCCGCATAGGTCGGGTAGGAGCCGATCGGCCAGCCCGACGGAGGCGTCGGGAGGCCCGGGCGGCCCCGGTTCGCATTCCCCATGGGATTTGTCATGCCTCCATCATGCTATTTCGCGTCCACGGTCGGGGGGATGAAACGCGTGGTTCGCGCCATTCCCGCCGCCCGACCCTTATCAGCTATGACCTGCGCCATCTTCGCGCTGGCCTCATCGATCATCTCGTCGCCCAGCATGACCGCGCCGCGGGCACCGCCGTCGACGGAGGTGTGGAAGGCGTAGGCGTCCAAAATCTCCTCGGCCCGGTCGTAATCGCTCTGACGTGGGCTGAAGATCTCGTTGCAGGCGGTGATCTGGTCCGGGTGCAGCACCCACTTGCCGTCGAAACCCAGTGCGGCGGTACGGGATGCGTTGCGGCGGAAACCGTCGATATCGCGCACCGCGAGGTAGGGCCCGTCGATGGCCTGCAGGCCGTGCGCCCGCGCCGCGAGCAAGATCGTCATATAGATGTGGTGATACGCGTCACCGGGCTCGTAGCCCTCGGGCTGCTCACCCACCACCAGGGTGCGCATATTGATCGACGCCATGAAGTCGGCGGGCCCGAACACCAGCGTCTGCACCCGCGGGCTCGCGGTGGCGATGGCGTCGATATTGCGCAGCCCCAGCGCGTTCTCGATCTGCGGCTCGATCCCGATCCGGCCGACCGGCAGGCCGTTGGCCTTCTCCAGCTGGGTCAGCAGCAGATCCAGCGCCTGTACCTGGCCCGCGTCGATCACCTTGGGCAACAGGATGGCGTCCAGCTCGGAGCCCGCGCCCTCCACCACCGTGATGACGTCGGCGTAGGTGTACTCGGTGCTCCAATCATTGACCCGCACAACGCGAATCTGATCGCCCCAGCCGCCCGAGTTCAGCGCCGCCACGATATTGGCCCGGGCCGCCGCCTTGGCCGCCGGCGCGACCGCGTCCTCGAGGTCCAGGAACACCTCGTCCGCGGCCAGCCCCTTGGCCTTCTCGATCATGCGCGGGTTGCTGCCGGGCACGGCGAGCACCGACCGGCGCACACTCTTGACCGATCCAGGCGATGTCATCCCTCACTCCTTGTCCATTTCGGCGTGCTCGGAGCCCCTGCGTGGTTACGCAAGCTGCCTCCTCCGGGGCTTGACCGAGCCCGCCAGCACGTGGCGCGACATTTCGGACGCGTTCGACCCACTAGCCTTATCAAGCATGGCAGCGACGAAGGTTTTCGCCGCCCGGTTGGCGGGCTTGGTGGTACTGGGACCGGACGGCGAGTCTATCGGCCGCCTCCGCGACATCGTGATCTCCATACGGTACGACCGCCAGCAGCCCCGGGTCCTCGGCATCCTGGTCGAACTGCCCACCCGCAAGCGGATTTTCGTGCCCATGCTGCGGGTCCAGGCCGTCGATCCGGGTGCGGTCACGCTCACCACCGGGACCATCAGCGTCCGGCGATTCGAGCAGCGGCCCGGCGAGTTGCTGGCCGTCGCGCAGATCCTGGACTCCACGGTCAAGGTCAACGATCCCGAACTCCCGCAACTCGCCGACGCCGATGTGGTCGTGGTCGATCTGGGCGTCGAGCAGGGCCGCACCCGCGACTGGGTGGTCTCGCGGGTCGCCGTGCGCGAACGCCGCCGCCTCGGGGTCGGTTTCGGGCGGCGCGGCGCGGTGCACGTGGTCGACTGGGCGATGGTGCGCGGGCTCACCCAGACCGAACTCAACCTGCCCGGCCAGGACGTCACCCAGCTGCTCGGCCAGTTCGAGGGCATGCGACCCGCCGACGTCGCGCACATGCTGCGCGAACTGCCACACAAGCGCCGCATCGAGGTGGCCTCGGCCTTCGACGACGAGCGACTCGCCGACGTGGTGCAGGAACTTCCCGAGAACGATCAGGTGGAACTGCTCGAACAGCTCGGCGTGGAACGCGCCGCCGACCTGCTCGAGGCCATGGACCCCGACGACGCCGCCGACCTGCTGGGCGAGCTGCCCGCGGGCGAGGCGGAATCGCTGCTGGCGCTGATGGATCCGGAGGACTCCGAACCGGTGCGCCGCCTGCTCGAGCACGCGCCCTACACCGCCGGTGGTCTGATGACCCCGGACGCGGTGGTGCTGACCGCGTCCACCACGGTCGCCGAGGCGCTCGCCCGCATCCGCGATCCGGAGCTGACCCCCGCCCTGGCCTCGATGGCCTTCGTGGTCCGCCCGCCCACCGCCACGCCGACCGGCCGCTACCTGGGCTGCGTGCATTTCCAGCAGCTGCTGCGGGAACCACCCGCGAACATGGTCGGCGGCATCGTCGACACCGATCTGGTGCAGTTGCGGCCCGAGGCCCCGCTGACCGCCGTGACCCGCTACTTCGCCACCTACAACCTGGTGTGCGGACCGGTGGTGGACGCGGAGAATCATCTACTGGGCGCCGTCACCGTCGACGACGTGCTCGACCATCTGCTGCCCGAGGATTGGCGCGAGCAGGACGAAGACCATCACGACGTGCACGGTGTGCCCGTGATCGAGGGGACGGGAGGCCGCGCGTGAGCGAACGGCTGGAGAAACTCAGCGCCCGCCAGCGCCTCGAAACGCCCATGGAGAACCGCTTCCGCGGGCTGGACTGGGATGCCGAGGCGCTCGCCCGCACCAGCGAGCAGATCGCCCGATTCCTGGGCACGGGGCGCTATCTGGTGATCCAGACCGTGGTCGTGGTGGTGTGGATTCTGCTCAACGTCTTCGCCGTCACCCTGCGCTGGGATCCGTACCCGTTCATCCTGCTGAACCTCGCGTTCTCCACCCAGGCCGCCTACGCCGCGCCGCTGATCCTCTTGGCGCAGAACCGTCAGGACAATCGCGACCGGGTGTCCTTGGAGGAGGACCGGTCCCGAGCGGCCCAGACGAAGGCCGACACCGAATTCCTGGCGCGCGAACTGGCGGCGCTGCGGCTGGCCGTAGGCGAGGTCGCCACGCGCGACTACGTGCGCAGGGAACTGGACGACATCAAGGAGACCCTGGTCAGATTGGAGAAACTGGCGGTCGGCGGGGAGGTCGTCAGGGTCAAGAAAGCAAAGAAGAGTACCGAGCGGAAGACGGACGAGGTCGCAATTTCGGCACAAAAAGATGGCGACTGACCACAGAAGTTGTTCCGAACGAGCTGACTCATGGGTAACCTGGATCACGTTGTTCCGAGCGACCGACCCAGACACTGCCGCAGTATGAGTGTCACCCCCGGGAACCGGCCGCACGACTGAGGGGATTGTGTGGTGGCGAAGAGAATATCTGCTCCGGTGACAGCGTCGGCGCTGTTGATAGCGGGCCTGGTCACCGCCGGTTCGACCACCAATACCACGGTTCACACCGCCGCCCCGCAGGCCGCTCCGGACGCCTTGCTGGCGGCCGCCTCGGCGCACAACGCGAGCGTGAACAGTCCCGTCGAAACGCCCTCGGATCAAACCGTAGGGCTGGTTCCGGCGGCTCCGGAGGCCCCCCGCAAACTCAGCGCAATGACCCCGCCCGCGGACGGCGTCCCGCTCTTCGGCGGCACCGTTCCGCTGCACGACATCGCCCTGCCCGGCGGCAGCGGCGTGCTCGGAATTCCCGAGATCGTGCTGGCCGCCTACCGCAATGCCGAACTGGCGCTGCAGTCCTCGGACCCGAACTGCCACCTGCCGTGGTACCTGCTGGCCGGCATCGGCCGCATCGAGTCCAACCACGCCGACAACGGCCGCACCGATGCCGCGGGCACCACGGTCAGCCCGATCTACGGCCCGGCGCTGGACGGCACGCTGCCCGGCAACGAGATCATCAAGGCCGCCGACGGCAACTACGTGCGCGCCATCGGGCCCATGCAGTTCCTGCCCAGCACCTGGTCGGTGTACGCCGCCAATGGAAAGGGCAGCGGCACACCGGATCCCAACAACGTCTTCGACGCGGCATTGGCGGCGGGCAAGTACCTGTGCTCGGGCGGGCTGGATCTGGCCGATTCGCAGCAGCAGCTGCGGGCCGTGCTGCGCTACAACAACTCCGTCGCCTACGCGGCCAATGTGCTCAGCTGGGCCAACGCCTACAAGACCGGCGGCGCGCCGCAGCAGGTCACCATTTCCCCGGATCTGGTGCCCAACAACTACGTTCCGGTCAGCGGTCCCGATATCACGGTGGCCTCCACCACGATTCCGGCCACCACCGAGGCCGAGACCACGCAGCCGACCACCACGGTCCAGACGCCGACCCAGGTGATGATCACCATCCCGGGTCTGCCGCCGATCCCCTGCGGCATCTTCTGCCCGGCCCCGGTCCAGCCCGCGAATCCCTGTGAGCAGGCGGCGGTTCCGGCGAATCCGGATCAGAAGCTGCCCGAGAGCGGTACGCCCGGCGAGCAGGTGATCGGGTCCGACGGGCAGCCGGTCACGACCGCCGAGGGCAAGCCGATCGTGTTCGGCCCCGACGGCAAGCCGGTGGTCAAGGATCAGGCGCTCACCAGTTGCAATGTCCAGGCGGGACAGCAGGATCAGCCGCAGCAGGCCGTCCAGCAACCGCAGGATCAGCAAACTGTTCAGCCGACCAAGACGCCCGAGCCCGAGCCGATGGCACCGGCGGATTCCGCTCCGGACACCGTCGAAACCACCACTCCCGCGCCCGGCATCACGCTGCCGTTCGGCATCACGATTCCGCTGCCGGTTCCGGCGCCCGCGCCCGCCCCGTAACGAATGTGTGATTCGCGAGTTTCGGAGCGTCGCTCCGGAACTCGCGTTTGACTTGGGATTACTTCGAAACCTGAGAATTGGTCACGAAGTAGTAACGGGAAGGTCTCAGATAAGGTAACGTGGCTTCCACTGCATCACCCCGGTATCTACCGATGGCAATGGAGGGTCACCACACAGTGGGTCGTCACCGCAAACCCCCGGTCCCGAAGGTTCGCCGTGGATCGGTCATCGCATTAACCGGGCTGGTGCCCGCCGGACTCGCCACAGTTACCGGAGCCGGCGACGGGCACCTCACCGACAAGCTCACCGCCACCGTCCAGCAACAGCTGTCCAACGACGGGGACGAGCAACTACCCAGACCCGAGGCGGCCGAACCCGCCGCCGCTCCGGAACCGCTGCTGCACGAGGCCAAACAGGTTGGGCCCGTTGGCCCTCCGCAGGTGAAGACCGTCGCGCAGCCGGACGACCGGATGCCGTCGGCGCGCCCCGCCGGACCGCTCGGCATGCCGGGCGTGGCGTACGACGCCTACCAGAACGCGGAACATGTTCTGGCCGTGGAGAATCCGACCTGCAATATGCCGTGGAACCTGCTGGCCGGCATCGGCCGCGTCGAATCCACCCACGGCTTCGGCAAGATCGACGACAACGGGTATCCGCTGCAGAACGTCTACGGACCGGTCCTGGACGGAAGTCTGTACGGCAACAACGTGATCGCGACCGCCGAGGGCGGCGACCTGGACGGACTGTCGGGCAGCTACCGGCGCGCCGTGGGCCCCATGCAGTTCCTGCCCGAGACCTGGCGCAAGTACGCGGCCGACGGCAATGGCGACGGCATCGCCGATCCGCAGAACATGTACGACGCCACGCTGACCGCGGGCAAGTACCTCTGCCAGGGCGGCCTCGACATGCGCGATCCGGGCCAGCAGACCCGGGCCATCCTCCGCTACAACAACTCCATGGCCTACGTCGCGAATGTGATGGCCTGGGAGACCGCGTACGGCTCCGGCGTCTCGCCCTCACCCGCCGCCCTGCCACGGATCTAGCGTCCCTAGACTGGCGGCATGCCAGTGGTAACGGAATCGGATGTGCGGGGCGCGCTCGCGAAGGTGAACGACCCGGAGATCCGGAAGCCGATCACCGAGCTGGGCATGGTGAAGAGCGTCGAGGTCGGCGCGGATAGCAGTGTCCACGTTGTGATCTACCTGACGACGTCGGCGTGCCCGATGAAAACCGCCATCCAGGAACGGGTCACGAAGGCCGTGGCCGACGTGGCCGGGGTCGGCGCGATCACCGTCGAGCTCGACGTCATGAACGACGAGCAGCGCACCGAACTGCGCCGCAAGCTGCGCGGCGATGCCGCCGAACCGGTCATCCCGTTCGCCCAGCCGGGCTCGCTGACCCGCGTGTACGCGGTCGCGTCCGGTAAGGGCGGCGTCGGAAAGTCTTCCGTCACCGTGAATCTCGCGGCCGCCATGGCCGCCAAGGGGCTGTCGGTCGGTGTCCTCGACGCCGACATCTACGGCCACAGCGTGCCGCGCATGCTGGGCACCGATCAGCGGCCGACCCAGGTCGAGCGGATGATCATGCCGCCCATCGCGCACGACGTGAAGGTCATCTCGATCTCCATGTTCACCCAGGGCAACACGCCCGTGGTGTGGCGCGGCCCGATGCTGCACCGCGCACTGCAGCAGTTCCTGGCCGACGTGTTCTGGGGCGATCTCGACATCCTCCTGCTGGACCTGCCGCCGGGCACCGGCGACGTGGCCATCTCGCTCGCCCAGCTGATCCCCAACGCGGAGATCCTGGTCGTCACCACCCCGCAGCTGGCCGCGGCCGAGGTCGCCGAGCGGGCCGGGTCCATCGCGCTGCAGACGCGGCAGCGCATCGCCGGTGTCATCGAGAACATGTCGTGGCTGGATCTGCCCGACGGCTCCCGCATGGAGCTCTACGGCTCCGGCGGCGGGCAGACCGTGGCCGACAACCTGACCAAGGCGATCGGCGCCAATGTGCCGCTGCTGGGCCAGATCCCGATCGAGCAGCAGCTGCGCGAGGCCGGCGACGAGGGCACCCCGATCGTGCTGCGCGCCCCGGAGAGCGCCTCCGGCAAGGCCCTGCTGGAGATCTCCGACAAGCTCGCCGTCCGCCGCCGCGGCCTCGCGGGCATGTCCCTCAGCATCGACACCACCCGCCACCTGTAACCGCCTCCGCGGATCCCCCCGTCATTCCGGCGTGCTTTTGGCCGGAATCCACCCTGTCCGCTGTGGATCCCGGCCAAATACGCGCCGGGATGACGAGGTAGTGCACGCCGGGATGACGAGGTAGTGCACGCCGAGATGACGAGGTTTTGCTCTCCCGTTGTGAGGCAAGGAATTCGAGGGCCGGATTCCGCCAGGGGCTAGGGCGGTCGTGGGCGGGCGCTGCACCTAAGCTCGGGGCATGCTCACGATGCTGCTGTACGTGCTGATCGTCGGATTGGTCGCCGCGCTGCTGTTCCTGGTGGCGAGTGCGATCTTCGGGCGCTCCGAGGAGCTCGGGCCGCTACCGGAGGGGACGACCGTCACCGTGCTGCCCGCCTCGGGCATCAGCGCCTGCGATGTGCGCGCGCTGCGGTTCCAGCAGGTGTTCCGCGGGTACAAGGCGGGCGAGGTGGACTGGGCGCTGACGCGGCTCGCGGCACGCATCGACGAGTTGGAGGGGCAGCTGGCCCGCGCGACGGCAGGGGCGACGGGGGCGACGGGCGCGGCGCAATCGCAGTCCACGGCCGAACCGTCCCCGAATGGTGGCGCTCCCATTCCACAGGTGCTGCCCGGCGAGTCCGCCCCGGCCGCGCCGATTCCGACTCCCGCTCCCATTCCGGCTCCTGCCCCAGCACCCGCACCGGCACCGGCACCGGCCGAGTCCACGACCTCCACCGCCGAGGTCACAACGACCCCGGTTCAGCGGAGCGAGGAGCCGGGTCCGCGATGACAACGGAATCGAACGGCGACGGCCGGATTCGCTGCGGGTGGTCGGAAGGTAGCCAGCTTTATCGGGATTACCACGATCAGGAGTGGGGACAGCCGCTGCACGGCGATGACGCGCTTTTCGAGCGAATGTGCCTCGAGGCGTTTCAGTCGGGTTTGGCGTGGATCACGATTTTGCGGAAGCGGCCCGCCTTCCGGACGGCATTCGAGGGCTTCGCGATCGAGCGGGTGGCGGAGTTCGGAGAGGCCGACGTGGAACGCCTCATGGCGGATCCGGGCATTGTTCGCAATCGCGCCAAAATACTGGCCAGCGTCCACAATGCGCGGGTTGCCCGGGATCTCGGGGAGAGCCTGGACACACTGCTCTGGTCCTATGCCCCGGCCCCGCGCAAACGGCCCCGGAGCCTGTCCGATGTGCCCGCTGTCACAGCCGAATCCACCGCTCTCGCAAAAGAACTCAAGCGGCGCGGGTTCAAATTCGTGGGGCCCACGACCGCCTACGCACTCATGCAGGCGACAGGGATGGTAGACGATCACATCAGCGATTGCTGGGTGAATGTGAGTACTCGTTGAACGCCACGTCGGTCGGTTTTTGGAACTCAGGTACCCGCCCCGATCCGCGATAGGGAAGAATGGGCTAGGTGCGGCCCGCCACATACCGGCGGGCTGCCTGGTTGGTGACAACTGGAGTTCCATGAAAGTGCGCAGCAGACCGCGCAGATCTGGAGGGAGCAGAGGATGGCGGCCATGAAGCCCCGCACCGGGGACGGTCCCCTCGAGGCAACCAAGGAAGGGCGTGGAATCGTGATGCGGGTTCCACTCGAGGGTGGCGGGCGGCTGGTCGTCGAGCTCACGCCGGATGAAGCCGCAGCGCTGGGTGAAGAACTCACCAAAGTCACCGCCTAGCAGCGAAAACTCAACCCACGGGACGTTCGGGGGCCCCGCCCCCGACCCCTTGGGGAACACCGGGGCCGATGCCCCCCACCTCGACGCAGTCGAGCCCTCCCCCGCGGACCGGCTCATCGCCTGCGCCGATCTTTTGGCCTGCCCACACTGCGGCCACCCCCTCGCGGCTCCCGTACCCGACCCGACCGTCGGCGACACACCCCCTCGAGCCCGCACCCTGACCTGCCCCACCGGCCACACCTTCGACCTGGCCAAACAGGGCTACATCACCCTCCTCACCGGCGCCTCCACCAAAATGACCGGCGACACCCCGGCCATGCTCGACGCCCGAGCCGCCTTCCAATCCGCCGGCCATTTCGCCCCCATCGCCGAAGTCGTCGCAGCGAAGGTGGCGACCGCCATCGTCCGCCGCGACATGAGCCGGGACCCGGCGGTGCCCTATGCGGCCGCCGACCCGATATCCCGCCCCGCCGTCGATCTCGATACAGCAGTATTCGGAGCGGAATCGCAAACGGCTGCCAACGCGGCCGAGAACTCGTCGGTCACCGGGCGCGACATCGATCCCGCGACCCCGGTGAGCGATACCGCGGCCCAGCTGAGCGGTGGCGCTTCCAGTGAACCCGACGAGGCGGCGCCGACTCGAAATCACGAGCGCCGCGCCGGTACTACCGCGCCAGGAAGATCGGTTGCCTCGATCTTCGAGGCGCAGCCACCTCCCCCACCGCGCGAAGGTGATTCGGCGGACCCGGTCGGCGGCGGCGACCCCGGTCGTCGCGGCCCAGCGGCGTCGGCTCGGCGCATTGGGCTCCGCACTGGAATCGCCACGCCCGGAATGTCCGTTGTTGCACCCTCGGTGGCACGGCTGGCCGCGAAACTCCTAACCGTGACCCCAACCGGCACGGGCGCACCACGAAGCACGGCGTCCGCGACAGCCGTCGCCACTCGGGGACGATTCGGTGGCACACCCGATGCGCGGGCGAATGTGACGGCGGCGGCCTCGAATTCGATCGTGCCGCCGGGTCCAGCGGTGGTGGAGATCGGGGCGGGGACCGGGTATTACCTGGCGGCGGTGCTCGATGCCGTGCTCGGGGCGCGGGGGATCGCGTTGGATGTGTCGAAGGCGGCGGCGCGGCGGGCGGCGCGGGCGCATCCGCGGGCCGGGTCGGTCATGGCCGACGCCTGGCGCGGGTTGCCGATACGGGATGCGGCGGCACGTGTCGTGGTGTGCGTGTTCGCGCCGCGCAATGCCGATGAGGTCGCGCGGGTGCTCGGGTCGGGTGGCTGGTTCATCGTGGTGACGCCGACGCCGAAGCATTTGGGGGAGCTGATCGGGCCGCTCGGAATGGTGAGCGTGGATGCGGGCAAACAGGATCGGCTGGCGGGGGCGCTGGGCGAGCGGTTCGAGTTGATGGGGCGGGAACTGGTCGAATACCCGATGGCCTTGAACCGGGCCGATGTCGCGCATGTGGTGGGTATGGGACCGTCGGCGTTTCATGCCGGCGACGAGCGGGTGGAACGGATCGAGGCGCTGCCGGATCCGATGACCGTCACCGCGTCGGTGGTGGTGGCGACCTACCGGGTGCGCTGATTCGGGAGCAGTTCGAGGAGGTTGCGGACCAAGGGGCGGTCCTCGTTTTCTCGGGTGGCGATGTAGATCGTGGTGGCGGCGTCGGTGTCGGCGACGGGGATGATGCGGGCCGAGGCGGGGGCCGTGAAGGTGGCGCTGCGCGGGGCGATGGTGACGCCGAGGCCCGCGGCTACCAGGTAGAGGATGATCGTCCAGTTCGTGGCTTCTTGGACTACGTGGGGGCGGCGGCCGGATTCGAGTAGTGGGGCGAGGTTCTTTTCGTGGGCCAGGCCGCCGGCGGCGCGGGGGAAGAAGACCAGGGGGTTGTCCGCCAGTTCCGCGCCGGTGATCGAATCCCGGTCGGCCAGTGGATGATCGGCGGCGAGCACGGCGACAAACGGTTCGGTGATCAGGGGGACGGTCACGGTGCCGGGTTGGTCGTCGGGGTCGCGGACGATGGCCATGTCGAGGGTGCCGTTGGCGAGGCGTTCCATGAGATGGCTGGTGAAGCCCTCGACCAGATCCACGTCCACGAGCGGGAAGCGGTCGCGGAATTCGCGGACGCCGCGCAGGGGTTCGAGGGGCAGCACCGAGGGGACGAAGCCGAGGTGCAGGGTGCCCTGGCTGCCCTGGCCGATCCGGGTGATCTCGGCGAGGTCGCGTTCGGCGTGGCCGAGCAGGGATGTGGCGCGGTCGCGGAGCACGACGCCCGCGGGGGTGAGGGCGACGGTGCGGGAGGTGCGGTCGAAAAGGCGGGTGCCGAGCAGGGTTTCGAGGCGCTGGATCTGCTGGGTCAGGGCGGGCTGGGCGATGTGCAGGCGGGCGGCGGCGCGGCCGAAGTGCAGTTCGTCGGCGACGGCCAGGAAATAGCGGAGATGGCGCAGCTCCACACCGGTGTTCATAAGTTGATCATATTGATCGCAGTTATCAAGTATTGGACGTTATGGTTCGACCTCGGACATGCTTTCTCTCGTGACTCAGCAGACCGAAGCCGTAACCCCCGAAGCCGACGCGATCGTCGTCGCCCCCATGTCCTCGCCTGCCGACTCTCTGGCTTTCAAGGACGATGCCGTTGCCTTCAAGGACCTCAACCTCGAATGGATCGAGGCCTTCTTCTCGGTCGAGCCCGCCGACCTCATCACCCTCGACAACCCGCAGGCCATTGTCGACGGCGGCGGCGAGGTGCTGATCGCCCGCCTGGACGGCGAGCCCGTCGGGTGTGTCGCCCTGGTCCAGGAGCATCCCGGCGTCTTCGAACTGTCGAAAATGGCGGTGTCGCCGCGCTTCCGGGGCCGCGGCATCGGCCGCGCGATCCTGGCCACCGCCATCGAACGGGTCCGCGACCTGGGTGCGAAGGAATTCTTCCTGGCCAGCAATGCCCGCCTGGCCAGCGCCGTCCACCTCTACGAGTCCATGGGTTTCGTGCACGTCCCGCCGTCGGAGCTACCGCCCAGCCCGTACGACCGCGCCGACGTCTTCATGCGCTACCCGCTCTGAGCCGGCCGCGTTCGGCTCCGAAACCGGTTCAGCCCTTGCGAACCCGGTCGTAGATGCCCGCCGTCTGGGCCGCGATCCGGTTCCAGTCGAACGCGCCGATCGCCCGGTCCCGGCCCGCCGCCCCCATCGCGGCGGCCGTGACCGGGTCCGCGGCAACGGTATTCACGGCCCGGGCCAGCGCCCGCTCGTACTCGTGGGGCGCGGTCTCGTCGTAGTGGACCAGCCGCCCGGTCTCCCCGTGCACCACCACCTCCGGAATCCCGCCCACATCCGAGGCCACCACCGCGGTCCCGCAGGCCATGGCCTCCAGATTCACGATGCCCAGCGGCTCGTACACCGACGGGCACACGAAAACCGTTGCGGCGGCGAGCACCTGGCGCACCAGTTCGGTGGGCAGCATCTCCTTGATCCAGAACACGCCGTCCCGTTCGGCCCGCAGCGCGCGCACCGCGGACGCCACCTCGGCCTCCATGGCGGGCGTGTCGGCGGCCCCGGCCAGCAGCACCAGCTGAATGTCGGGATCCAGATGCCGGGCGGCGGCCAGCAGATGCGAGACGCCCTTCTGCCGGGTGATGCGCCCGACGAACGCCGCGATCGGCCGCTCCTGCGCCACCCCGAGCTCCCCGAGCACGTCCCGCACCCCGAGCGCGGGCCCGCCCGGATGCCACACCTCGGCATCGATCCCGTTGTGCACCACATGGACTTTCGCCGGATCGATGTCCGGATAGGCGGCCAGCACATCCGCGCGCATGCCCTCGCTGACCGCGATCACGGCATCGGCGTAGGCGACGGCATTGTGTTCCGACCAGGACGAGAGCCGGTATCCCCCGCCCAGCTGCTCGGCCTTCCACGGCCGCCGCGGTTCCAGCGAATGCGCGGTCAGCACATGCGGAATCCCGTACAGCTCCGCGGCCAGGTGCCCGGCCAGCCCGGTGTACCAGGTGTGCGAATGCACCACGTCGGCGAAGCCGGCGGCATCGGCCATGCGCAGCTGCGCCGACATCATCTGCAATGCCGAGTTGGCGGCGTAGAGCATCGGATCCGGTTGATGCACCACGGCATCCGTGCGCGCGACGCCCATGCAGTGCACGGTGACATCGCACAATTCCCGTAGTCGCGGCACCAGTTCGGTCACATGCACGCCTGCCCCGCCGTACACCTCGGGCGGGTATTCGCGGGTCATCATGGCCACTCGCAGTCCGCGAGTTCCGTCCGCGCCGTAACTCACCGATCCAAACTAGACGTTAGCCACGTGGCTAACCAATCGACGCGGCCCGCAAGATCGCGACGAACACGGGACATGCTGGACATTCGGGGTTCCCCTACAGGCGGTAGTTTCAGAGGTGTGAGGAGCCAGCCGCACGTACTCGGGATCGTGCTCGCCGGTGGCGAGGGCAAGCGACTCTTCCCGCTCACCAAGGACCGCGCCAAGCCCGCGGTTCCGTTCGGCGGCGCGTACCGGCTCATCGACTTCGTGCTGTCCAATCTGGTGAATGCCGGTTACCTGCGGATCTGTGTGCTGACCCAGTACAAGTCGCATTCGCTGGACCGGCACATCTCCCAGACCTGGCGACTGTCCGGATTCGGCGGCGAGTACATCACCCCGGTCCCGGCGCAGCAGCGGCTCGGCCCGCGCTGGTACACCGGCAGCGCGGACGCGATCATGCAGTCGCTGAACCTGATCTACGACGAGGACCCCGAGTACATCGTGGTCTTCGGCGCCGACCACGTGTACCGCATGGACCCCGAGCAGATGGTGCAGGCGCACATCGACTCCGGCGCGGGCGTCACGGTGGCGGGCATCCGGGTGCCGCGCAGCACGGCCGGCTCCTTCGGCTGCATCGATTCCGACGAATCCGGCCGCATCATCGGCTTTCTGGAGAAGCCCGTGCACCCGCCGGGCACCCCCGACGACCCGAACGTCACCTTCGCCTCCATGGGCAACTACGTCTTCACCACCAAGGTGCTGGTGGACGCCATCCGCGCCGACGCCGACGACAACGACTCCGACCACGACATGGGCGGCGACATCATTCCCGGCCTGGTGCGCTCGGGCGCGGCCGCGGTCTACGACTTCTCCACCAATATCGTCCCCGGCGCGACCGACCGCAGCCGCGGCTACTGGCGTGACGTCGGCACCCTGGACGCCTTCTACGAGGCCCACATGGATCTGGTGTCGGTGGACCCGGTCTTCGACCTCTACAACAAGCACTGGCCGATTCGCGGTGCGGCCGAGAATCTTCCGCCCGCCAAGTTCGGCCGCGGCGGCCTGGCCCAGGAGTCCATCGTGGGCGCGGGCAGCATCCTTTCCGCGGCGACGGTCCGCAATTCGGTGCTGTTCTCCAATGTGATGGTGGAGGACGGCGCGACGGTCGAGGGCAGCGTGATCATGCCCGGCGCCCGCATCGGCCGGGGCGCGGTGGTGCGGCACGCGATCCTGGACAAGAACGTGGTGGTGACCGAGGGCGAGATCATCGGGGTGGATCTGGACCGGGACCGGGAGCGGTTCGCGGTCAGCAATGGCGGCGTGGTGACCGTCGGCAAGGGCATCTGGGTGTAGCCGGGAGTGTGCCCGTTAACGCCCCACCCGGGCGACACGGATAGAGGTGGACAGTAGGCCGATATCGGCCGGAAAATCTTGTGCAACTGGAGCGCTGCCCTCGGGGCCGCGCGGGAGGGAGCATCATGGGCCGCCCGGCACGTGTCGTCACCGCCATCACCTGTCTGGCACTGACCGCGCTATTGGCGGGGTGCGGGAAGTCCGGCACCGCGGTTCCCGGCGAGATCGATGTCCGCACCCTCGACACCGGCTCCTATCCGGTGGACCGCTTCACCTACGACCGCAACAACAACGGCAAGGGCAACACCCTCGAGGGCATCCGGATGACCGCGGCCGTCGCGCCGACCACGAAGATCGACCCCAGCCTGAACATCGGCCGCGGCGGCGCGGTGCTGTCCACGGTCGACGATGTGCTGGATGTCAGCCATCTGGCCGCGGCGGTGCGGGGCGTGCTGACCAATCGGGGTTTCGTGGCCGGGTACGCGGCCAGCGGTTCGGACCGCGCGGACGTCGGCGACCATCCGGACGCCAACGGCACCACCATCACCATCCGGGCGCTGCGCTTCCCCACCACCGATGCCGCCAAGCTGGCCGCCCGGGAGCTCGAGGACGCCGACTTCAATGTGGCGCTGAACGTGAACCAGAAGCTCACCCTGCCCGACTATCCCGATGCCTACGCGCACTGGCGGCCGGGTGTGGCGAACGTCGGTGTCACCATGGCGCACAAGGACTTCGTGATCTCGCTGTTCGTGATCCGGCCCAGCGCCGATTCCAAGGATCTGCTGTCCTGGGCCAAGAAGACCCTGGACGCCGAGGTGCCGGTGCTGGACGCCTTCCAGGAGACGCCCGCCGACCAGATCGCCGGGCTGCCGGTCGATTCCGAGCGGCTGCTGGCCCGCACCCTGGTCGACGACCGCGATCACAAGACCGTCGATCAGGACAATTTCGCGGTGTTCCCGTCCAATTGGCTGATCCTGTTCGCCGATGACATGGGCTTCTGGACCAAGCTGGTCGCCGATACCGGCGCCGACCAATCCTCGGTCACCGATGGCAATTTCGTGATCCGGGTGCGAGATGCCAAGGCGGGCGAGGACTTCGTGACCGGCATGATCGGCAATCTGCAGGAGACCTCCGCCACCGCGCCGGACAAGGTGCCCGACGCCAAGTGCACGCACCGCGCCTCGAGCAAGACGCCCAACCGCTGCTATGTCCGCTACAAGCGCTACGTCGGCGTGGTGAACGGCACCAGCGAGTCCGACGCCCAGAAGAAGGCGGCCGCGCAGTACGCACTGCTGGCCAACAGCCTCTAGGCGGCGGAATCATCTCGAACAACCTGGACAGCCCCCGGGTGCGCGGCCGAAAATTCGGGGTAGCCGTGCGGGAGGGAACGCCATGGGCCGGAGCACCAGGGGCACAACGGTTGTCGCGTCCATCTGCCTGGTGGTCGCCGGGTTGTTGACCGGCTGCGGGCAGGGCGGGCATCCGGTGGCGGCCGAAATGGATGTCCGCACACTGAATGTCGGCGGCATGGCGGTCGACCGCTTCCACTACGACACCGGCGCGGGCGGGCACGGCGATGTGCTGGAGGGCATTCGGATGGCGGCGGCGCTGGCGCCGACGCTGGCCATCGATCAGAGCCTCAATGTCGGCCGGGGCAGCTTCGTGCACACCGACGTCAAGGATCTGGTGAAGTACGACGGACTGCCCGACCTGGCCAAAGCCGTGCTGCAGAGCCACGGTTTCATCGTGGCCTTCGCGGCCAGCGGAGCGGATCGGCCCGATCCCAAGGGCAGTGAGCACGCGGACCCGAACGCGAACCAGGTCAGCATGGTGCTCATGCGCTTCCCCGACGGCGATTCGGCCAAGCTGGCCGCGCGCGAGTTCGAGGACAAGGATTTCGCGGTGGCGCTGCAGCAGAACCAGCGGGTGACGATCGCGGAGTATCCGGACGCGCTCGCGCACTACCGGCCGGGGGTGAACACCATCGGAGTTCGGATGGCGCGCAAGGACTTCGTCCTGTCCATCTTCGCCGGCCGGCCCAGCGCCGATCTGCGGGATCTGCAGAGCCTGGCGAAGCGGACCCTCGATGCCGAGGTGCCGGCCATCGACGCCTTCCAGGAGACGCCCACCGACAAACTGGACACCCTGAAACCCGATCCGGACGGCCTGCTGGCCCGACTGATCACCGACAGGCGCGATGCGGGGCGCGCGCCCGAGCCGGACACCTTCGCGGTCTACCACACGAATTGGATCCTCGACGCCGTGCGAGATCAGGCCACCCGCAAGGCACTGCTGGAGAAGACCGGCACCGAGGCCATCGGATTCGTCGACGCCAACGAGATCTACCGGGTGCGCGATCTCGCGGCGGGCAACGATCTGGTCAGCGGCTTCCTCACCAGTCTCGGCAGCGATTTCGCCACCGACCGGGCGCCGGACAAGGTGCCCAATACCCGGTGCGGCCACTGGACCGATTCCAACGCGGACGACACGTATCGGTGCTTCGTCGGCTACCGGCGCTATGTCGCGGTGGTGTACGCACCCGATCTGGCGGCCGTGCACCGCAAGGCGACGGCCGAGTACGCGCTGCTGGCCAACAGCCTGTAGCGATTCCACTGTGGCGCAGCGAGATTCACGCCTATCAGAACCGGAGGACGTCCGCGTCCAGCAGTCGCCACGCGGCGGGCCGGGCCGTCGACCGGTGCGCGGTCTCGGCACCTTCCGTGTCACCCTCGGCGCAGCGGTGGCATTCGGAATCGCCGTCTGCCCAACCGTTTTCACCGTCGTCCGGATGCACGACGGGTGCGCTGCGCGTGACCGCGTGCGACATGCGGGTGATCCCGCTGCGCGGCGAGCTGTCGTCGCGGAACCAGTAATCACGAAAACCGAACGGCTGCAACAGCGCCCGCAGGAAGGCCGCCCCGTCGGCGGGCAGCACGGTGCGATTCTCGCTCAGAATGTCGACGCCCTGGTGATACCAGACCCGCGCGACCAGTCCCTCGACCGGATCGACCGCGCGGAAGGTGGCGTGACCGTCCGGCGCCAGCCGGAATTCGGCGATGCGCCGCCATTGCCCCGCCTCGCGGAAGTACAACCCGACCACGGCCGGGATCCGCTGCCCCATGGGAACCCCCACTCGTCGAACTACTCCCGTGGAGTATCCGCGCACACGGCCCGGAAACCTCGTCGGTACCGATCAGTTGGGATATCCGGGAACCGGAGTGCGCGCCCCGCAGAACGGTTCACAGGTCCCGGTCGTCGTCGGCACGTAATTCGAGCCCTGATCGTCGAATCGGGCGCCGCTCACCAGCAGCAGGACCAGCAGCGCCCCGAAGATGATGAGCCCGAAGAAAATCAGCGTCGGCCACAGCCATCCCGCAGGGAGATGTATCCCGAGTGCAAGACCCTCATACATGTCCCTCACCTCCTCAGCAGTAATCGATCCACTTACTGGGTTACCACCCGTTTCCACCCGAATCCACCCCTCACCACTGCCCCTCCACCGCCCACACCGCCGAACGGCCGCACCGGAGGTTCCGGTGCGGCCGTTCGCGGGGCGTTCGCGGTCAGGCGGAGCGGAGGTCGCGGCGGCGGAATGCGATGAGGCCCACCGCGATCAAGGCCACGTCGACCAGGAGCAGGGCGATCAGCGGCGTTGCGGTGAAGGGTTCGCCGGGGACCTTCGGGGCGTGCTCGAAGGGGTTGAGATCGCGGAACCATTGCGGCGCACCGGAGAGCGAGCCGAGCAGGAAGATCGCGATGGCGGCGGTCAGGAATCCCCAGGCGACGGTGGTCCAGCGCGGCAGTACGCCGAACAGGAACACGGTCAGCGCCGCGAAGGTCCAGACCGCGGGCACCTGCACCAGGGCGGCCGCGAGGACCTGGCCGGTCTTGGCGCCCACATCACCGGCGGCGCGGCCGTAGACCAGGCCGCCGAGCAGGCCCGCCACCGTCAGCGCCAGCACCGGGCCCAGCAGTGCGAAGCTCAAATGCGAAGCCACCCAGCGGATTCGGGAGACTGCACCGGTGAGCACGATCTCGGCGTGCGCGGTGGTCTCCTCGGCGTGCAGCCGCAGCGCCGCCGACACCGCGTAGGCGGCCGCGCCCACCGCGATCATGGTGAAGCCGTAGCTGATCAGCGCCTTCTCCAGCGATTCCGAGCCGCCCATGCGGGTGATCAGATCGCGAATGGTCTGATTGCTGCCCAGCTGCTTGCCGATGTCGTTGGTGACGCTGCCGATCATCAAGCCGTACAACCCGAGTGCCACGGTCCAGGCCAGCATGGTGCCGCGCTGCAGCCGCCAGGCCAGGCCGAACGGACCGGCCAGCGTGGGCGAGGCGGTCAGTGCGCCCGGCCGCTCGGCGAGCAGCCCCGCACCGACATCCCGGTGTGCCAGCAGGTAATACGCGACCGTGGTGAGCACCAGCGCGGTGAGCACGTGCAGCCCCAGCACCGCGAAGTGATCGCCCGCGTACGGCCGGACCTGCAGCGACCAGCCCTGCGGTGACATCCAGGTGAGCGGACTGGTCGGCCCGTCCCCGGAGCGCACATCACCGATGGCGCGCAGCGTGAAGGTCAGGCCGAGCACCGCGAAGGCGAGCCCGCGCGCCACCCGGGCACTGCCCGACAGCTGCGCGGTCACCGCCGCGACCGAGGCGAACACGATGCCCGAGCCGGCCAGCGCCAGCCCGAAGGCCAGCGAGCCCTCGCGCGGCACGGAAGTGCCCGCCAGACTGGCGAATCCGATCAGTCCGGTGGCCAGCGCCCCGCCGTACGCGACGATCAGCGCGGCGGTCAGCCCCGCGAACCGCCCCACCCGGGTCGACGCCAGCAGTTCGGTGCGCCCGGTCTCCTCGTCGGCGCGGGTGTGCCGGATGACGGTGAGGATGGTCGCCACGCCGATCAGCGTGTAGAACATCCCCGCCTTCCAGATGCCGGTGGCGCCGAGACTGATGTTGTAAACCGGCCCGTACATGGCCAATTCGGCCGGGTTGGAAAGGATCCCGTTGGCGTAGTCCTGGAAGTCGGCCGGCGTGTGATAGATCTTCTCGAGGCTCTTGATGTACACGCTGCCCAACGGCAGCGACAGCAGCAGGATCCACAGCGGCGCCACGATCCGGTCACGCCGCAGATACAGCCGCAGCAGCTTGCCGGTTCCGGTGAAATCCGCTGCGAAGGACGGTGTTTCGAACGCGCGTGGCGCGGTCGCGGTGACGGCGGTCATTTATGACACCTTCTCCCGCTCATCGGACGGGGCCTGCCCGTCGAGTGAATAGTGGCGCAGGAACAGCTCTTCCAGTGTCGGCGGCTGACTGACCAGGCTGCGCACCCCGGCGTCGCCGAGTACCCGGATGAGTTCACCCAGGTGTTCACTGTCGACCTGGCAATGCAGGGTATTGCCATCGACGCTGATGTCCTCGACGCCCGCGAGGCGACTGAGATCGCCTGGGCTGCCGACCATTTCGGCGGTGATGGAGGTTCGCGACAGATGCCGCATCTCGGCCAGCGTGCCGGTCTCGACGGTCTGTCCCGCACGAATGATGGTGACGCGGTTACACAGCCGCTCCACCTCCGACAGGATGTGACTGGAAAGCAGCACCGTCGTACCGCGCTGCAAGGCCTCGGCCAC
>NZ_BAFX01000118.1 GCF_000308815.1 Nocardia concava NBRC 100430
GTCTCGAGCGTGAAGGCCGTCGGCACGGACAAGGCCGACGTGGTGTTCACGGTCTCGCTCAATGGCACACCCGCACTGCAGGATCAGCCGGGCGGCGCGGTGCTGGCCGCCGGTGCCTGGAAGGTCGCGGCCGCCACCTTCTGCAACCTGCTCTCGCTCGAGACGCAGGGCAAACCGCCTGCGCCCTGCACGACCGGTTCGGTCGTACCCACCAGCTGACATGCGCGAGCTCGGGACGGCGGCGCGCCCGCGCGTCGCCCTGGCCACCGTGACGGCCGTGCTGTTCGTGACCTTCCTGGACACCACGGTCGTCAGTGTCACCCTCGGTGACATCCAGTCGGATCTGCACGCGGGCGTGGTCTCGCTGCAATGGGTGGTGAACGCGTACACGCTGGTCTTCGCCAGCCTCATGCTGACCGCCGGATCGCTCGGGGACCGGTGGGGGAGAAAGCGTGTCATGATCGCGGGCCTGGCGGTGTTCGCGGCCGGATCGGTGCTGTCGGCGCTCGCGCCCACGGTGGCGGTGCTCATCGCGGGCCGCGCGGTCATGGGCTTGGGTGCGGCGGCCTCGGAACCCGGCACCCTGTCGGTCATCCGGCACGTGTTCCCCGATCGCGCGGAACGCGCTCGCGCACTGGGTGCTTGGGCCGCGGTATCCGGTTTGGCCCTGGCGCTGGGACCGGTGCTCGGCGGCGTACTGGTCGGGGCATTCGGCTGGCGTTCGGTGTTCTGGTTCAACCTGGCGGTCGCCGCGCTGGTGCTGGCGGCCGCGCTGCGGTACGTGCCGGAATCCGCTGACCCGCAACCCGGTCCGGTCGATCTGGCCGGATTCGTCACGGGCTCGGCGTTTCTCGGCTGCGTGATCTACGCGGGCATCGCGGGGGAGGAGTCCGGCTACGGCGCGGCCGCGGTGATCACACTGTTCGTGCTTGGCGGCTGCGCCTTCGCGGCCTTCGTGGCCATCGAAACGCGGGCCCGAAACCCCATGTTCGACTTCCACTATCTGAAGCGCCCAATGGTGCGCAGCGCCCTGATCGTCGCCTTCGCCGTCTACTTCGGCATCTTCTCCATCTTCTTCTTCACCGCCCTGTATCTCCAAGAGGTGGTGGGCTATTCGGGCTGGCGCACCGCGGAAGTCTTCGCCCCCATGGCCATCGCCATCATCGCCGGCGCGCTGTACGCGGGCTACTGGGTGGCGCGGCGCGGCTCGCGCACCCCGATGATCACAGGCTGCGTCCTCGGCGCGGCCGGAATTCTCCTGACTCGCCAAATGCTGAGCGTGTCACCGGAATTCGGTCCGCTGGCGCTCGCCCTGACCCTGGCCGGACTGGGTTTCGGCATTGCCGTGGTCCCTCTCACCTCGGCGGTCCTGTCCGGTGTCCCGCCCGAACACTCCGGCATGGCCGCCGCCGCGACCAACACCATGCGCCAGGTCGGCGCGGTCGTCGGGGTGGCAGCCCTGGGCTCCCTGGTGAATTCGTTCCTCAACTCCGATCTCACCGACCGCCTGAACCAACTCGGCATCCCCGCCAACTTCCAGGCGATAGTCATCGACGCGATAGAAACCGGCAAGGTCCCCAACGGCGGCGACCCCTCCGCCTCCGCCGCCTACGGCCCCATCGTCAGCGACGTCATCAACGCCACCTACGCCGCCTTCCACCGCGGCCTCGATGTCGCCCTGGAGGTTTCGGCGATCATGATCCTGCTGGCCGCCGTGATCACCGCCGTCACCTCCCGCGGCGATCACTCCGGCTATGAGTACGAGACCTAGCCGGTGGTTCGCCCGAGGGCGCGGTCATTCTCGCCCGAGGCTCGGTCATTGCTGAAGGGCGGCAGCCAGATCCGCGTTCAATGCCAGCGCGGGTAGCGAGGTCACCAGCATGTCGACGAGTTCTTCGCGGGTGATGGGTTCTTCGCGGAGCCAGGTCAGGGTGGTTTCTTCGACGAAGGCGATCCAGCCTCGGACGGCGAGGCGCAGGCGGGGGCGGTCCGGATCGTCGGCGGGGAGGGGGGCTTCGCCGAGGATGCGGTCGACGAGGGCCATGCGGGTGGCGTTGACCAGGGTGACCAGTTCGGGGCTGGCGCTGGCGGGGCCACGGAGCAGGGCCAGGTAGGAGGTGCGGTTGTCGGTGACGTAGTCGATGTAGCGCTCGACGGCGTCGCGGAGCATGTCGAACATCGACAGCGTCGGGTCGGGCGTGGTGCGTTCCAGCAGCGTGGCATTGGCGTGCTGGATGATCGCGAGGTGGAAGTCCTGCTTGGTGGGGAAGTAGTGGAACAGCAGCCCTCGCGAGATGCCCGCCTGCTCGGCGATCTCCCCGATCGAGATGTCCTCGAGCGCGCGTTCGCGCAGCATGCGCGTGCCCAGTGTGATCAACTGCTCGCGGCGTTCGGCGGGACTCAGGCGCACGCGCTTGACCCGGGTTTCCGGTGTGCTGCTCACGGCGCGCTCCTTGGTCATGAGTCCAACCTTACTGAACGCGAGTCAATACTGTTGACTCCCGCTCAATAAGACCCTACTCTCGCGTATATGAGTCGCAAGGTTACAGACAAAGCTGTCGGCAACCGGGAAGCCCGGCACGCACACGTGATCATCGTCGGCAGCGGGTTCTCCGGCCTGGGCCTGGCCATTCGCCTGAGCCAGCAGGGCCGCACCGACTTCCTCGTGCTCGAGCGCGGCAAGGACGTGGGCGGCACCTGGCGCGACAACACCTACCCGGGCGCGGCCTGCGATGTGCCCTCGCAGCTGTACTCGTACTCCTTCGCGCTGAACCCGGAATGGTCGCGCTCGTTCTCCAAGCAGCCGGAGATCCAGCGCTACATCCAGGGCGTCGCCGACAAGTACAAGGTGCGCGACAAGCACGTCTTCGACTGCGAGATGACCGGCGCGCAGTGGAACGCCGCCGAAGCCCGCTGGGAGATCCAGACCAGCCAGGGGCCGTTCACCGCGGACATCCTGGTCTCCGCGGTCGGCGCGCTGTGCGAGCCGAACCTGCCGGATATCAAGGGCATCAACGACTTCCAGGGCGAGATCTTCCACTCCGCTCGCTGGAACCACGACTCCGATCTGACCGGTAAGCGCGTCGCCGTCATCGGCACCGGCGCCTCCGCCATTCAGATCGTCCCCAATATCGCCGCCAAGGTCGCGCACCTGGATGTCTACCAGCGCACCGCGCCCTGGCTGCTGCCGCGTGTGGACCGCGAGTACCTGGCCCCGGAGAAGTTCGCGCTCAAGCACATTCCCGCGCTGCGGGCGCTGTATCGCGCGGGCATCTACGCCGCGCGAGAGACCCAGGTGGTCGGCCTGGCCAAGTTCCCGCCCGCCATGCTCGGCCTCGAGGCCATCGCCCGCGCCAAGCTCTTCGCCGAGGTGCGCGATCCGGAGCTGCGCCGCAAGGTCACCCCGAACTTCCGCATCGGCTGCAAGCGCATGCTCATCTCCAACGAGTACTACCCGGCGCTGAGCCGCGACAATGTCGACGTCGTCACCGACGGCATCAAGGAGATCCGCGCCAACTCCGTCGTCACCAAGGACGGCGTCGAGCGCGAGGTCGACGCGATCATCGTCGCCACCGGCTTCCACGTCACCGACTCGCCGGTCTACGACACCGTAGCCGGACGCGATGGCCGTACCCTGGCAGAGGTTTTCGACGCCATCGGCCAGCAGGGCTACAAGGGCTCGGCCATCCACAACTACCCGAATATGTTCTTCATGCTGGGCCCGAACGTGGGCCTGGGCCACACCTCGATGGTGTTCATGATCGAATCGCAGATCAACTACGTCGCCGACGCCGTCGAACAGTTCGACAAGCTGGGCCTGCGCACCGTCGAGGTGCGCAAGGACGTGCAGGACGAGTTCAATAGCGAACTGCAGCGCAAGCTGCGGGGCGCGGTGTGGAGCACCGGCGGCTGCGCCTCCTGGTACCTCGACAAGCACGGCAACAACACCACGCTGTGGCCGGACTTCACCTTCCGGTTCCGTAGTCTGCTGGAGCATTTCGATGTCTCGGCCTACGACACGACCACCGAGCCTGTCGCACAGGCCGTCTAGTTTCCCGAACCCACACAACCGAAAGCGGTAATCGTGAGCAACGATGCTTACTTCAAGGACAAGGTCTGCGTGATCACCGGTGCGGGTTCCGGCATCGGCCGCGCACTGGCGGAGAACCTGGCCGGGCGCGGCGCGCACCTGGCGCTGTCCGACATCGACGTCGAGGGCCTCGCCGAAACGGTCAAGCGCTGCGAGAAGTTCGGCGTGAAGATCAAGTCCGATCGCCTGAACGTCGCCGAGCGCGAGTCGGTGCTGCTCTACGCCGATGAGGTGAAGAAGCACTTCGGCAAGGTCAACCAGATCTACAACAACGCCGGCATCGCGCACCACGGCAATGTGCTCGAGACGTCCTTCAAGGACGTCGAGCGCATCATGGACGTCGACTTCTGGGGCGTCGTCAACGGCACCAAGGCATTCCTGCCGTACCTCATCGAGTCCGGTTCCGGGCACGTCGTGAACATCTCCAGCCTCTTCGGCCTGATCGCCGTCCCCGGCCAGAGTGCTTACAACGCAGCCAAGTTCGCGGTGCGCGGCTTCACCGAGGCGCTGCGCCAGGAAATGCTGATGAGCGGTCAGCCGGTCAAGGTCACCTGCGTGCACCCGGGCGGTATCAAGACCGCCGTGGCCCGCAACGCCACCGTCGCCGAGGGCCTCAACCAGAAGAACCTGGCCGCCCTGTTCGACTCCAAGCTGGCCATGCACACCCCGGAGATGGCCGCGCAGACCATCACCGAGGCCGTGCGCAAGGGTCACGGCCGGGTGCTCATCGGCTGGGAGGCCAAGGCCCTGGATCTGTTCGTGCGCACCACCGCCTCGTACTACCAGCGGATCTCCGCGGTGGTGCAGAAGCGAATCATGCCGTAGACAACTGAAAACTGCTGAAGGACACCCGGTCATGCCCGATGTGACACTGCCGCTGCCCCTCGTCCGTGCCGCATTGAATCCGGTCTTCCGGGTCATGCTGCATCACCGGCTCCCGTTCGGTGTCCAACGGGCACTGATGGATTGGGGATCGGTGGCGCAGCGCGCGCCACGCGGCACCCATGTCGAGCGGGTGCGCCTGGGCGGCCGTCCCGCCGAACGCGTGACGGTGGGCCCGGTCTCGGACTCCGCCACCGTGCTGTACCTGCACGGTGGCGGCTACACCGTCGGCTCGCCGGTCACGCACCGCGCGCTGGCGGGCTATCTGGCCCGCGAAACCGGTTGCGCCGTCCAGGTTCTGGACTACCGGCTGGCTCCCGAACACCCGTTCCCGGCGGCGCTCGAGGACGCCGAGGCGGCGTTCCTGGACCTGGTGGCCGCCGGGTACCGGCCCGAACGCATTGCGGTGGCCGGTGATTCGGCCGGTGGCGGGCTCTCGCTCGCCCTGGCCGAACGGCTGCGGGACCGGCACGGCATGACTCCGGCCGCACTCGGGCTGATCGCGCCGTGGGCCGACCCCAACGAGGTGCCCACCCGCGACCGCGATCTGGTCATCAACAAGCCGTGGTCGCGCGCCTGCGCCGCAGCCTATCTCGGCGGCGGCGACGGCTCCGACACCGGCTACGCGCCGATGCTCGGCCAGTTGGGCGGACTGCCGCCGACCTACATCCAGGCGGATGTGGACGAGCTGCTGCACGACCAGTGCACGCGGCTGGTCGCGCAACTGCGTGCGGCGGGTGTCGCCACCGAGTTCACCGAGACCCGCGGTCTGTGGCATGTCTCTCAATTGCAGGCGGGTCTGGCCGCCCCTGCGGCCGCGGTCACGGCCGAACTCGGGCAGTTCCTCCGGCAGGCCCTGCGACCAGCCCAAAGCCGGTCAATAGGATAGGGAAAAGACACAACACCGGACGGCCCGAGAACCGGTTCGGACGGTCCGCGGGTAGTTATCTGTGAGCGTGGCGTAAATTACCCGCGAGTAAACCCACTGTGGAAGGGCAGCGATGCGAGAGTTCGAAGTCCCGGCTACCTACACCATTCCGGAAACCGCCAATATGTCAGACGGCGCCTTCCGGCATGCGGAGCAGACGCCCGATCTGGTCGTCTTCAACACTCCGAACGGTAAGGGCGGCTGGAACGACGTCACGGCGACCGAATTCGCCAAGGCCGTCACCGACGTTGCCAAGGGCCTCATCGCCTCCGGGATCGAACTCGGTGACCGCGTCGCCATCATGGCCGCCACCAGCTACGAGTGGGTCGTGCTGGACTTCGCCATCTGGGCCGCCGGCGGCTGCACCGTCGCCATCTTCGACAGCTCCTCCGCCGAGCAGGTGCGCTGGATCCTGTCCGACTCCGGCACCAAGCTGATCGTCGTCCAGAACGACAAGCACCGTGCCACCGTCGCGGAAATCGAAGGCGGACTGGGCGATCTGAAGGAGACCCTGCAGATCGACAAGGGCGCGGTCGCCGAGCTGATCGCCCGCGGCAAGGACCTCGACGACGCGGTCGTGCACGAGCGTCGCGCCCAGGTGCTGGCCGCCTCCCCGGCGACGCTCATCTACACCTCCGGCACCACGGGCCGCCCCAAGGGCGTCATGCTCTCGCACGCCAACCTGTACGCCGAGTCGGCCGCCGACCGCTCCGCCATGAGCGAGTTCCTGCGCCCCGGCCGCAAGTCGCTGCTGTTCCTGCCGCTGGCCCACGTCTTCGCCCGCGCCGTCGCGCTGGCCGCGTTCGACGCCGGCGTCACCGTCGCCCACACCGCCGACTGGTCCACGCTGGTCGAGCAGTTCGGCGCGTACAAGCCGAACTTCATCCTCTCGGTGCCGCGCGTGTTCGAGAAGGTGTTCAACGGCGCCAAGCAGAAGGCGCACGACGGCGGCAAGGGCAAGATCTTCGACTACGCCACCGAGATCGCCATCGCCTACAGCCAGGCGCAGGAGAAGAGCGGGCCGAACATCCTGCTCAAGGCCCAGCACATGCTGTTCGACAAGCTGGTGTACAGCAAGCTGCGCGAGGCCATGGGCGGTCAGTGCGAGTCGGCCGTTTCCGGTGGCGGACCGCTGGGTTCGCGCCTGGGCCACTACTTCCGCGGCGCCGGCGTCACCATCTACGAGGGCTACGGCCTCACCGAATCCACCGCCGCCGTCAGCGTGAACACCCCGCGCTTCATCAAGGTCGGCTCGGTCGGCCGCCCGCTGCCCGGCCACGGCGCCAAGGTCGCCGAGGACGGCGAGCTGCTGATCCGCGGCCCGGTCGTGTTCTCCGGCTACTGGAAGAACGAGGAAGCCACCAAGGACGCCTTCGACGCCGACGGCTGGTTCAAGACCGGCGACCTCGGCGCCATCGACGACAGCGGCTTCATCTCCATCACCGGCCGCAAGAAGGAAATCCTGGTCACCGCGGGCGGCAAGAACGTCTCCCCGACCATGCTCGAGGACTCCCTGCGCCAGCACCCGCTGATCAGCCAGGTCATGGTCGTCGGCGACGGCCAGCCGTTCATCGGCGCGCTGGTCACCCTCGACCAGGATGCGCTGCCGGGCTGGTTGGAGCGCAACGGAATCGGCGCCGACACCCCCATCGAGCACGTCATCGAGAACCCGGCCCTGGTCGCCGAGATCAATGACGCGGTCGCCGCCACCAACAAGCTCGTCTCGCATGCCGAGGCGATCAAGAAGATCCGCATCCTCCCGATCGACTGGACCGAGGAGGGCGGCGAACTCACCCCGAAGATGTCGCTCAAGCGCGCCGTGGTGATGAAGAAGTACGCGTCTGATGTAGACGCGATCTACTCCTAGTCGGACCTGAAAAAGGCGCTGCCGGTGGAACTTCCACCGGCAGCGCCTTTTTCATGCTTCGAAGGCTTGCGGTCAGCCGCCGATCTCGGCGAGCGCGCGCGAGTTGCGCGACGGAGTGTCGCTCTTCGGCCGCAGGGCTTGCGACCACGCGACCAATCCCAGTGCGGCCGCACCGAGCAGCGCGCCGATCCACGCGACCGACTGATAGCCCATGCCCGCGCCGATGGCCAGGCCGCCAAGCCAGGGGCCCGCGGTGATGCCGACATTGAACGACGCGACATTGCCCGCCGCACCTAGTGTGGACGCGGCCGGGGCGAGCGTGAACACCCGGCTGTTCAGGACCGGGTTGGTGCCGAATCCGAAGGCGCCCAACAGGAATACCAGGATTGCGACCGGGGCGATGTGCGTGGCGGTGAGCGCCAGCAGCACCGAAGTGATGATCACGCCCGAAATCCCCACCAGGAGAGTGCGAATCGGGTGGGCGTCGGCGGTCCGGCCGCCCACGGCGATGCCCAGCAGGCTGCCCGCACCGTAGACCCCCAGCACGACCGGCACCCATGCCTCGGCCAGTCCGGTGGTGTCGGTGAGGAGCGCGCCGAGGTAGCCGAAGGTGACCAGCAACGCGGCGGTCGCCAGCATGGTGGTGCCGAACAGCAGCCAAACCGGTCCGGTCGCCAAGGCGCGCAACTCTTCTCGAATCCGGGGTACGCTGGTCGAACGCGCATCGGGCACCTTGGCGAGCACCCCGATCATCGCGGCGATCGACATCAGGGCCACGGTCCAGAACGCGCCCCGCCACCCCAGATGCTGACCGATGAAGGTGCCGGCGGGCAGCCCGATAATGGTGGCCACCGTCAGCCCGCCCGCGACAATGCTCATGGCGCGCCCGCGCGCCGTCTCCGGCACCAGCCCGATCGCGGTGGCCGCACCCACCGACCAGAAGCCCGCGTAGACGAACGCCCCGACCACCCGGGTCGCGAACAGCACCCAATAGTCCGAGGTCAGGGCCGCGATCACGTGCGTCGCCGCGAATACCGCGAGAAAGGCGAGCAGCGCCGTCCGCCGCGACCAGCGCTGGGTGACCACGGCCAGAATGGGCGCACCGAGCAGCATGCCGATGGCGAAGGCTGAAATCAGCAGTCCCGCTTGCGGAATGGAGACACCGAGATCACCGGCGATATCCGTGAGCAGTCCGGCCAGCATGAGTTCCGAGGTGCCCTGGGCGAAGATGGCCACGCCCAGGATATAGACGGCCATTGGCATGGCAGCCCCTCCTTCATCGTTTTGGATCGTTCAGTTCAAAACTCGGACATATGAAAAGAGCAGTGGCACAGCAGTGTTCGGTCAGAACCTCACAGGCAACTCAGGGCCGTATTCGCGATGGCTTCAAGCGTCTCCTTGCTCGCCCCGCCACGCGCGGCGACCCGCATCCCGCCGATCGTGGCGATCACGAAGTGCGCGAGTTCACCTGCATCCCTGCGCTTGTCGATATCCCCATCCCGCTGCCCAGCGGAAATCGCCGCGGTAAGCGCACTCAACCGCCGCTCCTGATCAACCCGCAGCAGCCGCGCAACCTCCTCATCACGCGGCCCCATCTCAACGGTCGCATTGACCACCAAACACCCCAACGGATCCTCCTCAGGCGCCTCGATCACCTGCCACAACAGCGCCCGCACCTTCTCCTTGGCCGGACCCGAACCATCCAGAACCGCAAAGGTACCCGCGTTCTTATCGGCCATATACCGCCGCAGGGCCCGCTCGAACAAATCCTTCTTACTACTGAAGGTGTTGTAGATACTGCTCCGCCCCAACCCGGTCGCCTCGCAGAGGTCTTGCGTCGAGGTGCCTTCATACCCAGCAACCCAAAACGCCCGCATCGCCGCATCCACCGCGCGCTCCTCATCGAACTGCTTAGGCCGTGCCATGCCACCAACCGTAACACGTTTTGAAACGATCAGTCCAAAACGTGGTGGCGTCCCGATCGATCCAACGAACCAGCCGCAGCTATCGCGGCAAATCAACCAGCAGGTCAGCGACGAATCAACCAGCTACGTAGCGGCGAATCGACCACCTGCGGAGCAAAAGCGTCAGTGCACGCGGTCTTCCGAGGACGTCGAGATGAAGCGGCAGATCGCACACACATCCTCCGCCCCGAGCTCGATCACGAGCGGCTCAGTCGCCCTGGAGCAAGAGCCGGAACGACGGATGAGCGGGCGTCAGCGGCCGGACGGCTCGAAAGTCCTTCTCGTCCAAAGTCAGTATGTCGTTGGTGAGGTAACGCTCGGCCAGCACGACAGTGACCGCATCGGCCAAGTCGAGTCGGAGGCCGCGGTATTGCTCGATGATCTTCTGTGCGACCCGGAGGTCATCGCGGTCTACCGGCGGCACAAGCACCGCACCTTCCTCGGCCGAGGTCAGCAGGTCATCGAGGACGAGATCGGCTGTGCGACGGTCCTTTCCGAATCGCGCGACCAGCAGATGATCGACCTCGTCCAACACAAGCGGCGAAACGACCGCGACCGAGGTGGCGAGGAATTCCCGGGCCCGTTCGTGCAATTCCGCGGCACGGTCGTATGCGGCGATGATGGCCGACGTGTCGGCTATGAAGAAGCTCACTCGCCGTATGCCTCGCCGAGCAAATCCTCACTGTTGGCGGCAAACCCAGGATCGCCGGAATCGAACGACGGCCAGGGCCGGGTACGGCGGACCCGGTGCGACCGCAACAACACCAGTTCGATCCCCTCACGGATCAAATCGGCTTCCGATCGTCCCGCCGCTTCGGCCGCCTCCTTGAGACGGGCAGCCTGCTCGGGATCCAGGTACACGCTCGTTTTGGCCTTCATAAACGTAGGGTACTACGTAGGGCATCCCTCGGGTTCGTGCATTACCGCCACAGGTCAATGACCTGCGGCTCTTTCATGGAGTGGAGCTGACGGACCAGCATACGAACCGCGCGGTGCTGGTCGACGGGCCGGACATGATCATCCGGGCCGTGGGTGCCCGACCGGTCGCGGGCGGTGGTGCCCGATGACCGGCCCTTCCGACCGCAGCGCTGCGTTTGGGTCGGCGGATGGTGGCGCGGGTGGGTCAGCGGCTGCTCGGCGTCCTATAACCGCCACCCCAAACGCCGAACACGGTGTCCGCATCCGCGCCGCTCACCGGCACGATCCAGGGATGGGGTCGAAATCCCGACTCAGTATCAATACTGACGGTTCATCGCGTAGGGGGCGGCGCGGCCGTGCCGTGCACCACAGTGGACATCCGGACGCGGGTCCGTGGTTCCGACTGTTGGACCGTGACCGGCGTCTTCTCTCCCTCCTGGCCGAACACAAAGTCCTCACCACCGATCAGATCGCCAGCCTGGAATTCACTTCGATCCGCCGCGCCCAGGACCGGCTGGCCAAGCTGCGCGAGATGGGCATGCTCTTCGCGTTCCGCGAGTCGCTCTACGGCGGTGGCACCACTCAAACCCGCCACGCCCTCGGATATTCCGGCGCGCGCCTGGTCGCGGCCCAGCGCGCCGAGAAGCCACCGACCCCAGCCGCCCACGCGCTGTCCCTCGAGCGGCTGGCCTGCTCCCCAACCCTCGAACATCGCCTGGGTGTCAACGGTTTCTTCGCCGCACTGGCAGCACATCGCAATCCCGCCCGCCGCTCTGGCGTCACGGCGCTGGGGGGTTTGACGCAGTGGTGGTCGGAACGCCAATGCGCCGACCAGTTCTGGACCTCCGCACTCGATCCCACCCCCATCCGCCCGGACGGGTACGGCTGCTGGGAGCACGACAGGCACACGGTGAGATTCTTCCTCGAGTACGACACCGGTACCGAAACCCTGGCCACCGTCGCCGCCAAACTCATCGACTATCAAGGCTTCCCGACCGACAGGTTCGGGATCCTGCTGTTCTCGCTGCACTCGTCCCGCCGCGAGACCGGGTTACGCACCGCCCTGCGCCGCGCGCTCGGTTACGGTGACCGGGGCTTGGAGATCGCGACCACCGCCCGCGACCTCGCCGAAGACAACGACCCGGCCGGGCCGATCTGGGCCTTGCTGACCACCGACACTAGCGACGCGGTGACCGAACGACTCCGGCTGGCCGAATTGCCCGAACGCGGTCCACACATCACCCACCACCCCAGCACCGGCCAGCCCTATAACGAAGCCGCCTTCGACCACGCCGACCCGCAAATCCGCGACCTGTTCGTCAACCGCCCGCAGTCGAGCAGCTCGTACCCGGCTCCCGACGCACGCCCTCACGACCAGGCCAGCAAGACCGACAAGAACGTTTTCATCGAGTTGGATGACCCGCCCTCGCACGAGTGGTGACGGTTTCTGCGAACGCACTCCTACTCAGCCGATTACACAAATGCCTTGAGGCCCTGCTGCTTCATGTCAATATGTCCGGGAGCATGCGGCCGGTGCCTCACGAAGAATTGTCCGAGATCTTTGAGCACAGCTTGTGCGCGAATTCTCGGCGCAGGCCGGTGGTGGGTATATCCCGGCGTGCCCGGTACGAGATGCACCTTGCTGCACGAGCGGAGCAAGGCAACGGCCGCTGGGTTGATTCGGGGACATGATCGAGGTCACAACAGCGGCGACTGCCATTGCGTAGGGCCGCCTTTCGGCGGTAGACGTTGGTACTTGTGAGTGAAATTCTGGTGACCGGGGGCACCGGTGTCCTGGGCAGACTGATCGTCCAGGAGCTGCGCGAGCAGGGGCATGAAGTGCGTGTACTTTCGCGTCGGGCGGGTGCTGGTACCCATACCGGGGACTTGACGACCGGCGAAGGCGTCGCGGCGGCACTCGACGGGGTGCGGGTCGTGGTTCACGCGGCGACTGATGCACGCAAGGTTGGACGTCCCGACCTGCGTCAGACGGAAAATCTGCTCGGTGCGGCGACCAACGTGGAGCACCTCGTGTATCCATCGATCGTCGGGATCGACCGGATCCCGTTCCGCTACTACCGGAACAAGCTGGCCTGCGAAGACCTGATCGAACGCGGCGGCATCCCGCACACCATCGCTCGGGCGACCCAGTTCCACGAGCTCATCGCCTCGGCCCTGCATACAGCTTCCCGATTGCCAATCGCGCCGCTGCCGTTGGATTTTCAGTTTCAGTCCGTCGCCGCCGTCGACGTTGCTCACCACATCGCCGTCCTGGCCCAAAACGAGCCCGTCGGCCGGGCATCCGATTTCGGCGGTCCGGAGGTCATGACTCTCGGGCAGATGCTCCAGGTCTGGCGTGCCACCCACACCCGGCCGCGGGGGCTACAGCTGCCGGTTCCGGGAAAGATCGGGCGCGGATTCCGAACAGGCGACAACACCTGCCCCAGCCGCCGCGACGGTGTCCAGACCTGGGCCCGGTATGTCGAGTCCAAGCCGCAAATCGAGTACACCAAATCCTGACTGTTCCAGTCGATTCCCGCAGACGAGATCAACTCGCCTGCGGGAATCGACGCGGACCCGGCCGCAGTTGATGGTGTGACGAGCAGCAATCCGGCTCGGTCAGGCGGCGAACACGGTGCGGACGACGGAGTCGTCACCGTCGATTTCCAGTCCTAGGGCGCGAGCGTCATTGGCGGAGAGAGCACCCGCGGCGAGTCCGAGAACGTAGGCCGGGTCGGCGCGGACGGTGGCATCGAGGCTGCGGCCGTCGTGTGGGCTGACTTCGAATCCAGTACTCGCCGAGCAGAGTTGAAAGGGTGGGCCGCCGATTTCGAGACCGATCGTCGCCGTGGGTGGATTCTCGACTCGGGCGGCGAGCAGGGCGGGGACGGCCAGGGCGAGCCATTCGGGTCGGAAGGCATCGTTGCCGGGGCCGGAGATCATCAACGGGGTCGACCAGCGGATGAGGCTTTCGATCGGCTCGCGTAGCCCGGAACCCCATGGGGTGAGGGCGTATTCGATCGTGTTGCTCGCTGTGGACAGTTGTCGTTCGAGCACACCCGAGGCTTCGAGATCGCGGAGCCGGTCTGCGAGGAGGTTGGTCGCGATGCCGGGCAGGCCGTCGATCAAGTCGCGGTAGCGGGCGGGAGCGAGGAGCAGCTGGCGCACGATGAGCAGGTTCCATCGGTCGCCGACAACTTCGAGGGATCGGGCGAGCCCGCAGTACTGGCCGTAGCTACGCATCATTTCCTTCAATCGCTTGAGAATCTCAAGTGCAGTTGAGAAGATCAACCCTACCTTGATGCCAAGCGTAGGGGGTTCACCATGGCCGAGACCACCAGCATTCGACCCGACTGGGTCGACGACACCTTGTTCCCGTTCGAAAGCCGCTTCGTCGACATCGACGGGCACACCGTGCACTACATCGACGAGGGATCGGGACCGACATTGCTGTTCCTGCACGGCAATCCGACCTGGTCATTTCTCTGGCGAGAGGTGATCGCCGCGCTGCGCGAGGACTTCCGTTGCGTCGCCCTCGACTATCCGGGCTTCGGGCTCTCGACACCGAAACCCGGCTACTGCTACCTGCCCGAGGAACACGCCGACGTGGTCACCGGGTTCGTCGATGCGCTCAGCCCGGAAGAGGTCACGCTGGTCGGGCAAGACTGGGGTGGCTTGATCGGGCTGGCGGTCACGCAACGCCGACCGGGTGTCTTCGAGCGGCTGGTGCTCGCCAATACCTGGGCCTGGCCGGTTAATGGCGACCTGCACTTCGAAGCCTTCGGCCACATCGTCGGCAACCCGGTGAGCCGGTTGCTGGTCCGGCAGTTCAACCTGCTGGTCAACGCGTTCATCCCCACCGGTCACCGCAGGCGCAAGCTCACCGAGGCCGAGATGAACCACTACCGCCGGGCGTTGGACACCGAGCAACGGCGTCAAGCTTCCGCGGTGCTACCCGGCCGGGTTCTCGCCAGCCGTGAGTTCTTCGCCGAGGTCGAGGCCAAGCTTCCCGACATCGCTCACCTCCCGACTCTGATCGTCTGGGGCGACGCCGACATCGCCTTCCGTCCCCAGGAACGCCAGCGGCTGGAAGCAACCTTCACCAATCACAAGACGGTGATCGTGGAGGGCGCTGGCACCTATGTGGAATCCGACGCGCCCGAGGAGTTCATCACCGCGATTCGTGACTGGACAAAGGCATAACGCAAACCACCAGACGCACAGGCATTTCGATCCTTGTCACAGGCCCGGTGGCAGGCACAAGCAGAAAGGATGCCCGGCAGGGTCGAGCAGAACTCGACACTTGCCGGGCGCAGGCTGGCTATCGACCAAGCGGGCACCGAGCCGAACAGCATGCCGTTGCGCCTCAACGAGATCCGACACCACAAGATCGAGATGAATCTGCTTGGGAGGGGCCTCGTCCGGCCACGACGGCAGCTGGTAGTTCGGCACCCGAATCGCTGTGAGAATCAATTGCGGCAGCTTGACGCTCACGAATTTCTCTGTGCTCGCGCACGATCGCGCCACCCAGTAGCTCAGCCCAGAAGGTTGCCAGTTCGGTCGGATCATTGCAGTCGACGGTGATCGATCCAAGGTGCGCTACAGCCACCCACAAATCCTAGAACGCGTTACAGACTCGCGGGATCCGCAACGCAAGGCGTCAGACTTCCAGTCCGAGCACCGATGCGAGTCGTTCGGCATCGGCTCGGACCGTCGCGCCGCCGCTCTCGACGAGATCGGGTACCGCGGCACGGGCGAAGAGCGAGAATCCGAACGTGTCCGGCGACTCTCGATTCGCCTTCGACAGCAGCGTCACCGTCGCGAGCGGTTCATTGCGCATGTGGTGTGCACGTGCGGTTTCGGCGGTGTGGAAGCTGCGACGGGTGGCTGAGGGCATCTTGTCCAGGTCGACCCGCGCGGCCTGTTGGATCGCGTAGCCGGAGTGCATGAGGTCGGCCTGGATGGTGATCATGTAGGCGTCGACCATCGCGCGACCGAAGATGAGCCAGGGGTGCACATAGTCGTCACCGAGTGCGCGCGCTGCCCGGTCGGCCTCGTCCCAATGGCGCAGGGCGTCGCCCTCGCGGCCGATCTTGGCGTACGACAATGCCATTGCCAGATGCAGCAGTCCCCACAGGGCGAGGTCCGGGCTTGCCTTGTCGGGGCTCAGTAGTGCGCACATCTGGTTCGCCAATGCGACGCGCGCTTCGTGTTCCTCGCCCGCGTCGCGGTAGACGTGATTGACGTACCAGGCCGCGGCGGCCATCGCGTGCGGGTCGTCGGCGTCCTGGGCGGCGGTCATGGCGCGGTCACCGGACATCAGGACCAGGGCGGCGGGCGGTTGGAACGACAGATACAGCTGGGTGAGGTGGTAGACCTGCGCCAGCAGCGCCTGCACCCGACGGCGGTCCTTTCCATCGAGCTGCCGCACCGCAACACGGGTGTCGCACAACAGATTCGGCAGCAAGGTCGCCACGGCCGAACGCTGGTGGGCCGCACCATGCCACAGCACCCACGCCTGCTGCACGCGCGCGGCGAGCGCCTCGGGCGACAGGTCGGCGTTCTCGCTGCTGGGCGTGACCGGATACGAGGCAAGTGTCTCGGTGACTTTGGGCAGGGCGGGGTGGGTCGCCTTCGCGTAGACCGAGCGGGCCAGGGGCTGTTCGCCGGTGAGTTGGGTCAGGTCGTTGAGGTCGAGGATTTCGGCCAGGCGGATGAGCATGGGCAGACGCGGCAGTTTCAGGCGGCCGGTCTCGAGGGATTTGACCCAGCTGCCCGAGCGGCCGGCGAGTTCGCCGAGCATCGGGCGGGTCATGCCTGCTTGGCGACGCAGGCGCATCAATCGGGTCCCGAATTCGTTGTCTTGCACCATGGCGATATCTCCGCACGGACCACAACGGCATAGGGGGACAGTTTGTGCCCCTGGTCAATTGTGGCACGTGTCACGGTCATGATGCACCGGCCGCCGGGATCAGAATCCCCTGGGGCCGGGTGCACTCCAGAACCGTTCCAGAGACCAGGAGCACACCCGACATGACGATCATCCTCGTCGCCACACTGATTCCGCTACTGCTGTTCATCGCCGCCGTCCTCGGCCGCGTCGCCGACGGCGGCGTCACCGACAACGCACGGCACATGAAGCCGCGGCTGACCGTCGCCGACATTCAGGCCAGACTCGCCGCCGAGCCACCACACACCTACGTCCCGATCAGCCGAGGGTGGTGACCATGGGCCTGCTGCCCTCCGCTGTGGGGTTCCTGCGCAGTGACATCTCGGGGCTCAACCAGCCCCGCGATGAGCTGCGAATCCTCGCCGCCGCCAAGCGAACTGGTCACGACCTGCGGAAAACAATTGTGTTCAGCGAACATACCGAAGATCGCGTCCACCGCCTGCGAGTGGCCATCGCCCGCCTGGACGTCGATACCGTAATCGTGCCCAGCACCGAGCATTTCGACGACCACACGATCCCCGAGGAACTGCTCGAGGTCGCCACCGTCATCACCGTGTCACCCGGGAACACCTGGGCCCGGATCCCTCGCCTCACGAGTGAGGCACCGTGATGTCTACCGAAAGCGTGACAGCACTGCTGAACGGGACCGGCCCGCCGGGTGGCTGCAATATCACGACGGGTCCTGGGCACCAGTCGGGTACGACGGCAGGGTCGGCCCCGCGATCACCGTAGACGACCTGCTCGCGGTCGCGCACGAAGATCTGGCTGCACTCGAGGAAGTCGGACTGATCACCGAGGTAATCGACGTCGAACCGCTCGAGGTCATCGATTTCGAACACCAGAATCCGAGCGGAAGCGCACGCAGCATCCAACTCGCTTGGGATCGCGGAGTAACAACGGACCGTGCTCAGTGGCGGGATCGAGGTGGTCGGCCGAGGTCATCGGTATCAACTGAGTAGAGCAGCAGGCGTAGCGAGCCACGCCCGACGACGACCGGCGTGGGCGCGTTTCGCGCACCGCCGCGGCCATACCGAAAGCACCCCAGGGCAAGACAAATGCCCCTGGGGTGCGCTCTTGTGGCACACCGATCGTTATCGAACCGTTTCGCACTGACATGTCGAAATCGGGGCCCTTCTCGGCAGTTAACAGGCGCGCCAAACCCATATACAGGACCCAGCGGATCTCGTGATTGATGCCGAACTTTGACCGCGGAACACGGAATTGCATCAATTCCGGTCCCGGACGCGGATAAACGCGGGTTCCGCTGCCAGTACAGGGTGACGCCACTCCTAACGCCGAACATCCCATAGGAGCCTCGATGGAACGCGCCGAACCCGGAAAGCGCACCCTGACCGGTACCGAACCCGCCAAGCTGCGCACCCGCGACCGTGTCCACCAGCGCTGGCACATCGAACGAATCGACACCGAACCGCTCACCACCACCCAACACGACACCGCCGTCACCCTCCTCGCCGACCTCATCACCGCATGGACCCACCGCCACCACCCCGACAACGACGACGAACGGAACGCCGCATGAAACGCTCCGACCGAAATACCCGCCACACCAATACATTCGAAGACCGATCGAGGGACAATAGACCCGGGGATATACCAGACCGAATCCAGAACGCGAATTCTGGTTCACCACAGGTTGTTTCAGACATCGGATTTTGCGTGCAGCTTGTATCGATGGGAAGGACCGGCAGCATGGCAGGCACCAAGAAGTCCTCAACTCTGCGTACCTCCACCGACATTGCCGCATGGGAACAGGACGTGCGGGTAGGGGCCTACACCCGCCGCTCGACCACCGAGGACAACCAGCCCTACTCCATCGAAGCCCAGAACGCTCGCCTGGATTCCTATATCGATTCTCAACCCGGCTGGCGACGCACCGCCAGCTTCACCGACGATGCCTCCGGTGCCAGCACTGAACGGCCAGGTCTGCAACGTGCCCTGCAAGCTGCCCGCGCCGGGGTCATCGACGTGCTCGTGGTCTACCGAGTCGACCGCTTCTCCCGCAACCTGCGCGACCTGGTCACCCTGCTCGACGAGCTGGACCGGGCCAAGGTCGTGTTCCGCTCCGCCACCGAACCATTCGACACCTCCACCCCCATGGGGCGCATGCTGGTGCAGATGCTGGGCATGTTCGCCCAATTCGAACGCGACACCATCATCGACCGCGTCATCGCGGGCATGGAACGCAAAGCCGCCAAAGGCAAATGGAAGGGCGGCAAACGGCCCTACGGCTACCGGGTCGACAGAGCTACCCAAACCCTCGTCGTTGACGAGGCCGAAGCCGTGGTCGTGCGCATGATCTTCGACCTCTACGCCTGCCGCCGTCTTGGTGCCCGTGCCGTCGCCGCGGAATTGAACGCTCGTGGACATCGTGCCAGCACCGGCCGAGAGTGGTCCGGGCATCACGTGCTGCGCATCCTCAACAGCCGGATCTATCTCGGTGAGTTGACCTTCCGCGACACCACCGTCACCGATACTCACCCCGCCATCATCGACACCGACATCTTCGACCGTGCCCAAGCCGTCCTCGAGGCACGCGGGGAATCCCATGCCCACCGCGCCGCCAACTCCTCGGACTACCTCCTCACCGGCCGCCTGCGTTGCCCGCGCTGCGGGCGCGCCATGATCGGCACCCGCGCCACCGGACGTTCTCGCACCTACCGCTACTACACCTGTTTCAACCGCGCCCGCTACGACAGCGACAAATGCGACTTCACCCGACTCGACGCCGACTCCGTCGACGCCGCCGTCCTCGAAGCCCTGGGCAAGTTCTACCGCACCCAACACGACCTGATCAGCCAAGCCATCACCGCACAACGACGAAACCACCGAGACGCCAGCAGCGACACCTGCGCCGAATTGGCCACCGTCTCCGCCGAACTCGCCAAGACCCAGCAGGCGATCGACCGCTATCTGAACGCCTTCGAAAACGGCACCCTCGACCCCGAACTCCTCGCCCGACGATTGAGCGAATTACGCACCAAGACAACCCAGCTCACCACCCGCCGCGACCAACTCACCGCCACATTGGCCAACGAACCCACAGCCCCGGAACCCGCCGCGCTGGATGGCATCGCCGACCACATCGCGGAAATCATCGCCACCGGCACCCGCACCCAGGCCAAAGCCCTCATCGAGACCCTCGTCGCTCAAGTCGCCATCACCGGTCCCGATCGCTTGGTCCCCACCTTCCGCATCCCCCAACCCGGAAACGACATTGGGGCTGGTACCGCTTCTGCGGTACCAGCCCCAATGGAGTCGGTTCGTGCAATGACACGATTGGTGGAGCTGAGGGGAATCGAACCCGTACCTGCTCGGTCAGGCTGGTGAGGTGGTCGCTGGCGATTTCGAGGGTCGCGGCGATCGAGCAGTGTTGCGGACCCTCAGAGGAAATCGAGGGCTTGGCTGATGGCGGTGGAGCCGGTGTGGGTGGGGCGGAGGGCGCCGCCGATGGCGTAGACGGTGTGGCCGACTGCTAGGACCGTCAGTCCGTGGCGGCCTGTGGGTAGGGTCGGTAGCTGCGACCATGTGCCGGCGGCGATGTCGAAGGCTTCTACGACGTCGAGTACCTGGGTTGGGGCTTCTCCGCCGACCGCGACGATCCGGCCGTCGATGAGGGTGGCGCCCAGACCTCCGCGCGGGGTGGGCATGTCGGGTAGTTTCGTCCAGGTTCCGGTTGCGGGGTCGAAGCGTTCGAAGGTCGCGAAGTTCTTGTCGGAGGTGATGTTTCGGCCGCCGACGGCGAAGAAGTACGTTCCGTCGGAGACCGCGGCCAGGTGATCGCGGGGTGTGGGGATGTCGGCGGCGGTTATCCAGCGCGTACCGTCGAATACTTCGGTGGACCGCAACAGTTTTCCGTTCGCCAGCCCGCCCGTGACCACGATCTTGTCGCCCACGACGGCCGCGGCACCGGCCGCACGGGGCTCGTGCAGAGGCGGCAGGTCCACCCATTTGCCGTTGCGCAGGACCAACACTCGGTCCGACGGCCGCGCGATCATATTCGAGGTCGCGCCCTCGGGTACCCCGCCACCCAGCACCACCAGTTCGCCCCGGTATGCGACGGCCATCGCGTGATTGAGGGGAATCGGCAAGTCGGGGGCCGATTTCCAGGTGTCGATCGCCGGATCGTAGCCCGCTACCTTCCCGGTCGCGAGGCCGTCTTTGTCCAAACCGCCGAATACCCATATCGTCCCGTCCACCGTCGTCGCCGCCGACTGCTGCCGGGCGATCGGGGCGTCCACGACGGTGCGCCAGGCCACCGCGGGCTGCGTCTTGCGCGGCGCCAGCCGCAGGGCCTCGTTGGTGGCGCTGGACTCGGCGCGGGTCGGCCTGGCCGCACCGTCGATCGCGTACACGGTGTTGCCGACCGCGGCCACCGCCAAGCCGTGCCGGGGCGTGCGCAATGCGGGTAGTTGCGACCAGGTCCCGGCGGCGACGTCGTAGGCCTCGACCGCCGACAGCACACGCGTGGGCTCCTCGCCGCCTACCGCCACGATCCGCCCGTCGACGAATGTGGCGCCCAGACCCCCGCGCGGGGTGGGCATGTCGGGCAGCCTGGTCCAGGTTCCGGTGGCGGGGTCGAAGCGTTCGCACGCCGCGAAGTTCTTGTCGGGCGACAGATTCCGCCCCCCGATCGCATAGACGTACTTCCCGTCCGACACGGCCGCCAGGTGATCGCGGGGAGTCGGCAGATCCGCCACGGTGGTCCAAGAGGTGCCATCGAACACCTCGGTGGTGGGCACCAGCGCGTTGTCGGCCTGCCCGCCGGTGACGACGATCTTGTTCCCCACTACGGCCGCGGCGCCCGCCGCCCGTGGTCGGATCAGGTGCGGGAGTTCGACCCATTTACCGGCACGCATGGCCATCACCCGATCGGAAGCCGTGGCGTCGAGCTTTCCCCCGGAGGCCACCCAACCACCCAGGACGACCGGCTCATCGTTGTAGGTGACCGCCATCGGATGATTGACCGCGATGGGGAGGTCGGGGCCTGCTTTCCAGGTGTCGATGGCAGGGTCGTAACCCTCCTGCCGAGCGGACGCACCGTCGTTGTCCAAACCTCCGAATATCCAGATCGTGCCGTCCGCCATCGTGCTCGCCGTTTGCTGGCGCGCGGTCGGTGCATCCGTCAACGGCCGCCATGCCGCTGCCGCGTCGACCGTCGGCGCGCCGGCGCGACCCGGAGTTCGGTTCCCGGTGTCGGTCTGTCGTGACAGCAGGTAGCCACCGGTGGCGACCACGGCCACCAGGATCACGGCGATCAGCGCGATCCACGTCATGCGGCGACGGCGTTTCCCAGACGTCCGACGCTGCGGCTCGGAGGTCGGCGGCAACGGCGGCCCGGATACCGGCGGGAGCGGCGGCCCGAAGGGGCGCGGCTGCGGGTGGATCTGGCCGGGCAGGCTGACGTGTCGTTGTTCCCGAGGAGTATTCCGGTCCGGGTAACCGGAATCCCAATGACCCGGAATCGGCTGTCCCACAGGCGACTCCGGCCGATGTTGCCGGGGCGATTCGGAATTCTCCTCGATTTCGACCGTCAGGGCCATGCGGTCGACCGGCAGACCGTTCGCGCGTTGGGCGGCCTGGAGTTCGCGCCCGAGTTCGGCGGCAGAGGGCTGCCGTTGCGTCGGGTCGACCGCCATCGCGCGTTCGATCGCGGAACAGACATTGTCCGGAATTCCCTGCGAGCGCAGATCGGGGATCGGCTGGGTGCCGATGCGCAGGAACTGCGCGGCGATCTCCTCACCTGATTTGCGTTCGAACGCCGCCCGACCGGAGATGAGCGCGAACAGGGCCGCACCCAGGCCGTATACGTCCGATCGGGGGGTCGGCGGGTCGCCCGCGATGACTTCAGGGGCGGTATACGCGAACGATCCGGTGAACCCACCGGTAGCGGTTTCGTAGCCGCCGGCAATGTGGGCGATCCCGAAATCGGTCAACTGCGGCTCGCCGTAGTCGGTGAGCAGAATATTGGCGGGTTTGATGTCCCGATGCAGCGTGCCGGCGCGATGCGCGGTCTCCAAAGCCCCGGACAACTTCACACCGATGCTGATGACCTCGGGCCACGGGAGCGGCCCCTCGCGGCGCAGCCGAGCTGCCAGCGAATCGCGGCGATGATATTGCATCACGATGAACGGTCGGCCGTTCCGGGTAACGCCGACCTCCAGGATGTTGACGATGTTCGGGTGCCCCGACAGCCCACCCATCGCATAGCCCTCGCGCAGGAAGCGCTCGCGGTTCTCGGGGTCGAGGTCGGAGGACAGCACCTTGACCGCGACGATGCGCCCGAGGGCGCGCTGCCGGCATCGGTACACGACACCGAAACCGCCGCGGCCCACGATGGTGGCGTCCTCGAAGCCGGCCGCATCGAACTCTTCGACGATTGCCGGATTGGCTGCCGCCTGGGTTTCTTCTGGATCGGCGTCAGCCATCGGAGCCCTACTTTCTCCGCCCTTGTCGCCGCCTCCGGACCTCGCCGACCTAACCCACGTCCAGCAATGGCGGCCATCTCTCTATTCAGTTAGCGTCCCGCGCCCGGAATTCGTTATCCAATTCTCGGGCGAAACGCACGACGGGGGAGGCGGTCGAGGAAATCGGCTATGAGGGGAGCGATTTCGGGGAGGTGGGTTTCCAGGGCGAAGTGGCCCGTGTCGAAGAGGTGGAGTTCGGCTTCGGGGAGGTCTGACAGGTAGGCGTGGGCGCCTGGTTCGGGGAAGAACATGTCGTTCGCGCCCCAGGTGATGAGGGTGGGGGGAGTGTGGGCGCGGAGCCAGGATTGCCACTCGGGGTAGCGGGCTACGTTGGATTTGTAGTCGAAGGCGAGGGAGAGTTGAGCCTCGGTGCGGCCGGGGAGGTCCAGGTAGTGCTGGTCCAGGATCCAGGCGGTGGGGTCGAGCAGGGCTGGATCGGGGACGCCGGTTTCGTATTGGCTGCGGGTGCCTTCGAGGGTGAGGAGGCCACGGACGATGGCCTCATCGCCCTCGTGGTCGGGGGTCAGCGCTACGAAACCCTTTGCGGCTTCGGATAATCCGGCCTCATAGGCGTTGCCGTTCTGGATCACCAGGCCCGCGATCCATTCCGGGTGGCGAGCGGCCAGGCGGAAGCCGACGGGCGCGCCGAAGTCGAAGAGGTACATGGCGAAACGGGTGAGGCCCAGCTGTTGGACGAAACCCTCGGTGATGTCGGCCAGGCGGTCGAAGGTGTAGTCGAAATCCGCAGGGGCGGTGGTGTTTCCGAAGCCGGGGTAATCGGGGGCGATCAGGCGGTAGCGGGTGCCGAGGGCGTCGATGAGGCGGCGGAACTGGTGCGAGGCGGTGGGGAAGCCGTGCAGTAGCAACAGGACCGGTGCGTCGGCACGGGTGGGGACGGATTCGCGGTAGAAGACATCGACACCGTCGACCTCGAGGTGGCGGTGCTCGACCCGGGGAAGTTCGCTCATGGCTCCACATGCTTTCTGGCGGCGATTATGCGTTAGTTTTACCTCGAAGCGTTCTAACGTGTCAATGGGGTGTTGTAGCATTAGATTTGTGGCTGATCCCGAACTTCTGATCGGTGAACCCCTCGCGCTGGACCTCGTCAATACCCGGCCCGTCGGCGTCGATCTGCTGAAAAGTCCTGCACAACTGGCAGATTGGCTGCGACTGGAGGCCGACCGGCTACCCGAACCGCCGCCGCGTCAACTGACCGAAGGTGATCTGGCCGCCATCCGTGCCGTGCGGGAGCACACCGCCGCGGCCCTGGACGCCCTGCTGCACGACCGCCGTCCCCCGAACTCCGCGCTGCGTGGGCTCGCCGACGTCCAGGCTGCCGCCCCCGCCATCCGCCGCCTGGACTGGACCAGCGGCGAACTCGCCGAAACCGTTGCCCGCCTGGGTGATCCGGGCGCGCGGCTGGCCGCCCACCTGGCCGACTCCGCCGTCACGCTGCTCACCGATCCCGCCGTCGGCCGCATCCGGCAGTGCGGCGCTCAGGACTGCGTCATGCTCTTCCTGCCCGCCCATCCCCGCCGCCAGTGGTGCTCACCCGAGCGCTGCGGCAACCGAGTTCGCGTGGCGCGCTACTACCAGCGGCACAAGTCAACCGACTGAATCACGGTATTTCCGGCATATCGGCCGAAATTTTCGCGCGACGGCCGATGATTTTCGTGCGGCCCCCGCGTCCTAGCTTCCGGGTGCCGCCGCACCCGCCGACTACCGATCGAGGAGTAACCATGCCCGCAGTGAACCCGTACCTGCTGTTCAACGGCAATGCCGGAGAGGCTGTCGACTTCTATCAGTCCGTCTTCGGCATCGAGCCGATCATCACCCGCTTCCGCGATATGGGCGAAACGCCCGCGGATATGCCCGAGGACGTGCTGAACCGGGTCGCCAATGCCCAGTTGCCGCTGAGCGACACCAATATCCTCATGCTCTCCGACTGCCCGCCCGGCACCGAGATCGACAACTCCAAGCCCGCCTTCACCGTCCAGCTCGAGACCGATTCCGCCGAGGAGGCCGAGCGTCTCTTCAACGCGCTCGCCGTAGACGGCAAGGTCGAAATGGCGTTCGGCCCCGTCCAGTGGGCCGAGGCGTTCGGCATGCTCACCGACAAGTTCTCGGTGCCGTGGATGGTCAACTACACCGGCAACGCCCAGATGTGATGGCCCGCGGCCACGTCACTGTTCCGTAATCGTTCGCGCCGGTTCGCGGGCCGACCCGCGCAGTAGGGTCGGTTTCGTGGCCGATCGTGGAATGCGGATTGCCGGGGGAATTGTCGCCGGTGGCGTCGCGCTCGGCGTGGCGGAATTGGTGTCGGTGCTGGTCAGCCCGGACAGCACGCCGTTGCAGGCGGTCGGCGGGTGGATCGTCGACCATACGCCGGACGGGTTCCGCGAGTGGGTGATCGGGCTGGTCGGGACGAACGACAAACTGCTGCTGTTCATTTCGATGGGTGTCGTCGCCGTCGTGCTCGCGGGTGTCGCCGGTGTGATCGAGCGGGAGCGGCGGCCGCTGGGCTCGGTGCTGTTCGCGGCGTTCGGGCTGCTGGCCACCCTAGCCGCGCTGGGGCGGCCGAACTCGGCCTGGACCTGGGCGCTCCCGTCGATCCTCGGCGTGTGGGCCGGAATCATGGTGCTGCGCAGCATGATTCGGCGGATTACCGCACTCGATGAGGTGGCCCCGGAGGACATTCCGACCGAGCGGCGGCAGGTGCTCCGCGGGCTCGCCATCGCCGGAGCCGCCGCGTTGGTCGGCGGGGCGGCCGGGCGGCTCATCGGATTGCGGTCGCGCGATGTGTCGGGCGAGCGCGCCGATGTACAGCTGCCGACGCCGACCGGGCCGGAGCTGTCGGTCGAACCCGGTGCGGAGCTCAACATTCCGGGTCTCACGCCGTATCTCACGAAGAACGCCGACTTCTACCGTATCGACACCGCCCTCACCGTCCCGCAGGTCAGCAAGGATGACTGGTCGCTGCGCATCCACGGCATGGTCGATCGCGAAATCCGTTTGAGCTACGCCGATCTCGCGACCAAGACGCCCATCGAGCGACTGGTCACGCTGGCGTGCGTCTCCAACCCGGTCGGCGGGGACCTGATCAGCAACGCCCGCTGGCTCGGCTACCGGCTCGACGAGATCATCGCCGCCGCCGGACCGCATCCGGACGCGGACATGGTGCTCTCCCGCAGCATCGACGGCTTCACCGCGGGCAGCCCGCTGGCCGTGCTCATGGACGGCCGCGACGCCATGCTGGCCGTCGGCATGAACGGCGAACCGCTGCCCACCGCGCACGGCTATCCCGCCCGGCTGGTGGTGCCCGGGCTGTACGGGTACGTGTCGGCCACCAAGTGGGTGACCGAGCTGGAGATCACCAGATTCGATCGCGCCGAGGCGTTCTGGACCAAGCGCGGCTGGTCCGCCAAGGGCCCGATCAAGACCGAGTGCCGCATCGACACACCCCGCGCGCACGGCACCTTCCCGCCCGGCAAGCTCACCGTCGCCGGGGTGGCCTGGGCGCAGCACCGCGGCATCAAGGGCGTGGAAGTCCGTATCGACCAGGGGGATTGGCAGCCCGCGCGGCTCGCGACGGCCCCGTCCATCGACACCTGGGTGCAGTGGGCCTTCGACTGGGACGCGTCCGGCAGCGGCATCCATACGATCTGGGCCCGCGCCACCGACGGCACCGGGGAGACCCAAACCGACAAGCAGCAGGAAGTCGTCCCCGATGGCGCGACCGGATATCCCTCGCTCACCGTGCGAATAAGCTGACCTCCCCGTCATTCCGGCGCGCTTTTGGCCGGAATCCACCACATTGGTGTGGATCCCGGCCAAGAGCA
>NZ_BAFX01000117.1 GCF_000308815.1 Nocardia concava NBRC 100430
GGAATCGGCCGCCTCCAGCGCCCGCGTCCAACTCACCGAGATCACCCAGGAGCACGTCCACCCGGACCAGGTCCTGGCCACGCTCACCCATACCGGAGCCCCGGCCCCGAATTACCCGCCCTCCGCCGTCTACGGGACGTACCGGTGAGGTCGCTGCGCCGCAGCGATATCCGCGGCATATCTCGTCATCCCGGCATGTTTTTGGCCGGGATCCACTCCGCCACCGTGGATTCCGGCCAAGAGCACGCCGGAATGACGGAGCCGGGCCTCGGCCATCACGCGAACCGCAGCGCTCGACGAAAGGACGCTCGATGAACCTGACGGTGCCGCCGGTGGTGGCGCGGGCCGCGAATTCCGAAGTGCGCAAGGTGACTTCGGTGCGGCTGAACTGGCTGATCGGCGGCGGGGTCGTGGTGGCGGGCGTGGCGGCGTTCATCGCGCTGGGCACGGCGTTCCAGCCCGGCGGGAACCACGAGGAGGGGTTCAGCACCGGATCCGGTTGGGCCGCACTGCTGACCATCTGGGTGCTGGTGCTGACGGTGGCGTCGGCGGCCGCCTTCGGGGCGCTGGGCACGGCCTCGGAGTTCGAGTCCGGATCGATGGCCATGAGCACGCTGTTCACGCCCGACCGCAACCTGCTGCTCGGCTCGAAACTGGCTGTCGCGGCGGCCTTCTCGCTCGGCACGGTGCTGGCGATGGAGGTGCTCGGCGGCGCGGCCATGCGACTGGCGGGCGGCGACCGGGTGCCCATGGACAGCGGCTTCTTCGGGATCCTCGTCGGCACGGCGCTGGCGGCGCTGTGCTGGGCGGTCATCGGGTCCGCGCTCGGCTTCGTGCTGCGCTCGCCGACCCGGGCGCTGGCCGCCATCCTGGGCTGGGCCGTGCTCGAGCCGCTGATCTGGATCACCGCGCGCGCTATCGGATTCGGCGGGCTGGCGGCCATCCTGCCGGTGGCCTCGACGGTCGGTGCGATCAGCGGCGGGCGCTATGCCAAGAGCGCGCTCATCGCGCCGACGCCCGCGGCCATGGCGCTGCTGGTGATCTGGAGCGCCGCGGCCGGTGCGGCGGGCTGGTACTTCTTCACCCGCCGCGATATCTGATCAGGTTCGGTCGGCGAGCCGCCGCCACACCTCGTGATCGGTGCGCGGGCCGCCCGGGGTGTCCGCGCCGTACTTGTCGATGAGGCCCGGCAGGTCCAGCGGGACGCTGGGCGCGGTCATGGCGGCCAGTTCGGCCTCGACTGCGGCATCGGGAACCAGCCAGCAGACCTCGAATTCGATGCCGTCGGGATCGGCGGCGTAGAGCGCCTTGGTGGAGGCGTGATCGGACGCGCCGGTCAGGGCGTCGGCGGCGATCAGGGCGTCGCGGACCCGCTGCAATTCGCCGAGCGTGTCCACCTCCCAGGCCAGGTGGTAGAGGCCGATGCGGCCGGTGCGATGCGCGACCGACGGGTCGGGTGATCGGAACAGGCCCAGGTCATGGTCGTTGGCCGAGCCCGCCGCTTGCAGGAAGGTCGCGCCCGGGAAGCCACCGGGCAGTCTGCGGAAGCCGAGCACGTCGCAATAGAAGGCGGCGGAACGCTCCACATCGGAGACGAACAGAACGGCGTGATTGAGACGCTGAATCGGCATATATCCAGCCGACCACGCCGACGCGCCCGAAACAAGGCGCTGTCCCGGCCTGTCTGTCGGTGCCCGGACGCACACTGGAACAACGGGTCGCAGCGGGAACAAAGTGGGGGTGGGTAGTTCTTGTTCTCCGGGATGAGTTCGATGGATGTGGAGAAGGATCGCGGCTGGCTGCGCCGCCTGTGGCAGCGATGTAGGCGGCACCCGTGGATGCTGGCCGGGCTGGGGCTGACCATCACGCTGGGCGCGGTGGTCGAGGTGACCGGGCCGCTGCTGGCCAAGCACGCGCTGGACGGTGCGACCGCCGGAAACACCGGCATCATCGCGGCCATGGCCGTGGCGCTGGGCGTGCTCGCCGTCGGGCGGTTCCTGGCCTCCTTCGGGCGGCGCATGCTGGCCGGGCGGCTGGCCCTGGACGTGCAGCACGAGTTGCGCATCGATCTGCTGGGCGCGTTGCAGCGGCTCGACGGTCCCGGGCAGGACGAACTGCGCACCGGGCAGGTGATCTCCCGGTCCATCAGCGATCTGACCCTGGTGCAGGGACTGCTGGCCATGGGCCCGTGGTCGTCGGTGGCGGCGCTGCAATTCCTGCTTGCCGCGGGCGTGATGCTGTGGCTCTCACCGCCTTTGGCGCTGGCCGCGCTACTGGTGGTGCCGGTGCTGGCGCTGGTCGTCTACCGGGTGCGGCCGCGGCTGTACGCGGCCACCTGGTCCGCGCAGCAGCGGGCCGCCGATCTGGCCCAGCACGTCGAGGAGACCGTCACCGGCGTGCGCGTGGTGAAGGGGTTCGGGCAGGAAGCCCGCATGGTCGACCTGCTCGAATCGCACGGGCGCAAGCTCTACGCCGAGCGCATGCGCGCGGCCCGCATCGATGCCCGCTTCAGCCCGACGCTGGGCTCGATTCCGCAGGCCGGGCTGGTCGCGGTGATCGCGGTGGGCGGGCTGCTGGCCTTCCACGGCAGCATCGGGCTGGGCACCTTCCTGGCCTTCGTCGCCTACGTGTCGACCATGACCAATTCGACGCGCATCGTGTCCTACGTGGTCGTCATGGCGCAGCTGACCCGCGCCGCCGCCGACCGCGTCCACCAGGTCATCGACAGCGCACCCGAACGCATCGATCCCGAGCGGCCGGTGGAGCTGCCGCAGGGTCCGCTCGGCATCGAAATCGACCGGCTCACCTTCGGTTTCGAGCCCGGACGTCCCGTGCTGCACGACTTCAGCCTCGATATCGCGCCCGGCGAGACGGTCGCCATCATCGGTCCGGCGGGCTCGGGCAAGTCCACGCTGAGCCTGCTGCTGCCCCGCTTCTACTCCCCCGAGTCCGGCCGGATCAGCCTGTACGGCAAGGACTCCCGCGCCGATATCGCCGACCTGCGCGGCGCTGACCTGCGCGAGGCGGTCGGCGTCGTCTTCGACGAGGCCTTCCTGCTCTCCGACACCATCTCCGCCAATATCGCGCTGGGCCGCCCGGACGCCACCGAGGCCGAGATCCAGGCCGCCGCCAAGCAGGCCGCGGCCGACGAGTTCATCAATGCCCTGCCCGACGGCTACGACACCGTGGTCGGCGAACGCGGGCTCACGCTCTCGGGCGGGCAGCGTCAGCGCATCGCCCTGGCCCGCGCGCTGCTCTCGGACCCCCGCATCCTGGTCCTCGACGACGCCACCTCCGCCGTGGACGCGGTCACCGAAGCCGCGATCTTCAGTTCCCTGCCGACGGATTCGGGCCGCACCACGCTCATCCTGGCCCACCGGGAATCGACCCTCGCCCACGCCGACCGGGTGATCCGGCTCCCCGGACCGGAAATTGGCGAGGACACCGAACCCGGTACTGCAGGCGGCACCGACCCCCGTCATCCCGGCGTGCTTTTGGCCGGGATCCACTCCACGACTGTGGATTCCGGCCAAAAACATGCCGGAATGACGAGGGAGACGGCCGACGATGAACCGGATCGGGATACGCCCGAAGAGGTCCGCCGGGTGCTCGGGGACTTGCCTCCGGCCGCCGAACAGCCCGGGCTGGATTCGGCCGAGATCCGCGAACCCGATCCGGGATTCAAGCTGCGGCACGCGCTGGGCCTGGTGAAATGGCTGGTCGCGGGCACCATGGTGCTGCTGGCGCTGAATGCCCTTGTCGGCGTGGGATTCCCGTCCGTGGTGCGGTACGCGGTGGACTCCGGCGTCGGCAAGCACAATGGTTCGGCGCTGGTGTGGGCCACCGCGATCGGCGCGGGCCTGGTCGTGCTCGGCTGGGTCGTCGCCTCGACCGCGGTGCTGTGGAGCAATCGGGCCGGGGAGCGCGTGCTGTTCGGGCTGCGCGTGCGCAGCTACGCCCACCTGCAGCGCCTCGGGCTCGACTTCTACGAGCGAGAACTGTCCGGCCGCATCATGACCCGGATGACCACCGATATCGACGCGCTGTCCACCTTCATGCAGACCGGGCTCCCCGACGCGCTCATCGCCCTGCTGACGGTGGTCGGAATCGCGGTGGCGCTGTTGGTGATCGACCTCCAACTGGCACTGATCGTCTTCGTGACCCTGCCGCCGCTGCTGCTCGGCACCTGGTGGTTCCGCAAGGTCTCCGATGCCGCCTACAGTGCGGCGCGCGAGCATTCGGCCACCGTGAATGCCGACTTCGCCGAGAACGTCGCGGGCCTGCGGGTCATCCAGGCCAATCGGCACGAGGCCGTGTCCGCGCGGCGGTTCGCGGGCTACTCCAATGACTTCCGGGTCAGCCGGATGCGGGCACAGCGGGCCATCTCCACCTTCTTCGCCTTCGTCGGCATGTGGGCCGACGTCGCGCTCGCCACGGTCGTGTTCACCGGGGCGTGGGCGGTCGCGAACGGGACCACCACGCCGGGCACGCTGGTCGCATTCGTGCTGTATCTCCAGCTGCTGTTCGGGCCGATCATGCAGCTGTCGCAGCTGTTCGACGGATATCAGCAGGCGCGAGTCGGGTTGCGGCGCATCGGGGAACTGCTGCGCACGCCGTCCTCGATCGCACCGGATCCGCTGGAACCCGCCGTCATCGACGGGCACCTGCGCGGCGAGGTGGTCTTCGAGGACGTGCGCTTCCAGTACCCCGGCGCGGTCCGGCCCGCGCTCGACGGTGTCAGCCTGACCATTCCGGCGGGCGGCAGCCTGGCGCTGGTTGGGGAAACCGGTGCGGGGAAGTCGACCATCGTGAAGCTGCTGGCCCGCCTGTACGACATGCCCCGCGATCCGGAGGGTCTGCCGCGAGAACCCGTGTCAGGTGACAGGAATCACGAAATTCCCGACGGTGTTGCCCCGTTCTCCATAGCGGAAGGGCATGAAACGAACCACGATTCGAGTCACACCGGCGCAATCCGCGTGGATGGCGTGGACATTCGCGACTATCGCCTCACCGAGTTCCGATCACGGCTGGGTGTGGTGCCGCAAGAAGCTCACCTCTTCACCGGTGACATCGCCGGCAACATTGCTTTTGGAAAACCATTGGCGAGCCCCGCGGAGATCGAAGCGGCGGCCGCGGCGGTGGGCGCACTGGCAACCATCCAGGCATTACCGCGCGGCATGCACCAACCCGTCGGGGAACGCGGGCGCGGGCTCTCGGCCGGGCAGCGTCAGCTCATCGCGCTGGCCCGCGCCGAACTGGTCCGGCCCGACCTGCTCCTGCTCGATGAGGCCACCGCCGTCCTCGATCCGGCCGCCGAGGCATCGGTGCTGGTAGCGAGCGAATCCGTGACGCGCGGGCGGACCTCGGTGATCGTCGCGCACCGGCTCGCGACGGCCGCGCAGGCCGATCGGATCGCGGTCGTGGAGCACGGACAGATCAGCGAAATCGGCGCGCCCGAGGAACTACTCGCGGCGCGCGGCGCGTACTACCGCCTGTGGGCTGCGGCCCAGGCGATGGAAGGCATATTCTCGGCTGAGGACGAGTCGTCACGCGAGAATGTGTCCGCTCGGTGGTAGCCATGCCCAAAGGCGAACAGGGGTGGGCATATCCTCAGTGGGGGCGCATCGGCGCGCATCCGCCGATTACCCGTGCCGGGCACGTCACAAACGTCGCAGCGCGAAGAACGAAATGAGGCGAACACCTGCTGTGAGCAGCTCAACAGACCAGTTCGGACAGAACCAGTGGCTTGTCGACGAGATGTACCAGAAGTACAAGCAAGACCCCTCGTCCGTCGATGAAAGCTGGCACGAGTTCCTGGCGGACTACACGCCGGAGAACACGTCCGAATCCGGTAACAACAGCCAGGCGGTCACCGCCGTCGCTCCGGCCCCCGCCGCCGCGGCCCCCGCCGTGAATTCCACCCCTGTAGCCACCCCTGCTCCCGCTCCGGCTGCCCCCGCCGCCCCGGCCCCGGCTCCCGCGCAGGTTCGAGCCCCCCAGACCACCCCCGCCCCGACCTCCAACGCGGCCCCGACCTCCGGCGGTCCGAAGCCCGCCGCCGAGGACGAGTCCAAGGTGCTGCGCGGCCCCGCCGCCGCCATCGTCAAGAACATGTCGGCGTCGCTGGCGATCCCCACCGCTACCTCGGTGCGCGCCATCCCGGCCAAGCTGATGATCGACAACCGTCTGGTCATCAACAACCACCTCGCCCGTACCCGCGGCGGCAAGATCTCCTTCACCCACCTGCTGGGCTACGCGATCGTGCAGGCCATCAAGGCCTTCCCGAACATGAACCGGCACTTCGCCGAGGTCGACGGCAAGCCCAACGCGGTCACCCCGGCGCACACCAACCTCGGCCTGGCCATCGACCTGAAGGGCAAGGACGGCAGTCGTTCGCTCGCGGTCGCGGCCATCAAGAACACCGAGACCATGACGTTCGCGCAGTTCCACAGCGCCTACGAGGACGTCGTGCGCCGCGCCCGTGACGGCAAGCTGACCAATGACGACTTCTTCGGCGTCACCATCTCGCTGACCAACCCGGGCACCATCGGCACCAACCACTCGGTGCCGCGCCTGATGCAGGGCCAGGGCGCGATCATCGGCGCGGGCGCCATGGAGTACCCGGCCGAGTTCCAGGGCATGAGCGACGGCCAGCTGGCCGAGATGGGCATCGGCAAGCTGATGACCCTCACCTCGACCTACGACCACCGCATCATCCAGGGCGCGGAGTCCGGCGACTTCCTGCGGACCGTGCACAACCTGCTGATCTCCGACGAGTTCTACGACGAGATCTTCCACGGCATGGGTGTCCCCTACGAGCCGGTGCGCTGGCGCAAGGACATTCAGGAACGCGGCATCGACAAGTCGACCCGCGTCCAGGAGATGATCAACGCCTACCGCAGCCGCGGCCACCTGATGGCCGACACCGATCCGCTGCGGCTGGTGAAGGACAAGTTCCGTTCGCACCCGGATCTGGATGTCACCCAGCACGGCCTGACGCTGTGGGACCTGGACCGCGAATTCAATGTCGCGGGTTTCCACGGCCAGGAGCGCATGAAGCTGCGCGACGTGCTGTCCATCCTGCGCGACGCCTACGCCCGCCACGTGGGTGTGGAGTACACCCACATCCTGGATCCCGAGCAGCTCAAGTGGATTCAGGAACGCGTGGAGCAGAAGCACGCGAAACCGACTGTGGCCGAGCAGAAGTACATCATGTCCCGGCTCAATGCGGCCGAGGCGTTCGAGACCTTCCTGCAGACCAAATACGTTGGCCAGAAGCGCTTCTCGCTGGAGGGCGCCGAGTCCGTCATCCCGATGATGGACGCCGTCATCGACCAGTGCGCCGAGTACGCCCTGGACGAGGTCGTCATCGGCATGCCGCACCGCGGTCGCCTGAACGTGCTGGCGAACATCGTCGGCAAGCCGTACTCGAAGATCTTCACCGAGTTCGAGGGCAACATGAACCCGGCCGCCACCCACGGCTCCGGCGACGTGAAGTACCACCTCGGCGCGCGCGGCACCTACCTGCAGATGTTCGGCGACAACGAGATCGAGGTCTCGCTGACCGCCAACCCGTCGCACCTGGAGGCCGTCGACCCGGTCCTGGAGGGTCTGGTCCGCGCCAAGCAGGATCTGCTCACCAAGGAAGACATCGTCGCCACCGGTGAGGAGAACCGCTCGTTCTCCGTCGTGCCGCTCATGCTGCACGGTGACGCGGCCTTCGCCGGCCAGGGTGTCGTGGCCGAGACCCTGAACCTGTCGGGCCTGCGCGGCTACCGCACCGGCGGCACCGTGCACATCGTGGTGAACAACCAGATCGGCTTCACCACCGCACCGGAGTACTCGCGCTCCACCGAATACTCCACCGACATCGCGAAGTTCATCGGCGCCCCGATCTTCCACGTGAACGGCGACGATCCGGAAGCCTGTGTGTGGGTGGCCAAGCTGGCCGTCGACTACCGGCAGAAGTTCCAGCGCGACGTCGTGATCGACATGATCTGCTACCGCCGCCGCGGCCACAACGAGGGCGACGACCCGTCGATGACCCAGCCGGGCATGTACGACGTAATCGACACCAAGCGCTCGGTCCGCAAGGCGTACACCGAATCGCTGATCGGCCGTGGCGACATCTCCATGAAGGAAGCCGAAGACGCCCTGCGTGACTACCAGGGTCAGCTGGAGCGGATCTTCAACGAGGTGCGCGAGCTGGAGAAGTTCCCGCCGGAGGCGTCGGAGTCGATCGAGGAGGAGCAGCAGCTCCCGCCGAATCTGATTACCGCCGTGGACAAGACGGTGCTGCAGCGCATCGGCGACGCGTTCCTGAACGTGCCCGAGGGCTTCACCGTGCACCCGCGCGTCAAGCCGGTGCTGGAGAAGCGCCGCGAGATGGCCTACGAGGGCAAGGTCGACTGGGCCATGGCCGAGCTGCTGGCCTTCGGCACGCTCATCGACGAGGGCAAGGCCGTCCGCCTGACCGGTCAGGACTCGCGTCGCGGCACCTTCTCGCAGCGCCACTCGGTCATCATCGACCGCAAGAACGGCAACGAGTACACCCCGCTGCACAACATCGGGTCCAAGAACCCGGGCTGGTTCGCGGTGCACGACTCGGCGCTGTCGGAGTACGCCGCGGTCGGCTTCGAGTACGGCTACTCGCTGGGCAACCCGGACGCACTCGTGTTGTGGGAGGCGCAGTTCGGTGACTTCGTCAACGGCGCGCAGTCCATCATCGACGAGTTCATCTCCTCCGGTGAGGCCAAGTGGGGCCAGCTCTCCGAGGTCGTGCTGCTGCTGCCGCACGGTCACGAGGGCCAGGGCCCGGACCACACCTCGGGTCGCATCGAGCGGTTCCTGCAGCTGTGCGCCGAGGGTTCGATGACGGTGGCGGTTCCGTCCACCCCGTCGAACTACTTCCACCTGCTGCGCCGCCACGCCCTGGACGGCATCCGCCGCCCGCTGGTGGTCTTCACCCCGAAGTCCATGCTGCGCAACAAGGCTGTCGTGTCCGAGGTCGAGGACTTCACCGACAACAAGTTCCGCACCGTGCTCGAGGAGCCCACCTACGAGTCGGGCAACGGCGACCGTTCCAAGGTCAAGCGGGTGCTGCTCACCTCCGGCAAGATCTACTACGAGCTGGTGGCCGAGAAGAACAAGAACAACCGCGACGACGTGGCCATCGTCCGCGTCGAGCAGCTGTACCCGATCCCGAAGTTCCGCCTCAACGAGGCCCTGGAGCAGTACCCCAACGCCACCGATCTGGCGTGGGTCCAGGAGGAACCGGCCAACCAGGGCGCCTGGCCCTTCTTCGGCCTGAACCTCCCGGAGATCCTCCCGGCCCGCTTCGGCAAGCTGCGCCGCATCTCGCGCCGCGCCATGTCGGCCCCGTCCTCGGGTTCGTCCAAGGTGCACGCGGTGGAGCAGGCCGAGATCGTCAACGAGGCCTTCGCCCCGACGGTCTGATCAACCGAAACCCAGTGCGGGGCCGGATCTCTCACGAGATCCGGCCCCGCCGCTGTAGTTGCGGCCTACCGACCGCGAAGGAGCTCGCGTTCCTCAGCGAGAGAGCTGAGTCAACCGATTCCAGTCCAGATCGATGGTGATGGGCATGTCGATCTGGACCGTCCCGTCGAACCACTCCAGCTTCTGGTGCGGCCGATACTGATTCAGAACATGATCAAGAACGTAGGTATGAATCGCGGCGACAGCGTTATCGGCGATATGCACAATCCAGTACCAGGGGATTCCTGCCAGCGCATACTCCGCGAGTTTGTCCGCTGTGTCGACACGCTCGGTACCCGGTGACAGGATCTCTATCACCAGCTTGACCATCGACGCGCGGAGCGGTCGCCACTCCGGCGGAGCACATTCGAACAACGCCACATCGGGACGTCGAATGGTGGTGCGCGGCAGCTCCCACAACAACACATCGAAATCGATGTCGACGTCCAGACATCCATCGTTGTAGCGCTCCATGCGCGCGGCCGCAGCAGTTTCGACCATGTCAGCGATTCGGCGGGCCGCCTTCTGGTAAGGCCGCATCGGCGCCTCAGCCCGAACTGCTTCGCCGTTCACAACCTCCACCTGACGGCAGAAGTCTTCCGGCAGTTCCTTCCAGATCTCGACCGTGATCGGCGCGGGCTGCAGGTTCTCCAGGCGAGCCCAATCGAACAGGTCAGACATGGTGCGCTCCTCGCACAGCGGACGGCGACAGGTCGATCCTATAGTCCGAGGCATACACCATCCGGCTATGTACGAACCAGCCCGCCGAGTGCAACTCGGCGGGCTGTTGTGGTCGGGACGCCGACGCGCTATTCGCCCGCTGAATCCGCCTGCTGTGCAGAGGAATCGCTCGTGCCCTTGATATCCCAGGCGGCCATCATCGCGGCGATGCCATCGGCCGCGGCGGTGTCCTGAGTGTTCGAATCCTGATCTGCCATTGCGTTTACCTCTTTCCGCTACTTCCCTAGCGAAAGTTGATGTTACCGAAGGGTTTTCGATGGGGCTTGCCAAGGCAGGCTCCGCATCCTTGCCAAGGACATGCTCCACGCCGTATATTCCACGTGGAATATTTGGTACGGAGCATGTCGGGGACGCGGGGTAGCGTCGCCGGGGACGGAGGTCGTAGTGACCAGGAAGCAGACGACACCGGCGCTGACCCAGTTGGGGATGCTGGTTCTCGCGCTGCTGGAGGAGCGTCCGATGCACCCGTACGAGATGTACCAACTCATGCTGAGCCGGCACGAGGACGAGTTCGTCAAGATCAAGCCCGGCTCGCTGTATCACACGGTGGCCCGGCTGGCGGATCAGGAACTGGTCGCCGCCGAGGGCACGGATCGAGCGGGTAACCGGCCCGAACGCACCACCTACCGGATTCGCACGGCGGGGCGGGAGGCGCTGCGGACCCGGGTGACCGAACTGCTGCGCGAGCCCGTCAAGGAACACCCGGCCTTCGTGTCCGCTTTGGCCGAAGCGCACAATTTACCCGTGGACGAGGTCATCGCCGCCCTCCGCGAACGCGTTGCCTGGATCGAATCCCGGCTCGCCGATCTGCTGTCCCTGCGCGATCTGGCCGCCGCCCGCGGCGTGCCCCGGCGGTACTGGGTCCGCGTCGACTACATCCGCGCGCAGGGCAGCGCCGAGGCCGAATGGCTGCGCGGCTTCATCGCCGAGCTCGAGAGCGGCGAACTCGAGTGGGAAACCTTCGACGACGAGACCGGCGAGCGCGTCGATCTCACCAATCAACCCTGAGATAGGAACCCGAATCCATGTCCACTCAACGCAATCCGTGGCTGGCGCTATACGCGCTGGTAGTGGGTTTCTTCATGATCCTGTTGGACATGACCATCGTCGCGGTGGCCAATCCGGCGATCATGCAGGACCTGCATGCCGATGTCTCCAATGTCATCTGGGTGACCTCGGCCTATCTGCTGACCTACGCGGTCCCGCTGCTGGTCACCGGCCGGCTCGGAGATCGCTTCGGCCCCAAGAACATCTATCTGATCGGTCTGGCGGTCTTCACCCTGGCCTCGCTGTGGTGCGCCGAGTCGACCACCATCGAGATGCTGATCGCGGCGCGCGCCGTGCAGGGCCTGGGCGCGGCGCTCATGACGCCGCAGACCATGGCCGTCATCACCCGTACCTTCCCGCCGGACAAGCGCGGCGCGGCCATGGGCCTGTGGGGCGGCGTGGCCGGGCTCGCGACGCTGGTCGGCCCGATCCTGGGCGGCGTGCTGGTGGACTGGCAGGGCTGGCAGTGGATCTTCTACGTGAACGTGCCGATCGGCATCATCGCCTTCGCGCTGGCCTGGTGGCTGGTGCCGTCGCTGCCGACGCATGAGCACAAGTTCGATCTGGTCGGCGTCGCGCTGTCCGGAATCGGCATGTTCCTGCTGGTGTTCGGCATCCAGGAGGGCAATACCCACCATTGGGACGCCTGGATCTGGGCCATGATCATCGCCGGTGTGGTGGTGTTCGGCCTGTTCATCTGGAACCAGGCCACCAATACCGGTGAGCCGCTGGTGCCGCTGAGCCTGTTCAAGGACCGCAACTTCGGGCTGTCCAATATCGCCATCGCGGCCATGGGCGCGGCGGTGACGAGCGTGTTCGTGCCCTCGTACTTCTATCTGCAGCAGGTGCACGGCATGTCGCCGACCCGGTCGGCGCTGGTGTTCGCGCCCATGGCGATTCTGACCGGTGTGTTCGCGCCGATCATCGGCAAGATCTCGGACAAGGTCGCGCCGCGGGTCATTCCGACCTTCGGGTTCGCGCTCTTCGCGGCGACCCTGTTCGGGTTCGCCACCCTGATGAAGCCGGACGGTTCGATCGCGATCTTCATGATCGTCGGCGGGCTGGCCGGTATCGCGAATGCCTGCATCTGGGCGCCGCTGGCCTCCACCGCCACCCACAACCTGCCGGTGCAGCTGGCCGGTGCGGGCGCGGGCGTCTACAACACCACCCGGCAGGTCGGGTCGGTTCTGGGTTCGGCCGCGATCTCGGCGCTGTTGACCGCGCGCATTTCCGCGCAGGGCCTGCAGAGCGGACCGATCGGCGAGGGCACCGGCGGCAAGAGCCTGCAGGATCTGCCCGCGGTCGTGCGTGATCCACTGCTGGAGAAGCTCAGCACGGCACTGAGCCAGTCCATGTACCTGCCCGCCGCGATCCTGGTGATCGGTGTCGTCGCTTCGGCACTGTTCGTCGGGCACGCCAAGTCGGCCGGTGGTCAGGCCGACGACATGGCGAAGGCGAATATCGGGGCGCACTGATTTCGCCACCGAAAAGCGCTGCCCGCCTGGAGTTTCCGGCGGGCAGCGCTTTTTCCTGTGGTCGAGCGCTTTTTCATACGGTCAGAGGATCAGGCCGATCAGGCGGGTCCAGTCGATGCGGATCTCGATCGGCATGTCCATGACGGTCTCGCCGACGAACGGGTCCAGGCGGCGGTGCGGGCGATAGTGGCCCAGGACCAGCACGTGGGTCTGGATCGCGTGCACCCGGTCGCGATCCATGTAGACCAGCCAGTACCAAGGGATTCCGGCCAGCGCGTACTCGGCCTGCTTGTCTGCGGTGTCGACGCGTTCGGTGGCCGGGGAGACCACCTCGATGGCGATCTTCACGCGCGGGGCCTGCAGCGGGCCGATATCGGCTGGGGCGCAGGAGAACAGCACCACGTCGGGGCGGCGGACGGTGAGCCGCGGGTGTTCCCACAGCAGCACGTCCTGGTCGACGCCGACGTAGAGCCAGCCGTCGTTGTAGCGGCTCATATGGGTTTCGGCGGCGGCCTCGAGCATGGAGGCGAGCCGGCGTGCGGCATTGCGATGCGGTAGGGGCGGCGATTCCGCGCGCACCACATCGCCGTTCACGACCTCGACCAGCCGGCAGAAGTCGCGGGGCAGCTTCTTCCAGACGTCGAGCGTGATCGGTTCGGGCTGCAGGTTTTCCGCCCTCGCCCATTCGAGTACTCCGGACATGCGCGCTCCCTCGGCTCCTGGATCGGGCGGGCTGGGCGACGACTGCCGCGCCGATACTAAACCGGGAGCGACAACAAAAAGGCTGTTCGGAACTTTCCCCCGCGCAGCATCGGCGCGCCGCCCTCCCGCGCATGTTCCACCCCGTCATCCCGGCA
>NZ_BAFX01000116.1 GCF_000308815.1 Nocardia concava NBRC 100430
CACCGCCGCCGGGCACCCGGTGCTCACGCTCTACGACCGCCCCGCACCGGGCATGACCGCCCTACCCGGCATCCGGGCGACCGCGCACGCCACCGTGCTCGGCTGCGCGCTGGACACCAATTTCGAGGATGTCGTGCGCGTGGTGGAGACCCTGCCCGAGGGCTGCGAGCCCTACGAGGACCTACCCACCGCCATCGCGCCCTGTCCGCCCGGCCACGACATCCATCTCGCGGAAGCCTTGGAGGACACCGCACATCAACTGCTGGTGACCCTGCCGCAGGTGCCCGAGACCGCCGTCTTCGACATCCTCTGCCGCCGCCCGCCCCGGCTGCGCACCGGTGACGCGCTGCCCGAGGTCTTCGGCGATCACGCCGCCGCCGTCACCGCGGCCGTTCTCGCCCTGGACAATTCGTATGTGGCCGTGCAGGGCCCGCCCGGCACGGGCAAGACCGACACCACCGCCCGCGCCGTGGAAAGGCTTGTCACCCGGTACAAGTGGCGCGTCGGGGTGATCGCGCGCTCGCACCAGGTGGTCGAGCATGTGCTCGACGCCGTGGTGCAGGTGGGCGTGCTGCCCGAACTGGTGGCCAAGGCCGACGCCCGCTCGGTCGCGTCGGAATGGCTGCCCATCGAGGCGTCGCGGTATCAGCGCTTCCTCGACAATGCCGTGAACGGCTGTGTGGTGGGCGGACTTTCGAGCGATTTCACCGACCCCGAACGCATCCCCCGCGACAGCCTGGACCTGCTGGTCATCGTGGACGCCGGCAAGTTCCCACTGGCCGAGGCGGTCGCGGTGGCCGTGGCGGCCCGCAACCTGCTCTTGGTCGGCGATCCCGCGCCCCCATCGGGCCGCGGCTCGCATCCCGAGCCCATCGCCGAATCCGTGCTGGGCCGCCTGCTCGGCCCGCACCGCACCCTGCCCGCCGCCCACGGCTACTTCCTGGACCGCACCTGGCGCATGCATCCCCGCATGTGCGGGCCGGTGTCGCGGCTGCGCTACGACAATCGGCTGCGCTCCAACGAAACCGTCACCCTGGCACGGGAACTCGACGGCATCCCGCCCGGCGTGCGCACGGTGCCGGTGGAGCATCACGGCAACAGCACCGAATCCGCCGAGGAGGCCCGGGAAATCGTGCGCCAAGTGCGCACCCTGCTCGGCCTGCCCTGGCACACCGGCGCGCTCACCCGCCGCCTGCACCCGCACGACATCCTGGTGGTCGCGCCCTATCACGCGCAGGTCGCGCGCATCCGAACCCTGTTGTCGCGGGCCAGGATCGAGGACGTGCTGGTCGGCACCCCCGACCATTTCCAGGGCCGCGAGGCCGCGGTGGTGCTGGTCTCCATGACCACCTCCGCCCCGGAGGACGCCCCGCACGGCATCGGCGCACTGCTGTCGCGGCACTGGCTGACCAGCGCCATCTCGCGCGCCATGTGGTCGGCCATCATCGTGCGCTCCCCGCTGCTGACCGAATACCTCCCGGCCACCACGGCGGAACTCTCCGATCTCGCTGCAGTCCTGCAACTCGACCGGGTCTGAACCCCGTCAGAGACGTCAGCCGAAGTTGTGGCCCTCGCCGCGATAGGTGGGCACCGTCGTGCGCGAGCCGTCGCCGTCGACCAGGTGGACCTCGTTGAAGCGCTCGCACAGCTCGCCCGCCTTGGCGTGGCGGAACCACACGCGATCGCCGATCGCCAGGCCCTCGGCCCCGGTCAGGGGCGTCTGCACCTCACCCGCACCCTCGGTGCCGATCAGCTTCAAACCCTTGGGCCACACCGGCTTCGGGACCCGCGACGCGCCCGCGGGACCGGAGGCGATGTACCCGCCGGAGAAGACCGTGGCGATGCCCAGCGCGGGACGCCGCAGCACCGGCGTGGCGAAGTACATGGACGGGCGCGGCGCGAGATTGCGGTATCCGTCGAACAGGGTCGGCAGATACAGCCCCGATCCCGCGGTCACCTCGGTGACGTCCGGGTCACTGATGCTGACCTCGATGGATCCGGTGCCGCCGCTGTTGACCAGCTCGAGCTCCCCGATCCGCGACCGCACCGCCTCGACCACCGCGCGGCGGCGCTTGCCGATCTCCTCGGCGGACAGCTTCTTCACCAGGCGCACAGCGAGATTGGAGTCCGGCAGCCCCGCGATCTGCGCCTCGTAGGTCATCAGCCCCACGACTCGGAAACCGCGCGAACGGGTTTCGGCGGCCAGCTCGGATGCCTGCTCCGGGGTGCGGATCGGCGAACGGCGCACGCCCAGGTGGATCGGCCCGATGCGCAACGAGGCATCGACATCCAGACACACACGGGGAGCGACCTTTTCGCTACCGACGGCATCGCGGATCAGATCCAGCTGATCGACGTCGTCGACCATGAGCGTGATGGAGTCCAGCAGCAGCGGATCGGCCGCGAGTTCGGCCAGCGCGTGCCGATCCACGGTGGGATAGCCGAGCAGCACATCGCGCGCACCCTCGCGCACCAGCCAGATGGCTTCGCGCAGTGAGTAACCCATGATGCCCGCGAAGCCACCGGAGGCAGTGAGCTTGTCGCCCAGCACTTCCTCGAGCACGGCGCGGCAGCGCACGGATTTACTGGCCACCCGGATCGGCACGCCGCGAGCGCGACTCACCAGGTCGGCGGCATTGGCGCGCAGGGCGGTCATATCGACCGCGGCCAGCGGAGGCTCCAGATCGGCGGTGGCCGCGTGCAGCCCGCTGATCGGCGACGGATCGGTCACCAGATCATTCGACCACGAACTTGGTCACTCGTCCAGCATTAGTTCCGGGACAGTCCCCAGCGGTTCCGGGACTGTCCACGGCAGTTCTACGGCAGGTCCACAGCCTTCGTGGACAGGTACGACACCAGATCGTCGAGCACGACGAGCGAGATCTCGTCATCGCAATCGGCGAGCCAGCGCAGCACCATGCCCTGGATGACGGCCAGCAGGTAGGCCGCGATGGCCTCCACCGGCTCCAGCCACTGGGTGCCCGAGCGGCGGGCGCACAGGTCCAGAAAGGAGGTGACATCCGCGTCCAGGTCCCGGAACATGGCCGTGGCCACCGGGTCCGGCACGCACGCCGCCTGATTCTCCCAGCGTGCCCGCAAAACGGCGAGGGTCGACTCGTAGGCCCGCAACTGCCGGTCCGGATGTGCTTTCAAGATCGGCCACAACGTGCTGACACCCGCGTGCAGCAGGATGCGCAGGGCGCGGTTACCGCTGAAGTCGAGCGACCCTGCCGTCTTTTCGATGGCCTCGGTCATGGCCGGACGAAGTCCGACCTGGGTGATTTCTCCACTTGCGCTCAACGACGACTCCCTTTGGCGAAAGAACTCGCGCCTGGCGGCTCCGGGACCCGGAGGTCACGACGCCCGCGCGGTTCGCTCAACGGGTGGCTAGATCGGCGCTGATCTTTCCGGTCAGTACACCGGCGTACCCGTTCAACGGGTATCGATGTTACGTCGTTTTTCGGCTCCACAACCAGCTTTGATAGCCGATTACGTACCTGAAGAATGTTTTGTTACCTAATTGGAACAGCCCTGCGATCGGATGGGAATGATCAAATTGCACGATCGCCTGGTAAAGCCGTTGATAGGACCACTCGGTATTTTAAGGACGGGTGTGCGCCGAAACATAGCGTCTGTGCGCGAGCCCACACCCCGGGACGTCAATGCCGCCCACAGTTAGCCTGACGGTGTGACTTCTGCGCGCCCTGACCAATTCCTCATCTCGGGCACCTTCAATTTCCGCGACGTCGGCGGTGCCCGCACCGTCGACGGGCGCAAGGTACGCACCGGCGTCCTCCTGCGATCGGCCCAGCTCAGCCGCGTCGACCCGACCGGTCTGCTCGCACTGTCCGAGCTGGGCGTCACCGATGTGCACGACCTGCGCGGCCCCGCCGAGATCGAGTACATCGGCCACGACGTGCTGCCGGACGGGGTGCGCCTGAATGTCACGCCCTTCGACTCGCGCATGGGCGAGGCCCCGCCGCACGAGGCGCGCGATCACCGGACCGCCGCCACGCACATGCTCGAGGTCTACCGGATGTTTCCCGCGCTGCCCGAGGCGCACCTGGCCATCAAGTCGCTGGCCGATTCGATGCTGACCGGCACCGCGCTCGTGCACTGCGCCGCGGGCAAGGACCGCACCGGCTGGGCCGTCGCGACCCTGCTGCGCGCGGTCGGCGTCACCGAGGAGGACGTGTACGCCGACTACCTGCTCAGCAATGACGCCGTGCCGACCCTGCGGGCCTTCATGGCCGGCTCCGACGTGGACGTCTCCGACGACCTGCTCGGGGTGCGGGCCGACTACCTGGACTCCGCCACGAACTCGATGCACGAGACGCACGGCGGCCTCGACGGCTACCTGGCCGCGATCGGCATCGAGGCGGAACAGCGCGACGCGCTGCGCGCGCGACTGCTGGAGTGACTTCGTCATCCCGGCGTGTTCTTGGCCGGGATCCAGGGTTGATTCCGGCCAAAAGCACGCCGGAATGACGAAGTCGGTCAGTCCCCGGCGGCCTGGCGGACCAGGCCGTCGTCGTCGATGCTGACCTGATTGCCCGTATGGAACCAGGTCCCGGTGAAACGGGACTCGGTGGTCTGCGGGTCGTTCCAGTAGCGCGGGGTGACGTTGGGTCCGCGACAGAGCAATTCGCCGTGACCGGCGTCCGCGCGCGGCCCCCACAGGGCGAGTTCGGTTCCGCCGAAGGCGAATCCGAGCGTGTCGCGTCCGGCCGACTCCTCGTCGCGGGCCAGGCCGATGCCGGAGGTCTCGGTCGCGCCCCACACCGACCACTGACGGGCCGCCGGGAACACCTCGCGCAGACTCGCCGACACCGCCTCGCAGGCGGCCGGATCGGCGGCGGCCAGTTCGGCGCGATGCCCGGCGCTGCAGATCTGGCGCACCCGCTCCACCCGCAGTCCGGCCAGGCCGGGCAGCAGTCCGGCGAAGATGCGGGGTGTCGCGGAGACCATGTCGATGCGTTCGGCGACAAGGGCTTCCGGCACCGCGGACCGGTCGGGGGTGAGCACCACCGTGCCGCCGACGGCGAAGGTGGGCAGCAGCTGGTCCACGCAGCCGCTGGCGTGCGCGAGCGGCAGCAGCACCAGATTGCGCAGGCCGTCGGTGGGCAGTTCCAGCGCGCCGACCACGGAACGGATGGCGGAGAGCAGATTCTCGTTGGTCAGCTCGACCCCGCGCGGGCCGGTCCCGAGGCAGGGGCTGGTGTAGCAGAGCAGCGCCAGCTCGCCGAGCGAGGCGCCGTCGTCGATGAAGGCCGCGGCATCGGGCAGGGCCTCGCGGTATCCGGCCGCCCGGCCGCCGCCGTCGAGGACGAAATCGATGCAGGCGTCGCCGATCACGCGCTCGGCCACGTCGTCCGGCAGGCCGTCGGGCACCAGGACCGGGACCGCACCGGAGAGCAGCGCGCCCAGGAACGCCTGCACCCAGCGCGCGCCGACGGGCATCCGCACCGCCACCCGGTCGCCGTAGCCGATGCCGTGTTCCTGCAGGCCGCCGGCGATGCGGGAGGCCGAGTACCAGAGTTCGCGGTAGGTGAGCCGGGGGCCGCCGATCTCCACCACGGCCTCGCGGGCGGCGAAGGTGTGTACCTGGATGTCGAGTAGCTCGGTGAGCGCGGGCGTGAGGTTGCCGTAGCGCAGGATGCCGTCGGCCGCGCGCGCGAGGGGGTTGTCGCGCCAGCCGTCGTTTGTCGATCCAGCACAGCGACTTTGCGGGTATTCCACGAGTAACTGCGACATCGTCCCTCCGAGTGCCTCGTTCGCCCTGCCAGGCATGAGTGACTATATGATGCAGATCACAGCCGTGGGCGGATTGTCGGCAAACGGATGTCAGGTTTTGACGTCACGGAAACAGATCGCCGCCCGGTCAACCCGGTGTTCCCCCGGGCGAGCCTGCGGAAACGTCGGATTCGCGGTGCCTTTCGCATTGCCACACCGGGTTTCGCGGCCGAGCGGTTTCGATTACCCCCCAATCTCGCACCCGTGCAGGTGAGAGGCTTGACACGCCCGAGGAAGCCCGACACACCCGGGCGCGCAATGCGACCGGGCGGTCGATCCTCGCGATTGCCCCCTATTTGCCTGTGTACGTGGCCTTTCCGGGCCCGACCTCCAGGAAGCTGCGCACCGCGTTCTTCAGATCCTCGGTGCCGAAAAGTTGCCCGGAGACCTGCGGGGTCACCGAATCCGCGTGCACCACACCGCCGGAACGCCAGGCCTCGATGATCTGCTTGGTGGCGGCGTGGGCACGGGTCGGGCCCTCGGCGAGGCGGGCCAGCAGGGCGCGGGCCGCAGTGTCGACATCCTCATGGACGGCGTTGACCACACCCCAGTCGGCCATGGTGGCGGCGTCGTAGAGATCGCCGGTCATCACGAACTCGCGAGCGCGACCCGAACCGGCGCGCTCGGCCAGCCGCTGCGGGCCGCCCATCGACGGGGTCAGGCCGACCACGGTCTCCACCAGACCGAACTTGGCCTTGGGCGCGGCCAGGATGATGTCGCAGGCCAGCGCCATTTCGAAGGCCGCGGTCAGGGTCAGCGAGTGGGCGGCGAAGACGACCGGGCAGGGCAGCGCCTCGAGCGGGTGAATGATGCGCGCGAACAGCGTCTGCCACAGCTGCGCGCCCTCGTCCTCGGTGAGACCGTCGAAGACGTGCACGTCGACGCCGCCGGACACCAGCTTGCCGTCGGCGCGCACCAGCAGCGCCCGCGGCGGATTGGCCGACAGCTCCTCGAGATCCACCGCGAGGGCCTCCAGCAGGGCCTTGTCGAAGAGGTTCAGCGGCGGATGCGCGATGGTCAGTACCGCCGCGTCCGCGCCGCCCTCGGTGACGATGCGTTCCAGGCGGGTGGGCTTCGAGTCAGTCATGGATGCGAATGTATGCGCCCGCTCACTTTTCCGACAGGCCGGGCACACCGTCTTGCGACAGCCGTGACGGATTACCCGATGGTTCGCGGCCCGTCTCGATTCTGGACTGAGTGGAGCGGGGGAGCGAAGCGGAGGAGCGGAGGGAGGGAAGAATCGAGACCTCCAGGGCCGCGAACCCGCCCGGAGCGAAGCGGAGGGCAAAATGGATACGGTGACCACGTCGAAAAGCGAGCCGGGCACCTATGTCGAACCCGGCGAATTCAAGCGGGACACGAATTACATCGAGACGCGGATAACCGCGGACGGGCGCGACGGGTATCCGGTCGAGCCCGGGCGGTATCGCCTCGTCGCGGCGCGCGCCTGCCCGTGGGCCAACCGCACGCTCATCGTGCGGCGGCTGCTCGGGCTGGAATCGGTGCTGTCGCTGGGACTCTGCGGGCCCACCCACGACAAGCGCAGCTGGACCTTCGATCTGGATCCCGGCGAGGTGGATCCGGTGCTGGGGATCCACTTCCTGCAGGACGCCTACTTCAAGCGGTTCCCGGACTATCCGCGCGGCATCACCGTGCCCGCCATCGTGGACGAGCGCAGCGGGGCGGTGGTCACCAACGACTACGCGCAGATGACCCTGGACTTCTCCACCGAGTGGACCGAGTTCCACCGGCCCGGCGCACCCGCGCTGTATCCGGAAGACCTTCGCGCGGAGATCGATTCGGTGAACCGCCGGGTCTACACCGAGGTCAACAACGGCGTGTACCGGTGCGGATTCGCGGGCGGGCAGGACGCCTACGACGCCGCCTACGATCGGCTGTTCACCGCGCTGGACTGGCTCGAGGAACGGCTGGCCACCCAGCGATACCTGGTGGGCGACACCATCACCGAGGCCGACGTCCGGCTGTTCACCACGCTGGCCCGCTTCGATCCGGTGTATCACGGGCATTTCAAGTGCAATCGGCAGAAGCTCATCGAGTTCCCGGTGCTGTGGGCCTACGCCCGCGACCTGTTCCAGACCCCTGGGTTCGGCGACACCGTGGACTTCGTGCAGATCAAGCAGCACTACTACATCGTGCACACCGATATCAATCCGACGAAGATCGTCCCCAAGGGACCCGAACTCGGCGACTGGCTGACCCCGCACGGCCGAGAAGCCCTGGGCGGCAGGCCGTTCGGCGACGGCACCCCGCCGCCTCCACCGCTGGAGGCCGAGCGGGTGCCCGCCGGTCACGGTGCGGCCTGAACCGCCTACTCCCCCGCCGTGCCCCGGTAGGTGCCGAAGCTCCAGTAGACGCCTTCGGGGTCACGGCAGACGAAACCCCTTGATTCATAGTCGGTTTCGTCGCGCAGCTCGCGGGTGATGTTCGCGCCCGCGGCCTGCGCCCGGGCGTACACGGCGTCCGGATCGTCGACGACGATGTAGGCCGAGCCGACGCCGGGCGGCTGGCACGACAGGGCCGAGCCCTCGCGGACGCCGCCGAGCATGATGCCGCCACCACCCGGCCAGGCGAGTTCGGCGTGGTGCACGAGGTCGCCCTCGGCGTAGCAGGCCCGGGTCTCGAAACCGAAGGCCGTTTCCAGGAACGCGATCGCGGCCTTGGCGTCCCGGTAGACGAAGGTCGGCCAGACGACGGTGCCGGTCTGAACAGAAGTGGTCGATTCGCTCATGCGTCTACCCTCCTGTCCCGGCGGGTTCCCGGTCTTGGACGAATGGGAACACCTCCCGCTCCCGCCACACCGACGGCGGCATGCCCGCCAGCTCCCGCCATTCCCGGGCCATGTGCGCCTGGTCGTAGTAGCCCGACGCGGCGGCCACCTCGGCCAGCGGCGGCAGGATCGGGTCGCGCAGCAGCCGGTGCGAGCGCTCGAAGCGCGCCACCCGGGCGGCGTCCTTGGGGGTGATCCCGAACTCGGCGCTGAACCGGTTGCCGAGATGCCTTCGGCTCCAGCCGATCTCGTCGGCGACGGCGGCCACCCGCACCGCCGGGTCGGGGCCGGACAGCAGCTCCCAGGCGTGGGTGAGCTCGGCGTCCCAGGACACCGGATCGATCTGCCGCAGCAGGATTTCGTCGATCACGTCGAAGCGTTCCGGCCAGGAGTTCAGCAGCGAGAGTCGTTCCCGCAGTTCCTTCGCGCGCGGCCCGAGCACGTCGGCCAGGTCCACGATCCACGAGCCGAGCGCCGCCGTGGGCATTCCGAACAGGGCCCGGCAGCCCAGGGGCGTCAGGCTCAATTGCACGCCGTGCTGAAAGCCGTTGTGCGCGATCACCGCCGGATGCACGGTGAGCCCGCTGGCCAGCATGTCCCAGCGGCCGCCCGGCTGACCGGGATGCGAGGACACCGGGATGTCGATGGGCTCACCGATGGTGATGATGACCGTCAGCACCGAGCCGGGCATTCCGATGTGCGTGCCCGGTGCGAAGCCGTGCAGCAGGTAGCCCTCGTACCCGAGGACGTATGCGCGCAGTCGCGGGTCGGGAACTCCGGACGCGCCTTCGGACACGCCTGCCACGCCGTCCAGCCTAATAGACACTGTCGGCGCAGCCGTCCTGATCTAGCGCACGGCCGGAGCGAATGCGGAGGTACGCCTATGCCGATCTTGCGCCACGCGCTGGGCCGATCTCGCGCCGCGCGGGGCCGCCCCATCCGGAACCGGTCTATCTCGCGAATCGTTGTCCGGGTGCCATAGAGTTTCGGTCGGAGGACCGCACACGTAAGGGGTTGTCGATGTTCAAGGCCGGGCTCGAGAAGGCGGTCGTCTCGCTGCTCGACAACGGAGCCCAAGTGCAGGCTCCGGCTGTCGCCAAGTACGTGGGCAAGCTGCGGGACGCGCATCCGGGCGAATCGCCCGCTCAGATCATCACGCGCCTCGAAAAGCTCTACCTCAATACCGTGACCGCCTCGGGCACGGCGGTCGGCGCGACCGCGGCGGTGCCGGGCGTCGGCACGGTGGCCTCCCTGTCGGCGATGACCGCGGAGACCGCGTTCTTCCTGGAGGCCTCCGCGGTGTTCACCCTCGCCGTGGCGGCCGTGCACGGGGTCGCCCCCGAGGACAAGGAACGCCGCCGCGCACTGGTGCTGGCCGTGGTGCTCGGCGAGTCCGGCATGGAGATCGTGCAGAAGAGCGTCGGGGCCTCGGCCAAGAATTGGGGCGGGCTGCTCGCGGGC
>NZ_BAFX01000115.1 GCF_000308815.1 Nocardia concava NBRC 100430
GGTGATCCAGCAGGCCCCGACGCCGACGCCGTCGACCCCACGGCCTTTGGTGGGCCCCGGCCCGGCCTACACCGGCCAAGGTCCGAACCCGACCTATCCGGTCCCTCCGCAGTCGACCCCGTCCTACCCGCACCAGCCGATTCAGAATCCGCCGATCTCCACCCCGGCGTACCCGAGTCAGCAAATGCCCCAGACCAATTACGCGCCCCGCACCGCTCCCCCGCCCACTTACACGCCGCCGCAGAAGAATTCGAGCACCACAGCGTGGCTTATCGCCGCCATCGTCACGGTGCTGGTTATCGTCATCATCGTGATCGCGGTGATCATCAGCAGCAGTAAGTCCAAGGCCGATGCTCCGCAGCACCCCGACACCATCGTCACCTCGGCGTTGGTGATCTCTGGCGGTACATACGAGTAAGGAGTTCACCGTGGCGTACGTCGTGGATTTCAAGAACGTGTCGACCGTCGGTCTGGAATCCTCGCCGGTGGCGGATGCGCTGGCCGGGCTGCGGGCGAACGAGGCTCGGTACTTCAAGAACAAGTACGACCACGACTTCACGGTGGTGCCCGCCGACGAGGCCGAGGACTCCATCGATTGGGTGAACCGAATTCTCGCGGCGGAGAAGGATCTCGTCATCGAGTCCCCGCCGCTGGAGGTTTCGGCCTTCAAGGTCGAGAACATCCGGTGGACCTACGTGTTCTACAAAAACGGCCTGTCGATCAATGTGCTGTACACCGAGGACGACCCGAAGAAGCGCGCCGTCGGCTTCAAACTCTCCGACGGCATGGAAGTCCCGGCCGAACTCGACTCCCGCTTCAAATTCGCGAGGCAGAAGTCCAAGCTGGCCGGGACCATTCGAGGCAGCTACTTCGTCATCAAGCAGGAGTGGTGACGGCTCGGTAGTCGTCGAGCTCGATCGCGTTGGCGGCGTGCACGAGTGGCTTCATGATCGAACGCAGGGCCATGCCCTTCCACGGCAGATAGCGCATCACCCGGATGGCGGTGATGTGGACGCGGAGCGCGCCGGGCGTCGCCGCGACCATGTCGTTGGCGTTCTTCCAGCCCAGGTCGAGGTTCTCGGCGATGTAGTCGCGGAGCTTGCTCTCGTAGCGGGCGAAGGCGAGCGCGTGATCGCCTGCCGCCGCGGACAATTCGCCCGCGAGCACGTACGCGCCGACGAGCGCCATGCTGGTGCCCTGGCCGGAGATCGGCGACGGGCACCAGGCGGCGTCGCCGACCAGCGCGACCCGGTCACGGCTCCACTGGTCCAGCCGGATCTGGCTTGCGACATCGAAGAAGAAGTCCGGCGACTCCGGCATGGCGTCCAGCAGGCGCGGCACCTCCCACCCGGCGTCGGCGAAGGCCTCGGCCACCGCGCACCGCTGGGACGCGAGGTCGTGCCGGTCGGGTAGATGGTCGGGCGCCGGAAAGATGAACTGCGCCTTGGCCGCCGCGCCGCGGGTGCTGTAGAGCTGCACGATGTGGCCGGGTGTGGGATGCACCAGTTCCCAGTGGTCCAGGCCGAGTTCATTGGGCACCGAGAAGACGCAGACCGCGAGGCCTGTCGATCGGGAGAATTGGTCCTCGGGCCCGAAAACCGTTCGGCGCGTGGCCGAATGCATGCCGTCGGCGCCGATCACCAGATCGAAATCCCGGGGCGCGGAGTTCTGGAAGGTGACGGTCACGCGGTCGGTGTGCTGGTCCAGTCCGGTGATCGAATCGCCGAAGACGTACTCGACGTCGGCGGCGGTGGCGTCGAACAGGATTCGCGCCAGGTCGCCCCGCAGCACCTCATCGTCCGCGGCGGTGCGCAGCCCGATGAGATCCGGTCCCAGGGTCGCCAGCCGCTTGCCGGTGCGGTCGACCCAGTCGCCGCCGCGCATGGCGGTCGAGGCTCGACTTATCCGGTCCCGCAGGCCCATTCGGTCGATGACCGCCATGGCGACGCCTCGAATGTCGACCTTGTAGCCACCCTCCCGCAGGTGCGGGGACTGCTCGACCACGGTGACGGTGAAGCCGTATCGGTGCAGCCAATACGCCAGGGCGGGACCGGCGACGCTCGCGCCGCAGATCAAGACAGTCTTGTTCACTGATTGCCGTGCTGTCGTTGACATGTCTTCGACGCTAGTTCGCGGTCGACGGACTCGGACGGGACCGATCACGCCAATTGCGTGCTCGCCGATACCACGCACTTCCATTCGGAAATGCGTGGTATCGAACGGGATTCGTCACACTCCCGCGGTGACCGGCTGGGCGCGGCGGGCCGGTGAGCGGAAGGTGGCCAGGGCGAGAGCCGCGGCGACCACTCCGATGACGGCGGCCGCGAGGAAAGCGGCCGAGAACCCGTCGGTCAGGGCGGCCGGGTCGCCGAGCCGATCGGCTCCGGCGTGGGCGGCAATCGCGGTGACCACGGCCAGGCCGAGCGCGGAACCGATCTGGTAGCCGGTGTTCACGATGCCCGAGGCCAGGCCGCCCTCCTGCGGCGGGGCGGCCGAGATGGCCGTCTGGAGGGTGGGGATGAAGGCCAGGGACATGCCGAGGGCGGCGACCAGCGAGCCGGGCAGGACATCGACCCAGAAATTGCCGTCCGGGCGGATGAACGACAGCCAGACCAGCCCGGCCGCCAGCAGCAGCAGTCCGGCGATGGTCATGGTGCGAGCACCGAAGCGCGCGAACAGTTTCGGCGAGATGGCGATCATGCCCACCATGATCAGCGCGGTCATCGGGAGCAGCGCCGCGCCGGACGGGAAGGCCGAGTAGCCGAGCACCTGCTGCAGGTACAGGTTGAGGAAGAACCACATAGGCACCCACGCCGCACCCAGCAGCACCTGGGCGAGATTGGCCGCGCCGAGATCCGGTGCACGGAAGATGGCCAGCGGCATCAACGGCTCCTTGCGGCGAGCCTGAACGGCGACGAACGCACCCAGCAGAACAGCCGCCGCCACCAGCACCAGCCAGGTCGTTGCCGAGGCCCAATCAGCGCGCACCACACCGAATACCGCAGCGCCCAGGCCGAGAGTGGCTGTCACCGCGCCGAGTACGTCAACGCGGGCATTCGGCGCCATCGCACCATCGGGCACCAGCGCCGGCGCGGCCAGCAACGCCACCACGGCGATCGGGATATTGATGTAGAAAACCCAAGGCCACGAGGCATATTGAGTGATGAGTCCACCCAGGAACACCCCTGCGGTGCCACCCGCGGGCGCCGCGGCCCCGTACACGGCGAACGCCTTGGTCAACTCACTCGGATTACCGCCGAACAACATCATGAGCAATGTCAGCGCCGAAGGTGCGATGAGCGCAGCACCCGCACCCTGCACGCCGCGCCCGATCAACTCCACCGCCGCATTCCCGGCGAGCCCCGCGACCAGCGACCCGACACCCAGTACGCCCCAGCCGATCTGGAAGATCCGGCGGGCTCCCACAATGTCGGACAGCTTGCCGCCGAGCAGCAGCAGGCCACCGAACACGACGACGTAGGCATTGAACACCCAGGACAGATTCCCCTGCGAGAAGCCCAGCGAGTCCTGCATCTTCGGCAACGCCACACCGATGATCGACGTGTCCATGATGACCATGAACTGAGCAAGGGCAATGAGCCCCAAGGCAATCCACCGCCGCGACGCAGGCGGCGCAGCATTCGAGATGGACATAGAAATCACTCCCCTGACGAGAGTCCGGGCCGCCGTGCGACCACCGAAAGTTCCAACTCGATATTGATACCCCCAGGGGGTACTAAGGGAACAGGTGTGAGCCGTGTGACCCTTCTCATACCCCCAAGGGGTATATCGCAGCCGAGGGAACAACCGACAGGCCCGCTAGCCCTGGTCGACGCCACGGGTCGACCACGAAGTTCGTTCGAGCGGCAGCGGAATCGGTTCGGCCAGGCCCTCTTTCGGCGTGCCGGAGTGTGTGAAACGCCCGTACGTAATATCGGGGGTGGATTTGCTGCCGGAGCAGTGGCGGCAGGCTGTGGATGAAAGGATCCCGATGACCACCGAGACCACCGAAGACACCCGCCAGACGGAGACTCCGCAGGCGCCGATGACACGGGCCGATCAGCTACGCGCGGTGGTGACTCTGGTCAAATCGGGTGGATTGAAGCCGCTGGCGATCTACCTGTACGGCGAGCGGAAGAAGGCCGCCAAGAACACCATGTACCAGTACGTCGGCAAGGGAGTCATGGCGGGAACGGCCGCCCTGCACCGCGCTCTGGTGCCCGTGGCGACCGCACCCGACGCGGGGCCGGTGCGCGACCGGCTGATCGAGCTGCTCGACCGCCAGGCCGAGGTCATCCACGCCGCACCGGTGCGCAAGGTGGCCCTGACCTGGCTCGCCGCGGGTACCCCGGTTGATCTGGGCACGCAGCTGAGCAAGGCCGACATGTTCCGGCTGGCGTTGAACTACCACTACCGCCAGCCGTTCGAGGAGTTGTTCGCGACCGAGGAGGGCCGTGCGGCGCTCGGTACGGACAACGTGCCCGCGGTGGTCGCGCAACTGGTCGGCCCCATCGCCTATGGCCGCCTGGTCGGGGCCGCCCGCACCACCCACAGCGACCATGTTCGCATCGTCGACGAGTTCCTGGCCGCGCATCGCCGGCCGGAGACCGAGGGCGATCAGCCGTGACACTTCACCGATCGCGCGCGGCTGACCTGAACAGCCAGTCGAACCCGACCTGACATCGGCAGGAACGGATACTGCGCCGGCCGCCTACAGGTCGGCGATCGCGGCCAGCGGGGGTGTCCGCGCCGCCCGGATGGCGGGCCACAGGGCGGCCAGGACGCCGACTATGCCGGAGGCGAGGAGCATCAGGACGATTTGGGTCCAGGGGACGGCGATGGTGGAGATGCCCAGTTCGGCAAGGGTTTTGAGGAAGCCTACGCCGAGGCCGAGGCCCAGGATGACGCCGACTACCGCGCCGAAGATGGCTATCAGCATGGATTCTAGGTAGATGCTGCGGCGGACCTGTTGGCGCTGCATGCCTACCGCGCGGAGCATGCCGATTTCGCGGCGGCGTTCGACGACCGATAGGGCCAGGGTGTTGACGATGCCGAGGATGGCGATCACCACGGCCAGGGCCAGGAGGCCGTAGAGGATGGCCAGGAGGGTGTCGATTTGTTTGCCTTGCGCGCCCTTGAAGTCGTCTCGGTCCTGGACCTGGACGATCACGTACTGTTCGGTGGCCTTCTCGAGGTTTTTGCGCATGGCGGGGAGGTCGGCGCCGGGCTGGCCCTTCACCAGGACCAGGAAGCTGCTCTGGTAGCTGACCGGAACCGTCTTCTCGTACAGCGCCTTCGAGGCGACCAGCGACTGCAGCAGCTGGGTGTCCTTGTAGATGCCGGCGACGGTGACCTTGTACTTCTTGAAGTCCAGGCTGGTCACCTCGACGCTGTCGCCGACCTTCCAATCATGGTCGCCCGCATAGGTTTCCGACACCATGATGTCGTTGTCGCCGAGCTGGTCGGTGCCCTGCTTCATGGTGTAGTTGAGGACCTTGTCCATCGGACCCTCGGGCACGGTGCCGATCAGCTGCTTGCCGTCGACCTTGAGCGCGATGCCATGGAAGGCCACCACGTCCTTGACCTGCGGCACCTGCTTGACGGTATCGGTGGCGGCCAGGGGGACGCCGATGATGCCGCCGGGCGGGCCCTGCAGGATGTAGTCGGCGGTCACGCCCTTGTCGACCAGGTCGCTCACGCTGGCCTTGGCCGAGGAGCCGAGCATGCCGATGGCGGACACCAGCATCAGGCCCAGCGTCAGCGCGAATGCGGTCGCGGCGGTGCGGCGCGGATTGCGAATCGCGTTGTTGCGCGCCATCCTTCCCACCGGACCGAAAGGCCGCACCAGCACGCTGAGCCCGCTCACCACCGGCCGCGACAGCGCCGGGGACGCGAACAGCACCGCGAGAATCAATGCGGCAGCGCCGATTCCGACCACCGAGGCCGCGCCGCCGCCGGTACCGCGGGCGCCCAGCACGACCAGCACCACACCGGCCACCGCCAGCACGGCGCCGATAATGGTCCGCACCCGCAGCGACTCACCGGACGAATTCGCTTCCGAGCGCATGGCTTCCACCGGCGGCACCTTGGCCGCCCGGCGTGCGGGCGCGTACGCGCTGAGCACCGTCACGAGGGTGCCGACGCCGAGGGCGACCAGCACCGTGCGCGGCTGCAACGACATGGTGCCGGTGGGCAGCCCCAGCTTGAAGGCATTGAGCAGCCCCGACAAACCGAACGCCAGCCCGACGCCCGCCGCGAGACCCAGTGCGCTGCCGATCAATCCGACGATCAGCGACTCCCCGACCACCGAGCGCGAGATCTGCCGGCGGCTAGCACCGACCGCGCGCAGCAGCGCCAGTTCGCGCAGCCGCTGCGCCACCAGCATCGAGAAGGTGTTGTAGATGATGAACGTGCCCACGATCAGCGCGATGGACCCGAACGCGAGCAGGAAGTAGTTGATGAACTTCAGCGCATTGCCCAGCTGCTGCTTGAAGTCGTCGCGGACCTGATCGGCGTCCTGCACCTTGTAATCGGGCAGCGCGGCCTTGATCTGATCGCGCAGATCATCTGCCTTCACACCGGGATTCGCGGCGATATCGACATAGGCGACATGCTGGCCGTCGGTGAACAGCTGGCGCGCCTGCGAGTCCTCGAACTGCAGCGCGATGAACCCGCCGGTGTTCGAGGCGTCGATGTCGTAGATGCCCGAGACGGTGACATCGATATTGCCCTTGGACGGAACCAGCACCTTGGTGTGGTCGCCGACCTTCAGCTCCGCCCGCTCCGCACCGCCCTTGTTGATGGCGATCTCACCGGGCCTCGACGGCGGCGTGCCCTCGATGAACTTGTCCGGCTCCGCCACCGACTTCCCCGGCGGCAGATACGACTGGCCGATGGTCGGCGCACCACCGGTCTGCACGGCATGCCCGTCCTTCAACAGCATGACCGGGCCGTTGACGCTGGGCGCGACCGTCTTCACGCCGTCCATGTGGGAGATCTTGTCCACCACATCGTTCGGCACGCCCAGCGACTGCTGCTCCTTGGGCGAGACCCGGACATCCACTCCGCGCGCCTGCGTGGAGAAGATGCCGTCGAAGGTGGACTGCAGGGTGTCGGTGAAGATGAAAGACCCTGAGATGAAGGCGGTTCCGAGCACCACCGACAGCACGGTCAGCACCAGTCGCACCTTGTGCGCGGCGAGATTGCGCAAGGCGACCTTGCGCATCGGGGAGGCAGACATCAGAGCGTCTCCAGCGACTTCATCTTGTCGAGCACGGATTCGGCTGTCGGCCCGCGCAATTCGTCCACGATCTTGCCGTCGGCGAGGAACACCACCCGGTCGGCATAGGAGGCGGCGCGCGGATCGTGGGTCACGATGACCACGGTCTGACCGAATTCGTCGACGGCTGCGCGCAGAATGCTGAGCACCTCACCGGAGGAGTGCGAGTCCAGGTTGCCGGTCGGCTCGTCACCGAAGATGATGTCCGGCTTGCCCGCCAGCGCGCGGGCACACGCCACACGCTGCTGCTGGCCGCCGGACAGCTCGCTCGGACGGTGGGTGAGCCGGTCGCCCAGGCCCAGCCGCTTGACCACGGTCGAGAGCCATTCCTCGTCGGCCTTGCGGCCCGCGATGTCCAGCGGCAGCGTGATGTTCTCCAACGCGGTCAGCGTCGGGACCAGGTTGAACGCCTGGAAGACGAAGCCGATGCGGTCCCGGCGCAGAGCGGTGATCTGCTTGTCCGAGAGCCGGGTGAGATCCGTCTCACCGATGTGCACCGCGCCCGTGGTCGCGGAATCCAGACCCGCCAGGCAGTGCATGAGCGTCGACTTGCCGGAGCCCGAGGGACCCATGATGGCGGTGAACTCGCCCTTCGCGAACTCGGCCGTCACCCCGGCCAGCGCGTGGACCTGCGTATCGCCCGACCCGTAGATCTTCACTAGATCGGTCGCGCTGGCGGCGACCGCGGCCGCGCCCTGCTCCAGGCTGACGGAATCCGAGACGTTCGAAGTCATGATGTCCAGTGTGTCGAGGTTCGAGGGCTCATGCCATCCGGGAACTCCCTGATGGGCTACTCCTCACAGACTCCACACAATTGCCGGGGGCGGCCAGCCCTCAATTGATGGGGGCGGTCCGCCACCAGTCCATGAGCTGCTCGTCGGTGGCCAGGAACGCGGTGCTGTACATCAGGAAGGCGTGCTTGCCGTCGCCGGAATGGAACTCCGTCACCAGCCGCGGGCGCAGCAGCGCACTGCCGCTGAGCTGGTAGTTCGTGTACTGGTTGCCGTGCACCTTGACGTCGGTCTTGGTGTAACCGGACAGGGCGGCCAGCGCGTCCTCGGCGTCGGCGGCCGAGCGGTACATGACGAAGCGGTACGCCGGATGACCCATGCCGGTGCAGTTCCAGGCGATCTCCCACGCCCCGAGATCCGGGTCGCCCGACCCCGAGTCGGGTGGGGGTGAGGCGGGTTCGTAGGTCGTGCACGACGCGCCCTGGTAGCCCGTGCCGGAGTTCGAGGTGGAACTCGGGTCGGCCTGGGGCAGCATCTGCGGGAAACGCTGGCTCAGCAGTTGGGCGGCCGCGCCCGCGTGCTCGGGCAGGCCCGCCGCGGGATCGGTCGTCTCGGTGACGGTCGGCTCGGCGGCCTCGGTGGTCGGCTCCACGCTGGTGGTGACGGTCGTATTCGAATTCGACGACCGATCCAGGATGGCGACGCACCCGGCGATCGCCACCAGCGGCAGCACCACGACGGCCGCCGCGCCCAGCAGACATCCGCGCATTTTCGAGCGCTTCTTGCGGCGGGGTGGCGGCGGGACGGGTCGCGGCGTGGGCGGCGCGGCCACCTGGGCGGTGTACCGCGAAGTCGCGGCGGGACGCTGCCCCGGGGCGGAACCATGCCGCCCCGGCGCGGAATGCTGCTGTCCCGGAGCGGAATTCGAGTCGAACGGCGCGGTCATCACGGCCGTCGGCTGCGGCGCGAACGGCGCGTGCGCCAGCACCTGGGTCGGACCGGCCGGATTCTCCAGCGCCTGCTGGGCGGCGGTCGCGAACTCGGTGCACGAATCGAACCGTCCCTCAGGGTGTTTCGCGAGGGCGCGGGCCAGCACCGCGTCCAGCGACGGCGGCAGGCCCGCGCGCAGCGAACTCACCGGCGGCGGAGCCTGATTGAGATGGCCGTGGATGATGCCCACCGGATGCTCGGCCGCGAACGGCACATTGCCGGTGAGCAGCCGGAACAGGGTGCAGGCCAGCGAGTATTGATCCGAGCGCGGATCCAGCGGCTGACCGGACAGCTGTTCCGGCGAGGCGTAAGTGAGCGTCGCGGTGAACGAGCCGGTCTGCGTGAGCTTGGTGGCGTCATCGCGCAGTCGGGCAATGCCGAAGTCCGCCAGGAAGACTCGCTGCTCGCCGTCGACATGCTCGAGCAGGATGTTGGCGGGCTTCACATCCCGGTGCAGCACGCCCCGCCGGTGCGCGAAGTCCAGGGCGCGCGCGGTGTCGGCGATGATCGCAATCGCCTGGCGCGGCGGCAGATTCGCGGCCTCCAGCTGCGCGGCGTCCGGACCGTCGATGTAGCGCATGGCGATCCACGGTTGCGCGTCATCGATGCCGCGGTCGTAGACGGGCACGATATTCGGGTGATCGAGCCGCGCGACCAGATCGGCCTCCCGCTCGAACCGCCGCCGGACCTCGATATCACCGAAGACATCGCGACTCAGCAGCTTGAGCGCGATCAGCCGGGGCAGCCGCGGATGCCGGGCCAGATACACCGATCCCATGCCGCCCCGGCCGAGTTCGCGTTCGATCTCGTAACCGGCGAACACTTCCCCAGCGCGAAGCACACAGACCCTTTCGACCGACTCCTTCGGTTCGCGACCCTACGTGGCCCGGCGCTGGGCTGTCATCTGCGCAGGTCAGGTCAGTTGAGCGGGGCGTTCTTCCACCACTTCAGGACCGGGTCCAGGCTGCCGGACAGGCCGTCGGTGTACATCAGGTACTGGGTGCGGCCGGAGTCGGTGAAGGCGGTCACGATGCGCGGGTGGCTGTCGCCGGTGAGCTGGTAGTTGGCGTAGGTCTTGCCGCCGTTGACGTCATTGGACTTGGTGTCCGGGGTCAGGCCGCTCAGCACCGACTGCGCGGCGGCGGCCGAGTCGTAGGCGAAGATGCGGTAGAAGGGGTCCTTGTTGTCGCTGCCGCCGTAGCAGCGCCACTGCACGGTCCAGTCGCCGAAGTCGGGGGTGCCGTCGGTGGCGTCGGAGGCGACCGGGGAATCGGCCACCCAGCAGGTCGCGCCGTTGTAGCCCTTGCCGCCGGTCTTGGTGGCGGGCAACAGCTTCGGGAACTCCTTCGCCGCGGCGGACCAGTCGATCTGCTTGTCGCCGGCCGGCGCGTCGGTCGCGGAGATGGTGGGCGCGCTCTTGGTGGAACTCGACTTGCTGCTGCCCGCGGCGGCCACCACCGCGACCACCACGATGAGCAGCAGCACCACGGCGATGATGATGCCCACCAGCAGACCGGTATTGGACTTCTTCGGGGGCGCGGCCCGATGCCCGCCGACCGGTGCGACCGGCGGCCGCTGCGGCTGCACGGGCGCCTGATACGCGTAGGACGGCTGCGAGGTGTACTGGTTGGTGCCACGGCCGGTGTAGTTGCCGGTCACCGGCTTCGGCGGGGTCGGATTGGCCTGCGGCGGAGTGGGATACGGCTGCGCGGGACCGGTCTGGGGGCGCGGGCCGGCGGTGGGCATGGGCGCACCGGTGTACGGCATGGCGGTCGGCGTCTGACCGCCCGTCGGCATCGGACCACCGGTCTGCATCGGACCACCGGTCTGCATCGGAACACCGGTCGGCATCTGTCCGCCGGTCTGCATCGGCCCGCCCGTCGGCATGGCGCCGCCGGTGTACATGGGCATGCCGGTCGGCATGGCGCCACCGGTCAGCGGCGGGGCCACCGGCATCGGCGGGGCGGTGCGGCCGACCAGCGGCATGGCGGGCGCACTCGGATGCGCGAGGGCGCGGCGGGCCGCGGCGGCGAACTCGCTGCAGCTGGCGAAGCGGTCCTCGGGCCGCTTGGCCATGGCCTTGGCGATCACCATGTCCAAGGACTGCGGCAGCCCGGGACGGCTGTTGCCCAGCGGCGGCGGCGGATTCTGCAGATGACCCTGGATCACCGCGGCCGGATTGGTGGCCGAGAACGGGCCGTTGCCGGTGAACAGCCAGAACAGGGTGCAGGCCAGCGAGTACTGGTCGGAGCGACCGTCCAGCGCGGAACCGGTCAGCTGCTCCGGCGAGGCATAGGCCAGGGTCGCGGTGAAGGTGCCGGTCTGAGTGAGGTGACCGCTGTCGTCACGCAGGCGCGCGATGCCGAAGTCGGTGAGATAGACCCGCTCGCCCTTACCTCCGGTGGAGCGGGCCAGCAGGATATTGGCGGGCTTCACATCCCGGTGCAGCACCTCGTTGCGGTGCGCGTAGTCCAGGGCGTCGGCCATCTCGGCCACGATCTGCACGGCGCGCTCCGGCGGCAGCGTCGAGGGTGTGACGCTCGCGGCGTCGATGCCGTCGATGTACTGCATGGAGATCCACAGCTGTCCGTCCTCGAGCCCGCGGTCGTAGACGGTGACAATATTGTGGTGGTCCAGCTGGGCGACCAGGTCGGCCTCGCGCTCGAAGCGGGCGCGGACCTCCTTGTCGAAGACCATCTCCCGATTGAGCAGCTTGAGCGCCGTCAGGCGGGGCAGCCGCGGATGCTTGGCCAGATACACCGAACCCATGCCACCGCGGCCGAGCTGCCGTTCGATGACATACCCAGCAAAAACGTCACCTTCGGACAGCATGACGATCTCCCACTTTCCACTCCGCGGCCGGGACCCACCAGCCCGCGAGGTACTACAGACGATCGGCGTGATCGCGAGAACCGATCCGAAAACACCGAAACTGTAGCCGATTCGCGGCCTACCGAACTATCTATGCAAGGCCCGCTAACGCAACACTCAACGTTTGCTTGTAGTCGCAGGTAACCGCCGTCCCCCTGTCAGTGGTCAGGGATAGGCTGTTCCGCATGCGTATTGGAGCTCACGTCCGCATGGACAGCGACCCGATCGGCTTCGGCGAGAAGCTGGGGGCCGACGTCATCCAGATGTTCGTGGTCGATCCGCAGAGCTGGGACAAGCCCACACCCCATCCGCGGGCCGAGGAGATCAAGGCCAGCGATATCGACGTGGTGGTGCACTCGTCCTATCAGATCAATGTGGCCAGCCTGAACAACCGGCTGCGCATGCCCTCGCGCAACGCGGTGGCGCAGCAGGCCAAGGCCGCGGCCGAGCTGGGCGCCATCGGGCTGGTGGTGCACGGCGGGCACGTGCGCTCCGACGCCGAGATGGTGGAGGGATTCGTCAACTGGCGCAAGCTGTTCGAGCGCCAGGCCGACAAGGGCGGGTTCCCGGTACCGATCCTGATCGAGAACACCGCGGGCGGAAACCACGCCATGGCACGGTATTTCGACGATATCGGGCGGCTGTGGGACGCGGTCGGGGATTTCGGCGCCGGGTTCTGCCTCGACACCTGCCACGCGTGGGCCGGTGGTGAGGAGCTGGTCGGGATCGTGGAGCGGATCAAGGCGATCACCGGGCGCATCGATCTGGTGCACCTGAACTCGTCGCGGGACGCGTTCGATTCGGGTGCGGACCGGCACGCGAACTTCGCGGACGGGACGATCGATCCGCAGCTGCTGGCGGAGGTGTGCAAGACCGCCGGTGCTCCGGTGATCCTGGAGACCCCGGCCGAAGGTGTCGCCGACGACCTGGCCTACCTGCGCGAGCACGTCGGATAAGCCCGTTTCGATCCGGCTGATCCTGAACCTGTTTCGCCGGGCGTGACGCTGGTGTCCTGAGGGAGGCCCGAATACGGGCCGTTCCTCCGGGCGAAAGGCATTGCATGTCCGTCGATTACGCAACTTCCAATATCACTGTCGTGCAGCTGGGCAGCAAGATCGGCGCGCGGATCGACGGCGTCCGGCTGGGCGGCGACCTGGACTCGGTCACCGTTCAGGCCATCCAGGACGCGCTGCACAAGCACAAGGTGATCTTCTTCCGCGGCCAGGAGCACCTGACCGAGGACGGGCAGTACGAGTTCGCGCAGCTGCTGGGCGCGCCCACCACCCCGCACCCGACAGTCACCTCCAAGGGCGTCAAGACCCTGCCCATCGACTCCGAGTACGGCCGCGCCAACAGCTGGCACACCGATGTCACCTTCGTGGACCGGATTCCGAAGGCGTCGATCCTGCGCGCGGTGCACCTGCCGCCCTACGGCGGCTCGACCACCTGGGCCTCGACCGTGGCGGCCTACGACTCGCTGCCCGCTCCCTTGAAGGCCCTGGTCGAGAACCTGCGGGCGCGGCACACCAATGCCTACGACTACGCCGCCGACCGCACCGAGGTCGCGCGCGGCGAGAACGAGCAGGTGACCGCGAACATCAAGGCCTACCGCGAGGAATTCGAGTCCAGCTACTACGAGACCGAGCACCCGGTGGTGCGCGTGCACCCCGTCACCGGCGAACGCGCCCTGCTGCTCGGCCATTTCGTGAAGAACTTCGTCGGCTTCTCCGCCGCCGAATCCCAGGCCCTGTTCCAGCTGCTGCAGAACCGCGTCACCCGCCTGGAGAACACCACCCGCTGGAACTGGCAGCTCGGCGACGTCGCGATCTGGGACAACCGCGCCACCCAGCACTACGCCATCGACGACTACGACGGCCAGCCCCGCCGCCTCACCCGCATCACCCTGGCCGGCGACGTCCCGGTCGGCGTGAACGGCGAGACCAGCACCATCATCGCCGGCAATGCCGAGCACTACTCGATCATCGAGGAGGTCGCCGCCCGCGCCGCCTGAATACCGGCGCGGGGCACCGCGATTCGCGCGGTGCGGGGTGTCTGCCACTCACCCTGCCCCGCCCGAACCGCGGGCCGACACGACTCGATGCCGTGGATCGCGATGCACTTGCGCACATCGTGACCGACGGCCCGGCCGGTGCGACGACGAACCTCTCTCTCGACGTCGCACCGGCCCTCGTCATTCCGGCGTGCTTTTGGCCGGAATCCACACCGTCCGCGTTGGATCCCGGCCAAAAGCACGCCGGGATGACAGAGGCCAGCTACACCCGGGATGGCAGAGGCCGATCACATCGGCAACGCCGGTAGGCCAAACTGTGGGCATGGAGATTCGGCCGCTGGATGGTGTGCGGGTGTTGGAACTGGGTAACTACGTCGCCGCGCCGACGGCCGGGCGGATACTCGGGGACTTCGGGGCCGAGGTGATCAAGGTCGAGCGGCCGAAAACCGGTGATGAGCTGCGGAATTGGCGGTTGTACGGCGGGGATACGTCGATGCTGTACCGGACGGTCAATCGGAACAAGAAGTCGATCACGCTGGATCTGCGGACCGAGGCGGGGCGCGGGATCGTGCTGGATCTGATCAAAGAGTGCGATGTGCTGCTCGAGAACTTCCGGCCCGGCATGCTCGAGAAGTGGGGGCTGGGGCCGGAGGCGCTGAACGAGGCCAATCCGGATCTGGTGATCACGCGGATCTCCGCGTACGGGCAGACCGGTCCGCTCGCGCAGCGGCCGGGCTTCGCGGCGGTGGCCGAGGCGGTCGGCGGGCTGCGCGAGCTGGTGGGCGATCCGGATCGGCCGCCGGTGCGGGTGGGTGTGTCCATCGGCGACTCGATCGCGGGGATCTACGCCGCTTTCGGCACCGTCATGGCCCTGTTCCAGCGCGAGCGGGTACAGCGGGTTCCCTTGGAGCAGCGCATCATCGACGTGGCACTCAACGAATCCATCCTGTCGGTCATGGAGTCGCTGGTCCCCGACTATCTCGCCTACGGCATCAACCGCGAGCGGGTCGGCGGGCGAATGGAAGGCATCGCGCCCAGCAACGCGTACCCGACCAGCGACGGTTACAGCATCATCATCGGCGGCAACGGCGATGCCATCTTCCAGCGGTACATGCAGGTCATCGAGCGCCCCGACCTGGCGGCCGATCCGGAGTTGCAGGACAACGCCGGACGCTGGCGCAACCGCGAGCGGCTCGACGCGTCGATCGCCGATTGGAGCCGGACCAAGACCCGCGACGAGGCCCTGCGGATCCTGGAGGCGGCCGCCATTCCGTGCGGTCCCATCTACACCGCCGCCGACATCGTCACCGACGAGCAGTACAAGGCGCGCAATATGATCCAGCCGTTCCGGGTGGACGTCGGTGAGCCGGAACCGAAGGAGGTCGGGTTTCCCGGCATCGTCCCGGTCATCGGCGGGCAGTCGCTGCCGATCCGCAATGTCGGCCCGGATCTGGGCGAGCATACCCGCGAGGTGCTGTCCGGACTGCTCGGCATGTCCGACTCCGATATCGAGGCACTGGAGGCGAACTCATGAGTCTGCGGGATGTCACGCTGCGCGACGGGCTGCAGCTCACCGGCAAGGTGCTGCCCACCGAGCGCAAGGTGGAGATCGCGCGCCGGCTGCTGGCGCTCGGCGTTCCGGAGCTGGAGATCGGGTCGATGGCGCGGCCGGATCTGGTGCCGCCCATGGCCAATACCCTCGAACTGGTCGCCCGGCTGACGCCGGAGGAACTGGAGCGCTGCTGGGTGTGGGTGGCCACGCCGCGGCACGTGGCCCGGGCCGCCGAGGCCGGGGTGCGCAACTTCCAGTACTGCTTCTCGGTGTCGGACGCGCACAACAAGGCCAATATCGGCCGCACCACCGAGGACAGCGTGGCCGCCATGCCCGAGGCCGTGCGCCTCGCGCAGGAGGCGGGCGGGCGCATTCAGCTGTGCCTGGCAACGGCTTTCACCTGCCCGTTCGACGGGCCCGTGGATCCGGCGCGGGTGCTGGCCATCGCCGCCGATCCCCGCACGGAGGGCTCGTCGGACATCGTCATCGCCGACACCCTGGGCCAGGCGTACCCGGGTCAGGTTGCGGCACTGATCGGTTCGGTGGCCGCGACCGGGCGCTGGGGAACCCCCGAACAGCGCATCGTGTTCCACGGGCACGACACCTGGGGCATGGGCGTGGCGAATTCGCTGGCGGCGCTGACCGCGGGCGCGGCGGTGGTGGACGGTTCACTCGGCGGGCTGGGCGGGTGCCCGTTCGCGCCGGGGGCGTCGGGCAATACCGCGAGCGAGGATCTGTTGTTCGCCACTAGGCCGGAATGGTTTACCCCGTCCGTATTGTCGGACCTGGTATCGATTTCCGAAGATTTGCTGAAAGAACTCGGCGAAGCCAATCGTTCCCGCACAGCGGAAGGCGCACGGTCGAAAGCCGAGGCATTCGAATGGGTTATCGGCGCGAACAATTAGTTCGCGAGAAATTAGCTAGGGTGTGCGTCCGCGCGTAGCTTCAACAAAACCAGGCCCGCGGTGCAGGCGAGAATCAATCCGGCGACGGTGATTTCGACGCGCAGCCCGGCGATGCCGAGCACCGCACCGGTGAGTCCGCCCAGGAAGATCAGCCAAGCGACGACCCGGGCCAGGATTGCCGACATTCGCAGCGCCCCGGGGGCCGCGGGCTCCCCCGCACGCAGTGATGCGCGCAATGGAGAGGTCGAAAAAGCACCCATCATCCACTCCTCGATAGACGCCCGCCGGGTCTCGCGATTCTTCGGCGCGTCCCTCGGCTAATTCCGAGCGTCTCACGTGTAACTTTGGACACAGATTACGGCCCGGCAACGGAATGTCCAGACGACACGTATGCGAAACGCGCCGAGTTTACTAATTCGATATCTGAATCACCCCTGTTTGAAATCTTTTCGAGGCTTCCGGAATCGCCCGCCTTGTCGCGCTAGCGAACCGACCACCCGCCTGGCCCAAGCCCGCAGCCTCCGTTAGGGTGAGCCCACTCGACACGAATCAGGAGTGCCCCCAATGGACGGCAGCAACGCCGGCGCGGACGACCGCGCGGTCACCCCGCTGCGTCACCTGCCCAAGCCGGTGGTGGGTGCCGCGGCCGCGGTCGGCGTCGTCTCGGCCAGCCTCATCCTGCTCGGCGCCTGCGGCCTCGGGCACACGGACACGTATGTGGCGCCCCCGCCCATCAACGCCGATCTCCAAGCGGCCCCGGTGACTTCGGCCAAGGGCACCAGCACGACCCCCGCCGTGGTCATCCCGCCCTCCCCCACCTGGCGAGTCGCCGCCGACATGCCGTCGCGCCGCGCCCCCATCTCCACGATCACCGCCACCCCGGATGATCCGGCCGCGACCACCCGCACGACTCCGCCGATTTCGGGTCGCCCGACCACCACCCGGCCGACGACCACCACCGAATCCCCGCGCCCCACAACCGAACCCCCGGTCACCACCGTGCCGGAGACCACCCTCGCGCCGACAACAGCGCCCACCACCGACCACGCCGCCACGGACAACTCCGACGGCTGAGCGCTGACGGAAGCCCAGCCCGTCATCCCAGCGTGAGCCCAACCCGTCATCCCGGCGTGCTTTTGGCCGGGATCTCGCTGTCCGAGGTGGATTCCGGCCAAAAGCACGCCGGAATGACGATGAGAATCTTCGACCAGGCGCTCTGCGGCCCGTCTGACCGCTCACCACTCCCCGTCTTCGACCGGTTTGCCTTTCTTGTCGCCGAGGTGATGGACCTGGCCCGGGGTCGGGTTCTGCCAAGGCTCGTGGTCGTCGCCGAGCCAGTCGCCGACCGGGGTGACGTTCGCCAGGGGCTCGGCCGGGGCCAAATCCGTTGCGTCGGAGTCGAAGTAGTCGAACCAGGGTAGGCCCGCGGCGGTGTAGGCCTTGCGGTCGACCGGGGACGGAGGCGCGGCCTCGCCGGTGATGCGCTGCCAATCGGGCGGGGTCACCAGGTGGACGAAGAGGCGGGCGGAGGGTTGGACCGACCATGCCTCCAGGGGGCGGTCGTCCTTGAAGATCTCCTGGCGCATGGTGCCGCCGACGCCCAGGCCCATGGTCTTGGCGCGCGGGCGCCGCTGTCCGAACAGACGGGCCGACGAACCGGGGGCGGCGCTGCCGGGCGCGGGCAACGGGGGGCCTCCGAGACCCGGCGCAGACGGGGGCGCGCCATAGCCGGGCGGTGCGGCGCTACCCGGGGCGGGCGCGCCGAAAGCCGGTGGCGGGCTTGGCATGGGGGCATAGCTGATCGCGCGGACGCGTTCGGCCGCCTCGGCCCGGCGGCGTTCCTCTTCGGCCCGCCGCCAGCGCGCCAGCTCGGTGTCGTTGAGCGAGAAGTTCTGGAGCTGGATGCCGCCGTGCGTCTCCTCGCCAGTGATCTGACCCTCCACGGTCGCGCCCAATCCCAGTGGGACCGCGATGAATTGGCGGATGGTGCCCGAGCCGGAGTTGATGCCGTCGAGCCACGGCTGCTTGGGCAGCACGACATAGTTCTGCGGATCGCGGCCGAGCCGGTCACTCCACGGCTTGCCGGAGACCGCGCAGACCTTGCCCACACCGATCTGCAATGCGGCGGGCTCGGTCGCGGAGAACGACAGCCACATCGCCTCGCGCAAGTACATCGGCAGCATCACGCCACCACGCTTGGCCCATTCCTCCGGCACCGAGTCCACGTAATCCGCGACCCGCCGCACTGGAAACTCGCCCAGCCCCGGCGGCAGGGGATGTGTCCCTTGCTCGGGCAATCGCAGCGTGCGGATGAACCGCACCCCCACCCCACCGGGAAGCACCAGGGTGTTCCCATCCAGCCGTACAGTTTCTCCGCCCACCCCTAGACCCTACGCGCGCCAATCTCCTTGCCCCCACCCAATTTCCAACTTCGCACCCCATCGCCCACTATCTGGGACACCCGCCCTCGAGAACGCATTCGTGCAGGCGAGCGAGTTGCGAACGACACCAATGCATTATCGGCGGACACGGGTCGCGCCCCTGCCGGTTGGAGGGGGCGCGACTCGAGGCGAGGCTAGAACTCGACCAGGGTGTAATCCCCCACGCGGTCGGTGAGGACGCGCAGGTGTTCCAGGTCGCCGCCCAGGGTGCGGGCGATGGCGGTGAGGCGGGCGACGTAGTGGCTCACCGGGTATTCGGTGGTGATGCCGATGCCGCCGTGCATCTGGATGGATTCCTGGCCGATGTGGCGGGCGGAGCGGCCCACCTGGAGGCGGGCGCGGGAGGCCGCGACCTGGTCGGCCGAGCCGTCGTCCACCGCGGCGGTGGCGTAGAGGCTCATGCTGCGAGCCAGTTCCAGCGACACGTACATGTTCGCGGCCCGCTGGGTGAGGGTCTGGAACTTGGACAGCGTGACGCCGAACTGCTTGCGGGTCTTCAGATATTCGGTGGTCAGGCGCAGCGCCTCTTCCATCGCACCCAGCGATTCGGCGCACAGGCTGGCCTGCGCGGCCACCGTCACCGCGTCGACCACCGGCCGCGCATCGCCGCCCTCGCCGAGGAGTTCGGCCGCGGCGGAGGCGAATTCGATCTGCGCGCCGCGGCGCTCGTCGAAGGTGCGGTAGCCGGTGCGGGTGACACCCTCGGCGTCGGCCGCGACCAGGAACAGGCCGATCTCGCCGCCGGGCAGGGTCGCGCTGACCACGAGCTGGTCGGCGCAGTCACCGTGCGGCACCGGGTTCTTGACGCCCGTGACCCGGTAGGTGTCGCCGTCGAGCACCGCGGTGGTGGCGAGTTCGGTTGCGGGCCAGCGGCTTCCGGGCTCCGCATCCGCGAAGGCCAGCAGCGTCTCGCCCGCGACCAGCCCGGGCAGCACGCGCTCGCGCTGCGCGGCGGTGCCCGCGCGGGCCACCAGCTCACCCGGCACCAGCACGGCGTCGAGCAGCGGTTCGGGCGCGTTGCGGCGGCCGAGTTCCTCCATGACGACCATGGTCTCGACCGGTCCGGCCCCGACGCCGCCGTCCTCCTCGGCGAAAGCCAGTCCGAGGACGCCGAGTTCGGCGAGCTGCCGCCACACGTCGCGGCTCCAGCCCAGGTCGGTGTCGGTGACCTTCAGCAGTTTCTCCGGGTCGTAGGCGCGGCCCAGCAGGTCCCGGACCGTATCGCGCAGCATGACCTGTTCATCGGTGAGTTCGAAATCCATGGCGGCAGCTCACAATCCGAGGATGGTGGAGGCGATGATGGTGCGCTGCACCTCGCTGGAGCCTCCGTAGATGGTGGTCTTGCGGTAGTTGAGGTAGCCGGGGCCGCTGCGCTGCGCCCAACCGGGCGAGGCGATGTCGTCGGCGTGCACCGGCAGCGCGTCGGGTCCGGCGATGTCGAGCAGCAGTTCGGTGGCCGCCTGCTGCAGCTCCGAACCCTTCAGCTTCAGCACCGAAGACGCCGGATTCGGCTTGTCGCCGGTCGAATTCGACACCACGCGCATCAGGGTGAGCTCCAGCGCGAGCAACTCGTTCTCCAGTTCGGCGATCCGCGCGGCGAACACCGGATCCTCCAGCAGCGTGCCGCTGCCCGAACGGATCTGCGCCGCATACTCCTTCGCGACGCCCAGCTTCACCTTGGTGCGCCCGACGCCCGTAATACCGGTGCGCTCGTTGCCGAGCAGGAACTTGGCGTAGGTCCAGCCCATGTTCTCCTCGCCGACCAACTGATCGGCGGGCACCCGGACGTTCTCGAAGAAGACCTCGTTGACCTCGTGGTGGCCGTCGATCAGCTTGATCGGGCGAATCGTCACGCCGGGCGTCTTCACATCGAAGAGCAGCATCGAGATGCCGGCCTGCTTCTTGGCGGCCGGGTCGGTGCGCACCAGGCAGAAGATCCAGTCGGCGTACTGGGCCAGCGTGGTCCAGATCTTCTGGCCGTTGACGATGTAGGAGTCGCCGTCGCGCACCGCGGTGGTGCGCAGCGAGGCCAGGTCCGACCCCGCGTCGGGCTCGGAAAAGCCCTGGCACCACCAGATGTCGAGGTTGGCGGTCGGCGGCAGGAAGCGCTGCTTCATCTCCTCCGAACCGAACTGGGCGATCACCGGTCCGATCATCTGGGCGTTGAAGGTGAGCGGCTCGGGTACCGAGGCCAGCTGCATCTCGTCTTCCCAGAGGTGGCGCTGCATGGGCGTCCAGTCCTGGCCGCCCCACTGGACCGGCCATTTCGGCACGGCCAGGCCGTTCGCGTTGAGGATGCGGTGGGTGGTGACGATGTCATCGCGAGAGAGTTCGAGACCGTACTTCACACGGTCGCGGATCTCCGCCGGGATCTTGGTCCGGTAGAACTCGCGCAGTTCGTCCCGGAATTTCACCTCATCGGGTGATAGGGCCAGCTTCATTGCTTCTCCCGAGCGTCGCTGTGATGTCGCCAATAAACTTACCCCCCGGTAATGAGTTGGCTGTCGGCCGGATCACACCGACCGGATGGCTCGACGCGGCGACTCTCATGCGGAGCTGGTACGTTGCCGGTAATCCGTATCCGATGAGGAGCAGCACGAGTGAACGGTTGGACCACGTCGCGGCGCGCTCTCGCGGTCGCCGCCCTTTCCGCCACGGCAGTTCTGGGCGCGACCAGCACTGCTGTACTCAGCACAGCAGGCACGGCGTCCGCCGATCAGCCGAAGACCCCCGCCGAGATCGGCTTGGACCAGCTCACCCAGGAAGTCGGCGACAATGTCGCGGGCAAGACCGCGGTCGCGAACATGGCCAAGACCGCCCAGCTGGTGGCCGCCGCGAAGCTGGAGAACATTCAGTTCACGCCGTTCTCGTACCTCGCGCCCACCCTCGGCTGCGGCTTCAATATGCCGTTCAGCCTCACCCAGGCCATGGCCGTCAGCGGTGTCACCACCCAGAACCACACCGAGATCGCGCTGCCCGCGGGCAATGTCAGCTTCCAGGCGCTGGCGCAGCAGAACGGCTTCCCGCTCAACTCCGGCCTGACCGTGGCCTGGCTGAACGTGAACAACGGCCGCAGCGGCATCACCGCGCTCGACGACCGCACCGAATACAACCTCCCGGCGCTGTCCAAGACCGTGGACGCGGGCGCGGGCAATGTCATCGCCTCGCTGTGGGGCACCATCGACTACCCGAACGCGCGCTGCGTGGTGCTGCCGACGGTCGGCCTGTTCTCCGTCGCCGACACCCCGCCGCCGGTCCCGCAGGTCGATCCCGCCAAGCCGGATTCGTCGGCCCCGACCACCTCGGCCGCGCCGACCACCCCCGCGACGCCCACCACCCCGGCCCAGGCCCCGGACAGCCCGGCCGCCACCGCTCCCGACGCCGGTTCCGGCACTCCCGCCAACTGACGCGACCGCTCCGTCATTCCGGCGCGCTTTTGGCCGGAATCTACTCGGCCGCAGTGGATTCCGGCCAAAAGCATGCCGGAATGACAAGCGCCCACGTGCCGGAATGACAAGCGCCCGCATCCTTACCGGATGCGGGCGTTTGGTTTATCCGTACTACGAGCGCGGCTTGCGGCGCTCGTAGCGCGGCTTGCTGTCGCGGAACTCGCGGCGCGGGGCACGGCTCATGACGCGTCCACCCGGCGGGCCCTGGTCCAGCTGCAGCTGGATCAGCTGACCGCTGATCCGGGTGCGGGCCAAGGCATTCAGGGTCTCGTCCGACAGGTCGGCGGGCAGCTCCACCAGCGAGTGGTCGGGGCGGATGCTGATATGGCCGAAGTCGCTGCGGCGTAGGCCGCCCTCGTTGGCGATGGCGCCCACGATCGCGCCGGGCGCGACCTTGTGCCGCTTGCCCACCGAGATCCGGTAGGTGGCCAGCTCGGCCCCGGTCTGGCGGTGCTTGGACGGCTCGCGGCGCTCGCGCGGTCCGCGATCGTCGAAGGCGCGCGGACCGCGATCGCGATCGCGATCCCGGTCCCGGTCGCGGCGCTCGCGCGGCGCGGGCTCCGGATCGGGCTCCATGAAGAAGGTGTCGCCCTCGTGCCCGCCGACCGCGAGCGCCGCGGCAATGTCCACCAGCGGAATATTGTGCTCGCGCTCGTATTCCTCGATGAGCTTGCGGAACAGCGGCACGTTCGCCGAGTTCAGGTTCTCGGTGATGGCGTCGTGGAACTTGGTGACGCGCTGCGCGTTCACGTCCTCGACGCTGGGCAGCTGCATCTCGGTGACCTGCTGGCGGGTGGCGCGCTCGATGGCGTCGAGCAGGCGGCGCTCGCGCGGGGCCACGAACAGCAGCGCGTCACCGGAGCGGCCCGCGCGGCCGGTGCGGCCGATGCGGTGCACGTAGGACTCGGTGTCGTGCGGGATGTCGTAGTTCACGACGTGCGAGATGCGCTCCACGTCCAGGCCGCGGGCGGCCACGTCGGTGGCGACCAGGATGTCGAGCACGCCCGACTTGAGCTGGCCGATGGTGCGCTCACGCTGCGCCTGCGCGATATCGCCGTTGATGGCGGCCGCGGAATACCCACGCGCGCGCAACTTTTCGGCCAACTCCTCGGTGGCCTGCTTGGTGCGCACGAAGATGATCATGGCCTCGAAGGGCTCGACCTCGAGGATGCGGGTCAGCGCGTCCAGCTTGCGCTGATACGACACCAGCACCCAGCGCTGGGTGATGTTGGTGTTGGTGGAGGTCTTGGTCTTGACCGTGATCTCGACCGGTTCCTTCAGGTACTGCTTGGAGATCTTGCGGATCGCCGTCGGCATGGTGGCCGAGAACAGCGCGACCTGCTTCTGCTCGGGCGTGTCGCGCAGGATGCGTTCCACGTCCTCCTGGAAGCCCATCTTGAGCATCTCGTCGGCCTCGTCGAGCACCAGGTACTGCAGCTCGGACAGGTCGAGGGTGCCGCGCTCGAGGTGATCGATGACGCGACCCGGGGTGCCGACCACCACCTGTGCGCCGCGCCGCAGACCCGACAGCTGGACCGCGTAGTTCTGGCCGCCGTAGATGGGCAGCACGTGCACTCCGGGCATGTGGGTGGCGTACCGACCGAACGCCTCCGCCACCTGGATGGCCAGTTCGCGGGTCGGGGCCAGCACCAGCGCCTTCGGCGCCTTGCCGCTCTCGTTCAGCCCCTGGAGCACGGGGATGGCGAAGGCGGCGGTCTTACCGGTACCGGTCTGGGCCAGACCCACCACGTCACGACCCTCGAGCAGCGGCGGGATCGTCGCTGCCTGAATCGGCGACGGCGATTCGTAACCGACATCCGCGATGGCCCGCAGAATGCGGTCATCGAGGCCGAGATCGGTGAAGGACGGGCCGGAAACGTCCCTCTCGTCGTCAGTGGGAACGCTGTCGGCCGGTGAGGTACTCATTGCGAAGGATTTTACTGCCTGCTAGCTGCGGGGTTGACCATCGGGTGAATACCCTGGGAGTCGTGCATCCGGACAACTCGCCCGCGCCCTCCGTCTCGACCCCCGCCGGTTCCGCCTCCGGACTCGGCAATCCCGAAGCCACACCCGTGCGCAACTACGTCACCGGAACCCTGGCCACGGACGATGCGGCCAGCTCGGGAGCAGTGGCGACGGCCATTCACGAATCCGCTCCGCTGCCCGCGCCGGGCGAGACTCCGGAACCGGCGGGCGCGGTGGATGTGGCGGTGGTGCAGTTCGATCCGTACACCGACACCGTGGCCAATCTCACCGCACTGCGCGCGGAGGTCAAGGCGGCCAGCGAACTCGGAGCGAAGGTGGTGGTCGCGCCCGAGTATTCGATGTTCGCGACCAAGCGCCTCGACGAGCGGGTGCTGGCCGCGGCCGAACCGCTGACCGGTCCGTTCGTCACCGGATTGCGCGGCATCGCAGCCGAATTCGGCGTGCACGTGGTGGCGGGCGTGGTCGAGTCCGGCGGTCCGGACGAGCCCGCCGGGCACGTCTACAACACCCTCGTGGCCGCCACCCCGGACGCCGAATTCGCCGCCGTCTACCGCAAGGTGCACCTCTACGACGCCTTCGGCTCCCGCGAATCCGATCTGCTGCTGCCCGGCGCGCTGGGCCAGTCCCAGACCTTCACCGTCGACGGTGTCGTGTTCGGCCTGCAGACCTGCTTCGATCTGCGCTTCCCCGAAGGCATCCGCCGCCTGGCCGCCGGCGGCGTGCACGTGCTGCTGCTGCCCGCGCAGTGGATTCCCGGTCCCGGCAAGGTCGATCAGTGGACGACGCTGCTGCGGGCGCGGGCCATCGAGAACACCATGTACGTGGCCGCCGCGGATCAGGCGGCCCCACGCGGCTCGGGCGCCTCGATGATCGTCTCCCCCACCGGCGCGGTGCTGGCCGAGCTCGGCGACCAACCCGGCATCGCCACCGGGCGTGTCGACCTGGCGCACCTGGCCGAGGTCCGGACCACCAATCCCAGCCTGGCGCTGCGCAGATACACCATTCGCGGCGAATAACCCGCGGGCCACCGGGGCCGGCGGAACTAGACTGAACAGCAATGATCTATCCCGATCGGGGGGCTGCCGGACGCACGTTGGGTGACAGGCTGGAGCACCTGCGGGCGGCGGATCCCTTGGTGCTCGGGCTGCCGCGCGGCGGGGTTCCGGTGGCCGTCGCGGTGTGGGAGCTGATCGGCGGGGATCTGGATGTGCTGCTGGTGCGCAAGCTCGGGGTGCCGTGGCAACCGGAGCTGGCCATGGGCGCCATCGGCGAGGACGGCGTGCGGGTGCTCAATCGCGATGTCATGCTGCACACCGGGGTGACCGCCGAACAGCTCTCGGCCGTCGAGGGACTCGAGCGGACCGAGCTGGAACGGCGGCGGCGGGTGCTGCGGGCCGAGCCGCCGATTCCATTGAAGGACCGGACCGTGGTGATCGTGGACGACGGCATGGCCACCGGCGCGACCGTCGCCGTCGGGTGCGAGATCGCGCGGCAGCACGAACCGCGGCGGGTGGTGGTGGCGGTGCCGGTGTCGTCCGTCGAAGCGCTGCACCGGATTCGGGCGCTCGCCGATGAGGTGGTGTGCCCGCTGGTGCCCCGCGCCCTGGGCGGGGTCGGCGGGGCGTATCGGGACTTCCACCAGCTCAGCGACGAGGAAGTGGTGGGCCTGCTGGCCGGGGCCAGGCGCGAACCTCAGTGAACCTCGGTGATGCCCTTGCGGTGTCGCTGCGCGAGGTCGGCGTAGATGGCGGGGTTCATCTTCACCCACATCTCGGCCGCGGTTCCCGCCAGCGGCTTCTTCACCTCGGCGGGTGAGCCCGCGGCCAGCACCCCGTCCGGGATCTCCTGCCCGGGGCCGACCAGCGAGTGCGCCGCGATCATCACGCCGCTGCCGATCTTCGCCATGTCCAGCACCGTACTGCCGTTGCCCACAATCGATTCCGCGCCCAACGTGGCGCCGTGGAACACCACCGAATGCGCGATGGTGGAACCCGCGTCGATCTCCACGGTCACGTCCTGCGGCACGTGGATCACGGCATTGTCCTGCACGTTCGCGCGTTCGCGAATAATGATGGGAGCGAAGTCGGCGCGCAGCACCGCGCCGTACCAGACCGAGGCCCCGGCCTCGACGCGAACATCACCGATCAGGGTCGCGGTGGGCGCGATGAAGGCGGTCGGATCGACGGTGGGCCGCTTGCCTTCGAATTCGTAAAGTGGCACGGCACCCACCGTAATCGGCTAGACCAGCAGACGCGCGTGCACGAAATCCACGATCTCCGAGGTCACTTCGGCATGCACGGGTTCGTGCAGCAGATCGTGCCCGGCGTTCGGATAGGCGTGGAAGCGCGCGCCGACCTGAACCGACCAGTCGCGCACCGGCTCGAGCGGGGCCCGGCGGTCGTCCGCGCCGTGCACGATCAGCACCGGCAGCCCCTCGGGCAGCCGCGGTCCCGGCCAGTCCGATTCCTGCTCGGTCGCTACCGCGGCCCGCGAGCGGGAACCGAGATGGGCGCGAGCCCGATTCGTGGTGGCCGCGCCGCGCGCGGACTTGGGCGACTTGCCCTCCAGCACCGCCTTGGGCGTGCCGGACAGCACCAGACCGGGGTACTCACCCGGATCCGCGTCGCGCAGCACCGCCAGGGTGGTGGCCGCGCCGAGCGAGTGGCCCATCAGGAAGGGAGTGGAATTCGCCTGTGCGCGAACCTGATCCAGGAACATGCGGGCATCGTCGGCCAGTTCGTGGATGGTGCCCGGCCGTTCCGGGTCCCCTTCACTGAGACCGTGCCCGGAGGTGTCCAGGGCCCAGAGTTCGATTCCCTGGGCGGCGAGCGCCCTGGCGAACCGGTGGTAGTGCGCGCTGTGCTGGCCGATTCCGGGCAGTAAGGCCAGCACGGCCTGTGCATTGTCGAGCTGCCATCGACGGTAGTGAAGGCGGCCGCGAGCGCCCGCGAGGTAGAGCATCGGGAGATTGTGACAGACCGCGGGCGCCCGTGGGGGTGCTCCGATCGGGCAACTCGCGAGTAATGAGCGAAGTCAGCGAATGCCGGCGCGCACCAGGTGCGGGCCGGGCCGATCCGGGTTCCACGCGGTGTCCAGGTAGCGGGCCAGCGCCTCGGACGGGCCCAGGTCCTCGACCACGGTGAGACCGGCCTCACGCAGTTCGGCGGCGATCTCATCGGCGGTGAAGAAGGTGATCCAGCGCTCGCCGATGGCGGCCAGGCGACGCTCGCGGGCCTCGGCGGCAGCGATCTGCTCCGGAGTGACCGGGGTGTACGGGACGCCGTAGTCGAGCACCAGCTCGGTGCCGGGGGCCAGGCCGCCGATGGTGTCCAGGGTGGCGGCGATGGCGGGGCGGGTGAGGTAGACGGTGACGCCGAGCCAGATCACGAAGGCGGGCTGCGCGGTGTCGAAATCGCTTGCGGCCAGCACATGTTCGAGGGTGTCGCGCTCGAAGTCGACGCCCAGGTAGGTGACCGAATCCGGAATGTCGATGCCGGAGTCGGCCAGCCGCTTGCGCTTCCACGCCTGGGTGTCGGGGTGGTCGACCTCGAAGACGCGCAGGCCCGGATGCGGATTGCGGTAGGCGAAGGTGTCCAGGCCCGCGCCCAGCACGAGCACCTGGCGCACGCCCGCGCGGTAGGCGTCGGCGAGCGCGTCCTCGGTGTAGCGGGAGCGCGCCGCGATGAACAACCGGATGCCGCGACCGGCCACCTCGTCCACGCGACCGTCGGGTTCATTGCCGGAGGTGACGATCACCGCCGCCAGCGGATCGCGGAAGATGCTCGCGCCGTCCAGGGTCTGATGGTCGGCGCGGTACCGGGCGGCGCCGAGGGCGGTGCGGCTGGGTTCACCGTTCTGCACGAAAGGACTCCCTTCAACGCCTCCACCCTAGGGGCGACACGCCGGGATCGCGATCCGAACATCTGGGGCACGACCGGCACCGGAGCCGCCGCCCCGGCTTGCTCCGCACGCGAGTCGCGTTGTCCCCCAACATCGCCCGCAAACGCGCGCTGACGTGCGCGGCTCGCCGCCGGTCCGGCGCGGCGCGCGCGGCCTCCCCGGCGGCACATCACACCGCCCGCAGTCATTACGCTATGGCGCGACTCGGCCACGCTCAGGCGTCCTTCCGGCCGGGTGCGGGTGTCGGCGGAGGAGAGGCACAGGAGGGCCGCGATTGATGCTGTTCGGTGATCGTGTCGTGTGCAGCACCGGTGACCTGGTGACAGCGGCGCGCTGTGAGTTCGCGCTGCTGCGTGCGCTCGACGCCGAACTCGGTCTGGTGACGCCGGTGGACGGCCAGTCACCCGGCGCGCTGACCCGCACCCCCGATCCGGCCGTCGAGCACCGCCTGGCCGATCTGCGCGACCGCCACGGCTCGACCGTTACCCGCATCCGCCTATCGCCACCCGCCGCGGCCGCGTTGGGCGACACCATCCCCGCCACCCGTGCGCACGGCGTCCACGACCCGGCCGCGCTGCTATCGCGCGAATCGGCTGCGGTGTCCGAGGAGGGGGCGCAGCCATCACAGCCCGGCGATGCGCGGCCAGCCGCCGCGACGCGTTCCGGCGACTGCGTATCGCACTCCCCGATGGTTCCGGATGATCTACGAGAGGCGGCGCTCACGGCGCTGCGGGACGCGCACGGCCAAACGCTGGCGGCCCTGCGCGCGGATGCCGAGGCGGTGGCCGGTGCGGTCGTCTTCGACGGCGATTTCGTGGCCCGCTGCGAGTTCCTGGTGCGCGACCATTCGCCGGAGACCCACGACTACGTGGTGACCGGGGTGGCCGGGCGACGGGACCGGATCGCGACCTTGCTGGGGCTGGCCGCCATGGCGGAGGCGTTGCGGCGCAACGGTTTCCGGGCCGCGCCGCACGCGCGTATCTGGGAGGACGGGGTGGCGATCACCCACCCGCTGGCCGATATGGCGGTGGTCTACCAGGCGCGGCTGGCCCGGCTGAACCTGATCGTCGACACCAAGCTCGGCGAACTGCTGCCGGTGCAATGGGGCGACCGCCGCTTCCTGGCCTGCGGCCACTGCCCCACCTGCACCGCCGAACTCGAGGCCCGCCGCGACCTACTGCTGGTCGCCGGCATGCGCCCGGCCACCCGCGCCCATCTGCGCGACGCCGGCATCACCACCCTCGACCGGCTGGCCGTCGCCGACGCCGCCGTCGCCGGCATCCCCGCCGCCACCCTCACCACCCTGCGCCGCCAGGCCGAGGTGCAGATCCTGCGCGAACGCACCGGCCGCCCCGTGCACGCCTTGCTCGACCCGGCTGCCCTGGCAGCACTCCCCGCCCCGACCCATGGCGACCTGTTCGTCAGCGTCATCCCGGCGGCACCGGAAGTCGACGGCTCCCGCCGGGTACGACCCGGAATCACCTGCACCACAGGCGATCTGGTGGTGTCCATCCGAACCGCCGCACCCCGTCATTCCGGTGAAACCGCATCCCGTCATTCCGGCGAGACTTCACCTCGTCATTCCGGCGAGCTTTTGGCCGGAATCCAGCACGCCGGTGTGGATCCCGGCCAAAAGCATGCCGGGATGACCAGCGGGGCCTCCGACCAGGCGTCCGGTCCCGTCGCCTTCGCCGATGCCCGGACGGCCACCGCCGCGCCCGGCCCGCTGCCCGGAGTGAGCACGGTCGACCTGGGGTTCGTGCCCACCCCCGCGACGCCGAAACCGGAGCGTACCTTCGTGATTCGCGCGGAGAACCCGGAGGCGACGACGCGGCGGCGCGATGACGCGGACGCGCTGCTGGAGTTCCTGATGGAGCGCGAGCGGGAGTGTCCGGAGTTGCGGATCCACCACTATCGCGGGGATCTGCGCGGACTGCTGCATGCCATCGGAGAACGGGATTCCGAGGGTGAGGATGTGGTGGCCGAACTGCTGCCGACCCTGGTGGATCTGTATCCGATGGTGCGGGCGGCGCTGGTGGTCGGCGAGCGGTCCTACGATCTGCATCAGCTGCCGCCCAATCAGGAGGAGCGTGACGGCGGGGCGGAAGCCGTACTGCGCCTGCGGGATTGGCTGCTGGAGCTGGCGGCCGAGCATCAGGTGCGGCCGAGCCGGCGCTGGACCTACGACTACGCCGAGACCGGGCCCGATGAGATCGAGGCGGCGCTGCGGGAATTCGCGGAGAGCGACGGCCCGAACCGTGGCGAGGCGCAGGAGGCGGCCGGGCTGGCGGCCGCGGCACTGGGCTATCACCGGCGCGAGCGGCGGCCGCTGCGCTGGGCGCACGACGACCGGCTCGATCACCCGGTCTCCGAATGGGCCGATACCGCAGGGGTTCTCGTCGCCGACTCGGGTTCGGTGGACACCGACTGGCACAGCAGTGGGCAGCGGCCCACC
>NZ_BAFX01000114.1 GCF_000308815.1 Nocardia concava NBRC 100430
TCTGCCGCGCCAAATCGGCGTCGATCGCACCGAACCCCGCCAACAGCGCCGGGTTGTCCTGCAGTCCCGCAAGGGTTTCTGCCGACACACCCACCTGCACCAGAGCCTTCCGCGCCACCGGCGCGACCGCATCGAAGGGGGCGCGCGGGCAGTCCTCGCGACCACACTGACAGGTCAGGCGACCGGTGCCGTCGGCGAGGGCCACCAAAGCGTCAGCGCGGCGCTGGTTCTGGGTACGCGGATCCTCGCTGCACACCTGCGTGCACGCCATCTCACGCAGCCTCTCGTACAAGGTGCGCCCACCGGCGGCAGGCAGGACCGCGTCAACGACAGCGGTTCCGTTGTCGGCCGCATTGACACTGACGTAACGCTCGGCCTCGGCTTCCTTGCGACGCTTCGCCTGACCCTCGGGGTCGGCCTCGGTGATCCACCGGCGCGCGGTACGCCGAACCCGCTGCGGGTCAGCATTTTCCGCATACGCCGCGATCTTCGGCTCCAACTCGGCCAACAGATCCTCGGGCACATTGGTCAGGGTCTCGCGGATCGCACGCACCTGCGCCAGATCGATACGCCCGGCAGCAAAGGCCTGCGCGGTGCTCGGGTAGCGGTGCTCGAGGTCGAGCCCGATATTGATCAGGTTGTCCGCCGAGCGCTGCGACATCTTGAGTGCGACACCGATTTCGGTGGCGGCGCTCTCGCCTGCGTACAGCAGCCCGACCCCGAGGTCGATCTGCTGGGCACGGCGGCGCTCGTAGAGCTGCGTCATCAATGCGGTTTCTTCGGCCTGCAGTTCAGCTATCCGTGAGTGCACGCCACGGAGCTGCTCGACCAGTTCCCGGTCGGCAGCCATCTCAGCAGCGAAATCACCCATACCTTCGATCATAGTTTCGAATCTCACGACACGACAGCATGATCACAGCAACACGCGTTATAAACACCTAGCTACCAACAGAATTCGAACAATCCACCCGAATTCAGTTGCGCCAGTGGTCCGTCAGGAGTTCGAGCGGATCGGTGAGGACGCCGAACTCCTTGCGGAGGGCGTGGCGGGCGGCGTAGTAGCCGTTCATGCCGTGTACGCCCGGGCCGGGCGGGGTGGCGGAGGAGCAGAGGTAGACGCCCTGTAGTGGCGTCGAGTACGGGTTCCAGCGGGGGGCTGGACGGAAGACGGTTTGGCGCAGGGTCATTGCGCCCGCGGAGATGTCGCCGCCGACGTAGTTGGCGTTGTGGGCGGGCATGCGGGCGGCGGTGCGGACATTGGTGGCCAGGATGAGGTCGCGGAAGCCCGGGGCGAAGCGTTCGACCTGGGCGGTGATGGCCTCGGTCAGGTCCTCGGTGGAGCCGTTGGGGACATGACAGTAGGTGTAGAGGGTGGCCTTCCCCTGCGGCGCGCGTGTGGAGTCGACGACACCCGGCTGGATGGCGAGGACGAAGGGCCGCTCGGCGAGTTTGCCTGCGGCGACGGCTTGTTCGGCGACCATGGCCTCCTCACGTCTGCCGACCAGATGCAGTGTCCCGGCCCGATCGCAGCCGTGCGCCTCCCACGGCACCGGACCCGAGAGCGCGAAGTCGACCTTGCAGGCCGCACCGCCGTAGCGGAACCTGTTGAGCGCGAAGTTGTATCGCGCCGGAAGCGTCGCGATGCGCTGCAGCTCGGCCGGGGCGGTGTCGAGGAGAACGGCTCGGACATCGGCGAAATCGTCCAGCGAGTCGACACGATGTCCGGTGATGATGCGCCCGCCATGGGTTTTCAGATCATCCGCGAGCGCGTCGATGATGGCCTGGCTGCCACCGCGCGGCACCGGCCAGCCACGCACATGCGCCAGGGTGCCGAGCAGCATGGCGACACCCGCACCCGGGAAGCTGCGCGGCGGGCGGATGGCGTGCGCGGATACACCCGTCAGCAGCGCCGGGGCGATGTCCTCATGGAAACGCATGTTCCACAACGGCGTCGCCTGTTCGAGGATCCGGCGCAGCAGACGCAGTTCGATGCCCGGATCGATGCGGAGCAACCCCGTCGGATCGATGGGCGGATGCCGCAGATCGGACATGATCAGCCCGACCAGGTCCTCCCACTTGCGCACCAGCGGACCGAACAGCCGCTTCCAGGAACGGCCGTCGCGGCCCAGGCCGTCCACCGTGTGCTCGAGGTCCTGCCACGCCAGCCCCGCCCGACCCCCATCCAGCGGATGCGCGTACGACACCTGCGGCGCGAGCAATTCGACACCGTGCGCCTTCAGATCGAAGGCCCGGAAGAACGGCGAGGCCACCGCCATCGGATGCGCCCCCGCGCACAGATCATGATGGAACCCCGGCAGCGTCACCTCGGCCGTCCGGCAGCCGCCGCCGATGGCGTCGGAGGCCTCGTACACCTCGACCTCGAGCCCCGCCCGCGCCAGGATCACCGCCGCCGCAAGCCCGTTGGGACCCGATCCGACCACCACAGCGTCAGCCATGACTTCAGCCTAGGCCGGACCGCCGACACCGCGGCGCAACCGTGACGAACCCGACCGGTCAGTCCCCGCGAACCCATTGCGCGACCAGCATTTCCAGCCGCTGAGCTCGAAAGTCGGGCCGCAGCCGACCCCCTCGGTCCAGGGTCGCCAACCCGTGCAGGGTGCTCCACGCGACCTCGGTGAAGGTCTCGACATCGCGCGACGGCGCGAACGGCGCGAAGGTCTGCGCCATTTCCGAGAAGGCGTCCTTGAGCGCCTGCGGTGCCTCCGGCCCGAATTTCAGCTCGGTGCGCAGCAGGAACATGGCGTCGTAGAGGGCGGCGTTGTCGCGGGCGAAGTCGAGATAGCCCTGGACCACCGCCCGCAACGCGGCCTCCGGACTGTCCGCGGCGGTCCTGAGTTCCCGGATGAGGACGGCGAATTCCGCGATCCCTTCCTCCGCGACGGCGGACACGATGGCGTCCTTGCCCGCGAAGTGGCTGTACAGCACCGGCTGGCTGTACTCGATGCGATCGGCCAGCTTGCGCACGGTGACCGCGTCCCACCCCTCGGTCGCGGCGATCTCGCGGGCGGTGTCGACAATGCGCTGGCGGCGCTCGGTCCGCTCGCGTTCCTTGCGGGTCTGAATGGCGCTCATGACGAAAACTCTAGCATCGCTAGACAAACTATCCACGCACCATCTAGCATTGCTTCATCAGTTAGCACCGCTAGATTTTGGAGCAGTAGTCATGAGCATCTCCCGCATCTCCTCCCACGTCGCCACCGCCCTCTCCCTCGCGGGTGCGGCCTTCATCACCTACGTCGGCATCCGCTACGTGACCGTCCCCGCGATCGAAGCTCCCGGCTTCGGCCTGCGCGTCGCCCCCACCGGCGAGGCCGCCGACTTCCTCAACACCAAGGGCGTCCGCGATATCGGCTCGGGCCTGCTCATCGTGGCCCTGCTGGCCGCCCGCCAGCGCTACGCCCTCGGCATCGCCATGCTGGCCACGTCCGTCATCCCCCTCGGCGACATGCTCACCATCCTGCGCCACAGCGGTTCCACCGCAATGGCATTCGGCGTCCACGGCTTCACCGCGGCCCTGGTGGCGTTCACCGGATTCCTGTTGATCCGCGAGCGCCGCAGCACCGAGATCACCACCCCCGCAGTGACTCCGGTCACGGCGCGATGAATTCCGATAGGCTGCTCCGTCCTCATCCGTGACACCGCAGCTCAGAGGAGACAGACATGGCGACCACCAAGCCCCACGGCCCCGCTTCCTACTTCCCGTCCATCGAGACCAAATACGGTCACCCCGTGGACGAGTGGTTCGCGCTGCTGGACGCCAGCGGCGTCACCGGCCACAAGGACTTGGTGAACTGGCTGAAGGCCGAGCACGCGATGGGCCACGGCCACGCCACCGCGCTGGTCCAGTTCCACCTGAACCCCGGTAAGTGGGAGCGCTGAGACCTCGAGGGAAACCATTGCTGCACAAACGAAATCGGCCGATCCGCGCATGGATCGGCCGATTCGTCGTATTCGGGTCAGACGTCGGTGGAGAAGCGGATGCCGCCGTCCGGGATGTCCACACCCGGCCACACGCGTGCGCCACGTAGTAGTTCGCATCGGGCACCGACATTCGCGCCGTCGCCGATCACGGCGTCACGCACCAGCGCGCGCGGGCCGATCCGAGCGCCGAAGCCGACGATCGAACGTTCCACGGTGGCACCGGCTTCCACGCACGCCCCGTCGAAGAGGATCGCGCCGTCGAGCCGCGCACCCGCGCCCACCTCGGCGCCGCGGCCGACGACGGTGCCGCCGATCAGCAGCGCACCCGGGGCGACGCCCGCACCGGGATGGACCAGCGATTCGCCGCGCTGCCCCGGCAGGGCCGGAGAGGGCGCGATGCCGCGGACCAGATCGGCCGAGCCACGGACGAAGTCCTCCGGGGTGCCCATGTCACGCCAGTACGAGGTGTCGACATGCCCCTGGATGTGCGCGCCCTCGGCCAGCAGCGACGGGAAGGTCTCCCGCTCCACCGACACCGGACGCCCCGCCGGGATCTTCTCGATGTACTCGCGCCGGAAGACGTAGCAGCCGGCGTTGATCTGATCGGTCGGCGGATCCTGGGTCTTCTCCAGGAACGCGGTGACCCGCCCGTTCGCATCGGTCGGCACGCAGCCGAAGGCGCGCGGATCGCTCACCCGGACCAGGTGCAGGGTGACGTCGGCGCCGGAGCTGTGGTGGGTCTCGAGGATCCCGCCCAGGTCGGTGCCGCCGAGCACGTCGCCGTTGAACACCATGACGGTGTCGGCCCGCAGCTTGGGCAGGACGTTGCGGATGCCGCCGCCGGTGCCGAGGGCCTCGGTCTCGGTGACGTATTCGAGTTCGAGGCCGAGGTCGGCGCCGTCGCCGAAGTGTTCCTCGAACACCTCCGCCTTGTAGGAGGTGCCGAGCACCACGTGCGTGATCCCGGCATCGGCGATGCGGGCCAGCAGATGCTGCAGGAACGGCAGTCCGGCCGTGGGCAGCATCGGCTTGGGGGCGGACAAGGTCAACGGACGCAGTCGGGTGCCCTGGCCCCCGACCAGGATCACCGCGTCCGTAGACCCGGCGGTACTACCGCTGTTCGCCATTTTCTCCCCTGTGTCAGGTTGTCAGGAACGCGCGCACGCGATCTTAAACACCTTCGTTTCGATCACGTTCGCGCAGTGCGGATCGAACCGCAAGCTTGCAACGAATCGCAAGTCCAGCCTTCAGCGCGACCCGGAGCGGAGCCTGCCACCAGTGCGGATGCCGGTCGGCCTGGAAACGATAGGCGCTGGCGTGGTGCGCGGGCAGCATCGTCTCCGGATGGCGTCCCGCGGCGTGTCCCTTGGCGTGCGTGACCTCCGCGGACGGCACGAAAACATTGTGCCAGCCCGCCTTGCCCATGCGGTCACCGAAGTCGACGTCCTCCATGTACATGAAGTAGCGCGAGTCGAAACCGTCGATGGAGTCGAAGGCGGCGCGGCGCACCAGCAGGCACGAACCCGACAGCCAGCCGACGCTGCGCTCGCTGACCGCCTCGTTGTCCTGGCGGTAGCGCAGGGTCCACGGGTTCTTGGGCCAGATGGTGCCGAGGATGGCGTGACCCGCGCCGTCGGCGATGCCCGGCACCGAGCGCGCCGAGGGGTAGCGGCTGCCGTCCGGCTCGAGCACCATCGGGCCCAGCGCGCCGGCGCGCGGCCAGCGGCGGGCGGCGGCGAGGAGTTCGTCGATGGAATCGGTGCCCCAGCGCACGTCCGGGTTGGCGATCACGATGAACTCGATGTCCGGGTCGATCTCGGCGACCGCGCGGTTGATGGCGCCGCCGTAGCCGATATTGCCGCCGGTGCGCAGCAACCGCACGTGGGCGTTGGCCTCCGCGGCCAATTCCGGCGAGCCGTCGGTCGAGCCGTTGTCGGCCAGGATGACCTGCGGCTTCTCACCGGTGGCGGTGGCCAGCGTGCTGATGAAGTGTTCCAGGTGCTCGCCGGGCGAGTAGGTCACCGTGACGACTGCCAGCTGCGGTTTCTTCTCCGCTGCGGGGGGCTTTCCGACAGAATCCGAGGGGCTCACGGGGCCTCAGGATAGTCGGAGATGGCGGCCAGTGCGTCGTTCAGTGCGAGCTGCCAGTGACGCAGCGGCGACAGGCCCGCGGCGGCCCACGAATTGCCCGAAAGGACCGAATATGCCGGGCGCGGAGCGGGTCTGGGGAAATCCTCGGTGCCGCAAGGCCGTACGCGTTCCGGGTCCGCGCCGAGACCGGTGAAGACGGCCCGCGCGAGATCGAACCAACTGGCTTGTCCGGCATTGGTGGCGTGCAGGATTCGAGGGGCAGCGGGCTTGGCAGCGAGCTCCAACAGACCCGCCGCGAGATCGGGGGCGTAGGTGGGTGAGCCGATCTGGTCGTTCACCACGGTGATGGTGTCGCGCTCGCGTTCCAGGCGGCGCATGGTGGCGACGAAGTCAGTGCCCTGCCCGGTGTAGACCCAGGCGGTCCGGACGATGTGCGCGTCCGGCGCGAGCTCCAGAACCGCTTGCTCCCCAGCGAGTTTCGAGCGGCCGTAGACCGTGGACGGGCCGACCGGATCGTCTGGTTCGTACGGATGCGTAGCAGTGCCGGGAAACACATAGTCGGTGGAGACGTGAATGAGCCGCGCGCCCTTTTCGGCACAGGCGCGAGCCAGCACAGACGGACCGGTCGCGTTGACGGCGAAGGCGGCTGCCTCGTCAGTCTCGGCCTTGTCGACCGCGGTGTAGGCGGCGCAGTTGATGAGCACATCCCCGCCGCTCACCACCTTGCGGACGGCATCCAGGTCGGTGATGTCGAGATCGGTGTGGGCCAGCCCACGCGCCCCCGGCGCGAGAGCCGTCAGCGCCCGGCCCAATTGCCCGCGTCCTCCGGTTATCAGCATCACGCCCGCCAGTCTGGCACGCACCCGGGCGACTCACGGAGCCGGTGATACGGCAACATTTTGGTTACCGCTACTAGCCTGCACAGTGGGGGAAATCCCGCGCTTTCGAAAGGATCATCGGGTTGCCGGACAGTTCCTGGGCATCCGTGCCTGTACCGTCACGCCGCGCACGTCACCTGGCCACTCCGGGTCGCGTGCTGACGGCGGTGATGGCGGTGCTGGTGCTGGTGGCGACCGGGCTGGGGTGGCACAGCGTGGATCAGCTGGTGTCCAGCATCGAGCGGATCGGCAATCTGGGCCTGGGCGGGGACAAGGCCGACGGCGCGACCGACATCCTCATGGTCGGCATCGACTCGCGGACCGACGCGCACGGAAATCCGCTCTCCGAGGACGAATTGGCCATGCTGCACGCCGGCGACGACGGCGAGGGCGGGCTCAATACCGACACCATCGTGCTCATCCGGGTGCCCAATGACGGCAGTTCCGCGACGGCGATCTCGATTCCCCGCGACTCCTATGTGGACATTCCGGGACTCGGCATGGGGAAGATCAATTCCGCGTACGGCGTGACCAAGGCGACCACCCAGCAGAAGCTGATCGACCAGGGCGTCTCCCCCGCCGAGGCCGACAAGCGCTCCACCCAGGCCGGGCGGCAGGCGCTGATCAAGACGGTGGCCGGCCTCACCGGGATCACCGTCGACCATTACGCGGAGGTCGGGCTGCTGGGCTTCGTGCTGCTCACCGATGCCGTCGGCGGTGTCGACGTGTGCCTGAACAACGCGGTGGACGAACCGCTTTCGGGCGCGAACTTCCCGGCCGGGCCGCAGAAGCTCAATGGCGCACAGGCTTTGAGCTTCGTGCGCCAGCGCCACGATCTGCCGCGCGGCGATCTGGATCGGATCGTGCGGCAGCAGGTGTACATGGCGCAGCTGGTGCATCAGGTGCTCAGCGCCAAGGTGCTCACCAGTCCCACCCGGTTGAAGGAGCTCAGCGACGCGGTCGGGCGCACGGTGGTGCTCGACGACGGCTGGGACGTGCTCAGCTTTCTGCACCAGCTGCAGGATCTCTCGGGCGGCCAGGTGAAGTTCGAGACCATTCCGGTCAAGGACCTCAACGGCTGGACCGACAACGGCGAATCGGTGGTGCGGGTGGACCCGGTCGCGGTGCACAAGTTCGTGGACAAGGCGGTCGGCGGCGATGACGAGGGCGACGGCGGCATCGATCCGTCGAGCGTGACCGTCGATGTCTACAACGCTTCCGGCACCGGCGGGCTGGCCGCGACGGCGGCGCAGGCGCTGGCGGCCAAGGGATTCCGGACCGGGACGGTGGACAATTGGATCGGCGGGCCGATCCAGTCCAGCCGAGTGCTGGCGGCCTCGGGCGGCGACCCGAAGGCGCGGGCGGTGGCGCAGGTACTGGGCGAGCTGCCGGTGATGGGTGAAACCGGACTTCCGGCGGGCACGGTTCGCGTCGTGCTGGCGAGTGACTACGCTGGTCCGGGTTCGGCGACGGGCAGCGGCACGATCGACTTCTCCGGAAGCAGCACGACCGCGACTCCGGTGCCCCCGGCCCCACCTATCGACGCTGGTACGAACGGACCGAAATGCGTGAATTGAACGAGACCCTCACCGAAGCGGTGCTCGACCCCATCCTCGCCCGCGACCCCGCGGGCCCGCGCATCACCTTCTACGACGATGCCACCGGCGCGCGGATCGAGCTGTCCGCGCTGACGCTGGCCAACTGGGCGGCCAAGACCGCCAATATGATTCGCGACGAATTCGGGCTGTCCTCCGGGGCGCGGGTGGCGGTGCTGCTCCCGGCGCACTGGCAGACCGCGGCGGTGCTGCTTGGCTGCTGGTGGGCGGGCGTGGAAGTGGTGCTGCACGCCGACCCGGACGCGGAGCTGGCGCTGGTGACGGCGGATCGGATCGACGAGGCGGACGGGATCGCGGAAGTGGCGGCGCTGTCGCTGGATCCGATGGGGATGCCGGTGAAGGACCTCCAGGTCGGTATCACCGATTACGCGACCTCCGTCCGGGTGCACGGCGATCAGTTCCGACCCGGCGGCATCGGCTGCGCGCTGGACGGCCAGTCGGTGTCGGAGGTGCTCGAGGAAGCCCGGAAATCGGCTGCACGGCAGGGCTTCACCAGCGAGGACCGGGTGCTTTCCACATCCTCCTGGGCGACCCCGGCCGAGTTGATCGACGGGTTCGTGGCGGTGCTGGCGGCGGGCGCGTCGCTGGTGCAGGTCGCCAATCCCGATCCGGCCGCACACGATCGGCGAGTGGCGTCCGAAAGGGTCACGACCGAACGCAGGTAAAGGGGTTTCGGGGCGAGGCCCCTGAGAGGAAGAAGGGGTTTCAGGGGAAGCCCCTGAGAGTCCGAGAGTTGCCCCCCTCCTACCCGGGTAGGAGCCCCGATTCCCTCCGCGGGATGTTTTGTCCCGATAACGGTTTCCGTACCGTGGAATCATCCGATGACGAGGGAGTCCGGCGATGATGAGTCCACGGTATTGGGCCCGATGGGTGGTCGAGCACGGGGCGGCGCGGTGGGCGCTGCGGCTGCAGGCGCGCGGGGGAAATCCACTGGCGCAATTGCTCACCAGTCCGTCGGCGCTGGGCAATCCGTATCCCCCGATCGAGGCCATGCGGGCGAGCGGGCGGCTGGTGCACAACCCCTACACCTGGGCGACGGCCGACTACGAGCTGATCCGGGTGATGCTGCGGGACAATCGCTTCGGCGCGTTCGGCCCCGACGGCATCGATATGCCGCAGTGGCTGCGCAATCGGCTGAAGTCGGCGCAGACGCCACCCAATCCGGTGGAGCCGCCGTCGCTGCTCATGATCGACCCGCCGGATCACACGCGCATCCGCAAATCGGTGTCGGCGGCCTTCACCCCGCGCGCCATCGCGCGGCTGCGGGATCGGGTGGAATCGGTGACCGCGGAATTGCTGGACGCGTTGCCGCCTGGTGGCTCGGCGGATCTGATCGCGGACTTCGCCCAGCAGGTGCCGATCGCCATCATCAGCGAAATGCTGGGCTTCCCACAGACTTCGCGCGATGAGTTCCTGCGCTGGGGTGATGCGGCCACTCCGCTGCTGGACATCGGCATCTCCTGGCGCGCCTGGCGCGACGCCTATCTGGCGATGGATCTGATGGACGCCTATCTGGACGACCACATCGCGCGGCTACGGCGCGAGCCCGGCGAGGACATTCTCTCCAGCCTGGTCACCGCCGGGGAGCTCGACGACCGCGAATTGAAGGCGACGGCCAGTCTGCTCATGGGCGCGGGCTTCGAGACGACGGTGAATCTCATCGGCAACGGCATCGTCCAATTGCTTTCGCATCCCGAGCAATTGGAGCTGCTGCGCGCGGATCCCGATCTGTGGTCCGCGGCCGTGGACGAGATCCTGCGCTTCGATCCGCCGGTCATGATGACCGGTCGAATCACACTGTGCGACACCGAGATCGACGGTTTCTCGCTACCGCAGGGCACCGTGGTGGTGATGTCGCTGGCGGGCGCGAACCGGGATCCGCGCAAGTTCGAGGACCCGAATCGCTTCGATATCACCCGCCCGAATGCCAAGGAGCACTTGACCTTCTCCAGCGGTATCCATACCTGCCTCGGTGCGAGCCTGGCGCGGATGGAGGGTGTGTACGCGCTGCGATCGCTGTTCGACCAGTTCCCGAATCTGGCGCTGGCCGGTGCGCCGCAGCGGCGGCCGCTGCGCAATCTGCACGGGTATGCCCACATGCCCGCGCGGATGGGCCATCGCGTCCCGGCGGCGGTCCCGGAAAACGCAGAGGTCTAATAGAACCCGACCACGTCGTCACCCCAGATGGTGTTGCGGTCGCGGTCCGGGTCGTCGACCACGCGGTCCACATTGTCGATGACCAGCGTGGTGCGGGTCGCCGCGCTGTAGGGCGGCCAGTGTTTGGATCCGTCGATGGCGGCCGGGACGCCGTAGTCGGCGAAGGCCAGCCAGCGGCGCATGACCCGGCCCGAAACCTCCTGTGCCGCTTTGCGTCCGCCCAGCCAGAAGGTGGGGTCGTAGTCGAAGGAGCCGAAATTGCCGAAGACATACGGCAATTCGGTGGCGTGCCCCGCGCCGACGCGGGCCGCCTTGAGCATCGGGGTGGCGTGGTCGAAGCGGTACATCCAGGTCGGCGAGTGCGCGGAGTGGGCGTCGGCGACCCAGTGCGAGGGCATGCGGAAGGCGGCGTCGGTGGACATGGTGAGCGCGCCGCGCGGCGTGCTGGATTCGTAGGCCGCCGCGATCTCGGCCAGCCGCTCCGCCGACAGGCCCGGATGCTCGGCCGCCACCCCGCGCAGCATGGCGTTCACCGCGTCCGGGGTGACCGGCATGATGGGCGAGCGGAACAGCCGGAACAGCGAGGCCTCGTCCTTGTTGGTGCCGATGATGAGCGGCACCCGATGCGAGCGGCCCTGCTGGAAGCGCTCGCTGGGGTAGGCGGGCAGCAGGTTGCCGTCGACCACGGGCGCGGCGGCCAGGCGGCCGGGTTCGCGCAGCGGCACCTCGTCGAGCAGGGTGCCCGCGGCGGTGATCATGCGCTCGACGGGCATGGTGAGCAGTTCGGCCGCGTGGTCGGGGGTCAGCTCCAGCAGTTCCAGGTAGCGCTTGGCCACCACCGCGGCCCGCTCGGGGCCGAAAACCGTGGTGGCGGGCGGGGATTGGGCGATGGCCCGGTGGAACAGGCCCGCCGAGAGCGGGGAGGTGAGCAGGGCGGTCACGCAGCCCGCGCCGGAGGATTCGCCGAAGACGGTGACATTGCCGGGGTCGCCGCCGAAGGCCTCGATATTGTCGCGCACCCATTTCAGGGCGGCGATCTGGTCGTGCAGGCCCAGGTTCGGGACGAATTCCTCACCGAGGGAGGACAGATCGAGGAACCCGAGGGCGCCGAGCCGGTAGTTGACCGTCACCACGATCACGTCGCCGGTCTCCGCCAGCCGCTTGCCGTCGTAGATGGCCTGGGCGGCGGTACCCAGGCAGAACGCGCCGCCGTGCAGCCACACCATGACCGAGCGATGCTCGTCGGCGGGTTTGGCGGGGGCCCAGACATTGAGCCAGAGGCAGTCCTCACCCATGCGCAGGCTGCCGTCGACCGGGACGAAGCCGGCGGATTGCGGCGCGACGTCGCCGAAGGTGACGCATTCGCGGACGCCGGTCCAGGGTTGCGGGGGCTGCGGCAGGCGGAAGCGATTGTGCCCGCCGGTGCTCGCACCGTAGGGAATGCCGCGCCAGACGGCGATCTCGCCGTCCATCGCTCCGGACACCGCGCCGTATGCGGTTTTCGCCACCGGCGAGCCGTTCTGCTCCGACAGCGTGTCGAAGAACCGAGTGCTCACGACAGACCTCCTCGTACTCCGTAAATCGAGGGTACCGAGTGGGTTGCCCGGGCTGGTCTAGGCTGTCAACGTGCCGAGTTACGCGTATCGGTGTCGCGACTGCGGCGATACCTTCGAACTGTCCCGCCCGATGGCCGAGGCGTCCGCGCCCGCGGCGTGCCCGGCCGGGCATGCCGACACGGTGAAGCTGCTGACCACGTTCGGCACGGTGACCCGCGGTGGCAACTCTCCGGCACCCGCGCCCGCGCCGTCGGGTGGCGGCGGTTGCTGCGGGGGCGGTTGCTGCGGCTAGTCCGCCGCTTCCGCTTCCTTCTTGTCCGTGTGGCCCAGCGATCGGCCGGGCGCCACACGGTCCCGGACCCGCTGTTTCAGGATGGCGATATCGGGAAAACCACCGTCCGCCTTGCGTTCCCAGATCTGCTCGCTGTCGACGGTGATGCGGAAGACGCCGCCCTCACCGGGCACCAGCGCGACCTCCGAAAGGTCGGTGGTGAAGGTGGTGAGCAACTCCTGGGCCATCCAGCTCGCGCGAAGCAGCCAGCGGCATTGCGTGCAGTATTCGATCGCGACGCGGGGCATGTCCGCGACCCTATCGCGGCAAACATCGTGTGATCCAACCCCCATCCACCTGTCGGTGGCCTCGGATACAACTTTGCTCAACCGAGGAAGGGGGAACGGATGACCACCGCTTGGACCGCCGATCACATCGGCTCGCTCGCACCGGACGCCGCGTCGCTGACCGCCGCCCGCAAGCTGCGCGGCAAGTGGAGCGGGACCGGAATTCACGACACCGCGCTGTGGGGCTTGTGCCAGGGCAGCGGTAGCCGACCGTATCAGACCATCGTGGATCTGGCCGGGCCCGCGTACAAGTGCACCTGCCCGAGCCGGAAGTTTCCGTGCAAACACGCACTGTCGCTGTTGTTGTCGTGGAGTGCGGGCGAGGTGAACGCCGCCGAGAGCGTCGCCGATTTCGCGGCCGACTGGCTGGGCGGGCGGGCTGCCAAGGCCGCCAAGAAGGCCGAGCCAGAGGCGAAACCGGCGCGCGGCAACGGTGCTACCGCGGATCAGCGCCGGGCCCGGGTGAGCGCGGGCCTGGCCGATCTGGATACCTGGCTCACCGATCAGGTGCGGACCGGGCTGGCGCAGTCGGATCGTTCGATGCGGGCGTTCGAGACCGTGGCGGCCCGGATGGTCGACGCGCAGGCGCCGGGGATCGCGTCGATCCTGCGTCAGTTGCCGCTCGCCACAACGCATTCCGAGTGGCCGCGACTGCTGCTGCGGGAGTACGCCAGGCTGCATCTGCTCGCGACGGCGCACGGTCGGCTGGACGAGCTGTCGCCGGAGTTGCGGGCCAGCGTACGGACCCACATCGGGTATCCGACGCCGGCCGAGGCGGTGCGTGCCGAGCCCGCGGTGCGGGACCGGTGGCAGGTGCTCGGGGTGCGGACCACGGCGGAGGACGGGCTGTACACGCGTCGAGTGTGGTTGCGCGGCAGGACTTCCGGACGGTGGGCGCTGCTGGTGGACCATCACTATGGGAGTCCGGCGTTCCCGAATGACACTCCGGCTCCGGGATTCCAGGTGGAGGCGAGCATCCACTACTACCCGGCCGCCGCGCCGCTGCGTGGTATCTGGGGTGACCGACATGAGGACATTCCCGAGCCGTTCACCACGATCCCGCGCCTCGATACCGATGCCGACGGCATTGCCACGGCATTGACCGAGCAGGCCCGGGCGCTCGGGGCCGATCCGTTCCTGCGGTCGTGGCCGGTGCTGCTGGCCGATGTCGTTCCCGTGCGGGGCGAAAAGGGCTGGTATGTGGTGGAATCCGGCGGGGATGCGCTGCCGGTGTCGATTGCCGAGGGTGAGCCGTGGCGGTTGCTGGGGCTGTCGGGTGGGCATCCGGTCACCGTGCTCGGGGAGTGGACGGTCGACGGGCTGGTGCCGGTCGCGGCGCTCGCGAACGGGAACATGGTCGATGTCGGTGTGACGCAGGGGAATCCCTTTCCCTTGCGGAGCGGGGTCGAGGACGGTGGAAGCGCCGAGCTGGTGTCGGCGGCGCTCGTCGGCACGGCGCGACGACAGGCCGACCTGTCCGGGCTGGCGTCACCGGTGATCAAAGCGGCGGCCACACTGTCGGGGGATGCGGCCGCCACGCTGCTGGAATCGATTGCGCTGCAGGACTGTTTCGCACGCGGCGGGGTGACCGCCGGTGCCGCCGAGTCCGCCGATGCCGCCGCCGATGATGAGCGGCCGCTGCTGCCCGCGGCAGCGGGTGCTCGGCTCGGAGACATGCTGGCCGACAATTCACCCTTCCTGGACGAGTGGTTCGCGCTGGTCGCGCCCCGGGATTTCCGGGCTCCGGACGGCCTGGTCAGCGTCTTGCTCGAGCGCGCGAAAGCGCTTGCCCCGCATCGGGAACCGCTGCTTCGCCTGGCCGGTGCGCGGGGGCGCTGGCTGGCCGCGCAGCATCCGGGCTGGAAATCGCTGGTGCGGGCCGCCGCCGAGGACGACAGCGTGTGGTCGCACGGCCGGGCGGCGGAGCGGCGGAGCTGGCTGACCCAGCTGCGGCAGCGCGATCCGGCGGCCGCGCGGGCGGCGCTGGCCGGGTCCTGGGCCAAGGAGTCCGGTCCGGGCAAGGCGGAGCTGCTGGCCGTGCTCGCCGATGGGCTGTCGATCGAGGACGAGGCACTGTTGGAGGCCGCGCTCGACGATCGGCGGGCCGAGGTGCGGCGGCTGGCCGCGGATCTGCTCGGGCAGCTGCCGGATTCGGCCTTCGCCGCGCGGATGGCGGAGCGGGTGTCGGCCTGGCTGATCTTCCGCTCGCCGCCGGTGCGGCCGCAGGTTCTCACCAAGGGACCGGGCGTGCTCGACGAAGCGGCCCGCCGCGACGGCGTCGGAGATTCGTTCGGCTACACCGCCTATCGCTCCGACGGTGCACCCGACCTGGCCAACGAATGGCTGCATCGGGTGGTCGCCGGAACGCCGCTGACCTATTGGGCGCGGGTGCTCGGATCGCCCGAGGAGGCGGTGCACGCACCCATGGCCGAGAGCGTGCGCGGCGCCATGCTCGCGGGCTGGACCGATGCCGCACTGGCACAGAAGAATTCGGAGTGGGCGGCCGCACTGTTCGAGGTGATTTCCGGCTCGAACAGCCGCAATGCCGATACCGAGAAGGTGCGCGAGCTGTTCGCGCTGCAGTCCGAGAGCGCGCAGATCCGCCATCTGCGCGGGCTGGATTCCAGCTGGCTGGCGGAGATCGAATCGCTGTTGCGCGCCATGCCGCATCCGTGGCCCGGGCCGATGGCCGAGCATGTGCTGCGGCTGCTGGTGGAGCGCGCGCGATTGAGCGCGGACCGGCCGGGTGCGCCCAGCCTGGTGCCCGGCTCGTATCGGACGCTGTTCCGCGCGGCGTCCGCGCATTTCCCGGTGCAGGCCGCCGGGATGGTGTCCGGGATTGCCCGGCAGTGCGGAGATCCCTACTGGGAGCAGGCTTTCGACCAGCTCGCCCATGACCTCATTGAACGCAAGACGATGCTCGAGGAGTTGCAATGACCACGATTCAGGAACGGGACGCCCTGCTGCGCCCGCACGCCGAACAGGCCTTCGCCGACGAGCTGAAGGCGCTGGCCGCCGCCGATGACCGGCCGCGCCCGCCCTCCTGGAAGCTGTCGCCGTGGGCGGTGGTCACCTATCTGCTGGGCGGCACGCTCAGCGACGGGACCGTCATCACGCCCAAGTATGTCGGGCCGCGCCGGTTGATGGAGGTCGCGGTCGCGACCCTGGCCACCGATCGGGCGCTGCTGCTGATCGGTGTGCCCGGTACCGCGAAAACGTGGGTGTCGGAACATCTTTCGGCCGCCATCGCCGGGCATTCCACGCTGCTGGTGCAGGGCACCTCGGGCACCGCGGAGGAGGCCATCCGCTACGGCTGGAACTACGCGCGGCTGCTGGCCGAGGGGCCGAGCGAGGCGGCGCTGGTGCCCTCGCCGATCATGACCGCCATGCGCCTGGGGTCCATCGCGCGACTCGAGGAGCTCACGCGTATTCCCTCCGATGTGCAGGACGCGCTGATCACGGTGCTGTCGGAGAAGACGCTGCCGGTGCCGGAGCTGGGCACGGAGGTGCAGGCGGCCAAGGGCTTCAATGTGATCGCCACCGCCAATGACCGCGATCGCGGTGTGAACGAGCTGTCCTCCGCGCTGCGGCGGCGGTTCAATACCGTGGTGCTGCCGCTGCCGGCGGGCGAGGACGAAGAGGTGTCGATCGTGACCCGCCGGGTCGAACAGCTCGGCACCGCACTGGAATTGCCCACCGTGCCCGCGGCGGCCGAGGAGATCCGGCGCGTGGTGAAGGTGTTCCGCGAGCTGCGCTCGGGCATGACCGACGACGGGCGGACCAAGCTGAAGTCGCCGTCGGGGACGCTGTCCACGGCCGAGGCGATCTCGGTGATCACCAATGGCATCGCGCTGGCGGCGCACTTCGGCGACGGGGTGCTGCGACCCGCCGATATCGCGGGCGCGGTGCTGGGCGCGGTGATCAAGGATCCGGTGGCCGACCAGGTGGTGTGGACCGAATACCTGGAGGCCGTGGTGCGGCAGCGGCCGGACTGGGCCGACTTCTACCGGGCCTGCCGCGAGGTGCACGAATGACGGCGGCAGCGCCCATCGGGAACACGGTCGCGGTCGACACCGCCACCGAGACCCGGGTGTTCGGGATCCGGCACCACGGGCCCGGATCGGCGCGGTCGTTGGGGCTGGCGCTGGAGCGGTTCCGGCCGGACGCGATTCTCATCGAGGGGCCGTCGGATGCCGATCCACTGATCGGTTACCTTGCGGCCGAGGGGATGTCGCCGCCGGTGGCCCTGCTCGCCTATCAGCCCGACAGTCCCGCCAAGGCGGCGTTCTGGCCCTTCGCGACCTTCTCGCCGGAATGGATCGCGCTGCGGTACGCGACGGAAAACTCTGTGTCCGTGGGGTTCTGCGATCTGCCCGCCGCCGTCGCGCTGGCCGTGGAGGACGAGCCGGGCGATCGGACCGATCCGCTGGGGATGCTGGCCTCGGCGGCCGGGTACGACGACGCCGAGCGCTGGTGGGACGCGATCATCGAATCCTCCTCGGACGCCGATATTTTCGGGGCCGTCAACGAGGCCATGGGTGCGCTGCGGGAGGACGCCCAGCATCTGGACGACCATACGCTGCGGCGCGAGGCGCACATGCGGCAGATCATGCGCAAAGCTTTGAAGGACGGGGCGCGGCGGCTGGCCGTGGTGTGCGGTGCGTGGCACGCGCCCGCGCTGGAGGGCAAGCTGGGGCCGGCGGTCGCGGATACCAAGCTGCTGAAGGGGATGCCGAAGGTCAAGGCGACCCTGACCTGGGTGCCCTGGACGCATTCCCGGCTGGCCAGTTCCTCCGGATACGGCGCGGGCATCACCTCGCCGGGCTGGTATCACCACCTTTTCACCGAGACCGAGCAGCCGATCGCGCGCTGGCTGACCAAGGTCGCGGGCACGCTGCGGGCGCACGATCTGCCGGTGTCCAGCGCGCACATCATCGAATCCGTCCGGCTGGCGGAGACTCTCGCGACCCTGCGGGAGCGGCCGTTGGCCGGGCTGTCGGAGGTCACCGAGGCCACCCGGTCGGTGCTGTGCGATGGCGACGAGACGCTGTTGCGGCTGGTCAGCACCGAACTCGTGGTGGGCGAGGCGCTCGGGACGGTGCCGGAGGGGACGCCGACCGTGCCGCTGGAGGCGGACCTGCGGGCGCAGATCAAGACGCTGCGGTTGAAGCAGCAGGCCCTCGAGAAGACCCTCGATCTGGATCTGCGCACCGACGGCGGGCTGGCGAGATCGCGGCTGCTGCACCGGCTTCGGCTGCTCGGCATCGAGTGGGGGCGGCTGACCGACAGTCAGGTGCGCAATACCGGGACCTTCCGGGAGACGTGGACGCTGCGATGGCGGCCCGAGCTGGCGATCTCGATTGTCGAGGCGTCGCGCTGGGGAACCACGCTGCGGTCGGCGGCCGAGGCGAAAGTCCTCGATCTCGCCGCCGATTCGGAGGCCACGGTCGGCAAGGTGGCGAATGTGCTGGAGGAGGCGCTGCTGGCCGATCTCGGCGGCGCCACCGACGGGCTGATCGCGCGGCTGGAATCGGTTGCGGCACTGGATCATGACGTCACACATCTGATGTCGGCGCTGCCCGGACTGCTGCGGATCGCCAGGTACGGCGATGTGCGCGGCACCGACAGCGCGGCGCTGACCCGGGTGGCGGACAGCCTGCTGGTGCGCAGTTGCGCCGGATTGCCCGGGGCCGTCACGGGATTGGACACCGATTCGGCCAATGCGCTGCGCGAACGGATCGATGCCGTGCATCTGGCGCTGTCGGCGCGGGACGATGAATGGGCCACCGGCACTTGGCTGTCCACGCTGGAGACGCTCGCCGATCGCGACGATGTGAACGGCGGGATCGTCGGGCGGGCGGTGCGGCTGCTCTGCGATGCGGAGCGTATCTCCTCTGAGGAATCCGGTCGCCGACTATCGGCGGCGCTGTCGGTCGGCCGTACGGCTCCGGACAAGGCGTCGTGGATCGACGGCTTCCTGGGCGGGCGCGGATTGCTGCTGGTGCATGACCGAAACCTGTTGTCGCTCATCGACAACTGGCTGTGCGAGCTGGAGGAGGAGCAGTTCGTCTCCACCCTGCCGCTGCTGCGCCGGACCTTCGGCGCGTTCGAGTCCGGCGAGCGGCAGGCCATCGGCCAGGCCGTACGGCACGGCGCACCAACGACTTCGGGCAATGGTGGCACCGAATACGACACCGACCGCGGCACGCTCGCCATGCGGGCGGCCATGGAGATCCTGGGGGTATCGGCATGAACGAGGTTGACGAGAACCAGTCCCGGCGTTGGCGTCTGGTGCTGGGGAGCGCGGGTGAGCCCGGGCTCGGGGGCGGCGGGCTGGGCAATGCCGACGATCAGGCCATGGATCGGGCGCTGGGGGCGCTCTACGACGCCGGCGGGCCCGGCGGCGGGCGGCGCTCGGGCGGGCTCGGGGGTTCCGCGCCGCAGGTTTCGCGGTGGCTGGGCGACATTCGGCGCTACTTCCCCTCGACCGTGGTGGAGGTGATGCAGCGGGATGCCGTGGATCGACTCAACCTCACCGAATTGCTGCTCGAGCCTGAGCTTTTGGAGGCGGTCGAGCCGGATGTGCACCTGGTGGGGACGCTGCTGAGCCTGAATCGGGTGATGCCCGAGACCACCAAGGCGACCGCGCGCATGGTGGTGGAGAAGGTCGTCAAGGAGATCGAGCGGCGGATCGCGGCGCAGACGGTGGCGGCGGTGGGCGGGGCGTTGAACCGCGCGGCGCGGGTGTCGCGGCCCAAGCTGCGAGACATCGACTGGGACCGCACCATTCGCAAGAATCTCGCGAATTATCTGCCCGAGCATCGGACCGTGGTGCCCGAACGGCTGGTGGGGTACGGGCGCAAGGCGCAGGCGGTCAAGCGGGATGTGGTGCTGGCCATCGACCAGTCCGGGTCCATGGCGTCCAGCGTGGTTTACGCCTCGGTGTTCGGGGCGGTGCTGGCGTCGATGCGGTCGCTGCGGACCTCGCTGGTGGTATTCGATACGGCCGTCGTGGATCTCACCGAGAAGCTGTCGGATCCGGTGGAGGTGCTGTTCGGGACGCAGCTGGGCGGCGGCACCGATATCAATCGGGCCATCGCGTATTCGCAGTCGCTGATCACCCGGCCCGCGGACTCGCTGTTCGTGCTGATCTCGGATCTGTACGAGGGCGGGGTGCGGGCGGAGATGCTGCGGCGCATACGCGCCATGAAGGAGTCGGGCGTCCAGGTCGTGGTGCTGCTGGCGCTCTCGGACGAGGGCGCGCCGGCCTACGACCGCGACAACGCGGCGGCGCTGACGGCGCTGGGTGTGCCCGCTTTCGCCTGCACGCCGGACCGCTTCCCGGACCTGCTCGCGGTGGCGCTGGATCGCGGTGACGTGCAGGCCTGGGCGCATCTGAACGCGGGGTGAGGCCGAGTCGGCGACAATTGAGCGTCATCGGACGCTGATAGGCTGCCTGCGGATTTGTCTGGCGGCAGATTTGGTTTCGGGAAGTGGGTGTTCGACCTTGCGCTCTGGTGATGTGTTCGCCGGTTACGTCATCGAACGCGAGCTCGGTCGCGGCGGTATGGGCTCGGTGTATCTGGCCAAGCATCCGCGGCTGCCGCGCATGACCGCCTTGAAGCTGCTCAACCAGGAGATGTTCAGCGACGACGAGATTCGGGCCCGCTTCATTCGCGAGGCCGATCTCGTCGCCCGGCTGGACCACCCGAATATCGTCACCGTCTACGACCGGGGTGACGAGGGTGAACAGCTGTGGATCTCCATGCAGTTCATCGACGGGGTCAACGCCTCCTCGATCAGCCCCGGGACCCTGCCGCCGCTGCGTGCCGCCCAGATCATCGGCGAGACCGCGAAGGCCCTCGATTACGCCCATGGTCTGGGCGTGCTGCACCGCGATGTGAAGCCGGCGAATATTCTGCTGGCCCGCTCCTCCTCCAAGACCGGCGCGGGTGAGCGGGTCTATCTGACCGACTTCGGCATCGCCCGGCTGCGCGACGACACCGGGCACCTCACCCAGACCGGGACGGTCACGGCAACGCTGGCCTACGCCTCCCCGGAGCAGCTGACCGGAGCGTCCCTCGACGGCCGCTCCGACCAGTACTCCCTGGCCTGCACCCTGTTCCAACTGCTCACCGGCGCAGTCCCGTTCGAGGGCACCAGCCCGGCGGCCGTCATCCGCGGCCATCTCCAGCAGCCGCCGCCCCCGGCCAGCCCGCGCCGCCAGGCGCTGCCGCCCGCCATCGAC
>NZ_BAFX01000113.1 GCF_000308815.1 Nocardia concava NBRC 100430
ATTAGCCAGCGGACGGTAGGCTCTCCCGGTCAAGCGTGTTGGACAAAACGGACATCGGTTCGAGGTAAACACAGTTCGGGAAGGGGCGGTTTCATTTGTCTGCGGGCGGCGGTAAGAAAGCCATCCTGGCGGCGCTGAGCGCGAATGCCGGTATCGCGGTGGCCAAGTTCGTCGGCGCGGCCATCACCGGCTCGGCCTCCATGCTGGCCGAGGCCGTGCACTCGGTGGCCGACACCTCCAACCAGGGCCTGCTGCTCCTGGGCCAGCGCCGGGCCGAGCAGGAAGCCGACGAGCTCCACCCCTTCGGCTACGGCCGCAACCGCTACTTCTACTCCTTCGTGGTCGCCCTGGTGATCTTCGCTCTCGGCTCGCTGTACGCGATCTACGAGGGCATCCACAAGATCCAGCACCCCGAGGAACTCTCCAACGCGATCGTCGCCATCGTCATCCTCGGCCTCGCCATCTGCCTGGAGGGCTACAGCTTCATCACCGCCATGCGGGAATCCACGCCGCTCAAGGGCAATGCGAGCTGGTGGCGCTTCATCCGCAACTCCCGCAACCCGGAGCTGCCGGTCGTGCTGCTCGAGGACTCGGGCGCGTTGATCGGCCTGATCATCGCCTTCGCCGCCATCGGCATGACCATGATCACCGGCGATCCCATCTGGGACGGCATCGGCACCCTGGCCATCGGCATCCTGCTGGGCATCATCGCCGTCATCCTCATCATCGAGATGCAGAGCCTGCTCATCGGTGAGGGCGCAACCCCCGAAGAGGATCGAAAGATCCGCGCGGCCATGGTCGACAAGGACCACATCGACCGCGTCATCCACCTGCGCACCCAGTACCTCGGCCCCGAGGAAATGCTGGTCGCCGCAAAGGTTTCCATCACCCCCGGTCTGGAGATCGCCGATATCGCCGCCGCCATCGACGACGCCGAATCCCGCATCCGCGCCGAAGTCCCCGCGGCCCGGGTCATCTACATCGAACCGGACCTCTACCGCACCCAACCGGTCCAGTAGCCGTGGCCGGGTACTCGGGGACACCGCTGCCCCGCAAACTCGGCATCAAAGAGCAGAGCCGTGTCCTGTTGAGTGGCGCTCCAACGGGTTTCGAGCTCGGCGACCTCCCGCCGGGCACGGAACTGCATCGGCGCGCGGGATCCGGCCCCTACGACGTAATCCTCGGTTTCTGCCCCGATCGGGCAACCCTGTTGCGGCACTTCGCGATCTGGCGACGCGGCCTGGCCGTCGACGGCGGCCTGTGGCTGGCCTGGCCGAAGAAGACCAGTGGCATGCAGACCGATCTCGGCGAGACCGACGTCCGCGAATACGGGCTCTCCCAGGGTCTCGTGGACAACAAGGTCGCCGCCCTCGACGACAACTGGTCGGGCCTACGTTTCGTCATCCGACTCGCCGATCGCCACTAGCGCTCTGCCTTTTGGTTTTTTGGTCTTTGGTTTTGTCCTAGAAGGTGATCCGTGCAGTCCGTGGGCTGGAAGGTGAGTCACGGCTCCCAACCCGGCGTCAGCCCAAGTCCGGTAGGGCAGGCGACGCAACCACACTTTTCGTTTATCTTTCCCCGGGTTACCTGACCTCAGGCACTCTGAATCACATGTTGGCCCGGCGAGTCCGCCAGTACGCCTTGCGCTGAGAAGGCGTGCAATAGACGTGCATCATCTCCATCAGGCCGTCGATCACCGGCCCCGCATCGATGAACGGGGAAATC
>NZ_BAFX01000112.1 GCF_000308815.1 Nocardia concava NBRC 100430
GCAACCGCCGCCCGCTCGAATCCGCGATCCACTGGGAACAATTCACCCAGCGCGCCTGACTCAGTGCTGCGGGGCGGTGGCGTAGCCGACGCCCGCGCCGATTCCAGCACCGACGCCCGCGCCGATCAGCGCGCCACCGGCAGCACCCACGGCGACCGGAATGGCTTCCCCGGCAGCGAAACCGAGGCCCGCACCGGTCACGATGGCGGCGGCGGTGAACGGCAGCACGACGGGCGCACCGCCGACCAGCATGGCGGGACCGTCGACGGCGGCACCCACCGCGGCACCCGCACCGGCGCCGACGGCCGCGCCGGCCAGTCCGACGGGCAGGCCAACGACACCACCGGCCACACCGCCCGAGATGCCACCGGTCACCGCGCCGACGCCCGCGCCGATGGCGGCGTCCTGACCCATGAGATTCAGAGTGTCGACCGGGATTCCAGTGGTGGGATCACGCTGCACATCGGCCACGGGGGCCGGGGCGGGATCATTCGAAACGGTTGCGGCGGAAGCGGTTCCGGCGCCGGCCAGCACCACGGCGGCGGCAACGGGAAGAGCGATCACGGAGGAAACGACCATCTTGCGTACAGACATCGAAAACACCGGCTTTCAAGGGAAGTTCGTTTGACTCCAAGCTAGGTCGATCTGGTCGAGTGTCCAAAATGAGTGGGCTCAGTAAACGCGGTGACCGAGGCCACTGAAAACGCGCTTGGCACCCGAGAACGCCCCGCTCACAGCGATGCGCGCGGAGGAAACTGCTCCCTCGATCACATGTGATCGACAGAGCACTCGGAGTTCATTCGATGTCTGCGGCGGGCCCGGCCAGCCGCCGCGTCACCTCTGCGGAGAGGTCCGCGCCGCTGGCCTCGCGCAGCGCTTCCTGCGCCGAGGCGCGCTGGACGTCGTCGCGGGTGAGGAATCCGGCGGCGATCAGGCCTTCGATCGGGCTCGCGCCGTAGGTGCGACTGAAGGCGATGACGGTTTCCGCGACCGGTGAATCACTGCTGAGGTGGCGGGATACCCGCATTTGGTTGGTGCCCATGCGCGCGGCGATGGCGCGATCACTGTCGCCGTGCGAGACCGCCTGCTTCCACTCCCGGAATCCCACACAGAAATTGTGTACCGGATATGTCACCGCAGGGCTTCGGGCGCGCGGTGGCCGATGACCGCGAAGTCCTCCAGGTTCACCACCGGATCGCCCGAATCGTGCTTGCCCGTGATGGTGATGGTGCCAGTGAAGACGTCGCCCTGGGTGACGTGCGCACTGACGGGTCCGGCGAGCTCCACCCGCTTCCCGTCGATGGTGTAGAAATCGGTCGGCCCGCCGTTCACGAAGGCCAGTGTCCACACCGCCGCATCCGAGTACACCAGCCCGTACACCGGATACCGCTCACCCACGTGCTGCTGCGGATTGCGCAAGCCCTGGTTCAGGTCCTGGTTCACGGCGGGCTGCTCGCCATCCGACCCGGTCACCGGAAGTGGCAGCGCCGCAGCACTTCCCATTCCGCCGATACCGATGCCCGCCGCGATCCCGATCGCCGCGGCACCGATCATCGTCCTGCGGACCATGATCCACCTCCGCTCGTCTCGTCCCCCCAGGGATACCCATTCGACACCGATTCACCACCAACGAAAGACGAACCGGTACCGAAAGTCCCGGTCCGCCATCGCGAACCGGGGCCTGAGCTGCACGAAGGCCCATTCACGCCGATCACCGGAACCACGGCGCACACACGTAACCGGCGCGCCCGTCACGTCGGTGACACGGAACCGTGTCGGCTAGACGCGCTCCAGGACCGCCGAGGCGCCGATGCCACCCGCCGCGCAGATGCCCAGAAGGGCGGTGGACTTGCCGGTGAGGGCCAGTTCGTTGGCCATGGTGGTGACCATGCGGGCGCCGGTGGCGCCGAAGGGGTGGCCGAGGGAGACGGAGCCGCCGTGGACATTCAGCTTCGCCGGGTCGATCTGGCCTACGGCGGTGTCGCGGTCCAGGCGGGCTTTGGCCCATTCGTGGCTGGCGAGGGCGGAGACGACGGAGAGGGTTTGGGCGGCGAAGGCCTCGTGGATGTCGACGAAATCGATGTCGGCCAGGGACATTCCGGCCTTGTCGAGGGCGCGGGGCATGGAGATGGCGGGGCCGATGAGGACCTGGTCGCGCGGGTCGACGCTGACGAAGCTCCAGGAGCGGAAGGCGGCCAGGGGTTCGAAGCCGAGGGCCCGGGCCTTCTCCTCGCTCATGAGCAGGACCGCGGAGGCGCCGTCGGTGAGGGGGCTGGAGTTGCCGGCGGTGACGGTGCCGTGCTCGGCGAAAACCGGTGCCAGCTTGGAGAGTTTGGCCAGGCTGGTGTCGCGGCGCACGAGTCCGTCGCGGGAGACCGCGACGCCGTCGGGGGTGGACACGCTGAGCACCTCGCGGTCGAAGCGGCCCGATTCGATGGCGGCCGCCGCGCGGTGGTGCGAGGTGGCGGCGAAATTGTCCTGCGCCCCACGCGAAATGCCGTGGATGCGGGCCATCTTCTCGGCCGACTCGCCCATCACCTCGCCGGTGGTGCGCTCGGCGATCTGCGGGCGCCGCGGCACCAGGTCGAAGAACGGCGCCAATTGCGTTGCCGCGCTGAGGTAGTCCTTGGCCTTGGGCCTGCCCAGCGCCAGCGGCGCGGCGGCGTGCACCAGCTTCTGCGGCAGCTTGACCTCGGCATTGCTGGTGGAGTCGCTGCCGCCCGCGACCATGATGTCGTACTCGCCGCGCTCGATGGCGGCCGCCGCGGAGACCACGGCTTGCAGACCCGAGGCGCACGCCCGCGTCACGGTGTAACCCTCACAGCCCGGATCCATTTCGAGATCCAGCGCGATCTCCCGCGCGATGTTCGGCGCCCCGCTGGGCAGGATCACTCCGCCCCACACGATCGCCTGCACGTCCCGCTTGGGCAGTCCGGTCCGTTCCAGCAGCCCGCGCACCGCGGTGTCGGCGAGGTCGATGGAGTCCATCCGAGTGAAGTCGGTGAATGCCCGCACGAACGGTGTCCGCGCCCCGGCGACGATGACAGCACGGCGAGCGCCCTTGGTAGCCATGGCACAGTTTTAACTGATACAGCCCGTAACATCAAGCGTGTGCTGGGCAACAGGCGACCGGGGCCTTGTCCCGAGACCCCGGTCGAAATGGGTGGTGAATGTGTCCCTTTAGCCGCGAACTACGCGAGCCTGATGAGCCCGTAGTCGAAGGCGTGGCGGCGATAGACGACCGACGGTCGGTCGGTCTCCTTGTCCTGGAACAGGAAGAAATCGTGGCCGACGAGCTCCATCTGATAGAGGGCGTCATCGACCGTCATGGGGATCGCGGGGTGCTGCTTGGTTCGCACGACGTGGCCGGGACCGGCGGATTCGCCGTCCATCTCGTCGGCCGAATGGTCGTGGGCGGCGGACCCGTTCGAGCTGAACAGGGAGTCGTCGAGCAGGCCGGCCGTGGCTTCCGCCACCGAGATCGGGGTCTTGTCCCCATGGTGCACGCGACGGCGATCCTTGAGCCTGCGCAATCGGCTCTCCAATCGCTCCACCGCGAGCTCGAGCGCCGCGTAGAAGCTGTCCGCGCAGGCTTCGGCCCGGACGACCGGACCCTTGCCGCGGGCGGTGATCTCTATTCGCTGGCAGTTCTTGCGTTGACGACGATTGCGTTCGTGGGTGAGCTCCACGTCGAAGAGGTAGATGGTGGGGTCGAAACGCTCCAAGCGAGAGAGCTTGTCCGACACGTGAATTCGGAAATGGTCGGGAACTCCACCCTCACCGAGGGTCCTTCCCTTGACCACGACTTCCGCGCTGGTTGCCCGAGTGGGCGAATCGTCGAGGGTGTCCTCGTCATCGAGCAGCACCGCGGTGTCTGCGTTCTTCGCTGAGAGTCGTGAAGTAGTCGTCACGCGTACCTCCCGGATCTGGCCGCACAAGCCGCTCGTGCGGCGGGATTGAAACGTGTGCCGATCGAATAATTCGCGTCGGCACATATGTCCGAGGCGCCACCTCCAAACTTGCGGTTCGGGTGTCTGATCGCCAACCTAGTGCGCCAGCGACCTGTCCGCCAGTGTTCACGCAAATTTCGAAGAATCAAGCGACACAGGTAACCAGCACGGCACGAACAGTCACATCCGCATCAGCCAGCGCAGCCACCGATTCGCGCATCGTGACACCGGTGGTCAACACGTCATCGACGAGCACTACCTCGGCATTTGCCGGAATCAGGACACCCGGTGGCCGGGTGGTGGCTACCATGATCCGCCCGTGCAGATTGTGCTGGCGATCGCTGTGCCCCAGGCCCACCGAGTCACGCACACCTGGACGCATGCGCAACATGCGTACCAGTCGGCAACCCGGTAGCCAACTCGCCGCGACGATCGCGGAACGCGTCACCGGATCCCCTCCACGACGGCGCGCGGACACCGCCCGGCTCGGCGCGGGGATCAATATCAGCTCCCGATCGGTGTCCCGCAAACGATCCAGTCCCCTGGCCAGCGCGACACCCAACGGCTTTGTCAGGTCCCACCGGCAATGCTCCTTGACGGCCAGCACGGCCGCCCGCGGCGCACCCCGGTACCCGGCCAGCGCCCAGCACGGCACCCCGGGATCGGCGCGCGGCCGGATCCGCAGCGGCGGCCCGGACAGCGCGGCCGCGCACTCGGCGCACCACGCGGTTCCCGCCCGACCGCAGCCGCCGCACGAGCGCGGCAGCATCAGATCCAGCAGCTCCCCCAAGCCCTTTCGAACATCGCCCTTTCGTGCGTCCCCCATGCACCCCAGTGTGCGCTCAGCCGGGCAGGACCGGTACCGCGTTGGCCCCCAGACCCGGAACTTCGCGCCAGTAGTCCTCGCGCCCTTCGGGATTGCGGGTCAGCTCCAGCACCGCGCGCGAGTCGGCGACGTACTCCTGATCCGGCGCGGCGCTCACCACCCGCACCGGCGGGGTGAGGTTCTGGGAGGTCTGGGCGCGGAATTCGGAGCCGTCCACCAGCACCCCGGCCACCGGGTCCACATTGCCGTCGCGGGCCACGACGACCTTCTCGTCGGTGAGCCAGTCGATGGACACCGCGGGCGTGCTCAGCCCGATGGCCAGCGGCAGCGGCGAGGTGAGCGAGAACTTCCCGCCGGCCTGCGGCACCACCACGGCCACGTACACCTTGCCGTTGGCGATCAGCGCCGCCCGCGCCCCGGACGGGGAGATGCGCAGCTCGGTGATGGGCACCCGCGGCGAGTTCGAATTGGCCGCCGCCGCCAGCAGTTCGGAGATGTCGACGTCCTGCACCGACACATTGCCGGTGGTGCGGTCGTGCACGGCCCGGATCACCCGGTCGCCGTCCACCACCGACCAGGCCGAGCTGCCGTCGGCGGGCCAGGACGGACGGGTGAAGGTGCCGCCGGTGGCGACCGGGAAGCCCTGGCCGTCATAGGTTCCGATGATCAGCGTGCGCTCGGGTTCGGGGTCGGGGCGGCCGGACTTGGCGACCGCGGCGACCAGCTGCCCGTCCGGGGACAGCCCCACCGACTGCAGGGTGTGGGTGGTCCCGAAGAAGCCGGGCGCGGGGGTGATCCCGGTTTCGGTGAGCGCCACCAGCGATCCGTCGCGCACGGCGTGCAGCCCGGCGCGGTTGCGCGCGACCACATCCGGGCTCTTGGCCTCGACGTCGGAGCGCTGCCACCCGTTGGAGAACTTGTCCTCGAGCGGTTTGCCGTCGGCGTTGATCAGGTACGGCCCCAGCACGTCCGCGCTCGACAGCGTGAGCACCACCTGTGCGGCCATCAGATCGCGGGCGGCCGGATCCGCGGGAGCGCCGGAGAAGTCCACGGCCACACCCCCGCCGCCGACCCCGACATTGTCGGGATCGCCATTGGCCTTGGTGATCGGCCCGCGCAGGGCCACGGGCGCGGCCATCGGATTGTGCGTGGCCGGCGCCAGCGCCGCCTGCGGTCCGGCGCCGAGCAGGCTCAGCAGCCGCTGTGCCAGCTGGTCCTTGCGCACCGAGATCCAGCGCAGGTCGGGGACCATGGCCATCCCGGCCAGGTTCGGGAAGAACAGCGAATACCGGTGATACGACTTGGCGAAGGCGGCCTGTTCGACGATCACCCCGGCGGGCAGATCCTTGATCCGCCACTCCCCGTCCAGCTTCTCCATATCGATCTTGGTTTCCAGGGTGCCGTCGGCGGCCCGGTACGAACCGTCCGCGGCCAGCTCGCCGATCTTGCGCGCCCGGATCACATAGGTGGCCGCGTCGCCGGTGCGGGACTCGCGCAGCGTGTTCGGCTGCGAGTCCACGATGGTGGTGCCCTCCGCGTCGTCCCACGCCACATTGGCCGCGGGCGAGAGGAACTGCCGCGCCGCCTGATGCTTGTTGGTGGGGTCGGAGGTGGCCTGCAGGAAGTCCAGCAGCAGCTGCTCGGGTTCGCGCCCGGCGATGGGCGGATTGGGCGCGGTGCTGGTGGGCTGGTGGTCCAGGCTGCCCAGCGCCTGCGGCGCGGAGGAGTCCGGCAGGCTGGCGCAGGCGGCCAGCGGGACCAGGCAGCCGAGAGCCACCAGAGCCCGGCACAGGCTCATGAGGGGACGCCTCATGATTGGCCGTCCCCGGCGTTACCGCCGTCCGCGGTGGCGGAGGCGGACGGGAATTCCGGTGCGATGGCGTCGAATCCGTCCTCGGCCGGCGTCTCCTCGGGCACGCCCTCGCCCGCGCCGTCCTCCGATTCGGTTGTGGTGGGCGCGGATTCGAGCACCGACGCGAACGAGGCGATGGCCTCGGGCGTGGCGTCGGACCCCGCGATGTCCAGCGCCAGCTGTTCCGGCGAGACCGCACCGCGAATCTTGGGCGGCTCCAACGACAGTGGGCTCGACCCCAGCTTCTTGCCGCGCACCAGCGGCAGCGTGAGCCGGAAGCTCGCGCCCACGCCGATCTCGCCCCACGCCTCCAGCTTGCCCTCGTGCAGGTTGGCGTCCTCGACGCTGATGGACAGGCCCAGGCCGGTGCCGCCGGAGCGGCGCATGCGGGAGGGGTCCGAGCGCCAGAAGCGGTTGAACACCAGCTTCTCCTCGCCGGGCCGCAGGCCGACGCCCTGATCGCGCACCACGATGGCGACCGCGTTGGCGTCCAGGTCGCCGCGCATGCGCATGAGCACCGGCTTGCCCTCGCTGTGGTCGATGGCATTGGCGAGCAGATTGCGCAGCACGCGCTCGACGCGGCGCGGATCCACCTCGGCGACAAGGGGTTCCTCGGGCATGTCGACCACGAGTTCCACGCCGGATTCCTTGGCCAGGTGCCGCACCGTGGAGACCGCGGCCCGCGCGCACATGCGCACGTCCAGCGATTCCACCTGCAGCTCGGCCACACCCGCGTCGTGGCGGCTGATCTCGAGCAGGTCGTTGAGCAGGCCCTCGAACCGGTCGAGTTCGTTGACGAGCAGTTCGGCCGAACGCGCCAGCGCCGGGTCCAGGTCGTCGCTGGATCCGTGGATGAGGTCGGCCGCCATGCGCACGGTGGTCAACGGCGTGCGGAGCTCATGGCTGACGTCGGAGGTGAAGCGTCGCTGCAGATTTCCGAACTCCTCGAGTTGGGTGATCTGGTTGGACAGGCTTTCGGCCATCTCGTTGAACGACATGGCCAGCCTGGCCATGTCGTCCTCACCGCGCACCAGCATGCGCTCCTTGAGGCGGCCATCGGCGAAACGACTCGCGATCCGCGCGGCGGATCGGATGGGCAGCACCACCTGCCGGGTCACCAGCGCGGTGATCGCGGCCAGCAACACCAGCAGCACGATGCCGCCGATGAGCATGGTGCCGCGCATGAGCGACAGGCTGCGCGCCTCATTGGTGAGCGGGAAGATCAGGTAGATCTCCAGCGAATCGATATCGGACGAGGGGCTGCCGATGATCAGTGCCGGGCCCTTGTACCCGTCCGGGCTGGAGACCGTGGCGAACTGATAGGAGACCTGCCGCTGCTTCACGAATTGGCGTAGCTCGCTGGGGATCTCCTGAATGGACCCGGAGGTGAGCTCCTGCCCGGTGTCCCCCGTCATGGCCAGCGCCGCCTCGTAACTGCCTGCGGCGCCGCCACTCTGAGTCCCGCCGGCGCTGTTGAACAGCGCGCGGCGGGCATCGTCCAAACGGCTCTGCTGGGTGCCCGAATCGTGCACTCCGGTCAGTTGGTTCTGAACGGTATTGCGGGCGCGGCCCATTTCCTCGACGGCCGCGTTGATCTTCGCGTCCAACAACCGGTCGGTGATCTGACTCGTGAGCACGACGCCCAGAATCGTGATGACGATCAGCGACAGGGTGAGCGTGGACACGACAACACGCAACTGCAGCGAACGCCGCCAAACATGGCCCAGTTGCTCGCCCAGATTGCGGAACCAGGCCACCACTACCGCCAGCCACCGCTGAACGCGGTTTCTGGAGCCAGCGATCACGGCGGTCCGGCCTTGTAGCCCACACCTCGAACGGTCAAGACGATCTCAGGGTTCTCCGGATCCTTCTCCACCTTGGCGCGCAACCGCTGTACGTGCACGTTGACCAGGCGGGTGTCGGCGGCATGCCGGTAACCCCAGACCTGTTCGAGGAGCACCTCGCGGGTGAACACCTGACGCGGCTTGCGGGCCAGCGCCACCAGCAGATCGAATTCCAGCGGAGTCAGCGAGATCTGCGCGCCGCCGCGAGTCACCTTGTGCGCGGGCACATCGATGACGATGTCGGCGATGGAGAGCAGTTCCTGCGGCTCCTCCTCGGTGCGGCGCAGGCGGGCCCGCACTCGAGCAACGAGTTCCTTCGGTTTGAACGGTTTGACGATGTAATCGTCGGCACCGCTTTCCAAACCCAGGACGACGTCGACCGTATCGGTCTTCGCCGTCAGCATCACGATGGGCACTCCCGAGTCGGCTCGCAGTACCCGGCATACATCGATGCCGTTCATGCCGGGCAGCATGAGGTCCAGCAACACGAGATCCGGGCGCAGCTCCCGGACCGCGGTCAGCGCCTGCGTACCGTCACCGACGACGTGGGGGTCGAAACCCTCACCGCGCAAGACGATCGTGAGCATCTCCGCGAGAGCCATATCGTCGTCGACGACCAGAATCTTCGGCTTCATAACGTCTAGTTTGTCACCTCTCCGGCTCTGATTCGGCCGCCACGCCAACACTCGTGACCTGTCGGCGCACATCCAACCCTATCCAGCAACAATTTCCGCGAGGCGCGCGGTAAGTGTTGCCGGTTCGTCACCGGTCCGATGCACCCACCACGGTCCGTGCCAGTTGATTTCGGCCAGCTCACGATAGACAGTACCGGTGCGGCGCTGCAGTCCCCCGTCTTTTTCGTAGGAGTCCAGCGCCCGGGCGGTGTCGGACTCGCCGCGCAGGCGGGCGCGCTCCTCGGCCACATCGACCGGAACATCCAGGAGAATCTGGACATTCGGGGCAGGCAGGGCGAAGCGCTCGAATTCCAATTGCTCGATCCAGGCCACGATTTCACCGCGCGCGTCCTGTTCCATCCGCGCGGCGGAATAGGCGGCGTTGGAGGCCACATAGCGGTCCAGTAGCACGATGTCGTTGTCGGCCAGCAGTTTCGAGAGTTCGTCGCGCGCGTCGGCGCGGTCGAGGGCGAACAGCAGCGCCATGGCGTTCACCGACCGAGCGGTATCTCCATGGCCGCCGCGCAGCGCCTCGGCGGCGAGGTCGGCGTGCACCGAAACGCCGTAGCGGGGGAAGGCGAGGGTGGCCACGCGCAGCCCCCGGGCGGTCAGGCCGGCGACGACGGCGTCGGTCAACGTGCGCTTGCCCGCGCCGTCGAGGCCTTCCACCGCCACCAGTGCACCCATGCAGGGCAGACTACCCAATGCTCGCTATAGTCCGCTCATGACTTCCGTACGCGTCAAGTCAGTGCAGCTCAAGCGTGCTTTTGCAGTCCTGGGAGTGGCGATTGCCGCCGTCGGATCGACGGCCTGCGGCAACGACTCCGGGGACAAGAACTCCGCGACCGCGGCGAGCCCGGCCGCCGACCCGCATCGGTCCTTCGATCTGCAGGCCCACCGCGGCGGGCGCGGCATGACGATCGAGGAGTCGCTGCCCGGCTTCGCCAAGGCCATCGAACTGGGCGTGTCCACACTGGAACTCGATATCGTGCTGACCAAGGACAAGGCGCCGCTCATCTGGCACGACCCGAAGATCCAGGCCGAGAAGTGCACCGACACCGCCCCTGCCTTCCCCGACGATCCGCAGTATCCCTATGTCGGCAAGCTGGTCCACGACCTCACCTTCGAGCAGGTCCACACCCTCGACTGCGGCAAGAAGCTCGCGGGATTCCCGGAGGCGCAGGAACTTCCGGGCAACAAGATCGCCCGGCTGCCGGAGCTGTTCGATCTGGTGAAGACCTACCCCGGTGCGTTCGACGCACTGCGCTACAACGTGGAGACCAAGGTCGAGGCCGAGCATCCCGAACAGTCCGCCACCCCCGAGGAATTCGTCGACGTCATCCTCGGCGCGGTCGCGGCCGCGAATGCCACCGACAAGGTGGAGATCCAGAGCTTCGACTGGCGCAGCCTGCCATTGGTGAAGGCCGCCAACCCGAGCATTCCGACGGTGGCGCTCTACGACGACACCACCTTCAAGCCGAACAGCGCCTGGCTCGGCCCGGTTCACTACGAGGATCACGTCGGTGACCCGCTCGCCGCGATCAAGGCTCTGGGAGCGAACATTTCATCACCGGACTACAAGCTGATGACGAGTGCCGAATACGTCCGCAAGGCACACGATCTCGACATCAAGGTGATTCCGTGGACGGTCAATGACAAGGACGCCATCGGCCAGATCCTGGATCAAGGCGTCGACGGCCTGATCACCGACTATCCGAATCGCGCCCGAGAAGTCATGCAGGACAAGGGCTACCCCTTGCCGAAGTCGTTCCACAAGTAACTTCGCTCGGTTCTCCACTCCAGATTCGGCCCCGATCGCAGTGCGATCGGGGCCGAATTATTGGTTTGAAACACATCCAGTTCACAGATGTGTAGGGTCCGAGCCACCACTCCCCCTGCAAGGAGAGCACCTGATGAAGTCCCGCTTCACCTACACCCTGGCGGCCGTCGCCATCTCCGCCGCAACCCTCTCCACCGCCACCGCGACGGCCGCTCCGCTCACCCTCGACCCCGCCCCGATCGCAGGCGCCTCGGGCTCCGGATCCGGTTCGGGCTCCGGCGGTTCCGGCTCGAGCTCCGGCTCCGACAATGTCGGCGGCACCGGCTCCAGCGCCAGCGAACTGATCAGCGCCGCCCTCTGCACCCTCAAGGGCGGCACCTGGCTCCCGATCGTGGACATCTGCGTCTAGGCCCCAACGAGATTCGGCCGGTCACTCGAGGTGACCGGCCGAATCTTCAGGTGCTACAAGCGGTTCGCGAGAACCACACAGCCGCTCAGTAGCGGTAGTGGTCCGGCTTGTACGGGCCCTCCACGTCCACGCCGATGTACTCGGCCTGGTCCTTGGTGAGCTTGGTCAGGGTGCCGCCCAGGGCCTCGACGTGGATCTTGGCGACCTTCTCGTCGAGGTGCTTGGGGAGGCGGTAGACCTCGTTGTCGTACTCCTGCGGCTTGGTCCAGAGTTCGATCTGGGCGATCACCTGGTTTGAGAAGGAGTTCGACATCACGAACGAGGGGTGGCCGGTGGCGTTGCCCAGATTCAGCAGGCGGCCTTCGGACAGCACGATGATCGACTTGCCGGACTCCTTGAACGTCCACAGGTCGACCTGCGGCTTGATGTTCAGGCGGTCCGCGCCGGAGCGCTCCAGGGCGGCCATGTCGATCTCGTTGTCGAAGTGGCCGATATTGCCCAGGATGGCCTGGTCCTTCATCGCCTTCATGTGGTCGAGAAGGATGATGTCCTTGTTGCCGGTGGAGGTGATGACGATGTCGGCGTCGCCGATCGCCTGCTCCACGGTGACCACGTCGAAGCCGTCCATCAGCGCCTGCAGCGCGTTGATCGGGTCGATCTCGGTGACCTGGACGCGCGCGCCCTGGCCGGCCATCGACTCCGCGCAGCCCTTGCCGACGTCGCCGTAACCGCAGATCAGCACCTTCTTGCCGCCGATCAAAACGTCGGTGCCGCGGTTGATGCCGTCGATCAGCGAATGGCGGGTGCCGTACTTGTTGTCGAACTTCGACTTGGTGACCGAGTCGTTGACATTGATGGCCGGGAACGACAGCTCACCCGCGGCGGCGAACTGGTACAGCCGCAGCACGCCGGTGGTGGTCTCCTCGGTGACGCCCTTGACCGACTCGGCGATCTTGCCCCACTTGCCCTTGTCGGCTTCGAGGCTGGCGCGCAACAGGTTCAGGAACACCTTGTACTCGGCCGAGTGGGTCTCGTCCTCGGGCGGAACCACGCCCGCCTTCTCGAACTGCGCGCCGCGCAGCACCAGCATGGTGGCGTCACCGCCGTCGTCGAGGATCATGTTGGCCGGCTCGCCCGGCCAGGTCAGCATCTGCTCGGCCGCCCACCAGTACTCCTCCAGGGTCTCGCCCTTCCAGGCGAAGACCGGAGTGCCCTTGGGCTCGTCGACGGTGCCGTGCGGGCCGACGACGACCGCGGCGGCCGCGTGGTCCTGGGTGGAGAAGATGTTGCAGGAGGCCCAGCGGACCTCGGCGCCGAGCGAGACCAGGGTCTCGATCAGCACGGCGGTCTGCACGGTCATGTGCAGCGAGCCGGAGATGCGGGCGCCCTTGAGCGGCTGCACGTCGTGGTACTCGCGACGCAGCGCCATCAGGCCCGGCATCTCGTGCTCGGCGAGGCGAATCTCCTTGCGGCCGAATTCGGCAAGGGACAGGTCCGCCACCTTGAAATCGATCCCGTTGCGGACGTCGGGGGTCATCATGCTGGACACAGCGGTCGTCATCTGCCTCTCCATGGTCGGCTGGCTTGGCGCTAAGGCTAGTCGGTCCGGCTTGGTACCCCCACGCGGCGGCCGACGTGCGTACAGCGTACGCACGTCGGCCCCGGTTTGTCGATTCCGAAAGCGCGCCTCAGGCGGCGGCCGGATAGTCGTACTCGGCGAGAATCTTCGCCCGCTTGCGTGGCTGAATATTGGCCTGGCTCAGGTCACCCGAGTAGTGCTCCAGCAGGCGGGGATCCATGATGTAGCGCCACAGCGGCGGGAACAGGGCCAGCAGGATCATGGTGGCGTAGCCCGCCGGAAGCTGCGGCGCGGTTTCGGAGCTACGCAGCGTCTGGTACCGGCGTCCAGGATTGGCGTGGTGGTCGCTGTGCCGCTGCAGATGGAACATGAAGATATTGGTGACCAGCCGATCGCTGTTCCAGCTGTCGCGCGGCGAGCAGCGGGCCCAGGCGCCATTGGGCCGCTTGCGCCGCAGCAGGCCGTAATGCTCCACGTAGTTGACGGTTTCGAGCAGGGCCGCGCCAATGACCGCCTGCAACAACAGATACGGCAGGATGCGCCAGCCGAACACCGCCAGCAGCCCGCCGAACAGCACGACGGTCATAGCCCACGCCTGCAGGATGTGGTTGTGGACACTGAACCAGCGGTGCCCCTTGCGCCGCAGCCGGTCGCCCTCGAGCTCGATGGCCGACCGGAAACCGCCGATCACACTGCGTGGCAGGAACTCCCACAGCGACTCCCCCATCCGCGCGCTGGCCGGATCCTCGGGGGTGGCGACGCGGGCGTGGTGGCCCTTGTTGTGCTCGACGAAGAAGTGCCCGTAACCCGACTGCGCGAGCGCCATTTTCGACAGCCAGCGCTCCAGCCGCTCCACCCGGTGGCCGAGTTCGTGTGCGGCGTTGATCCCGATGCCGCTCACGAAACCGAGCGTGACCGCCAGCCCCAGCTTGTTGGGGATCGACAGCCCGTCACCGGCCCACAGGGCGGCGGCGATGATCAGCCCGCTCACCTGGATGGGCAGGAACATGTAGGTACACCAGCGGTAATAGCGATCGTTACTGAGTAATTCGTAGTCCTCGTCGCGCGGATTGGTGCCGTCTTCCCCGACGACCCAGTCCAATACCGGAATCACGATCAGAATGATGATCGGTCCGATCCACCAGAACACCGTGAGCTTGGTGTGCAACACCAGCTGCGACGGCAACAACGCACACCCGGGGGCGATGAGCCCGAGCACCCACAGGTGGCGTTTCGGATCCGGTGAACCCGACCGTTTGCCGACCTTTTGCACGTTTGCCCCGCTAATTGGAAACCTCTTCAAAACCTCGTCGATCTTCGCCGCTACATATCTTGAAACTTAGCGCCTGTTACAGCACGCGGTCACACCGAAAGGTGGCCACTGTTACATCATGAGCAGTCGGTTCCCACGCAACCGACCATGTGGTTTCCGTCACCAGCCCGCAAGCGCAAACCGCTGGCGAAACCCGGTTCAGCGCAACCACACATAACGCACCTGGGGGCGGCCGGTTCGACCGTAGTCGGTTCGCCGTTCCACCACGCCGTCTTCGGCCAGACGCTCCAGGTAACGCCACGCCGTAACTCGGGAAACGCCCACCGCTCGCCCGGCCTCACCGGCCGAGAGCCCGTCGGCCGCGCCCCGCACCGCGCGCGACACCTCGTCCATGGTCTGGGGCGCAATGCCTTTCGGCAATGTGGCGCGCTGGTCGGGCGTGCGCAGCGCCCCGAAGGCCCGATCGATGTCCAGCTGCGAGACCGCCGTCTCCCCGGCCGGCAGCGCTGCCCGGTATTCGAGATAGCGTTCCAATTTGTCGCGGAAGGCCGCAAAAGTGAAGGGCTTCAACAGATACAGCACCACGCCGTGCGAGACGGCCGCGCGCACCATGGCCAGATCGCGGGCCGAGGTGACGGCGATGACGTCGGGTCGCGGCCGCAGCCCGGACAATGCGGCCGCGACGGCGAGGCCGCTCATATCCGGCAAGCCGATATCCATCAGCACCAAATCAACGGGGACGCCGGAAGATTGTGACCTTTTCGCGATCGAAACGGCGTCGCGTCCGGTGTGCGCCACGGCCACCACATCGAAACCGGTCAGCCGATTCACATAAGAGCGATGCGCCGCAGCGATTTTCGGCTCGTCCTCGACGATCAATACCCGAATCGGTTTCTGCCCCTGGGGATTCATCGGGGGAACCTCACGATCACCGCGGACTCCGGTTCCCGCCGCGCCCGCAGCTCACCGGCGTGCCGGGCCACCAGGCGGCGCACCAGGGCCAGCCCGAGCCCGTGATGGTCGGTCTTGGTGGAGTACCCGCGCTCGGTGGCGCGGGTGAACAGCTCCTCGGACATGCCCGGCCCGCTGTCGGCCACCCGCACGAACAGCTCCGATTCATCCCGTCGCACAGTCACTTCCACCCACGCGTCCTCGTCGTGCCCGACCTCGTCGAGCGCGTTGTCTATCAGATTGCCCAGCAGCGTGACCATCTCGTGCGGGCTGAGCGGATCGGTGCTGTCGAGCAGGGTGTCGCCGGTGACGGTCAGCTCGACACCGTACTCGGCGGCCTGCTCCACCTTGCCCAGCAGCAGCGCCACCACCGCCGGTTCGGCCACCGCGCCGGTGAGCCGGTCGATGAGGACCTGGGACAGTTCGAGTTCCGCGGTCGCGAAGTTCACCGCCTCGCGGTGGCGGCCCAGCTCGACCATGGTGACCACGGTGTGCAGCCGGTTGGCGGCCTCGTGCGCCTGGGCGCGCAGGGATTCGGCGAAGCCGCGCACGGAATCCAATTCGCCGAGTACATCCCGCAATTCGGTGTGATCGCGCAGGGTCAGCACGGTGCCGATGCGGCGGCCGTCGTGCTCGACGACGTCCTGGTTGACCACCAGTACGCGGTCGGGCGTCACGTGCATCTCGTCGCGGACCACGCCGGTTCCCAAGCGCTGCAACGACACCGGCAGATCCGAGCGCTTGATCGGACCGTCGGGCAGGTCGAGCAGCAGGCGGGCCTGGTCGTTGACGACCTCGGCCTCCCCATCGAACTTGTCGAACACCAGCAGGCCCTCGTGGATCGAGTGCAGCACCGCGTCGTGGTGCTCGTACATGGCCCGCAACTCGCTCGGCCCGAGCCCGTGTGTCTGCCGCAACAGCCTGCGCCGCAACAACAATGAGCTCAGCGTCGCCAGCAGCAGCCGCCCCCGGCGGCGAGCAGGATGACCGGCAACTGCGCCCACACCTGATCACCGATGTGCGTGCGCGTGACTCCGGCCGATACCAGCGCGACGATGCGGCCGTCGCCGTCCCGCACCGGCGTCACCGCGCGAATCGAGGGACCCAGTGTCCCGGCATAGGTTTCGGTGAACGTCTCCCCCGCCAGCGCGCGATCGATATTGCCGCTGAACGGTTTCCCGATCCGATCGATCTCGGTGTGCGTGTAGCGGGTCCGGTCCGGGGCCATCACCACGATGAAATCCATGCCGGTGGATTTGCGAATCGCCTCGGTCACCGGCTGCAGCAGCGCGGTCGGATCCGGGCTGCGCACCCCGGCCAGCGTCGAGGGCGACTGCGCGACCGCCACCGCGGTATCGGTGACCTCGGCGCGGGTGGCGTCATCCTGCACCCGGCGCGTCTGCAGCACCGCCAGCGCCGCGCCCGCGGCGATCACCACGGCCAGCACCAGCACCTGCACGACGAACACCTGGCCCGCCAGGGTGCGGCGCGCCCTCGCGGGACGCGCCCGATTGCCGCCGCTGCGACCTCTCACGACTCCTCCGGGTACTTCATGAACATAATTTACGAAACAGTGACCCGCGTCACTGTCCAGACCATGATTCTTCCTGATCACCCGTGTGGAGAACCGTCGCGCGGGCAGCAACCCGGAGGCACGACGAGATGAGCGATACGACAACACCACAGCGCAGGGACCGTACCCATTGGCTCTATCTGGCCGTCATCGCGGCCGTCATCGCGGGCATTCTGGTCGGCTGGCTGGCCCCGGGCTTCGGCAAGTCCGTGGGTGAACTCGGCACGCTCTTCGTGAACCTCATCAAGATGATGATCGCCCCGGTCATCTTCTGCACCATCGTGCTCGGCATCGGCTCGGTGCGCGCGGCCGCCAAGGTCGGCAAGGTGGGCGGCCTGGCGTTGGGCTACTTCCTCGTCATGTCGACCGTCGCGCTGGGCATCGGCCTGGTGGTCGGCAATCTGCTGCATCCGGGTTCGGGCCTGAACGTGGCGGCCCACGCCAAGGAGGTCACCAAGTACGCCACCGACGCCAAGGCGGCGGGCGGCACCTGGCAGTTCCTGCAGGACATCGTCCCGACCACGCTGCTGTCCTCGCTCACCTCGGGCAAGGTGCTGCAGGCGCTGTTCGTGGCGCTGCTGGTCGGCTTCGGCATCCAGGCCATGGGCGCTGCGGGCGAGCCGATCCTGCGCGGCGTCGCCTCGGTGCAGAAGCTGGTGTTCCGGATCCTGACCATGATCCTGTGGCTGGCCCCGATCGGCGCGTTCGGCGCGATGGCGAATGTGGTGGCGCGCACCGGACTCGACGCGGTCAAGCAGCTGGCGCTGCTGATGGTGGCCTTCTACCTGACCTGCATCGTGTTCATCTTCGGCGTGCTGGGCATCCTGCTGCGGGTCGTCGCGGGCACGTCCATCTTCAAGCTGGTCCGCTACCTGGCCCGCGAGTACCTGCTCATCTTCGCCACCTCGTCCTCGGAGTCGGCGCTGCCCCGCCTGATCGCCAAGATGGAGCATGTCGGCGTGGACCGCACCACCGTGGGTGTGGTTGTGCCGACCGGGTATTCGTTCAACCTCGACGGCACCGCCATCTATCTGACCATGGCCACCCTGTTCGTGGCCGACGCCATGGGCAAGCCGCTGTCCTGGCACGAGCAGATCGGCCTGCTGCTGTTCATGATCGTCGCCTCCAAGGGCGCGGCCGGCGTCACCGGCGCGGGCCTGGCCACCCTGGCGGGCGGCCTGCAGAGCCACCGGCCCGAACTGCTCGACGGCGTCGGCCTGATCGTCGGCATCGACCGGTTCATGTCCGAAGCCCGTGCGCTGACCAACTTCTCGGGCAACGCGGTCGCCACCCTGCTGGTCGGCACCTGGACCAAGACCATCGATCCGGCCCGCGTCACCGCGGTGCTCAACCGCGAGATCCCGTTCGACGAGGCCAGCATGGTCGAGGACCACGCGCCCGCCGAACCCGAAAAGAACCTGGTTCCAGCCTGACCCCAACCCCCAGGCGGAACCGGGACCGCCGGCGCGCTAACCCCCCGTCGCGCCGACGGAGCCCGCACAGACCCTGGTGCTAGACGCCGACCGCGTCCAGCGCCAGGGTCGCGGCGATGGCATTGGCCAGCTCCGCGCCCTTCACCTCGAAATGCCGGGAGAAGTAGGCGAGATGCTCACCGTGCTCGTGGAAGTGGTGCGGAGTCAGGACGGCCGAGAACACCGGCACATCGGTCTCGAGCTGGACCCGCATCAAAGCGTCGACGACGGTCGAGGCGACGAAATCATGGCGGTAGATCCCGCCGTCCACTACCAGCGCGACACCCGCGACGGCGGCATAGCGGCCACTGGTCGCCAATCGCTTGATCTGCAGCGGGATCTCGAACGCGCCGGGCACGTGGATCACATCGACCTCGGCGTAGCCGCGATCGATCAGGCCCTTCCGGGCGGATTCCACGGCCTTCTCGACAATCTCGCTGTGCCACTGCGCGGCGACGAGAGCGATGCGATTCGAATTGGGTGACATGGGGATTCCTCCTGTTCGCGATGTCACCCAGGGCTTAGACGCGAACAGACCCGCCCGACGATGCGGACCGGCCGGTGCCGCGTTCTCTTTCATCCGGACTGTGACCGTCGGCTCCGGGATCACACCGGAATCTGCTCGACCCAGGCCTTCCGAGGAATCGCCTGGCGCTCGCGGGCTCGTGCCTTCCGGATCGGTCCGGATGCCATTACCGCCGGTGGGGAATTCCACCCCGCCCTGAGAACGTGTACTACCGGACAGTAACACGGGGTCCCAGGGCGGGGAAGAGATGGATTCACTCAGCGCAAAAGCACATCCGAGTCGGCGGGCAGGCCGTCGACCGGCCAGAACCGCAGATCGGTCGATTCCGAACTCCGCACCGGCACAGCGCCTTCCGGGGCCACGATTTTGAACAGCAGATCCAGGTGGCGGGTGGGTACCCCGAGCGAACAGGTGATCGGGTGCGCCTGCGCCCCGTAGAGCCCCGGCTCCAGCACCAACCCCTCGATCCCGGACTCCTCGGTCGCCTCCCGCAGCGCGGCCGCCGCGACCGAATCGTCGGATTCCTCGCAGTGCCCGCCCAATTGGATCCACCGTCCGACCCGCGGATGCAGGGTCAACAGCACCTCGCGCTCGTCATGGGAGAACACGATGGCCGAGGCCGTGATGTGCCCGGCCGCGTGCTCGCGCAGGCACCCGCGCGGCGCGGAACCCAGGAAGGCCAGCATGGCCTCCCGGATCGAGGCATCCGGACCCGCTGCCGGGGACCAGGTTTCGAGCAGCTCGGTGGCCGACTTGTGCAGCGATTCGGCGCTCACAGCTCGACCAGGCCGATGCCGGGATCGCCCGCCTCGCGCGGCGCGATCTCGTCCAGGGGGTAGCCGATGGCAATGGCACCCAACGGGTTCCAGTCCGCCTCCAGCCCGAGCACCTCGCGGGTGACCTCCGGCGCGAAGATGGTGGATCCGATCCAGCAGCTGCCCACGCCACGCACGGCCAGCGACACCAGCAGCCCCTGCACCGCCGCGCCCACCGCCACGGTGAACATGGTCTTCTCCGCGGCCGTGCGCGTTTCGTCCGGATAGTCATGTGCGCCATCGGGAACGCAGAACGGGATGATCACCTCGGGGGCGTCGAAGAGGATGCGGCCGCGTGCGACTCGCTTCTCGATGCTCTCGGGGGTCTTGCCGTCGGCGGTCAGATCGACGCGCCACTTCTCGGCCATCGCCTCGAGCAGTCGCTCGCGCCGCGCCCGATCACGCAGCCAGACGAAGCGCACCGGGCGGGTGTGGTGCGGGGCCGGAGCGGTCAGCCCGGCCGCCACCGATTCCCGGATGAGCTCCGGCTCGACCGGCGTATCCGCGAACTGCCGCACCGAACGCCGCAGCGGCACCGCCTGTTTGCGCCCGAGCTCGATGGACTCCGCGGTCCCCAGCCAGAACAGGTCGTCCTCGCCGCCCCGGAGTAGATCCGCGGCCGTGGAACCGTCGTCGGCGCTCTCGAACCCGCGCACCACCGCGATCGGCACCCCGCCCAGCTTGCCCTTCACCAGGTCCGCGGCGGCGGCCAGCTCGTCGGCCACGGCGACCAGCGTCACATGCAGCTCGTTGCCCTGCCCGTCGATCGCGCCGTTGTAGTCGTGCATGACCCGGATACCGGAAGACCCGATGGCCGCGTCGATCTGCCCGTTGCGCCAGGCCCGCCCCATGGTGTCGGTGATGACCACGGCCACCTGCACGCCGAGCCGCTCGGAGAGCGCGGTGCGCAGCGCCTTGGCCGAGGCGTCGGGATCCACGGGCAGCAATACCAGTTCACCCTGTTCGACATTCGAGCCGTCGACGCCGGAGGCCGCCTGCACGATGCCGAGCTTGTTCTCGGTAATAAGGGTGCGGTTCTTGCGCGCCAGCACCCGCACCGATTCGTCGAGCACCAGCCGCCGCCGGGCGGCGTCGCGCTCTTCGGGATCCGCGGGCACCTCGACAATGCGTCCCTCGACCTTGGCGACGATCTTGCTGGTCACCACCAGCACGTCCCCGTCCCGCAGCCAAGGCGCCTGCGCCGCAATGGCTTCGGCGAGATCGTCACCGGGCCGGAACTCCGGCAGGCCCGGAATGGGCAGGATGCGCAGTTCGCCGCCCGAGGCGTGATCGCCCAGCGCCTCGGTGACGCCATCGCCCGATGGAGCGGTGAATTCCGTTGTCACGGCTTGACTCCCGCGATATCAAGGGCCTCGCGAACCATTTCGGCGGTGGTAGCCGGATCGGTCATGAGCAGCGGCACGGCCCGCACCTCGACGCCCGGAACGTCCGCGGTATCGCCGGTGTGGATGAGCCAGCCGTCGAGGATTCCGGTAGCCGAGCGGGCGCCGTAGTAGTTGCCCACGGCCTCGGCGGTGGTCTCCACCCCGATCACCGACAGACATTCATCGGCCATGCCGCGCAACGGCTTTCCGCCGATCACCGGTGACAGACCGATCACCTTGGCGTCCGTTGTGCGGAGTGCGCCGCGTATGCCCGGAACCGAAAGGATCGCTCCGACACTCACCACGGGGTTGGAAGGGGCCAGCAGGATCACGTCGGCCGACTCTATGATTTCCGTCACACCCGGAGCCGGTTTCGCAGCATCTGCCCCAATAGTCACGAATCCATGGGTCTCGACGCTCGCCCGGTAGCGGACCCACCACTCTTGGAAATGGATCGCGCGGCGTTCGCCAGGGTTCTCCGGATCCCCGATAACTACATGCGTTTCACACCGATCGTCGGTTGCCGGGAGCAGTTTCACACCCGGTTGCCACCGATTGCAGAGCGCCTCGGTGACCGCCGAGAGCGGGTATCCCTGACGCAGCATTTCGGTGCGGATGAGATGGGTGGCGATATCGCGATCCCCCAACCCGAACCAATCGGGCTGAGCGTTGTATTTCGCGAGCTCCTCCTTGGCGTTCCAGGTCTCGTTCGCGTGCCCCCAGCCGCGTTCGGGATCGATGCCGCCACCCAGGGTGTACATGCAGGTGTCCAGGTCAGGGCAGATGCGCAGCCCGTGCATCCAGACGTCGTCGCCGACATTGACGATGGCCGTGGTGTCGGCTCCCGGCAGCAGTTCGCGCACGCCCATCAGGAACCGCGCGCCGCCGACTCCGCCGACCAGTACGGCGATCCGCAGGCCGGTGCCGGGCGCCGTGTCCGCTTGTTCTCGAGTCACATCCGCACAGCCTATGCGTTCGGCCCCGGATGCCCGATAACAGATCATTTGCTATGAATTTGCTGTTTGATCTGCGGGAACTCGGGTAAGAGGGGCCGGAGATGGTAACGGAATTGCTTCGGCAGCTTGACCATCGCCGCTCCCGGCGTGTCTAATCACAGGCATGTCATTCCGGGTCCGCGTGAGAGTGCAAGGCGCGGACGGGTTTTCGAACAACTGTTCGCACCGGGGTGACCCAAGCTCGGGGATGGCCGCGGGACTACGCCGCGGTGTTGGGCCGTCGGTGGGATCGGCTCCGGCGGATTAATCATTCTGCGCTAACACACAGTGAGGAGGCGGAGCGATGGCCGAAGAGCTGGCCCCGTCGGGCATTCCGGGCGGTGTATCGCAAACCGATTCCACGACTGGCGCAGCACCTGACTTCTGCGCCGATGACCGGAACGGATACGAGGGGGGTGAACCGATGACGACTGCGCGGCCGGGGGGCGGACAGTGGGCGCGAGCCGCCTACCAGCCCGAACCACCGCGGCTGAGCCTGATCGTCACCGGTGCCGAGGATATGTTCGACACTTTCTCGCGCGGCGGTCGCATGATGACCGAGGCCGAACAGTGGCAGGAACGGGCGCTGTGCGCCCAGACCGACCCGGAGGCGTTCTTCCCGGAGAAGGGCGGCTCCACCAGAGAGGCCAAGCGCATCTGCCTGGGCTGCGAGGTGCGCGACGAGTGCCTCGAATACGCCCTCGCCAACGATGAGCGCTTCGGCATCTGGGGCGGGCTCAGCGAACGGGAACGCCGTCGCTTGAAGCGCGGCATCATCTGACAGCAAAGGCGAAATCCCCGTCATCCCGGCATGCTTTTGGCCGGGATCCACAGCGGCAGGGGTGGATTCCGGCCAAAAGCACGCCGGAATGACGGGGGATATCAAGGACCCCAACGGTTTTCGCGTTACTCCGGTTCCGGGTCGATCACGTCGGGCTCCACGCCCAGGTAGGTCGCGATCTGTTGCACGAGCACCTCGCGCAGCAGGTCGACCAGATCGTCGGGATCCTGCGCCCGCAGCTCCAATGGCTTGCGGAACAACACGACTCGGGCGCGGGTAGCCATGCCGTAGCGGTCCACGCCGGCCGGAATCAGCCGCGACAGCGGCACCGGGCCGTCGGCCACCACCTCGTCGGGCCAGGTGACCGAATCCGGGTGCAGCGGGCGGATTTTCGGCACATCGTCGACGGCGATGTCGAGTTTGGTGAGCTGCTCGTGCCAGCGGCTCTCCAGCGGCGCGAACGCCTCCAGCACCAGCCGGTCGAACTCCTGGCCGCGGGTGCGCCGGGCCGGGACCGTCGGCGGCAGCATGGGCCCGCGCACACCCCGCCCGCGGCGGATGACCGACCGCGCGGTGGGCGGCCGCCTCTTACGTGAACGGGTCATACCTTGAATCTAACCCTTAGCCGGGCGGGTGTCGTTGAGCGTGTCCCGCTACCGGCGGGGCGTGAGGGGGGTTACCCTGCATGGCGTGATCCCCATGCGTCGTTGCTGCCGTCCAGGCTGCAAAAACCCGGCCGTCGCGACGCTGACCTATGTGTACTCCGACTCGATGGCAGTCGTGGGTCCGCTGGTCACGGTCGCCGAACCACACTCCTGGGATTTGTGCGAGACGCACGCTTCCCGGATCACCGCGCCCAAGGGATGGGAGCTGGTCCGTCACGAGGGCGGGTTTTCCAGCTCCACCCCCGACGACGATGATCTGACCGCCCTGGCCGAGGCGGTCCGCGAGGCCGGATCCCGCCGCCGCACACCGGAACCCGATCCGCGCGGCTACACCGACTACGCCCCCGCCCCGCAGCGCCCGACCCGTCAGGGGCGCACCGGCCGGAGAGGCCATCTACGCGTCCTACCGGATCCCCCGAACTGACGTCGCCCCCTGGGAACGATCACGGGACATGGACGGCTCGCGGGACATGGACGGCTCCGAATACGGCACGGCTGCGAGTACTACTAGGGTGTCCTATATGACAGTCGCCCGGTCAGCGGAGTCCGTTCAAGCAGTCATCAAGGCATACGACGTTCGAGGAGTGGTCGGCGAGCAGATCGACGCGGATTTCGTCCGTGACGTCGCCGGATCCTTCGCCCGGCTGATGCGCGGGGAAGGCGCCTCCCGCATCGTCATCGGACACGACATGCGTGACTCCTCACCGGAACTGGCCGCCGCCTTCGCCGACGGCGTGGTCGCCCAGGGACTCGATGTGGTGCACATCGGACTGGCCTCCACCGACGAGCTGTACTTCGCCTCCGGCCACCTGGACTGCCCCGGCGCCATGTTCACCGCGAGCCACAATCCGGCCAAGTACAACGGCATCAAGCTGTGCCGGGCCAAGGCGCTCCCGGTCGGACAGGACACCGGTCTGGCCACCATCACCGAAGAGGTCATCGCCGGCGTCCCGGCCTTCGACGGCCCGCGCGGCACCGAGACCCGCGAGGACCTGCTCCAGGCCTACGCCGCCTTCCTGCACAAGCTGGTCGACCTGAGCGGTTCGCGCCCGCTGCGCATCGCCGTCGACGCGGGCAACGGCATGGGCGGCTACACCGTGCCCGCCGTGCTGGGCACGCTGCCGCAGTACACCGTCGAGCCGCTGTACTTCGAACTCGACGGCAGCTTCCCCAATCACGAAGCCAATCCGCTGGATCCGAAGAACCTGGTCGATCTGCAGGACTACGTCCGCAAGACCGGCGCGGACATCGGCCTGGCCTTCGACGGCGACGCCGACCGCTGCTTCGTGGTGGACGAGAAGGGCGACCCGGTGTCCCCCTCGGCCATCACCGGTCTGGTGGCCGAGCGCGAGCTGGCCAAGGAGCCGGGCGCGACGGTCATCCACAACCTCATCACCTCGAAGGCCGTGCCGGAGTTGGTGACCGAGCTGGGCGGCACCCCCGTGCGCACCCGCGTCGGTCACTCGTTCATCAAGCAGCAGATGGCCGCGACCGGAGCCATCTTCGGCGGCGAGCATTCCGCGCACTACTACTTCCGCGACTTCTGGGGCGCCGACTCCGGCATGCTCGCGGCCCTGCACGTTTTGGCGGCTTTGGGCGAGAAAGAGCGCCCGATGTCGGAATTGGCCTCCGCGTATGCAACATACGCGTCCTCCGGAGAGATCAACTCAACAGTGGCGGATGCCAAGGAGCGCACCCAGGCGATCCTCGAGGCATTCGGCAAGCGAGCGAAATCGGTCGATCGGCTGGACGGCGTGACGGTTCAGCTGGCCGACGGCGCGTGGTTCAACCTGCGCGCCAGCAATACCGAACCGCTGCTGCGGCTCAATGTCGAGGCGCGATCGCAGGACGATGTAGACGCACTCGTAACCGAGATCCTGAGCATCGTCCGCGCCTGACTGGAATAGTGGAATCACAGAGCTTGGATTCACCAGCGTCTGGTGACCCGATGAGGGGAGGTGGCAACGCCCGATGATCGCTGGGACACCGGTAATCGACCTCGATGACGTCGCCTCGCTGGAGGCGGCGGACGCCGGGGGTGCTTTACGTTCTGCCGCATCAGGGGGAGCCCAGGTCAGGGCGACCGCCGCGGCACTGGCCGAGGACGCGTTGGGCCGTTTGACCGATCTGCGGCCCCGCAGTCTCGTCCTGGTCTCGGGCAGTGGCCGCGCCGCGCGCGCCGCCTCACTGCTCATCGCCGCCCTCGGCAACAGCACGAGTATGCCGCTCGTCCAGGCGACTTCGATCCCGCCGTGGGTCGGGCCGCTGGACGTCGTCCTCGTGGCCGGCGACGACGCGGGCGACCCGCGCCTCGCCGAAGCGGTGGACCGAGCACTTCGACGGGGTGCCGAAGTGGTCGTGGCCGCCCCCGACGAGGGCCCGATCCGCGCGGCCGCCGCCGGGCGCGCCATCATCCTCGCGCCCCGGGTGCGGGTGATCGACCACAATCGCATGCTGCGCTACCTGTCCGCGGGCCTGGCGGTGATCACCACCCTCGACCCGCACCGCACCGGCCCGCTGGTGCCCGAATTGAACGCTCTCGCAGACCTGCTCGACGAGGAAGCGCTGCGCGACGGCCCGCTGAACGAGGCCTTCCACAATCCGGCCAAGACTCTCGCCACCCGCATGCACCAGCGCAAGCGCATGCTGCTGGCCGGCGATTCCGCCGCCGCCTCGGTCGTCGCCGAACACGGCGCCGAGGTGCTGCTGGCCGCGGCCGGGCAGATCGTCGCCGGCGTCACCCTGCCGGAAGCCGTTGCCGCGCACGGCCGGCTCGTCGAGGCCGCCGGGGTCGCCGCGCCCGGCTTCGACCCGCTGTTCCACGACGAGGAGCTCGACGGCCCCGCGCCGGTGGAGCAGATCCGGATCTTCGTGGTGAGCGCCGATAATGACGAGGTGGCCGGACGCCGCCGCTTGGCGGTCTTCGGCTCCGACGCCGGGTTGGTGGACGCCGACCTGATCACGGTGGATACCGACGTGCCGCGTGCACCCGTCGGAGATTCCGGCCAGCCTGCTCCCGCCGCCCAGGGCAGCGAACTGGAAAAGCTTGCCGTAGTGGCACTTCGGCTGGAGATGGCGGCCGCCTATCTTCGACTACTCGGTTCCCGCCCGGCCACCGGACCGGGACCTTACGACGGGGGCATTAACTAGTGCACGAACTCGTTGGTGCGCTGCGTTCCTACGCTTGGGGTTCGCGCACCGCGCTCGCTCAGCTGTGCGGCCGACCGGTTCCCTCCGCACATCCGGAAGCGGAACTCTGGTTCGGCGCACACCCCGCCGATCCGGCGCGCGTCCAGATCAACGGGCACAGCGAATCGTTGCTCACGCTGGTCAGCGCCGACCCGCAACGCGAACTCGGCTCGGTCGCGGGCGAATTCGGCGGCCGGCTCCCGTTCCTGCTGAAGATCCTGGCCGCCGAGGAGCCGCTGTCGCTGCAGGCGCACCCCAGCATCGAACAGGCGCGCGCGGGTTTCGCCCGGGAGAACCAGACCGGAGTCGCCATCGACTCCCCCATGCGCAACTACCGCGACGAGAACCACAAGCCCGAACTCGTGGTGGCGCTGGGCCGCTTCGAGGCGCTGGCCGGTTTCCGCGATCCGCGTCAGACCGTGCGGTTCTTGAACGCCCTCGACGTCCCCGAACTGAGCCAGTACGCCGAACTGCTGGCGGCCCAGCCGGATTCGGCGGGCCTGCGCACCCTGTTCACCACCTGGATCGCACTCCCCCAGGCCAGCCTGAGCACACTGCTGCCCAAGGTCCTCGACGGCTGCGTGCGCTACCTGTCCGAGGCCAAAACCGGTGGCACCGGCAAGGAATTCGTGCCCGAGGTGCGCACCGCCCTGGAACTGGCCGAGGCCTATCCCGGCGACGCCGGAGTGCTGGCGGCACTGCTGCTCAATCGCATCACCCTCGAACCCGGCGAGGGCCTGTTCCTGGATGCCGGAAACCTGCACGCGTACCTGCGCGGCGTCGGCGTCGAGATCATGGCCAACTCCGACAATGTGCTGCGCGGCGGGCTGACCCCGAAGCACGTGGATGTGCCCGAGCTGCTGCGGGTTCTGGACTTCGAGCCGTTGGACCTGCCGATCGTGGAGCCGGAGGCGGTGTCGGACACCGTCTTCCGCTACCACACCCCCGCCCCCGAATTCGCGCTCAGCCGTTTCGAATTGGCCGAGGACGCCGACCCGTTCCCCGTCGTGCGGTCCGGCCCGGTGATCGCGCTGGTCACGCACGGCCGGGTGCGCATGCTCCAGGGTCACCACGACCTGATCGTGGAATGCGGGCACGCCGCCTGGATCTCCGCGGCCGACGGCGGTATCCGCGCCCAGGCCGTGGACGGACCCGCGCAGCTGTTCTGCGCAGCGGTGGGCGAGG
>NZ_BAFX01000111.1 GCF_000308815.1 Nocardia concava NBRC 100430
CTGGCCGCGCTACACCACCCAGCCCGGCGACGTGATCCGCGAGATCCTGGTGCGCATGGGCGCGGAGGCGCGGTTCTACGAGAACGTGCTGACCGTGCGCGGCCCGGAACGACTGGCCGGCATCGACATCGACCTGCACGATGTGGGCGAGCTGACACCGACCGTGGCCGCCCTTGCGGCACTGGCGGATTCGCCGTCGCGGCTGCGCGGCATCGCGCACCTGCGCGGGCACGAGACCGACCGGCTGGCGGCGCTGTCCACCGAGATCAACCGGCTCGGTGGCAAGGTGACCGAGACCGAGGACGGGCTGACCATCGTGCCGAATCCGCTCACCGGCGGGCAGTGGCATTCGTACGCCGATCACCGGATGGCCACGGCCGGAGCCATTCTCGGGCTGGTGACGCCGGGTGTGGAGATCGAGGACATCGGTACGACGGCCAAGACGCTGCCCGGGTTCGTTCAACTGTGGGAGAACATGCTCGCGGGAGCAGACCGCTGAGGCGCCGCGAGTACGACGAGTCCGATGTCCGGGTGCGCCCGGGCAAGGGCTCGCGCCCGCGCACCAAGACCCGGCCGCAGCATCTGGATGCCGAAGCGGCCATGGTGGTTTCGGTGGACCGCGGGCGCTGGGGCTGCGTGCTCGACGACGATCCCGACCGGCCCGTGGTGGCCATGCGGGCGCGCGAGCTCGGGCGCACCCCGATCGTGGTCGGCGATCAGGTGGACCTGGTCGGCGACCTGTCCGGCAAGCCCGACAGCCTGGCCCGCATCGTGCGGGTCTCGGATCGGCGAACGGTGTTGCGCCGCACCGCCGATGACACCGATCCGTTCGAGCGGGTGGTGGTGGCCAATGCCGAGCAGCTGTTCATCGTGGTGGCGCTCGCCGACCCGCCGCCGCGCACCGGATTCGTGGAGCGCGCCATGGTGGCGGCGTATGTCGGTGGGCTGCAACCGATCCTGTGCCTGACCAAGCACGATCTGGCGGCCGAATCCGAATTCGCCGCGGCCTTCGAGGATTTGGATCTGACCATCGTCTACGGCGGCATCGAGGATCCGCTGGAACCGGTGCTGGAGCTGCTCGACGACAAGCTCACCGCGCTCATCGGGCACTCCGGGGTCGGCAAGTCGACGCTGGTGAACCGGCTGGTGCCGGATGCCGAGCGGGCGGTCGGGGTGGTCTCCGGCGTCGGCAAGGGGCGGCATACCTCGACCCAGTCGGTGGCGCTGCCGCTGCCCGACGGCGGCTGGGTCATCGACACCCCGGGCGTGCGCTCGTTCGGGCTGGCCCACATCACGCCCGACGATGTCATCCAGGCGTTCTCGGATCTGGCCGACGCCATCGAGGACTGCCCGCGCGGCTGTACCCATCTCGGACCGCCCGCCGACCCGGAATGCGCGCTGGACAATCTGCCCGGCAAGGAACTGCGGGTGGCCGCCATTCGCCGCTTGCTCACGGCCCTGAATTCCAATGACCCGTGGTTTCGAGGGAACACCGAGACCTGAGGTTTCAAAGAAACGCCGAGACCTGAGTTAGCTACAAAATCGCCCATTCGATACCTTTTGTGCATAACCGGCACGAAAGGGTCGTCATGGGCGAAGAAAACCCCGACGGGCCGCCCGCCAGCGAGCGGCGGCACAGAACTGCCAGGGCCGCACGGGACCAGGCCGCGAATTCGGCGCGTGAACAGGCGGAATCGGCACGCGAAAAGAAGAAACTGCCGCAGGAGCACGATGACGACCGCTCCCCCGCCGATCCGCATGATTGGCAGGACGAGTGGGATCGGGCACGTTGGGCGCCCTGAGCACGATGCCGAGCGCGATGTAGCAACATAATCATGGGATGGCATTCGCTGAATGGCGGCGCCGGCCCGAGGCGCCCGCCCGATTCAATCCGCTGCCCCGGCTGGGCCGATCCCTGGCCCGCCGCCGCACCACCATGCGCCTCGCGCCCGCGGTGTTCGCGCTGGAACGATTCACGCGGCGGGTGACGAAGGGCCGCAAGGGAATTCTGGACGTGGCGGGCCTGCCCGCGCTGCAGGTGACGGTGCCCGGCCGCCGCAGCGGCATTCCCCGCACCGTCACCCTGCTCTATGTCCCCGACCCCTACGACGAGAAACGCTTCCTGATCGTCTCGTCGAATTGGGGGCAGCACGAACAGCCCGCCTGGTCGGCCAATCTGCGCGCCGTCGACCGGGCCGAACTGGAGGTGCGCGGTGAACGGTTCCCGGTGCGGGTGCGGCAGCTGACCGGTGGCGATCGGGATCGGGCCTGGCGGCGGGCGCTGGAATTCTGGCCGGGTTACGGGATGGAACAGCGGCTGGCGGGTGAGCGGCGGTTCCGGCTGTTCGAACTCGAACGAATTTGAGCTGCCGCCAATTCGGGTTGCCGCTGATTCGCTGAGTCCTTCGAAACCTCCCGGGCAGACTCGAAATCCCCTCAGCGCGGGCGGATCAGGCGCATGCCGTTGTCGAAGTCGATGCCGCGCAGCTCGGAACGTCCGGTGAGGCCGAGCTTTTCGAGAATCCGCGACATGTGATGCCCGACCGTGCGCGGGCTCAGGAACAGCTCCGCGCCGATCTCCCGATTGGTGAGCCCCTGCGCGGCGAGGCGCGCCACCTGGGATTCCTGCGCGGTCAGCGGGGTGGAGCCGGGCGCGGTCTTCGCGCCGGTGCCGGTGAGGTCGATTTCGTGGCGGGCGCGCGCCGCCCACGCGGTCGCGCCGATCAGGTCGAAAGCGTCTGCGGCGGTGCGCAATTGCTCGGCAGCGTCGCCGCGGCGGCGGACCCGGCGCAGCCACTTGCCGTAGAGCAGCCGGGTGCGGGCGCGGCCGAAGTGCGTGTGGCGGGTGTCGCCGACGGCCAGCGCGCGGCGGTAGTAGTGCTCGGCGCGGTCCTCCTCGGCCAGCAGCGCCCGGCAGGCGTAGGCGTCGGCCAGGGCCCAGCGCGCCCGAGATCGCCACGCCCAGGCCGCGATTCGTTCGGCGTGCGCGGCGGCCTCGTCGAAGCGGCCCATGCGGCAGGCCGCCTCGACCATGTCGACGGTGGCCAGCCGGGCCAGTGTCGGATGCGCGGCCTCGTGGCCGGGTCGCGACAGCGCGGACAGGCGGCGGTAGGCCGCCTCGGCGTCACCGGCGGCGAGCGCGTGGAAACCCTGATGCCAGTACGCGCCGCCGATCAGCACCGATACCGTGTGCGGACGCGCCAGTGCCAGTGCGTGATCCGCGCTCTCGGCCACCGCGTCGCCGTCGCCGCGCTGCGCGGCCAACCGGGCCCGCAGATTCCAGCACTGGGCCAGGATGTTATCCGCGCCGGCACCGGTGGCCAGCTCGAACGCCTCCGCCAGCGTCGCCTCCCCCGCCTCCCAACGACCGGTGGCGAACTGCACGATGGCCAGCTGCGGCAGCAGGCCCAGCACCGCCGCGCGATCTCCCGAATCCCGCAGGGCCCCGGCCACACTCAGATACGGCTCGACCGCGCGCTCCGCCAGACCCCACTCGAGCAATTGCGCGGCCGGGGGAAGCAGATGCGCGGCCACGATGGGTGACGGTGCGGCGGCCACGGCGGCCAGTTGACCGTTCAATGGCAATCCGTCGGAACGCCCCGCGGCCCAGGCCGCGCGATCCGCCAGCAGGCGCAGCGCGGCGGCCAGTTCCGCGCCCCTGGCGCGCCACACCGAATCCGGTCCCGCGACAGCGGTTTCCGGGGACGCGGCGGTCGAGGCGTCGATGAGGTCGGCGTCGCGCAGGAGCCGACCGTGCGCCTGGGCCGGATCGCCGGCGACGAATTCGAGCAGGCCGGGCAGACCACCGGCCGCCGGTGCGAGAACCGCCGGGGGCGTGCGGGTTTCGGCGAGAGCGAGCAGGCGGCGGGCGGATTCGAGATCGCCGCCCGCCCAGGCGAAGCGGGCCGCGGTGGCCAGGCGCACCCCGGCGGTGCCCGGGTCCGGGGTGACCGCCGCCGCGCGGCGCAGTACCGCGGCGGCGGCCAGGGCACCCGCTCGGGCGTGCAGCGCCTCCGCGCCGTCGGCGAGAGCCTGGGCGAGGACCGCATCGGGGCCGTCGAGCGTGGCGGCCAAATGCCAATTGCGCAGTTCACCCTCGTCGGCACCGCGCGGGGCGACACCGTGGGTGCGCAGGGCAGCGCCCGGTGCGCTCAGGGCATCGGCCAGGGCGAGGTGCGCGGCCCGGCGCTGGGCGGGTGACGCGGCATCGTAGGCCGCACCGCAGAGCAGCCGGTGCCGCATCTCGACCCGCCCGTCTGTGACCGCGAGCAGACCGGCGGCGAGCGCCTCCTCCCAATCCGCCGCGGTGACACCGAGTTCGGCGGCGGCCGCCGAGATCGCGCCCAGGGTGCCGCGGTCCTCCGCGGCCACCACGGTGAGCAGGGTGCGCACCGGTGCGCTCAGGGCCGCCAGCCGATCGGTGTGGGCGGCGCGCAGGCGCGGGCCGAACGGCACCGGGCCCCGGGCGATTCCGGATCCGTCCTCGGTGTCGACGGGAAACTCGCACAGCGCCAACGGGTTTCCGGCGGCCAGGCGCAACATGCGGGCGGCCCGCGGCGCACCGATGCCGCCGGAGCGCATCCCCAGCAGTCGCCGCGCCTGCGCGTCGGTCAGCGGGCCGACGGGCAGCACCCGCAGGGCCTGCCAGACCGAACCGGCCGGGTTGTCCCGCATCGCGGCCAGCAACGCCACCCGGTGCGCGCCGACCCGGCGCAGGGCGAAGGTCAGGGCGCGGGCCGTGGCGGCGTCCACCCACTGGGCGTCGTCGACGAGCAGCAGGATCGGCTCGTCCCGCGCCACCGTCGCCAGCAGGCTGACCAGAGCCGCGCCCACCAGGAACGGGTCGGCCGGACCCGCGTCCCGGCCCAGGGCCGCGCCCAGCGCCCGCGCCTGCGGACCGGGCAGCTCGTTCAGGCGATCGGCGAGCGGGAGCAGCAGTTCGTGCAGGCTCGCGAAATCCAGTTCGGATTCGGCGCGAAATCCGCGGCAGGCCACCACCCGGAAATCCGTGGCGCGCGCTTCGGTATCGCGCAGCAGCGCGGTCTTTCCGATCCCCGGCCCGCCCCACAACAACAATCCACCGCCGTGCCCGGCGCGTGCCTCACTCAATACACGAGACAGTTCGACCTGTTCTCGTTCCCTCCCCTGGAGCACCCGGATCTCGCGCACATCGCAAGTTACCCCGCCCCGCGATAAGCGGACAAACTTGTAATAAGGCGTGTCTCAGCGGCTGAGATCACATGGCGGATATGCGATTCCGAACCTTTCGGCAACCGACCGATTCGATGACCGATACGATGACCTATTGCCAATCCGAGGCATCCGGTAAAATGCGCCGAGCGAATTCCCCCTCGAATTGGCGGAATTCGGAACTCGACTCCCATTGCATTCCCAGACGTCCACCCGCTAAACATTTCCGGCCGCACGGGGTGCGGACGGTGCCGGAAGTGGTTAGCCTGCCGAGGTGGAAGACCGTGAGCGCAAGGAATTCTCGCCGCTCCTCGACGCGGCCCTCGGCCCCGGCGCACCCGTCACCCCGGAAGTCCGGATCGGGCGCAACGACCCCGACGGCGAACTACCCGAGTGCGTGCGCTGCAACCGGCCCGCCGCTCTGCACCTGCGCGCGGTGTGGCTGTCCACCCGCGCCGTGCTCGCCGGTGACACCGATGTGGACAGCCTGATCCAGGTGCACGCCTGCGGTAACTGCGCCGGCAGCGTGGCGGGCATGATCCTCATCAACTGGGATCCCCGCTACTGGGGCGAGTCGGTACACCTGGAATAGCGAAAGCTTCAGCGCGGCCGGACGATTCGCATTCCATTGTCGAAATCGACGTCGACCAGGTCGGCCCGGCCGCTGAGCCCCAGCTTGCCGAACACCCGCGACAGATGATGCCCCACCGTCCGGGGGCTCAGGAACAGTTCGGTCCCGATCTCCCGATTGGTCAGCCCGTGCGCGGCCAGTCGCGCGACCCGCAGTTCCTGCGCCGTCAGCACCGAGGTCTCGCCGTGCGCGGTGACCGGCGCGACCCGCCGCCCGGTGAGTTCCAGTTCCTGCTGCGCGCGCGACACCCACTGGTGCGCGCCCATGCGCTCGAAAGCCTCGGCGGCCGAGCGCAATTGCTCGGCGGCATCCGCACGGCGGCGCACCCGGCGCAGCCACTTGCCGTAGAGCAGCTGGGCGCGCACATGATTCAGGTCGTGGCGGCTGCGCCGGATCGCCAGCGCGCGCCGGAAATAGCGGTCGGCGCGGTCATCGGTGCTCAGCAGCGCCCGGCAGGTGTAGGCGGCCGAGACCGCCCAGTCGGCCCGGGAGCGGACGGCCCAGTCCCGGATGTCGGTGTAGTACCCGAGCGCCTCGCTGTGGCGGCCGACCCGGGTGGCGGCCTCCACCAGATCCACGGCGGCCAGCCGGGAATAGGTCGGATGGCAGGCGTCGTGCCCGGGCTGGGCGAGGGTGCGCAGGCGCAGATAGGCGTTCTCCGGATCGCCCATGCTGAGCGCGTGGAAGCCGAGGTGCCAGTGCACCGACGCGACGAGCGCCCGGGTCCGCCGCGGTCGCGCCAGCGCCAGCGCGTTCTCCGCGGCCTCCCGCACCGCGTCCGAATCACCCTGCAGCGCGGTGATCTTCGCGCGCAGGGACCAGCAGTGGGCGAGCACGTTCTCCACGCCGCCCGCGGTGGCCAGCTCGAACGCCTCGGCCAGGGTCTGCTCGGCGGCCGGGAGGCGGCCATTGGCGAACTGGATGATGGCCAGCTGCGGCAGCAGCGACACCGCCGCCGGGGCGGAGCTGCCCCGCAACCGCGCCGCGGCCCGGGTGTAGGGCTCCAGCGCCCGGTCGGCCAGGCCCCACAGCAGTACCAGGGGTGCGGGCGGCAGCGGCCGGATCATGGTGTGCAGGCGCGAATTGCCGTCCGCCACCGAGATTTCCGCGGGATCCAGGTCGAGTCCGCCGAGTCCGGCGGCCCAGCGGGCGCGGGCGGCGTCGATGCGCAGATTCGCCGCGGTCGCCGGATCCACCAGTTCGGCGTCGCGCAGCATCAGCTGGCTCGCCCGTTCCGGTTCGCCCGCAACGAATTCCAGCATTCCGGCCAGCCCGCGGCTGGCGGTCGCCGCCCGCTCCGAACCCAGCCGGGCGGTGGCGCGTTCGAGCAGACCGTGCGCCGAGGCGATATCGCCACCCGCCCAGGCGAATCGGCCGGCCGCGGCCAGCCGCTCCCCCGCCCGCTCCGGATCGGGGGAGATGGCGGCGGCCTGGCGCAGCATCGCGGCGGCCGTCAGCTGCCCGTGACCGGCCGCGGTCCCGCGTTCGGTCAGCGCCGCCGCCAGCTGCTCGTCGGGCCGGTCGGAGGCCATGGCGCCGTGCCAGATTCGCAGATCCGCCGTGCCCGGCTCGGTCAGCGCGGCCGCCACCGCCAGCTGGGCGGCCCGCCGCTCGGCGGGTGCGGCGGCATCGTGGGCGGCGGCGCACAGCAGGGCGTGGGTGCGCTCGACGCGGCCGTCGCCGACCGTGAGCAGGCCCGCGGCCGTGGCGTACTCCCAGGCGTCCGGTCCGGCCCCGAGCGAGGCGGCCGCGGCGGTCACCACGCCCAGCACGCCGCGGGTCTCGGTGGCGGCCACCGTGAGCAGCACCCGCACCTCGGGCGGCAGCGCCGCCACCCGGTCGGCGAAGGCGGCGCGCACGCCCGGTCCGATTGCCATCGGTTCCGGCGCGGTGCCCGCGAGTTCGCCCACCACGCCGGGCAATTCGTGCAGGGCCAGCGGATTGCCGCCCGCCACCTCGAGAATGCGGGCCAGGCGCAGCGCGCCCAGCGGGCCGAAGCGGTCGGCGATCAGGCGGCGCGCCTCGGCGTCGGGCAGACCGGTGACCGCCAGCGCGGGCAATTCGCGCCAGACGGTGTCGGCGGGATCGTCGCGGACCGCCACCAGCAGCGCGACCGGAATCGCCGGCAAACGGCGGATGGCGAAGATGAGCGCCTGCGCCGACTCCGGATCCACCAGCCGGGCCTCGTCGACGACCAGCAGCAGCGGGGTCTCGGCGGCCAGCACCGACAGCAACCGCACCAGGGCCGCGCCGACCAGGAAGACATCGGCGGGCGCGGAATCCAGGCCGAGCACCGCGCTCAGCGCCCGCGCCTGCGTGGGCGGCAGCTGCGCGAGCCGGTCCGCGACCGGGAGCAGCAGTTCGTGCAGGGCCGCGAACCGCAATTCCGATTCGGCGCTGATGCCCTGGCAACGCAATACGCGGAAGTCCGCGGCGCGTTCGACGGCGCCGCGCAACAGCGCGGTCTTACCGATCGCCGGATCGCCGTACAGCACCAGTCCGGTGCCCCGCCCCGATCGTGCGGCCCCGAGTACCCGATCCAATTGGATTCGTTCCCGGTCCCGCCCGTACAGCATTAGTTCCTCCCACACCCCCCGAAATTTAGACGAGCTAATAGCCTGCAACAAAGCCGGGTCAGGCAAGTGGCACAAAATGTCCTGGAATGACGCAGATCACAGAATTGGGCGAGGAATTCACATAACGCGCAGGCAGGTTCGCGCGATATCTCATGCCATTTTGCGTGGCCGGAAGTGAAATGGAACCGAATACGATTCGGGTGGACACGTCCCCTTCTGAACTACCCGCCATCGAGCCGCCGAAACCTCCGGTCCGCCAATATTTTTCACCGACCTCGCGAAAACAAAAGCGCCCCCGGCGAATTCGCCGGGGGCGCGGGGCGCTGATACGGATCAGCGGAACAGCGTCAGGTTGACGGTGCCGTCGGCCTGCGGGTCGCAGCTGTACTGCCAACCGGCGTTGCCGTCGAGCACGACGCCGTCCGGGGAGGTCCAGGAGCCCTTGGAGCCGTCGGCCACACACGCGTCCATGGTGGCGTAGTTGCCGCCGAAGTAGGACTCGGCGTGCGCGGTGGCGGCGCCGAAGCCGGCGATGCCCAGGGCCATGGCGGTAACAGCGAGAGTCTTGCGCATGATTTCGGTTCCTTCTTCCTTCGCGGCCGCCCCTCGGCGACCGGACTGGAACCATTTGATCGCAGTGATTGTGACCGTTTCATGACCAACGCAAATGCGCTGGTACACAAGGAAAAACAGCTTGCCCCCGGGTGCAGAGCACCCGGGGGCAAGCGGTGGAAGAAGGGGTGGGGGGACCCGCCATCGGGGTATGGGCAAGGGCGCCCGGCCGGTCGGTCGGACGCCCTTACTCGAATCGATCAGTGCCGACGCTTGGTGCGCGGGGCGCGATCCTGCTTGCCCTGGGTGCGGGCGGCCTCGCGGCGCTCGCGGCGGGTGCCGCCCTGGGCGTCCTCGTTGCCGTACTCGTCGCTGTCGCTGCGAATGGCGGCGTGGCCGCCCTCGTCCGGACCCGAGTAGGACAGCCCGCGCGGGCCGGACTCGTCGATGCCCTTGGCGCGCAAGGCCGCCGGAGCGCCGTTGCCCGCCTGGGCGGCGGCGTCCTCTTCGGTGGGGAGCGGGCGGTGGCCGACCGGCGACTGCAGACCGGCGCCGACGTTCAGGCCGGCCGGCTGCGGCTGCTGCACCTCGACCTGGAGGTTGAACAGGAAGCCGACCGACTCCTCCTTGAGGCCGTCGAGCATGGCCGCGAACATGTCGAAGCCCTCGCGCTGGTACTCGACCAGCGGATCGCGCTGCGCCATGGCGCGCAGGCCGATGCCCTCCTTGAGGTAGTCCATCTCGTAGAGGTGCTCGCGCCACTTGCGGTCCAGCACGCTCAGCAGGATCTGGCGTTCCAGATTGCGCATGCTGCCCTCGCCGGCGAGACCGTCGATCTCGGACTCGCGGTTGGCGTAGGCGGCGTGCGCGTCCTCGAGGACGGCGTCCAGCAGCTCCTCACGGGACAGCTCGCCGATCTCACCGGTCTCGCTCTCGCCGGTCAGATCCTTGTAGTTGATGCCGATCGGGTACAGCGTCTTCAGCGCGCCCCACAGCTTCTCGAGATCCCAGTCCTCGACGTAGCCCTCGGCGGTGGCGCCATTGACGTAGGCGGTGATCACGTCGGTGATCATCTCCTGAACCTGGCCCTCCATGTCCTCACCGTTGAGGATGCGGGCGCGCTCGGCGTAGATCACCTTGCGCTGCTGGTTCATGACCTCGTCGTACTTGAGGACGTTCTTGCGGATCTCGAAGTTCTGCTGCTCGACCTGGGTCTGCGCCGACTTGATGGCCCGCGAGACCATCTTGGCCTCGATGGGCTGGTCGTCGGGCAGGTTCAGCCGGGTCATGATCGACTCCAGCGCCGCGCCGTTGAAGCGTCGCATGAGCTCGTCACCCAGCGACAGGTAGAACCGGGACTCGCCCGGGTCGCCCTGACGGCCGGAACGACCGCGCAGCTGGTTGTCGATGCGCCGCGACTCGTGGCGCTCGGTGCCCAGCACGTACAGGCCGCCCGCGTCGCGCACCGCCTCGGCGTCGTCCTCGACCTGCTCCTTGACCCGCTCCAGGGTCGGATGCCACTGGGCCTCGTACTCGTCGGGGGTCTCGACCGGGTCCAGGCCCTGCCGGCGCAGCAGGATGTCGGCGATGATGTCCGGGTTGCCGCCCAGCACGATGTCGGTACCGCGACCGGCCATATTGGTGGCGACGGTGACCGCGCCCGGGCGACCCGCCTCGGCGACGATCTGCGCTTCCTGCTCGTGGAACTTGGCGTTGAGCACGTTGTGCGGAATGCCGCGCTTGGTCAGCAGCTTGGACAGGTACTCCGAGCGCTCGACCGAGGTGGTGCCGACCAGGACCGGCTGGCCCTGCTCGTGCTTCTCCTGGATGTCATCGGCGACCGCGGCGTACTTGGCCTCTTCGGTCTTGTAGATGAGGTCGGTCTGATCCGCGCGGATCATCGGCTTGTTGGTCGGGATCGGCACCACGCCCAGGCCGTAGGTCTGGTGCAGCTCGGCCGCCTCGGTCTCGGCGGTACCGGTCATGCCGGAGAGCTTGTCGTAGAGGCGGAAGTAGTTCTGCAGCGTGATGGTGGCCAGAGTCTGGTTCTCCGGCTGGATCTCCACGCCCTCCTTGGCCTCGATGGCCTGGTGCATGCCCTCGTTGTAGCGGCGGCCCACCAGGATTCGGCCGGTGAACTCGTCGACGATGATGACCTCGCCGTTGCGGACGATGTAGTCCTTGTCCCGCTCGTAGAGCTCCTTGGCCTTGATGGCGTTGTTCAGGTAGCTCACCAGCGGCGAGTTGGCGGCCTCGTAGAGGTTGTCGATGCCCAGCTGGTCCTCGACGAATTCGACACCGGCCTCGTGCACGCCGATGGTGCGCTTCTTGATGTCGACCTCGTAGTGCAGGTCCTTCTTCAGCAGCGGGGCGATGCGGGCGAACTCCGCGTACCACTTCGAGGAGGCGTCGGCCGGGCCCGAGATGATCAGCGGGGTGCGGGCCTCGTCGATGAGGATGGAGTCGACCTCGTCGACGATGGCGAAGTTGTGCCCGCGCTGGACCAGATCGTCCAGCGAGTGGGTCATGTTGTCGCGCAGGTAGTCGAAGCCGAACTCGTTGTTCGTGCCGTAGGTGATGTCCGCGGCGTAGGCCTCGCGGCGCTCGGCCGGGCTCATGCCGCCCAGGATCACGCCGACCTCGAGGCCGAGGAAGCGGTGCACGCGGCCCATCCACTCGGCGTCGCGCTTGGCCAGGTAGTCGTTGACGGTGACGACGTGCACGCCCTCGCCGGAGATGGCGTTGAGGTAGGCGGGCAGCACACAGGTCAGGGTCTTGCCCTCACCGGTCTTCATCTCCGCCACATTGCCGATGTGCAGGGCGCCGCCGCCCATGATCTGCACCTTGTAGTGCTTCTGGTTGAGCACTCGCCAGGACGCTTCCCGCGCGGTCGCGAAGGCCTCCAGCAGCAACTCGTCGAGGCTCTCGCCGTCGGCGTAGCGCTCCTTGAACTCCGCGGTCTTGGCCTGCAACTCGGCGTCGCTGAGGGCCGTGAACTCCTCGTCGAGGGCGATGACCTCATCGGCCAGACTCGCCAGCCGCTTGACCGTGCGACCTTCACCAATCCGTAGCAACCTTGAAAAACTCAGCGCAGGCACGGGTCTTGTAGTCCTCTGGTCGGTGTTGTCGGTAGCCCCCACCACAGCGGGAAGCCTGCGCGCGGGCGCGCAATCACTAGCCATGGTAATCCGGTGCCCAGCTTAGGTGCTGAACTGCGCACCCGATGGGCCACGCACTGAGGAGATGCTGTGAAAACCCGGTTGCTCGCCGCGCGTTCCGGCGTCCAGCGACCTTGCAGCGAATGGCTTTGCGTCCCACGCTGTTTCGAAACCCCTGAAGTACCATGTAGGGGGTCCGGCGTGCGATGGCCTGCGCCCGCGCGCCCGGAGCAGGGGACACCGACGACGGTGTGGGATCTCGGGCAGCGCCGCCTATCCATTCCCCCAGGTGATCGGATTGCGATAGCTTGCCTCTCGACGGCGAAACGCCGCTGATACGCCGACGCCTCGGCAGGGGGAACTTCCGCGGGCGCAGGCAGGGATTAGGGAGTAGCGGGCAGCGTGATCACCAGACTGACGCCGCAGGACGCGTCGTTCTACCGGCTGGAATCCAGCAGCAACCCGATGCACATCGGCTCCCTGGCCATCGTCCGCAATCCGGCGCCGGGCGCGAACTCCGGGCGAGCGCCGCTCGACTACGAGCGACTCGTGTCGCTGGTCGAGTCGCGGCTGCCGCTGGTGCCGCTCTACCGCCGCAAGGTGCGCGAGATCCCCTTCGCGCTGGGCCGCCCGGTGTGGGTGGACGACAGCCACTTCGACATCACCTATCACGTGCGCCGCTCCGCACTGCCCGAACCCGGGACCGACGAGCAGCTGCTGGACCTGGTGGCGCGCCTGGCCTCCCGCCCGCTCGACCCGACCCGGCCGCTGTGGGAGATGTACCTGGTCGAGGGGCTGTCCGAGGGCCGCTGCGCGATCTTCACCAAGACGCATTCGTCGCTGGTCGACGGCGACTCCGCGCTCGAGATCGGGCATGTGATCCTGGACACCTCGACCGCGCCGCGCGAGGTCGCGAACGACGCCTGGATCGCGCATCGCGAACCCGCGGATCTGGAACTGCTGGTCGGCGCGGTGCTGCATCTGGCAACCCAGCCGCGCGAGGGTCTCGAGGTGGCGCGCCATCACATGGCGGAGGCGTTCGCCATGGTCGACGCCACCGGCAAGGCGGTACAGAAGGTGGTGTCCATGGTCCGGGCCGCGGCCATCGGCGCGCCCGACAGCCCCCTGAACACCCGGACCTCACGCAATCGCCGGTTCGAGGTGGTGCGCACCGACCTCGAGGACTACCGCAAGATCCGCAAGCGGTTCGACTGCTCGATCAACGACGTGATCCTCGCGGTGGTGGCCGGCGCGCTGCGCAACTGGCTGCTCTCGCGCGGCCAGGTGCTCACCGAGGCCGACCAGTTGCGCGCGGTGGTGCCCATGTCGGTCTACGCCGACGGCCCGCACGGCGAGCTGAAACCCGCGGGCGAGGTCACCTCGATGCTGCTGGATCTGCCGGTGGGCGAACCGAATCCGGTGATCCGCATGGAGCACATCAAGCACGCCACCGAGGCGCACTCCCGGCATCAGCGCGGGGTGCGGGCGCGGACCCTGGTGCACATGGCCGGATTCGCTCCGGCGAGCCTGCATGCCATGAGCGTGCGCTCGGCGAGTACTTTTGCAGAGCACACGTTCAATCTGGTGATCACCAACGCGCCGGGTCCGCAGCAGGCCATGTACATAGGCGGCGCGCGGATGCTGGAGATGTACCCGGTATCGCCGTTGCTGCGCTTTCAGGCTCTGAGCATCGGGCTCACGTCCTACGACGGACGGGTGTTCTACGGACTCACCGCCGATCGCGACGCCATGGCCGACATCGCGGTGCTGACCGCTTCGGTGCACGAGTCGATGGAGGAGATGCTCGGTGCCTGCGTCCAGTGAGTCGTCGCGCGTGTCGAAGAAGCTACGGGTCTACGTCCCGGCCACCGTGCCGATGCTGCGGGAACTGGTCGCCGACCGCGAGATTCGCGCGCTCAACGACACCGCCTTCGCGGTGACGCCCGCGCTGCGCGAGGCGTACGCCTCCGGCGACGACGAGGAACTGGCCGAGGTCGCCATGGCCGAGGCGGCGCGCGCCTCGCTGCGGCTGCTCGCCGAGGAACAGGCGGCGACGGATCTGGGCGGCGAGGACGCCGACGCCTCCGATGCCGCTCCGAAGGGACCGATCTTCCGCCGCGCGGTCATCGCCGCCGACGTGGACGACGCAACCCTGCGCCCGGATCTCGACGACGCGGTGGTTCGACTTTCCGCCGCGATCCCCTACGACCGCATCGCCTCGATCCACGTGGATCTGGCCGAGGCCGAGTCCGAGGTCTCCAAGGCCGTCGAGGTGATCGACGCCGCCGATATGGGCGACGCCGACGCCGAATTCGTGCTCGGCGACGCCGAGGATCACCAGCTCGCCTGGTATGCCGCGCAGGAACTACCGTTCCTCCTCGACCTACTCTGAGCAGGTCTTCCGGTCTGGTTCCGGCACCGTAACCTACGATGCCGTAACCTAATCGTGACGGCTGCGGTACGACGATAGGAACGGTTTCCGGATCATGGCATCGAAGAGTGGTGGATTCTCCGTGCGAGGTTTGCGGAATTGGCTCGAGGCCCCCGTGGCCGAAGGCGGAACCGCCGGACGGACCCCGCTGGACACGCTGCGCGGCGCCGCCGCGCGCATCACCACTCCCCTATTGCCGGATGACTACGCGCACCTGATCAACCCGCTCTGGTCCGCCCGCGAGCTGCGCGGCCGCATCGTGGAGGTCCGCAAGGAGACCGCCGATTCGGCCACCCTGGTGATCAAGCCGGGCTGGGGCTTCGACTTCAAGTTCCAGCCGGGCCAGTACATCGGCATCGGCGTCCTGGTGGACGGCCGCTGGCACTGGCGCTCGTATTCGCTGACCTGCCCGCCGGATTGGAGCGGCGACGGCTCGCACAAGGGCAAGCGCCTCATCTCCATCGCGGTGAAGGCGATGCCGGAGGGCTTCCTGTCCAGCCACATCGTCTCCGGCGTCCCGGAAGGCACCATCGTGCGCCTGGCCGCGCCGCAGGGCGGTTTCGTGCTGCCGGAGCCGACGCCGGACAGGGTGCTGTTCCTGACCGCGGGCTCGGGCATCACCCCCGTGATGGCCATGCTGCGCACCATGGATCGCCGCGATTCGGTCCCCGATGTCATGCACATCCACTCCGCGCGTACCCCCGACGATGTGATGTTCGGTGACGAGCTGCGCGAATTGCACGAGCGCCGACCGGGTTTCACCGCGCACCTGCACCTGACCGGCGACAAGGGCAAGTTCGCCCTCGCCGATCTGGACGAGGTGGTCCCCGACTGGCGCGAGCGCGAGGTGTGGGCCTGCGGCCCGCTGCCCATGCTCGACGAGATCGAGAAGTACTGGGCCACCGCGGGTCTCGCGGACAAGCTGCACGTGGAGCGCTTCGAGATCGAGCGCAATGCCTCCGGCGAGGGCGGCACCGTCACCTTCGCCAAGGCCGGCCGCACCGCCGAGGTGGACGGCGCGACCACACTCCTGCAGGCCGGTGAGGGCGCGGGCGTGCGGATGCCGTTCGGTTGCCGCATGGGCATCTGCCAGACCTGTGTGGTCACCCTCACCGACGGCCACACGCGCGATCTGCGCAATGGCAAGGAGCACCGGGCGGGCGACAAGATCCAGACCTGCATCTCGGTGGCGGCGGGCGACTGCACCGTCGAGGTGTGACGCGCGGACCGGGCGCGCCCAATGCGCCCGGGAACGGCTACCCTCGATAGCAATCGAGCCTGAACGCGGTCCCGCTCGGGACCGCCCCCGCGCAGCGGTGCGAGGCAGTTCAACCACGGAAGGACCCGCCGGTGGCCATCACCGACATCAAAGCGTTCGCCCATTTGACGGCCGCTGATATCGAGACCCTCGGGCAGGAACTCGACACCGTTCGGCGCAATGTCGAAAACTCGCTGGGCGAAAAGGACGCGAAGTACATCCGTCGCAGCATTGCGGCGCAACGCATTCTGGAAGCCGCGGGCCGTGCCACGCTGTTCGCTTCCAAGAAGCGCTGGGCCTGGCTCACCGGCACCGCCCTGCTGTCGGTCGCCAAGATCATCGAGAACATGGAGCTCGGGCACAACATCAGCCACGGGCAATGGGACTGGATGAACGACCCGGAGATCCACTCCACCACCTGGGAGTGGGATATGACGGGCACCTCGGGCCAGTGGAAGGCCGCGCACAACTACTCGCACCACATGTACACCAATGTCCTCGAGATGGATGACGATCTGGGCTTCGGCATCCTGCGCATGACGCGCGACGAGGAGTGGAAGCCGGTCAATCTGGTGCAGCCGGTGGCGAATCTGTTCCTGGCGGCGCTGTTCGAGTGGGGCATCGCGCTGCACGATCTGGCGGCGCAGAAGGAGCAGATGGGGATTCCTCCCACCTCGTTCTTCCCGCCGCGCAATGTGGTCAACGAGCCCAACAAGGCGTTCTGGCGCAAGGCCGGCAAGCAGGTCGCCAAGGATTTCGTGATCTATCCGGCGCTCACCGGTCCGGCCTGGAAGTCGACGCTGAAGGCCAATGCCACCGCGAATCTGGTGCGCAACCTGTGGGCGTACGCGGTCATCTTCTGCGGGCATTTCCCGGACGGCGCGGAGAAGTTCACCGTGGAGCAGTTCGAGAACGAGACGCAGGGCGAGTGGTACCTGCGCCAGATGCTGGGCAGCGCGAATTTCGACGCGGGCCCGGTGATGGGCTTCATGAGCGGCAATCTCAGCTACCAGATCGAGCACCACCTGTTCCCGGACCTGCCGTCCAACCGGTACCCCGAGGTGTCGGTGAAGGTGCGCGAGCTGTGCGACAAGTACGACCTGCCGTACACCACCGGTTCGCTGGCCAAGCAATACCTGTTGGCGTTCCGCACGATTCACAAGCTGGCGCTGCCGGATCAGTGGCTCAAGCGGACCTCCGACGATGCGCCGGAGACGTCCTCGGAGCGCAAGTTCGCGGGCATCTCGCTGCCGTCGCTGCCGTCCTGGAACACCGCCTCCATGCCGACCTGGAACGGCAGTGAATGGCTGGCCGAGCACAGCGCGAGCGAGTGGCTGGCCGAGCATCAGCCGCACTGGGGTCTGGATCCGGAAACCGGTGAGCGGCGGGGGCTGCGGTCGGCCATGCAGGAGGCCAAGGTGGCGCTCAAGGAGAAGGCCGCGCACGAGAAGCAGGTGCTGCGCGAGGCGAAGCTGGCCTTGCAGGAAAAGGCAAGGGCGGAAAAGGCTTTGCTCACCGATAAAGCCCAACGAGGCGGTTGGTTTTCGCGTAAGCTGCGCCGCACTCGCTAGCAGAGTCCGATCTCGAAAACAATGCGGTATTCGACACGTCGGAGTTTCGATCCTCACCAACCTACGGAACCGTAACTTACGGTACTGTAACCGGCATGGCGATCTCGGATGTCAAGGAATACGCGCACCTCACCCCCGAGGATGTCGAAGCGATCGGGGCGGAGCTAGACGCCATCCGCCGTGAGGTCGAGTCATCCCTGGGCGAGAAGGATGCCCGCTACATCCGCAATGTGATCCGTCTCCAGCGTGGCCTCGAGATCAGCGGCCGCGCAGTGCTTTTCGCGAGTCTGTTCCCGCCCGCGTGGCTGGCCGGCGTCGCCCTGCTGGGTACCGCCAAGATCATCGAGAACATGGAGATCGGCCACAATGTGATGCACGGGCAGTGGGACTGGATGAACGATCCGGAAATCCACTCCACCCAGTGGGAATGGGACAACGCCGGTCCCGCCGAGCACTGGAAGATCACCCACAACTTCCTGCACCACAAGTACACCAACGTGCTGGGCATGGACGACGACATCGGCTACGGCCTGCTGCGCGTCACCCGCGATCAGCGCTGGTCGCCGTTCTACCTGGGGCAGCCGGTGTACAACCTGCTGCTGCAGATGTTCTTCGAATACGGCGTCGCCATCCAGCATCTGGAGCTCGGCAAGGTCGCCAAGAAGAAGTGGGCCCCGGATTCCCCGGAGCGCAAGCAGTTCGAGGAGGACCGCCGGACCGTCCTCAAGAAGATCGGCAAGCAGGCCGCCAAGGACTACCTGATCTTCCCGCTGCTCACCGGCCCCGCCTTCCTGGGCACGCTGACCGCCAACCTGGCCGCCAATGTGGTGCGCAATGTGTGGACCAACGCGGTCATCTTCTGCGGCCACTTCCCCGACGGCGCCGAGAAGTTCACCAGGTTCGACTGCGACAACGAGACCCAGGCCGAGTGGTACCTGCGGCAGATGCTGGGCTCGGCCAATATCTCCGGCGGCCCGCTCATGCACTTCATGACCGGCAACCTCTCGCACCAGATCGAGCACCACCTGTACCCCGACATTCCGTCGAACCGCCTGGCCGACATCGCGGTTCGGGTGCGGGCGCTGTGCGAGAAGTACGACCTGCCCTACACCACCGGCTCGCTGCCGGTGCAGTACGCCAAGTCGTGGCGCACCATCATGAAGCTGTCGCTGCCCAACAAGTACCTGCGCCGCGGCACCGACGACGCACCGGAAACCAAGTCGGAGAAGGTCTTCGGTGGCGAGAGCACCATCGACCCGATGACCGGGAAGCGGCGCGGTCTGCGCACCGCGCTGGCCGAGGGCGGCCGCCGCCTGGCCCGCCGCAAGCAGCCCGCCATGGCTCGCTGACCCGAGTGACATCCTGAAAGGCCCCCGCCGAGATATTCGGCGGGGGCCTTTCAGCACTTCAGGATCACCGTGATTGACTGGTCGCCGTGTGTTCCGCAGGTCCCGAAGTCCCCACCGAATGTCTCAGCGTCTACGACGCCATCAAATTGCGCCGTGACGTCCGCGCCGAATTCTCCGGCGAGGTGGTGGACGACGCCACCCTGCTCCGCATCCTCGAGGCGGCCCATCGGGCGCCCAGCGTCGGCAATTCGATGCCGTGGGACTTCGTCGTCCTGCGCGACCCGGCCACCCTGGCCAAATTCGCCGATCACGTGGCCGAGAAGCGGCAGCAGTTCCACGACTCCCTGCCCGCCGACCGCGCCGAGACCTTCAACCCGATCAAGATCGAAGGCATCGTCGAGTCCGGCACCGGCATCGTGGTCACCCACAACCAGTCCCGCGGCGGCACCCACGTCCTGGGCCGCGCCACGGTCCCCGAAACGGGCATCTACTCGACCATCCTGGCCATCCAGAACCTCTGGCTGGCCGCCACCGCCGAGGGCGTAGGCGTCGGCTGGGTCAGCTTCTACGACGAGCCCTACCTGACCGCCCTACTCGACCTCCCGGCCGACGTAAAACCGGTCGCCTGGCTCTGCATCGGCCCCGTCCACGAATTCCAGCAGGTTCCCGACCTGGAACGCTTCGGCTGGC
>NZ_BAFX01000110.1 GCF_000308815.1 Nocardia concava NBRC 100430
GGTTTGATCGAGCCGCCCGTGGTCTTCGTGGAAGAATATGCTGGCGACCTCTACCTGGAGCGCGAGGCCGAAGTGAAGCGCTATCGCGACGCATTCGCCGAGATCAGCCGGGTAGCGTTGGATCACGACACGAGCCGACAGCTCATCCTGTCGGTAGCGAAGGAGTACGGCGAGTGAGCATCGACCTATCCGAAGCCCAGTGGTTCAAATCGACTCGCAGCAGCTCTCAGGGCGAATGCCTGGAAGCGGCCCACTTGGACGACGGCCTCGTCGCCGTTCGTGATTCCAAGAACCCCGGCCCCGCACTGGTTTTCGCCCCCGGCGATTGGGATGTGTTCACCGGGGCCATTCGGGCCGGGCGGTTCGATACGTCCCCTCAGTGACCCGGGAGTGACCTGCCGTAGCCGCGCTCGGTTCCCTGCTCGGCAAGGGCGGCGAGGATGCGGGGGTGGACTCGTAGGGTCCAGGTGAAGGCGGCGATCATGAGGACTCCGTACGCCGGGAAAGCGAGGCCGTCGGTATAGGTGCCGATGAGCGCGTGCCAGGCGGTGATTGTCAGATAGAGAGCACCCAAACCCAGCATCGGCCAGGCAAGGCTGCGCCGCACTTGGCGATCCTTACGTTCGTTGACGATCATCTGGTTCCAGCGCACGATCTCGTCGGCCGAAGTGAGCGTTGGCAATTCGCCCGCGTGAAGGGCCTCGTAGAACCGGCGCATCTCGTGCCTGCCGCCGAACCGTCGGCGCCATCGCTCGACGCAGTATCCGATGATCGGTGTGGCGATCGCCGTCGCCACCACACCGAACCAGCCCAAACCCTCCGGTTCGTTTGTCCGGTCAGTCCAAGCAGAATTCGTTACCCGTAATACAGTCGACCGACAAGATCTTCACCATTCAGGGCGGTCGGTTCGATCTGGGGTGAACGAAGCCCCGGTTATCCGGGGCTACCCCGGAACTGGGGTGTTGACGAAGATCGATTGCATGCGAAAATTCATGCTCCCGATCGCCGTTGGCGCGACCATGATCGCCTTCGCTCCGACCGCGTCCGCCTATGAGCTCGACAGCATTACAGTCTCGGCTGCCACCGGGAACTATGGGACCGGGTGCACGTACACGGTGACAGTCACCGGCATGTACGCCTATTACGCCCGGATCTGGGACAACGGCGTTGCCGTCCCGACCGAGGGCACCGTGAACGGGTCGGTCATGACCCAGCCGTGGACGCCCACCACCACGGGCACCCACACCCTTATGGCCCGTGTGAACGGCGACCCCACCGACAAGACCATCGTCGTAACCGTCGGCAACGGCCTCAACCTGGGTAGTTCCTGCATCGGCCTCTAGCTCACAAATCCCATTTACGAATCCCACGAGAATGCACTGGTGCACACGTCTTCTCGACGTTTACCTGCACCAGTGCATTCTCGTCGATCAGGAACTAGTCGAGGCAGAATTCGTTGCCTTCGACGTCCTGCATCACCAGGCAGGATTCGTTGAATTCGTCGGCGAGGAGGAGTTGGTAGCGGGTTGCGCCCAAGGCGATGAGGCGGGCGCATTCGGATTCCAGGACGGCTAGGCGTTCCTCGCCCTTCAGGCCGGTGGCTACTCGGACATCCAGGTGCACACGGTTTTTGACGACCTTGCCCTCGGGGACCCGTTGGAAGTACAGGCGGGGGCCTACGCCGTTGGGGTCGAGGCAGGCGAAGGCGGAGCCCTGGCGGTCGGGCGGGAGGGAGGCGTCGAATTCGGACCAGTCGGCGAAGCCGGGCGGGGGCGGGGGGATGACGTAGCCGAGGACCTCGCACCAGAAGCGGGCTACGCGTTCGGGGTCTTTGCAGTCGAAGGTGACTTGGACCGTTCTGACGGACGTCATCGGTCCACCTTAGGGGGCGGGCCGCGAGATGGCTCGGGGATATTGGTCAGGTGTGCAGTGACCGGTGGAGGCGGGCGGCCTCGCGGGTGAGGTGGTCACGTTCGGGGATGGTGGTGGCTGCTCGGGCCGCTTCGGCGTACAAGATGGCGGCTTGTTCGAGGTCGCCGGTGCGTTCGGTGAGGTAGGCGCGAGCGGCGGTGTGGCGGGGCAGGTTCGGGTCCAGGTCGGACAGGGCGGCCAGGCCCGCGCGGGGGCCGTCGGCCTCGCCGACCGCTACGGCGCGGTTGAGGCGGACTATCGGGCTGGCGGTGAGGTCGAGCAGTTCGTCGTACCACTCGACGATCTGGGACCAGTCGGTGTCGGCGGCGGTAGGGGCGTCCGCGTGCAGGGCTGCGATCGCCGCCTGGGCCTGGTATTCACCGAGGCCGTGGCGGGCCAGTGCGGCTTGAAGGATCGCCACTCCCTCGGTGATAAGGGCTGTGTCCCACAGGGATCGGTCCTGTTGCGCGAGCGGGATCAGGCTGCCGTCCGGGCCTGTACGTGAGACTCGGCGGGCGTGATGCAGCAGCATCAGGGCGAGCAGGCCGGAGACTTCGGGATCGTCGGCGGAGGCGGCGAGCTGGCGGGTGAGGCGGATGGCCTCGGCGGCGAGGTCGATATCGCCGCCGTAGCCCTCGTTGAAGACCAGGTAGAGCACGCGCAGCACGGTCGGTAGATCGCCGGGGCGGTCGAGGGGCAGGCCGGTGAGGCGCTTCTTGGCGCGGCTGATCCGTTGCGCCATGGTCGCTTCGGGGATCAGGTAGGCCGCGGCGATCTGGCGGGTCGTGAGGCCGCCGACCGCGCGCAGAGTCAGGGCGACGGCCGAGGCGGGCGGCAGGGAGGGGTGTGCGCACAGGAAGTACAGCCACAGGCTGTCGTCCGTGCCGGGCACCGGACCCGCCTCCGGCTCGATCTCCACGGCCAGTTCCCGTCCCCGCCTGGATGTTTCGGAGCGGACGGAGTCGAGGAACTTGCGCCAGGCGGTCGTGACCAGCCAGCCCTTGGGGTCGCGCGGCGGATCCTCCGGCCAGGTTTCCAGCGCCCGGATCAACGCCTCCTGCACCGCGTCCTCGGCCTCCGCGAACTCGGCCCCGCGGCGGACGAGGACGCCGATCACCGCGGGGACAAGTTCGCGGAGCAGGGCGTCATTCACTCTGTCACCGTGGGCATTTCGGTGAAGAACGGCCGGATCTCGAGCCACTCGTGAATCGGCTTCCCGCCCGCGCCCGGGGCCGCGGACAGCTCGGCGGCCAATTCGAGGGCCCGCTCGTAGGATTCGACGTCGATGATGGTCCAGCCGGCGATCAGATCCTTGGTCTCCGCGAACGGACCGTCGGTGACGGGCGGGCGGCCCTCGCCGTCGGAGCGGACCCAGGTGCCGTTCGGGGACAGGGCCTGGTGTTCGACGAATTCGCCGGTCTGCTCGAGCCGCTTCCCGAAGTCGCGCATGTACTGGATGTGAGCCGTCACCTCCTCCGGCGTCCACTGATCCATGGGCACGTCGTTGACCGGGGCGGGCGCGCCACGATAGTGCTTGAGCAGCAGGTATTTCGGCATGATGGTCTCCTCGCTGTCTTTCTCGGGCTTCGGGATTCAGGCGCGCTGACGCTCGGCGCGCTGGGCGATCAGTTCCTCGACCGGAGTCGGCAGGGTGGTGTCGAAGTCGATGAGTTTGGCCCAGGTCGGGGTGACGATGATCCGGACCATGCCGTCGTAGAGCGAGCGGACCTCGGCCTCCCACTCGACGCGCTGCTCGGCCGTCATCTGGTAGCTGCCGTTCATCTGCAGGTACTCCTCCGGGATGCCGTCCACGTCGTCCAATTCGACGGTGCCGCGGATGAGCAGGATCTTGGGCGGGTGCACCTCGGTGTCGATGGTCAGCGCGACCTGGGGATTGTGCCGCAGCGAATGCAGTTTCGGGGCGTTGCGGGTGGTGCAGAGCACGATCTGCGAGCCGTTCCAGGTGAAGGCGATGGGGATATTGCGGGGCGTGCCGTCCTTGGCGACATACGCCATGCGCAGCAGGTCGCGGGCCAGCATTTCCTGGCTGAGTGGGCGGTTCAGGATCTCGGTGAGTTCGTTCGGTCCCATGGTGGTCGCTCCTTCGTCGATGTTCACGAGGCCCGTGTGGGGTGCTCGTACCCCTGGGACGGAGCCGCTCGGACGTTCTCGACATCCCCTCCGAGCGTAATGTCGGAAAACATGACCTTTCGAAGCGAGAGCAGCTCAGTTCCGTCCACCGTCCTCAATGACGGGCAGACGATTCCGTCGCTCGGTTTCGGGGTGTTCCTGGTCGAGGAGGGGGACACCTTCGGGGCCGTGACCACCGCGCTCGAGACGGGATACCGCCACATCGACACGGCCGCCATCTACGGCAACGAGGCCGAGGTGGGGCGGGCCATCCGGGAGTTCGGGGTGGCGCGGGACGAGGTATACGTCACCACCAAACTGTGGAACTCCGAGCAAGGCTACGACTCCACACTGCGCGCCTTCGACGCCAGCCTGGAGCGGCTGGGATTGGATCGGCTGGACCTCTATCTGATCCACTGGCCGGTGGCGCAGGCCGATCGGTTCGTCGATACCTTCCGGGCATTCCAGAAGCTGAAGGCGGAGGGCCGGGTCACCTCGATCGGGGTGTCGAACTTCAATCGCGATCATTTGGAGCGGCTGATCGCGGAGACCGGGGAGACGCCGGCCCTGAACCAGATCGAGTTGAGTCCCAATCTGGTGCAGGCGGAGTTGCGGGCCTTCCACACCGAGCACGGGATCGCCACCGAGGCCTGGAGTCCGCTCGGGCGCGGGGCGGCGCTGACGGATCCGACCATTGCCGCCATCGCGGCCGAGACCGGGCGCACCCCGGCGCAGGTGATCATTCGCTGGCATCTGCAGCTCGGCAATGTGGTGATCCCGAAGTCGGTGACGCCCAGCCGGATTCGGGAGAACTTCGACGTGTTCTCCTTCGAGCTGACCGACGAGCAGGTGCGCGCCATCACCGCACTGGACAGCGGCACCCGCGTCGGCCCGGACCCGGCGGAGTTCACCGCGGGACTGATCTAGGCGGTCCCGCGGTCGGTTCGAACCCCGGCGTCAGTCGGGGATCGAACCGGTCAGGGGGATATTGACCCAGCTCGGCGCGTCCGGATCCAGGCGCAGGTGCTGGGGCTTCAGACCGGAGTCGGCCAGGACGATCATCGGCGGCAGGCCCTTCGGGAAGTTGCTGGCGTACACGTCGATTCGCAGGCGGTGGCCCGGCTGGAGGACAGCGTCGATCGGGGTCACGCCGATATCGAGGGTGACCGGGACACCGGGAACCGTCTGCTCCCGCTTGGCCAGGTCGAGGAAGTACTGCGGCTCGGTGTAATCGCCATTGGATGACTTCTTGCTGGCGTCCTCGTCGATCTGCCGCAGCGACGCGACCAGCTGGCCGGTGGCGATCTCGCGCGAACTGCCGTCGGGGGCAACATCATTGACGGTCGCGACCCAGTAGCCGTCGGCGGCGTCCTCGACGACGTTCAGGTGCACGTTGATCGGACCGGAGATGGTGGTCGCCGCGGCCGCCGGGCTGCTGGTGAAGGTCAGCCCCTCGCTCTCCCAGATCCGCGAATCGCCGGTGCAGGCCTGGATGATCGAGGTCGCGCCCGCCGTGATGCGGGCGGCGTCCCGGCTGCACAGACTCGCCAGACCGGGCGCGACGGTTAGGTCGCGAATACCCGCCTGCCGCGAATTCTCCGACAGGCCACCGTCGTAACGGGAGCCGGGGCTGGTGCCGGAGGGGATGTCATCGAGATACATGCGCCGGTACACGACCTCGTTGCGCGGGAATTCCGGCGCGTCGGTCCAGCCGCCGCCCTGCTGCTTGACGGTCAGCGGCGTGAATTTCTCGATGCCGTTGTCGATTCCGCGCAGCCAGTGGTCGAACCAGGCCCGCTGCAACACATCCAGGCGCGGAGGCATGCCCGGATGGCCGAAACCGGCCACGCCCGTGCCGAGATGGTAGCCGTCGCCCATGATGAGCTTCTTCTGCTCTTCCGGCAGCGGAATCGAGTTGAAGGTGTCGGTAGGCGTGGTGCCGAAGATGTCGAACCAGCCGCCGACCATGAACGTCGGCACCTGGATGTGGGTGACGTCTGCCTTCAATCCCTTGCGAAAGGGCGAGTTCGGATCGACGAGTTGCTTTGTGCGCGAGGTCAATTGGTCCGGGCTCATGGCGGTGTAGCCGTTGATCACCACGTCGACCATGGTCAGCGGATCCGCGATCCGGTCCTTCAGCCACTGCAATTGCTGTGCGGGATCGAACTTTCCGACCAGCAGTGAGGTCACGTCCGGAATCATCTTGAGCGCGTTGACCCCGATCAGCCACGGCACCAGGAACCCGGCCCCGATCCCGCCGCCGGTGCCCGCGATATCGCCGAAGATGTCGCCGCTGCCTTCGAAGGCGAAGACCGCCTTCAACCCCGGGGGCATCCGATCGGTGGCCTCGAGCGCGCTGATCCCGGTGAAGGAGATCCCCATGGTGCCGACATTGCCGTCGCTCCAGGGCTGCCGGGTGATCCAGTCGATGACCTCGGCGATGTCCTGCTTCTCGCGATCGCCGAAGACCTGCCAGTCGCCGCCGGAGGTGCCGGTGCCGCGCAGATCGACCTGCACCAGGGTGTAGCCCGCCTCGGCCAACGCCCAATCCTGCACCGCGGCCTCGATCGCACCGGAATCGGCCTGCCGGGTGATGTCGAAAATCCCGTCCAGCCCGACGCCCGGCAGATTCAGCGACCCGATCCAATTCTCCAGGGGCTGTTTGATTCCCAGGCCATCCGCGGCGTTCAGCACCGCCTGCCCGACCAGCATCGGCAGCTTCCCGTAGCCCTGCATCTGCAGGACCACCGGCCGCTGCCCACCCGCGATCCGGCCGTTGCTCGCCGGATGGATGATGTCGGCCTTCAGGACCGTCCCGTCATCCATGGTGATCGGCACCGCCAGATCCGGCGCGATCCCGTTGTAGGGCTGCGGGCCGTCGACCGCCGCGGTCCAGCCCGCCGCGTACGCGCCGCCGTCGATGCCGGTGAACGCGGTGTCGGACAAGGCCATTGGTGCGAGAAACGGCGTACACGCGATCACCGCGGAGGCGGCGACCAACCCCTTCGCGGCGAGCTTCACGAATTCCATGGGCCAGATTGTTGCTACCGGCGAGTAATAAGGACTCGCCCCAGGGCGACATCGTTTTACCCCTGGGCGACAGCCTTGGCCAAAACGTTGCGTCCCAGACAATTGGCGGATTAGGTTACGGTCCCGGCTGGAATTGGCAATCGGTGGGGAGGTGACCGGCCGATGGCGATCATGGGACGCACGGCGGCCATGCGCGGCTACCGCGAGCTCGTCGACGAACTGGGCGGAGATGGCGAGGCGATGCTCGGCCGATTCGGCATCACGCTCGAGGCGGTGGCCAGCGACGATGCCTTGGCTCCCGCCGAATCGCTGGGTTGGGCCCTCGAAATCGCCGCCACCGAACTGGACTGCCCCGACTTCGGCCTGCGACTGGCGGCTCGGCAGGACAGCGATGTCCTGGGCCTGCTCGGCGTCGCCACGACCACCGCCGCTACCGTCGGGGACGCGCTCGCCTGCGCCTCCAGATTCATGGCCGTGCAGCACGAAGGCGTCGCCCTGCGGCTCGTCCCGGATCCGCAGGGACAGACCGGAATCGTCGGGCTGCACTACGAGGACATCGCCGAGGTCGGCGGCTTCTGCCAGGGCATCGGCCACGCGACCGGCCTCATCCACCGCATCGCGCTGCGCAGTGCCGGCGACTACGGGCTGCGGTCGATCCAGCTGCCGCATCCACCGCGCGCACCCGCCGCGCGCTATGCCGAATTCTTCGGCGCCGAAGTGCGTTTCGACATGCCCACCACCGTGTTCCGATTCCCGGCGAGTGTGCTCGAGCGCCCGACCCGGGGCCGCAATCCGATGCTGCACAAGCTCGCGATGGACTTTCTCGAGCGCCACTATCCGGAACCGGACCGCGGCATGACCACGCGGGTGCGCCTGGCCATCGACCGCGCCCTGCTCGAATCGCGGGCCGATATCGAGACCGTGGCCCGCATGCTCACCGTGCACGAGCGCACGCTGCAACGCGCCTTGGCCGCCGAGGGAACAACTTTCACCGAGGTCCTCGACACCGCCCGCCGCGACGTCACCTACCGCCTACTGTGTGAGACAGACCTACCCATGAGCCGAATCACCACCCTCGTCGGCCTACGCGAACAGTCCGCCCTGACCCGCGTGGTCCGCCGCTGGTTCGGCACCACACCCCAGCGGGTCCGAAGCACCTCGCGGGCCCGACAGGCCAACACACCGCAGGTCTCCCTCGTCGCAGAAGGCTGACGCCCGGATCGAGACCAAGCTTGGCCCCAAACGGCCGGGCCCGTCAGCTAGCCCCAGTTGGCAGCGAGGGTGAGGCAGAACGGGTGGCCGCTCGGATCAAGCAGCACCCGCCAGCTTTCACCCGGTTGAAACTCGGGCACCGTAGCGCCCAACTCGACCAGTTGCTTACTGGCCAGCTCGAGGTCTTCGACCGCCAAATCCAGATGGAACTGCTTGGTTCCATTCTCGTTCGGCCAGGTGGGCGGCCGATAATCCGCGACCGTGCCGAATCCCAGCGCGTGATCTGGACCGGTAAGCATGGCGTACTCGTCCTGCAGATGGGCAATCTCCCAACCGAGCACAGCCGCCCAGAACTCCGCATCCCGCCGCGCGTCGGCACTGTCCAGGGTGAGCATCTTCAGCGTGGCAATTGCCATGAATCTTTCCTCTCCGCAACAACATTGCTGTCAGCCCAGTCTGCAACCCCGACGCCGCCCGCGATTGTAAGAACGCGACACCGTGCGGCGGGAACCTACGCGCCAGCGCATTCACCGATAAGGAAATCGCCTGAACCAACCTCGGTTTCATCAAGCTCGGGCACGATCAGCCCCATCGTGACCGGCTCCCCCGGCCGCCAGCCCACCCTGTCGACGTATTCCACTGCCTCGCAGGTGCCCGAGGCTCCCGACTCACCACCGGTTCGCAGCAGCTGTAGGCGATCACCGACCGATACACGACCTCCCTCGATGTAGCCAACAATCACCCTCACACCGCGACCGGTCAGCGTGAAGACGCTCTCGACTCGAAACCGAAACTGCTCGTCCTTCGGCGGTTCAGTTGGCACGTGCTGATCATGCGTCCCACAGACACGGTCACCCCGATGACACTCCGTGTCCGGACGAAACAGCGCGGGTCGCGGCAGATGATTGCTTCGTTCGGTGATCGGCTCGGCGGGCACGGATGGGCCTATTCCTACATTTTGGCACCGCATTTCGCAGGAACCTGCTCGCTGGCACCGGTTTATGTAGGAATAGGCCCATCGACCTGATCTCGGCAATATGGTGCGTTCGGTCGGCCCCAGATCGACTCGGCCCGTTGACCTTCGCCCCACCCGCGCTGGCCGGTCGGGTCAGCGCGGGCAGCGGCATGACAGGACGTCCATTACCGGTCGCCGCGGCACTTGCAGCACAAGCAGGGGACATCTAAATCTCCTGAGTATCAATCACTCTCGCTCGAACACTGGCGTGCCCCTTGCCTGTGTGGCCGGGCCGGGCATGGCAGGGTGACTGGGTTGCTACTCGTCAATAGTGGGGAGGTCAAGATGGATTCGCAGGGTCGGAGCGATCACGCAGGCTGGGATGGACGGCCAACATTCGTGTTCGTGCACGGCGCGCACGCCAATGCTGCTGCCTGGTCCGGAGTGCTGCGTGAACTCGCCTTCCTCGGCCATCGCGCGCTCGCGGTCGATCTGCCCGGCCATGGAATCGATGCATCCTTCCCGATGGCATATCAGTCGCCACAGGACCTGGCGGCGTTCTCCGGGCAGCCCTCTCCGTTGGCTCACGTGACTTTGGAAGACAACGTGGCTCATGTCGAGGCGGCAGTCCGCAGGGTTGCTCAGTACGGGCCGGTTGTTCTCGCCGGGACGAGTGGCGGCGGCGCGACGATCAGTGGTGTCGGCAACCGCGCGCCCGATCTGGTGGCGCGGATCGTCTACATCTCGGCATGGTGTTGCGTCGAACTGCCCAGCGTCGCAGCGTACTTGGAAACCCTCGGCCATCATGGCGTCGCTGCGTCCATGGTCAACTGGCGTACCGCCGACCCGCAAACCCTTGCGGCGCTGAAGGAAGGGCTGCTGGCCGATGGCACCGACGAACAGTTCCGGGCCTGTCTGAACACCCTGGAACCTGCCGATTCCGCTCAGGTTCTCACCGCCGATTGCCGAGTGCACGCATCCACCTGGGGCCAGATCCCACGTTCCTACATCCGCTTCGCCAGCGATCGCGCTATCCCCATCGATCTACAGGACCAAATGATCGCAGAGGCCGACGCGCTGACCCCTGACAACTTGTTCGACACTCACACCGTGGACACCAGTCACATGGGTGTCCATCTACATCCGGCCGAGATCGCATCCATCCTCGACCGCCTCCAGCTGCCGAGCTCCAACTGAGATCGTCAACGCACGAAACTCGGCAATAGTGGATGCGCTTGGGCTGGGGGCGATCTCGTTGCTGGGCGCATGGTGAGGCCGAGCGCGTCGTCACGGCTCGGTCGCCGAGGACTGGGCATGGTTGCCTAGCCGTGCGACAGTGCTGGCGTGACAGGCCCCGTGGAGGCGGTGACAAGATGCGCTGGTGGACCGGGTGTCGGTGTGTCTGCGGGCCGGTCCGCCGAGGCTGTCGAACTACTCGGCTTCGCCGACCGTGCCCACGCCGCTGAGGCGGCCCGACACTGGCGAGATACCCAACGCTGTTGCCTGTGGCGGGAACTGAAAGGTGGCTACATCGGCGAATCATGATGCCGCTCATCGGTGAATCTCGACGGCGGTCGTCTGCTGGCCTCGGGGTACCTGGCAGGATCGACCCCATGCGGTCCTGAGCCCACACCAACCAACGCGCGCATCCGGTGGGAGATCGTGATGCAGGATGGGGCCATGACCACTCCGCACCCGCAATCGCCGATTGTCGATGTCTACGCATTGCTGAACGGCGCGTTCGATTTGCGGTCGTATTCGCGGCGATACCTGGTACTGAGCACGAGGGCGCCGCTCCAGCAGAAGTTCATACCGACCATGGCCGACTTCGATCAGGCGTTCTTCGGGCCGATCGTGGCCATGACGGACGCCATCGAATGGCTGGAGCGTCAAGGTTGGAGTCTGGTGAGCCTGCTCGATCGCGACAGGGAGCAGAACAACTTCGCGTACACGTTGGCATTCATGCGACGCGATCAGCCCTGATCGTTCGGCTCTCCGAGTGACCCTCCGCCGACCTGCAGGTAGGGCCCCGTCGGCGGTATCGGAAACAATCTGGCCGGGTCAGTCGTCGAAGGCAGGGTCGGTCACGCGCTCGAGTGCCTTCCTGAGCGTCGCGGCGCGAGCGTGAAGTGTTCCGATCGGACGGGTGCGGAGGTCTAGCCTCGACGGCACCTGGAACCCACCCGGCGTCTGGCCCGTTCACCGGTGTCATTGGTGTGGCTCTCTTTTGGCATGCCTCCCGCCGGACACCGTGTCGGGAGTGGCTGAAAAGGGGTTCGTCCGGCTCGAGGTAGCGCTGCCCCCCAGCACCTTCCGCCTCGTCATCGAATATGTACGGAATCGGCATGAACGAACGTTCTCGGATGCCAGGATAGCCCCGAGATGCTGTGGGGCCGTTGATCTTCGGCAAAGTGGTGGTCGCGGCGAATGGCGCGGGTCGAGGGCCGGGTAATAGTGTGCACTCGAGTCCGCCGAAGCTGGCTCCCGGAGCCTGGCGGGCATACGCTTTCAGCGTGCGGTGGTGACAATTGGCCCGGGGTGTCACCACACCACGATGCTGTTTGCCTCCAGCGAGGGAGCGATTCAACCCCACGAGTTCGTCTGGGGACCTTTCGGATTGGCGATTTGGACGGGGGCTTGCGTCGGGTTGAGTGGCGGGAGTGCCGAATCTTCGAACGCGCCAGCTGGTCGTGGGTGGTCGAATTTCACCTGACTATTTCGGCCGGTCTGGTGCGATGTGACGAGGAAGGTTTCGGCTAGTTCTGTTGCTGCGCGCGGTATTCGGTGACAGGTAGGCCGCCGACGCCCCAGTCTTCCAAGTCGACCTCGTCGATCACGACGAAGGTGGTGCGGGGGTCTTTGCCGAGGATGTCGACGAGGACGTTGGTCATGCGGGCGATGATCTGGGACTTCTGGGCGGGGGTGACGCCTTCGCGGGTGACTTTGACGTTGATGTAAGGCATTTCGGGGTCCTGGAGTTCGTCGGGGTGCGGGTCAGGGTCGGGTGGTGACGTAGCCGCCGTCGGCTCCGATCACGGTGCCGGTGAGGAAGGTGGCGTCGGCGAGGTGCAGGACGGACTCGGCGATGTCGGCGGGTTCGGCGACTCGGTTCAGGACGGCGAGAGCGGCCAGCGCATCGAGGTCGGAGTCCGCGTGCAGCGGGGTGCGGACGATGCCGGGAGCGACCTCGTTCACGCGGATGCCGTAGGGGGCGAGTTCGGCGGCCAGTGCCACGGTGAGGGCGCGGACGCCGCCCTTGGAGACCAGCGGGGCGGAGGCGGGGAACCCGCTGATGGCGTGGGAGAGCAGCACGGTGGTGATGTTCACGATCGCACCGCCACGAGCTTGGTCGATCATGCGGCGGGCCACTGCCTGGGTGATCAGGTAGGTGCCGCGCAGGTTTCCGCTCAGAAAATGGTCGAGGTCGGCCGCGGCGACGTCGAGGAAGGGGGCGGGGGCGAAGGTGCCGGCATTGTTGACCAGGATGTCGACGCCGCCGAAGGCGTCTGTCGCCGTGTCGACCAGGGCGGTGCCGGCCTGCGGGTCGGTGAGGTCGGCAACGGTCCAACGCAGCCGCTCGTCGGTGCCGAGCCGGGCTGCGGCGGTGGCTAGTTTGTCGGCGTCGCGGCCATTGATCACCACATTGTCGCCACGCGCGAGCAGGGCTTCCGCGATGGCGTAGCCGATGCCGCTGGAGCCGCCGGTGACGATCGCGGTGCGGGAAGTCGTTGTTCTCATGAGGAAAGCTTCGGTCCCGGAAACACATTAGTCCACGACGCAGTCTTGTGCGTATTACTAGACTCCACTTATGAATCTGGATGTGCGCGATCTGGAACTACTGGACGCTCTGGCCGGTGGCGGGACGCTGCAGCAGGCCGCGGACCGGCTGTTCGTGAGCCAACCGGCGCTGAGTCAGCGCCTGCTGCGGATGGAGGAACGACTGGGCACACCGGTCTTCGATCGGGTGGGGCGGCGGCTGGTGCCCAATCAGGCCGGGGCGCGGCTGTTGCCTCGGGCGTCACGGATTCTGGCGGATCTGGCCGCCGCCGAACGTGAGGTGGGTGAGGTGGCGCGCAACGGGGATCGGCACATTCGACTGTCGACGCAGTGCTCCACCACCGTGTCCTGGTTGACGCCGGTCATGCGCGAGATGCGCAAAGCCCGTCCCGACAGCGCGATCCGAGTGGTCAACGCCAGCGACGATGACCTGGCCGATGCGCTACTGACACAGCTCATCGATGTGGCGGTGCTGACCAAACTGACCCCGGCGGCCGCGCAGGTCAAGCTCACCCATCTCATGGACGACGAGATGCTGGCCGTGGTGGCATCCGAACATCGTTGGGCGACCAGGAAGTACGTGACGGGACCCGATTTCGCCACCGAGAACCTGATCCTGTACGACGGCTACGACCAGAGCCGCCCGAACGCGTTGCCGCTGCCGATTCCACCGGGTGCACGCCCGGACCGGATCACCATCGTCCCGATGCTCACCGAACTGGTTGTCGAATTGGTCGCGGCGGGCGAAGGAGTCGGCATCCTGCCGTCCTGGGTGATCGCGCCGTACCTGACCCGGGGCGAGGTCACCGCGGTGCGGATCGGACAGCGAGGCGATACCCGAGCCTGGTACGCCGCCACCCGATCCGACGACGATCGGGCACACGTTCTCGATTTTGTCGGGCGGTTGGTGAGCCACTTCGCCGACGGCGCGACGGGGTAGATCGGCGCGCCGTCGGTTGGCCTGCCAGCTCAGCCCGCGAGCTTCGCCAGGTTGGGGAAGTTGGACAGTTCCCAGCCGCCGTCGACCACCATGTCGATGCCGGTGATGTAGGAGGCGTCGTCGGAGGCGAGGAACAGGCTGGGGGCGGCGATCTGTTCCGGGGTGGCGGGCGCACCCATCGGAATGCGGTCCAGGAACATCTGTTTGGCCGGTTCGTAGCCCATGATGGGGGCCACCAGCGGGGTGTCCACCAGGCCCGGCAGGATGGCGTTGACCCGGATGCGGTGCTGGGCCAGTTCCAGGGCGGCGGTCTTGGTGAACATCACCACGCCCGCCTTGCCGGTGGAGTAGGCGCTGCCGCCGGGCATGGGGACGCGGGCGTCGAGGGAGGAGATGTTCACGATCGCGCCGCCACCGGTCGACTTCATCAGGCGCGCTTCATGTTTGGTGCAGAGGAAGACCGACTTCTGGATGAGGTCGATGGTGAAGTCCCAGTCGGCCTCCAGGAGGTCGGTGACCGCGCCGATGCGGGATGCGCCCGCGGCGTTGAAGGCGGCGTCCAGTCGGCCGAAACGCTCTGCGGCGACACCGATTCCGGCTTCGATCTGCGCCTCGTCGGTGACGTCGGCGACCGCCGGGACGAAGGAATCGCCCAGCTCCGCCGCCTTCTTCTGAAGTCCGGCCTCGTCGATGTCGAGCCCGACCACGTTCGCGCCCTCGGCGATCAGCGCGGCCGAGATGGCCGCGCCGATGCCGGACGCCGCACCCGTGACGACCGCGGTACGGCCGTCGAATCTGCTGGCGTTCACTGTGTTTCGCTCCTAATGCCGTCCGGCGCGCAGGAACTCGCCCGTGCGCTCCTTGCCGAGGGTGGCCACCTTCTCGCCGAGCCCGAAGACGAACTCGCCGTTGACCAGGACCGCGGTCACGGTGTCGTCATTGCGGTTGACCATGCGGGAGAGGTTGTCGAATTCGGGAATCGGGTTCTCCGAGTAGGACTCCAGGCTGTCGTCCAGATGCGCCGGATCGATGATCAGCACGTCCGCCCGGTCGCCCTCGCGCAGGTGGCCGGCGTCGAGGTCGTACCAGTCGGCCAGTTCACCGGTGACCCGGTGCACGGCGTGCTCGACCGTCAGGAACGGCTTGCCTGCCTGCTGCGCCCGGTGCACCCGCTTCAGGAACCGCAGCCCGAAGTTGTAGAAGGCCATGTTCCGTAGATGCGCGCCCGCGTCCGAGAAGCCCAGCTGCACACTGGGATCCGCGGCCAGCGCGTTCAGCACGTCGGGCCGGTGGTTGGAGATGGTGGTGCGCCAGCGCACCCCGGAGCCGTGCTCGACCAGCAGGTCGAGGAAGGCGTCCACCGGGTGGATGCCGCCGCGATCCAGCCCGACCTGACCGAACGTCTTGCCCACCACGCTCGGGTCGGGACATTCGGTGATCTCGGCGTCGAAGAAGTCCCGGTGCCAGACGCGCGGGCCCCACTTCTTGTCGTAGTCCTTGCGGAACGCGCGCCGGTAGGCGGGATCCTGGAACAGTTCGTGCCGCTTCTCCAGCTGGTTGGACAGGTGCAATGCCGCCGCGCCGGAACCGAATTCCTCGAACACCGGCAGGTCGATGCCGTCGGAGTACACCTCGAACGGCACCGGCAGATGCTGCCAGCGGAAGTCGCCGCCGAGCCGGTTGATGATCTTGCCGATCAGCGGGAAGACCTTCACCACACCGGGAATCGCCTTGATGTCGGCCGCCGAGAGCAGGCTCACCTTCAGGTTGGGCCGGAAGAAGCCCAGGCTGCTGGCCGCCATGCCGACCAGGCTCTGTGGCCGGGCCACATCCGGACCGCCCTGCAATGCCCGTTTGCGGTCGCGCAGAACACGATTCAGCCGTCGCCGTTCTTTGGCGGTGGCATAGGTGGACGGCAGCGTCCGAGAGCGGCACACTTCGCCGTCGAGCTTGTCGAACAGCAGCTGCTGCGAAGACATGCCGACGAAGCCCGCGTCGAGGGCCTCGCGCAGCTTGTGCTCCATGGCCGTCAGCTCCGACTCGGTCGGCGTCACCTCCGGATCGGTGGCGCGCTGCAGGCCCATCTGCGCGGTGCGGATATCCGAATGACCGATGAAGGCGGCGATATTCGGGCCCAGCGGCAGCGACTCCAGCGCGTTCACGTAGCCGTGCGCGCTGTTCCAGGTCTTGAGCCCGTCGACCGCGGCGACCACATGCTTGCGCGGAATGGCCTCCACCCGGCCGAACAGGTCACCGGCATCGCTGCCCTCCACATGCACCGTGGACAGCGAGCAAGATCCCAGCAGCAGCGTGGTCACCCCGTGCCGCAACGACTCCGACAGCGACGGATCCAGCAGCACCTCCACGTCGTAGTGGGTGTGGATGTCGATCATGCCCGGCATGACCCAGCGCCCGGTCGCGTCGATCACCCGGCCGCATCCGGTCTCGTCCAGCGGCGTGGCCGAGACCGTCGCCACCCGGCCGTCGCGGATCCCCAGATTGCGGATGGCCGACGGCGCGCCCGTGCCGTCGAACCAGCGGCCGTTCTTGATGATGGTGTCGTACACAGGAATTCACTCCCCCAATGAGAGGTCGCGGCGCAGCACCTTGCCGGTGGCATTGCGCGGCAGGGGTTCCGCGGTGACCAGCCAGCGGGCGGGCACCTTGAAGTAGGCCAGCTGCCTGGCCACGTGATCGCGCAACTCGTCCTCGATCGTCGAATCCGGTTGGTCGACAACGACGATGGCGGCCACCTCCTGACCGAGGTCCTCGTGCGGGACGCCGATCACGGCCGACTCCCGCACCGCCGGATGCTCGTCCAGGACGTTCTCGATCTCCTGCGGGTAGACGTTCTCGCCGCCGCGCAGGATCAGATCCGACCGGCGGCCGGAGATGTAGAGCTTGCCCTCGCGCAGGGTGCCGAAGTCACCGGTGCGCAGCCAGCGGTTCTCGTCGATGGCCGCCTTGGTGGCGGCCTCGTTGTTCCAGTAGCCGAGCATGACGTAGGGCGAGCGGATGCAGATCTCGCCCTCCTCACCGTCGGGGACGACTTTGCCGTCGGGATCGCGGATTTCGAGCGAGACGCCGATGACGGCGCGGCCCACGGTCTCGTTGTCGGCGGCCAACTCCGGCGGGGTGGCCACGGTCGCGGCGGTGCCGGATTCGGTGCAGCCGTAGCTGGTGGTCAGGCCCTGCAACGCGACCGGGAACCGCTCGCGCAGCCGCTGCACCAGCGCGGGCGAGGCCGGGGCGGAGTTCAGCGAGAAGGCGGTCAGCGAGGACAGGTCGTACTTCGAGATGTCCACGGCCAGAATGCGACTCGCCAGTGTCGGCACGGCCGCCCAGTTGGTGACCCGCTCCGCCTCGACCAGACGCAGCAGCGACTCGGCGTCGAACGCGCCCGAGGACGGGAACACCACGGCGTCACCGGTGGTCAGTCGCGGAATCGACAGATTGTGCAGGCTCGCGATGTGGAACAGCGGCATGGTCGCCAGGTAGCGGCGGCCCTGCGGGGAACCGTCCCACGCCTGGCCACGGAATCCGGCCGCCAGCGCGTCCATGAAACGGTGGTAGTCGGCGACCGCGATCAGGTTCTGCTGGGTGTGCACGACGCCCTTGGGACGACCGGTGGTGCCGGAGGTGTAGAGGATGATCGCCGGATCGTCCGCGGACACCGCATTCGCCGGATTGCCGCCCGCGAACTCCGCGAACAGCGCGGGGAGATCGGTCTCCATGGTGAGCACCGGAATGTCGGTGCCGGTCTCCGCTACCAGCGCCGCCCGCTTCGCGTCCGCGACAACAACTTTCGGCGCGGAGTGCTCGAGGCCGTACTCGATCTCGCGCGGCGCCCACCAGGCGTTGTAGCCGACGGGGATCGCGCCGAGACGCTGCGCCGCCCAGAAGGTCAGCACCCATTCCGGGGTGTTCGCAGCCAGGATGCCGACCCGATCGCCCTTGCCGACGCCGTAGCGTTCCGCCAACGCGGCGGCCAGCGCGCCCGCGGCCGCGTAATGCTCAGCGAAGGTGTAGCGGGTGCGCTCGGAGACGAGATAATCGCGATCGCCCAGCTCACGGGAGGCCTCCAGGAGCTCGAGCAGCGAGCCGCGGCGATGCTTGAACACCGGCTGCGGCGCACCCAGCACCTGCTCGACCGCGATCTCGAACGGACCACCAGGCCCGGTCAACTTCCCGGCGACCTGGGCCGCGAGTGCCTGAAGATCAATGGCATTGGTCATGAGTCAAGTCCTCGGGTGTCGATGCGCCAACCTCCGCAGCTTGCCGCAGCGAGCCGGGGGCGCGGGAGGGAACCGCAATCTTTTGGTGCCGCCGTACCACTTTCTGGGATGACGGGGCGGGACGCCGCCGGACACCACGCCGCGCGCCTCACGCCCGCCCCCGGACCACGTCGAAGGTCGCCTTCATATAGGCGTCGGCACGATCGGAGCCGATCAGACCCGGCGCCATGCGGTTCATGGCGTAGGCGAAGGTGACGCGGTGGTCCAGGTCGTTCACCACGTGCGCGCCGCCCAGGCCGTTCCACCAGCACACCTTGCCGTCGGGCACCTGCGGTCCGATCTGCGGCTGCGGCAGTCCGTAACCGATGCCGAAACGCACCGGCTGCAGGATGGCCAGATCGAAGCCGTCGCACTGCTGATCGAAAATGAGGTCGATCGTCTTGTCCGACAGGAACTTCCGACCGCCGAGCTCCCCGCCGTTGCTGATCACCGACTGCACCCGGGCGATCGAGCGGGCATTGCCGTGCCCGCCCATGCCGCCCAGCTCGGCCTGTTGCCACTCGGGCGTCCCGCACTCGGCGAAATCCAGCAGCGGCTGGAACAGCGTCTTGTACAGGACGCTGTCCTGCGGCAGCTGCGACTGGTCGAACTCGAGGAACTCCGGCGGCACCAGGGTGGCGATGCGCCCGAGATCGGCCGCGGGTGTGCCGATATGGAAGTCCGCGTCCAGCGGCCGCGCCAATTCCTCGGCGAAGAACCGCCCCAGCGAGCGACCGGTGATGCGCTTGATCACCGTGCCCGTCAGATGCCCGTAGTTCAGGGCGTGATAACCCGAGGCGGTTCCCGGAACCCACCAGGGTTCCTGTGCCGCAAGGCGATCCGAGGCCGCCTCGGTGTCATAGATGTCGCGCAGCTCGATCGGGGCCTCCCAGCCGGAGACGCCCGAGGTGTGCGAGAGCAGGTGCCGCACCTCGATATCCGCCTTGCCGTTGGCGGCGAACTCCGGCCAGTAGTGGGCCACCTTCTGGTGCACATCCAGTTCCCCGGCCTCGACCAGCAGCAGGGCGCTCAGCGCGACCATGGTCTTGGTGATGGAGAAGGTGTTGACCAGGGTGTCGGCCTCCCACGGCCTGGTCTTTTCCGGGTCGGCGTAGCCGCCCCAGAGATCGACCACCGTCTCGCCGTCCACGGTCACGCAGACCGACGCGCCCAGTTCCGCGCCCGATTCCACCTGCTCGGTGAAAGCCGCACGGACCGCGGCGAATTCATCGGAACAGAATCCAGCGACGTTGCTCATTCCGTCCTACTCCCTAGACCTTCACCAAGGCACGACCCGGCACCGGAAGCGCGTTCCCCGCCGCATCCGCGCGGCGCGCACCCTCGGCGAGTTCCTTCTTCAGCTCGCGGACATAGATGTCGAAGTCGATCTGAATGGTGTGCCGCGGCGAGTTGTAGTACCGCTCAGCGCGTTCCGCCTCCGCCTTCGCCGTGGCCGCGTTCATCTCCGCCGCCGACGGCAGCCGGTAATTGCCGGTCAGGTACGCCGCGACCAGCTTGGACTGCTGCTCGGCGAAGTTCACCAGCGTCGGCATCGGCTGTGCCAGACCGAGATAGAAGAGATTGTCGATCTCCGGATTCACCATCTGCCGCCACAGCGGCAGCTTGTTGCTCGCATCGGGGCGCAGCGCCGGATCGGTGAAGAACGGGAAGCTGATGTGATAGCCGGTGGCGCACACGATCACGTCCACCTCTTCGGACGAGCCGTCCGCGAAATGCACCGTCTTGCCGTCGAGTCGGGTGATGGCGGGCTTGAAATCGATATCGCCGCAACCGACCCGGTGCAGGAACTCCTCACTGGCCGAGGGATGCGCCTCGAAGGGCAGGTGATCCGGCTTGGGCAGGCCGTAATCCTCCATGCGGCCGCGGTTCTTCACCACGAAGCGCTGCTTGAGCTTGAGCGCCACCTTCGGCGGCATCCACGCCGGCACCACCTGGGTGTCGCCGACCTTGCCGCCCACGTACTTCGGCAGCACCCACACGCCGCGGCGGGCCGAGACCCACAGCTTCGAGGCGATGAACTTCTGCGACAGCTCCGAGGCGACGTCCAGGCCCGAATTGCCCATGCCCACCACCACGATTCGCTTGCCGCGCATATCGATCGGGTCGAACGGGTCGTTGTAGGAGTGCGAGTGCATGAGCACGCCGTCGAACTCGCCCGGGTAGTCGGGGGTGCGCGGATCCCAGTGGTGGCCATTGGCCACGATCAGCGCGTCGTAGGTCTCGACCCGGCCCTGATCGGTGGTCAGGGTCCACAGGCCGTCCACGGCGCGCTCGGCCGAGATCACCTTGTTGTTGAAGACGATTCGATCGCGGATGCCGAAGTGATCGACGTAATCCTTGAAGTACCGGTGCAATTGGCTGTGGTGCGGGAAGTCCGGCCACTCCTCCGGGGCGGGGAAGTCCTCGAACTGCAGCCGGTACTTCGAGGTGTCGATGTGCAGGCTCTGGTAGCAGGCCGACATCCCGTTCGGGTTCTTGTAGTACCAGTTGCCGCCCACCTCGTCGGAGGCTTCGTAGCAATCGAAGGGGATGCCGTATTCGGCCAGCCGCTTCGCGGCGGTGATGCCCGACGGGCCCGCGCCGATGATGGCAACCCTGGGCAATTCACGGTTCTGTGCAGATGGCGCAGCCAATTTCACTCTCCTGGTTCGGCGACGGGTCACATTCCCCTGCCGGACGTGATGTGCCACACACGCTAACACTCACTAGACACCGTGTCTAGTGAGTCGACTTACGTCTATCATTCAGGCGTGACCCGACCTTCACTGCGCGAAGAACAGAAGCGGCAAACCCGCGGCCGACTCATCGAGGCGGCCACCCAGCTGTTCACCACCCAGGGCTACGCGCCGGTCCGCGTCGATGACATCGCCGCCGCCGTCGGCTGCAGCCGCGCCACCTTCTACCTGCACTTCACCGGGAAACCGGATGTGCTGCGCGCCATTGCCGAACAGGGCACGCTGCCCAGCGTCCAGCACTTCTACGAGGACCTCGACCACGTGCTCGACAGTGGTTCGCGGGAGGAGTTCGCGGCCTGGATGCGGCGGGCCATCGACTGGTTCCAGGAGTACAAGGATCTGCTGCCCGCCTGGGACGAGGCGACCGCACTGGAGCCCGAATTCCGGGAAGTGGCGCGCGAAGGGATCATGGCGCTGCCCAATGTCATGAGCTCGTATCTGTCCCGCTGGCCCGCGGACCGGCAGGAGGAGGCGCGCCTGCGCGTCGAACTGCTGGTCGCTCAGCTGGAGCGGTTCTTCACCCGCTGGGCCATGCAGGGGACGATCGATGTCTCGGCCGAGGAGGCCGCCAGCGTCCTCACCGACATCTGGTTCCCGGCACTGCAGACGCCCGGCCGAACCCCGAAGGGCTAGTTCTCCACGGGCGTGACGCGGGCGCGCGCCAGTTCCCAGAACGCCCGCAGCGCAACGATTTTCCCGGCGGCGTTCACCCGGTACACCGCGACCAGATCGACCTCGACGACGACATCGGCGCGGGCGCTTCGAATGGTCCCGGTGAACGCCGCCTCGTCGCCGCACGCGAACGAATCGGCCCAAAAGAATTCGATAGCACTGGGCTCGATCGCCTTGTCCCAGAACGCCGCAATGGCCGCGTAACCCGAATGCCCCTCCCCCACGGGATCATACGGCGAAATCCCCACCGGATCCTCGACCCGCGCATCATCCGCGAACAGGCTCAGCCATTCATCCCTGCGCTTTGCCCGCACCGCATCCTGCGAGGCGAGACCGGCGCGGCGGGCGGGATGTTCGAACGACATCCCGCCATCCTCATCGCCACCGGAGGGAACTGAACCCGTGAATACCGGTGAGCGGAAATCTGAAATTGAATTGTTTAAATTCAGCGGCTGTACGACGAGCCGGTGTAGCCGAATCCCGCGCCCTGGTCGGTGGGCTGGGTGCTGTCGGCGAGCGCCTTGCACTGGTCGTAGGTCTGGCCCGCGGCCATGCAGGCCTGCCAGGGGTCGACCATCGACGGGTAGTCGGCCGCGGCGGTGGCCATGGGGGCGGCCAGACCGCCCGTGATCAGAGCGGCGACGACAATCTTCTTCACGTGGAATCCTCCGAGTGGTAACCGAATCCGGTAAAGGTTGCCACGCGAAATCCAAAATCGCCAAGCGATACGGTAATTCGGGAAAAGATTAGGGCCGAGCCCCTAATGAGCTCGGCCCCGAAACGGTGCATCCGGGAAGGAATCAGGCGACCCGGGCGGCCGCCACGGTCTCGATGGCCGCGTAGTAGCGATCGGTCAGCAAGCCGACCACGGCCGGGTGCACGCCGATCGGCTCGGCCACCCCGTCCGCGCCCGCCTCGTGCAGGCGCTGATGGAACAGGCCGTGCGCGAGCAGGTAGGAGGCGACGAAGACCCGGCGCGCGCCCGCGGCGCGCACGGACGCGACTACTTCCGGCACCCTCGGCTCGCCGGTGGCGATGTAGGCCAGGTGCGCCGGGGTTCCGATGCGGTCCGAGAGCAGGTTCGCGGCGCGCTGAACATCCTGGCGCGCACGGGAATCCGAGGAGCCCGCGGCGGCGAACACCACCGCGTCACCCGGACGCCAGCCCGCGGCCCGCAGCCGCAGGTGCATGACCTCGGCCAGCGCCGGATCCGGGCCCATGGCCTGGGTGACCGCGACCGCATCGTGCGCACTCGCGGCCACCTCTCGCGGCACATCCTGATACACGTGGTAGCCCGAGGCGAGAAACGCCGGAACCACCACTGCGGGAACCTGATCCAGGTCCCGCAACACCTCGGCCGGGGACGGCCCCAGCACATCCACGAACGCGGTCCGCACCCGCGGCGGCTCCGTGATCGCCAACTCACGCAACGATGCCGATGCGGCCCCGAAATCGGCACCGGCACCTGTCTGGGCACCCCCGTTGCGGATGCCGTGCGCGAACGCCGCGGCACCCAGTTCCCGAGCCACGGCTCCCGCCAGCTCGGCGATCATCTCCACGCCCCGTGCGCTCCGGGTGCCGTGCGCCACCAGGACGAGGGCCGGCGCGCTCACCACGCACCCCGCGGCGGGCGAACGGGACGAACCGCGTTGGCGGAACCGGGAGCAACGATCGGCGCGCCGAACGGTCGCGTGGCGGCGACCGCGCGGGCGTTGGCCGCCGATCGAGCGCTCGCGGGATTGGGCACGGCTGCGGGCCGCGGCGGGGGCACGGCGGCGGGCCGCACCGGGGGCGTGGCCTGCACCGGAAGCGCGACCGGGCGGGCGACTCCGGTGACGGGGGCCGGGTGGCGGACCGTCGCGGAGGGCGGCGCCTCGGGCGGGAGCGGGCGGCTGCCCGGAGTACGGGGCGGCACTACCTCGCGGCGCGCGCCCAGGCCCTGCGATCTGGCCGGCAAGCCTTGGCGGGCAGCCGGACCCTGTGGTTCCGGGTGCGGGTTGTCGATGCACTCGGCCGGGTCCAGGGCCAGGCGGTAGCCGCGCTTGACGACGGTCTGGATGGCTTTGGGGGTGCCCAGGCCCGCGCGCAGGCGGGCGATGGCGGTTTCCACGGCGTGGGTGTCGTCACCGCCGCCGGGGAGGGCGGCGAGCAGGTCCTCGCGGGAGACGACGCGGCCGGGCTGGCGAGCCAGCGAACGCATCAAAGCCATTGGCGCGGGGGCCAATTGGCGCACCTGGCCGTCCACCACGACGCAACCGCCGCGGACGCTGAGCATGTGCCCGGCGGCCTGAATCCGGTTGGCGCGCCGCGGAAGTTCCTCGGCGACGTGGCGGGCCAGCGCACCCAGGCGGGCACGGCCGGGCATGGAGGTCGAGACGCCGAGCTCCTCCAGCGGGGCCGCCGTGATGGGGCCGACGCAGGCGGGCAGCACCCGGGTGCGGAAAGCGTGCAGGACCGCTTCGAGCAGTCCGGTTTCCTTGGCGCGCATGAGAAGTGAGGCCACGGCCGGGGCGCTGGTGAAGGTCACGCAGTCCAGTCCGGCGGTGACGATGCCCTCGATGAGGCGATCCATCGGGGTGCGGTCCTCCGGCGGCGTCCACCGGTAGACCGGGACCGGAACCACATCGGCTCCGGCACAGCGCAGCACCTCGCAGAAGTCGGCGACCGGCTCCCATTCGGTGGTCGCGCCGTGCAGCTGCACCGCGATGCGCACGCCCTCGACGCCCTCGGCCAGCAGGTGATCGAGCACCTCGGCGCTGGATTCCGAAGCGGGTGACCATTCTTCGCGCAGCTCGGCCGCGCGGATGGCGCCCTTGGCCTTGGGGCCGCGGGCCAGCAGGCGGGTCGAGGCGAGCGTGGAGCGCAGCTGTTCGGCCAGGCCCCAACCTTCGGCGGCCTCCATCCAGCCGCGGAAGCCGATTCCGGTGGTGGCCACGGTGATCTGCGGCGGAGCGGCGACCAGCTGGCGCGTCACCCGCTCCAGCTCGGTGTCGTCGGAGAGCGGAATGATCCGGATGGCCGGGGCGGCAACGATATTCGCGCCCCGGCGGGTGAGCAGGGTGCCGAGCTCATCGGCGCGGCGGGCGGCCGTGATGCCGACCGTGAATCCAGCGAGCGGGGTACCGCCGTCGACCTCGGTCATGCGGTACCACCGGGGAAGATCATGGGTTCGTTGGCGACGGCGACCACACCGTCCACCACACGCACCGCGTAGACGGGCAGCGATACCGAGTCGTCGTCGAGGCAACGCCCGTCGATGAGCGAGAACGCCTGCTTGAGCAGCGGCGAGGCCACCACCGGCACGCCGCCGCGGTCGCCCACCAGGCCTCGCGACATCACCGCCGCCCGGCCGAAGGGATCGATATTGCCGACGGCGAAAAGCGTCGCGTCGGTGCTGAGGAACAGGGCCGCCTGCCGGCCACCCTTGAGCAGAACCGCCACGCCGCGGCCCGGAATCAGATAATCCAGTCGGCAAGCCTGGGTCCAGCCGGAAGTGCTGGTCGCGGTGCCGGGTGTGTCGATTACGGTCATCGGTAACTCTCCTCCGAACGGCCTGTACCTATTGGTACCGACGTCCTGTTTCCAAGCGGTTAAGCGGTCATTTCCCGTTCGTGGCGGACTCGGTGACCTTGGCGACACCGACCGGAATGTCCGGAATGCCGAGGAGCACCGGAACCTTGCGCTCACCGCTGTCGTCGAACCCGATGGTCGGATCGGACTCCTCGGGCGCGTTCACGAAGGACACGAAACGCGAGAGCTTGCCCTCGTCCTCGAGGACCGCCGCCCACTCGTCCTTGTAGCCGTCGACGTGCTTGGCCATGGCGGCCTCGAGATCGTCGGCGATGCCCAGGCTGTCCTCGCAGATGACCTGCTTGAGGTAGTCCATGCCGCCCTCGAGGGCCTCCTGCCAGGGCGCGGTGCGCTGCAGGCGGTCCGCGGTGCGGATGTAGAACATCAGGTAGCGGTCGATGTACTTGATCAAGGTCTCGTCGTCGAGGTCACCGGCCAGCAGCACCGCGTGCTTGGGGGTCAGGCCGCCGTTGCCGCCGACGTAGAGGTTCCAGCCGTGCTCGGTGGCGATGACGCCGACATCCTTGCCGCGCGCCTCCGCGCATTCGCGGGCGCAACCCGAGACCGCCAGCTTCAGCTTGTGCGGGGAACGCAGTCCGCGGTAACGCTTTTCGAGCAGCACGGCCATGCCGACCGAATCCTGCTGGCCGTAGCGGCACCAGGTGGAACCGACGCAGGACTTCACCGTGCGCAGCGACTTGCCGTACGCGTGACCGGATTCCATGCCCGCGTCGACCAGGCGCTTCCAGATCAGCGGCAGCTGCTCGACCCGCGCGCCGAACAGGTCGATGCGCTGGCCGCCGGTGACCTTCACGTACAGGCCGAACTCCTTGGCCACCTCGCCGATGGTGATGAGCTGCTCGGCGGTCACCTCACCGCCGGGCATGCGCGGCACCACCGAGTAGGTGCCGTTCTTCTGCAGGTTGGCCAGGAAGTGGTCGTTGGTGTCCTGCAGCGAGGCCTGCTCGCCGTCGAGGATGTGGTCGCTCGAGGTGGACGCCAGGATCGAGGCCACGGTCGGCTTGCAGATATCGCAGCCGGTGCCCTTGCCGTACTTGGCGATCAGGCCCGAGAAGGTGCGGATGCCGGTCGACTGGATGATGTGGAACAGCTCGGCGCGCGACTGCGAGAAGTGCTCGCACAGCGACTTGGAGACCTCCACACCCGACTGTTCGAGGAGCTTCTTGAGCATGGGAACGCAACCGCCGCAGGAGGTTCCGGCATTGGTGCAGCTCTTGATGGCGGGCACGTCGCAGGCGCCGTCGGCGATGGCGCCGCAGATCGAACCCTTGGAGACGTTGTTGCAGGAGCAGATCTGCGCGTCGTCGGGCAGCGCGTCCGCGCCCAGTTCGGCGCCGGCCGGGGAGATCAGCGCGGCCGGATCCGCCGGCAGCGGGCGGCCGACCAGCGGGCGCAGCGCTGAATACTGGGTGGCGTCACCGACCAGCACACCGCCGAGCAGGGTCTGGGCGTCATCGGAGACGACGAGTTTCGCGTAGGTGCCCTTGGCGGCGTCGTGCAGCACCACCGAGAGCGCGCCCTCGGTCTTGCCGTGCGCGTCACCGAAACTCGCCACATCCACGCCGAGCAGCTTCAGCTTGGTGGACAGGTCCGCGCCCGGGAACTCGCCCGCGCCGCCCAGCAGGCGGTCGGCGACCACCTCGGCGGTGCTGTAACCGGGGGCGACCAGGCCGTAGCAGACACCCTCGACCGCGGCGACCTCACCGATGGCATAGATGTTCGGGTCCGAGGTCTGCAGGCCCAGATCGGTGATGACACCGCCGCGCGGGCCCACCTCCAGCCCGGCGGTCTTGGCGATCTCGTCGCGGGGACGGACACCGGCGGCGAAAACCACCATGGCAGCGCGCAATTCGGTGTCGTCGGAGAACTTCACCGACAGGCGCTCGGCCAAAGGCGCGCCCTCGACCTCCTCGATCGAGGAGGTGCCGACACCGGTGTGCACGGTCAAACCCAGTTCGGTGACCAGCTTTTCGAGGATGGCGCCACCACCCTCGTCGATCTGGGCCGGCATCAGCCACTTGTTGAACTCGACCACGTGCGGGGTCATACCCAGCAGGCGCAGCGCGTTCGCCGCCTCCAGGCCCAGCAGACCGCCGCCGACCACGATGCCGACCGCGCCCGGACCGGCCGCCTCGGCCGTGGCCCGGATGCCGTCGAGGTCCTCGAGGGTGCGGTAGACGAAGTTGCCCTCCAAGTCGTGACCCGGCACCGGCGGCACGAAGGCGTAGGAGCCGGTCGCGAGAACCAGTGCGTCGTAAGCGATCACGTCGCCGGTGGAGGTGGTGACCTTGCGGGCGGTCTTGTCGATCGAGTCGGCCTTCACGCCCAGGCGCACCTCGACCAGGTCGTCGCCCTCGTAGTCGTTGCCGGGCAACGCCAGCGCGGAGGTCTCCCAGATACCGACGTAGGAGGACAGGCCGACCCGGTCGTAGGCGGCCAGCTTCTCCTCGCTGAGCACGATGACCTGCCAGGTCCCGGCCTCGTCACGGGAGCGCAGCGCCTCGACGAAGCGGTGGCCCACCATGCCGTGGCCGACCACGACGACGGTCTTGCGTTCGATGCTGTGGGTCATGACGGTCCCCTTCGAGAATGGACGGGTCAGGCGCGAGCCGACGCGGCGGACTGAGCTGGGTTGGACGCAAGATCGGTAGCGGACTCCGCTTGCAGCACAAGCGATTCCGCCTCGACGACGACGTCGGAGTCGGTGGCCGGGGCCTTGAGGCTCGGGCGGCGCATGAAGACCGCCCAGCAGACCAGGCCACACACCACGTAGAAGGCCATGAAGACCCAGAACGCGGTGGTCGCGGACTTGGTGGAGGCGTAGGAGGAGCGCAGCACCAGGTTGATGCCGACACCGCCCAGCGCGCCGATCGCGCCGACGAAACCGATGAGCGCACCCGAGGTATTGCGGGCCCACGCCGCCCGGAAGGCCGAATCACCTTCCAGCGAGCGGGATTTGGCCTCGAAAACCGAGGGGATGATCTTGGTGACCGCACCGTTGCCGATGCCCGAGATGACGAACAGCAGGGTGAAACCGGCGATCATGGCGATCATCACGCCGCCCTTGGGGTATCCGGCGTGGTCGCCCATGGTGGAGGCCACCGCGACCAGCACGGCCGCCGCGGTCATGGCCACGAAGGTGTAGAGGGTGACCTTGCTGCCGCCGAGGCGGTCGGCCCACTTGCCGCCGTACGGTCGGGCCAGCGAACCCAGCAGCGGTCCGATGAAGGCGATCTGCGCGGCATGCAGGGTGGCCGCGGCGACGCTCGCGCCGCCCGCCTTGAAGCTGATCTGCAGCACCTGGCCGAACGCGAAGGAGTAGCCGATGAAGGAACCGAAGGTGCCGATGTAGAGAAAGGCGATGGCCCACGACTGCGGCACCTTGAGCGCCTTGATCATGTACGACAGATCGGCCTTCTGGTTCTTGACGTTGTCCATGTACAGCGCCGCGCCGATCGCCGCCGCCGCGATGAGCACCAGGTAGATCGCGCACACCACCGTCGCGTTGCCGTAGGCGTTGCCCAGGGTGGCGATGACCGCCAGGCCGATCAGCTGCACCACCGGCACGCCGATATTGCCGCCGCCCGCGTTGATGCCCAGCGCCCAGCCCTTGAGCCGCTGCGGGTAGAAGACGTTGATGTTGGACATCGACGAGGAGAAGTTGCCACCGCCCAGGCCCGCGAAGGCCGCCACGACCAGGAATGTCGTGTAGGAGGTGCCCGGCTGGTTCACGAAGTACAGCGCCAGCAGCGTCGGGATGAGCAGCAGCAGCGCGCTCACGATGGTCCAGTTGCGGCCGCCGAACTTCGCGGTCAGCACGGTGTAGGGGATCCGCGCGAGGCCGCCGACCAGGGTGGGCACCGCGCCCAGGAAGAACTTTCCGGCCGGATCGATGTGGAACACCGCGGTCGGCATGAACAGCACCATGACCGACCAGATCGACCACACCGAGAATCCGACATGCTCGGCGAATACCGACCAGATCAGATTGCGGCGCGCGATGTCCTTACCACCGGCATCCCAAGCCTCGACATCCTCGGCATCCCAATGCTCGATGTCGCGCTTGCGGGTCAGCGTGCTCAACAAGAGGCCCTCCTGAAATCTGGATGGCCCCAAGGTAGGAAACGGGTATTGCGTCGATGCTGCGCGAAATGACCGTTAAATCAACGGTTGCTCACGAAATCCGACCATTCGGCGTGAGAACCGGCGTTATGTTTCGTCCGTGTGACACAACGGTTTCCGGCGATGACAAATCGCCTGGAAACGAGAAAACGAGCCGTGAGGTGAGAGGCTTGCCACACAGCATGGCCTCAACCTCACGGCTCGGCAACTCGAGCGGTGAAATTTCTTGGAGCGAATTAGTTCCAGGTGTCCTCGAGCAGCTGCGGCTTGCACGCCACCCAGCCGCCGACCATCAGCACCACCACGGCGAGCACCAGGAAGCCGAACGGGGCCAGCCACTCTCCGGTCATCGTGTGCAGCGCGCCGAACACCAGCGGACCGGTGCACGCCACGGAGTAGCCGACACCCTGGGTGAAGCCCGACAGCGCGGCCGAACCGGCGCCCGTGCGGGTGCGCAGATTGATCAGCGTCAGGGCCATCGGGAAGGTCGAGGGCCCCAGGCCCAGGGCCAGCACCCACACCAGCGGCGCGGCCATCGGCGCGAACAGCAGCCCGGCGAAGCCGATGAAGAAGAACACCGCGCAGCCGATGACCACCGGGAACGGATTGGCCATGCGACCCACCACGATCGGGGCGCCGAGCGCCGCCACCAGGCCGATCAGCGCGAAGACGCCGACCATGGTGCCGCCGAAGGACGCGCTGGCCCCGGCATCGCCGAAGATCGTCGGCATCCAGGTGAACAGCGAATAGGTGATGAGCGAGGTCATGCCGAACATGAAGGCCATGCCCCACGCCAGCGGCGAGCGCCACACCTTGCCGGTGGATTCGACCGCCTCGGTGGGCATTTCGGTGGAATCGTGCAGCGCGCGATCGCGGCGCACCCGCAGCACGCCGATCCACGGCAGCGCCGCGGCGAAGGCCAGCGCGGCCCACATGCCCAGCGAGAGCCGCCAGCCGTGCGCGTCGGCGATCGGGACCGCGATCAGCGCCGGGAAGACCGTGCCCAGCTGCACCATCACGATGTAGACCGAGCTCAGCAGCGCCAGCCGATCCGAGAAGTACCGCTTGACCAGGGGCGGGATCACGATATTGCCGATGCCCATGCCGCCCAGCGCCAGCGCCGAGAAGGCCAGCAGCTCCCAGGTGTCGGGCACGAGCGCGCGCAGCGCAGAGCCGACGCCGGTCATGAGCATCGCGACCAATGCGGTCAGTTCCAGGCCGAGGCGGCGGGAGAACAGCGGGGTCAGCAGGCCGCCGAGGGCGAACATGGCGGTCGGCAGCATGCCGAACACGCCGACCACCGCGGTCGAATAGCCGATGTCCTCGCCGATGCGGGCGGCCAGAGGGGTGAACGCGGTGACGGCGACGCGGAGGGTGAGAGCGGAGACGACGATGGCGACGAGCACGAGCAGGCGGCCCTCGAGCAGGGCGCGCTTGGAGAGTTCGGGGTGGGGGTGGGCGAGTTCGGGGCGAGCCTGGTCGGTTGTCCGGCTCGCAGCAGCAATAAGGCCCCTCTCCGGGGCCATCGTCTCATCCATCGTCGCAGTCACCCGAAAATCATAGGATGACCCGATGATGTGATGCAACGAATGTGAGGCAGGGTACGCTGTCATCCGTGCAACCAGTCCGGCGCACGAGCCTCATCGCTCAGGTGACAGAGCAGCTTCGTGCCGAAATCCGTTCCGGCCGTTGGGCCGTCGGCTCACGTATCCCCACCGAGCCCGAGCTCACCGAGCTCACCGGCACCGGTCGAAATACCGTGCGCGAGGCCGTCCAGGCGCTCGTGCATGCCGGCATGCTCGAGCGCAGACAGGGCTCGGGCACCTATGTCATCTCCACCTCCAGCCTCGGCGGCACCCTGTCGGAGTACTTCGCCGACGCCCACCAGCGCGATCTGCTGGAGCTGCGCCAGGCACTGGACACCACCGCCGCCCGGCTCGCCGCCACCCGCCGCGACGAGACCGATATGGCGACCCTGCGGCGACTGCTCGATGATCGAACCCGCTTCTGGGACACCGACTTCGATGCCGCCATCGAGGCCGATGTGCAAATTCACCGCGCCATCGTCGTCGCCAGCCACAATGCGGTATATCTGGAGTTCTACGACTCGCTGCTGCCCGTCATCGCGGCCGGGATCCGCTTCCGGTCCGAACAGGACGGCGCGACGTATCACGACGAGCACGCCGAACTCGTGCAGGCGGTGATCGACGGTGATCCCGACCGGGCCGCGCGGGTGGCCAACTGCTTCCTCGACTCGCTCATGGCCGAATACCGGACGCTTGATACGAATTTCGAGTAACCGAAAGGTCACCGCCCGAATCGTCGCGAGGTGAGCCGGAATTACCGTTCCCGTCACCGAAAAACATTCGGGCGTAAAACATGCTTCCTACGGTTGATCCCGACCGCAGCGGCTCCACGACTGACCGGGAGCCCTTGATGAGGACGGTCGCGACAGCCGAGAGGACAGCTGCTCATGGCATCCGTAGTAGAGGCCCCCGAAACCACCTTCACCTTCCAGAGACGGGGACGGTGGATCGACCACTGGGAACCGGATAACGCTGAATTCTGGGAAAACGGCGGAAAACAAACCGCCCGCAAGAATCTGATCTTCTCGGTCTTCGCCGAAAATCTGGGATTCAGCATCTGGGTCATCTGGGCCAGCATCGTGACCGCGATGGGCTCGGCCGGATTCGCCTTCCTGGGCGCGAAGAATCCGGACGCGGTGAACAACGCCCTGCTGCTCACCTCCACCCCCACCCTGGTCGGCGCGGCGCTGCGCATCCCCTACACCTTCGCCATCCCGCGCTTCGGCGGCCGCGCCTTCACCGCCTTCAGCGCCGCCATGCTGCTGATCCCCACCCTGGGCATCGCCTACTTCATCAACCACCCGAGCACCCCCATGTGGGTGTTCATGGTGCTGGCGGCCCTCGCCGGTGTCGGCGGCGGGAACTTCTCGTCCTCGATGGCGAACATCAACTTCTTCTTCCCCGAGGGCAAGAAGGGTGCGGCGCTGGGCATCAATGCCGCGGGCGGCAATCTCGGTGTGGCACAGACCCAGTTGTTCGTGCCGCTGCTGATCACCCTGGGCACCCACATCTTCGCCAAGAACCCGGGCGGCTACCGCTTCGGCATCACCCTCGCCGTGCTGGTGTGGATTCCGTTCATCCTGATCGCGTTGTTCGGCGCGCTGTGCTACATGGATTCGCTCTCGGGCGCGAAATCCGATGGCACGTCCTACAAGAAGGCGCTCGTCAACCGGCACACCTGGGTGATGGCGGTCCTCTACATCGGCACCTTCGGCTCGTTCATCGGCTTCTCCTTCGCCTTCCCCACCCTGCTCAAGGCCAACTTCCCGAGCCTGGCCAAGATCGGCTGGATGGGCACGCTGGGCAACCTCGCCTTCCTTGGCGCGCTCGTCGGATCCATGAGCCGGCCGTTCGGCGGCTGGATCGCCGACAAGCTCACCGGCGCGAAGATCACCCTGTACGTGTTCGGCGGGATGGCGGTCTCGGCCGCGCTCATCGTGGCGTCGCTGTCGGCCAAGAGCTTTCCGCTCTACCTGATCTCGTTCCTGCTGCTGTTCGTGTTCAGCGGCATCGGCAACGGGTCGACCTACCGGATGATTCCGATGATCTTCACCGCCGAGGCGCGCAAGCACGCCTCGGAGACCGGGCAGGACATCGGTGAGGCGCTGGTGTCCGCGAAGCGGCAGGCGGGTGCGGCCATCGGTGTGATCGGCGCGATCGGCGCCGCGGGCGGGTGGGTGCTGCAGCAGGCGCTGCGGCTGTCGAATACGCACTACCACACCATGAATCCCGCGTTCTGGGGTTACGTCGTGGCCTACCTGGCCATGGGTGCGCTGTGCTGGTGGTTCTACCTGCGGTCCTCCTTCGCGGTCGGACGCGCGCCCTCGCTGGCGCACGCCAACGTGTAGGAGCCCAACGCTCGAAAGCTTTGGGAGCCACGGTCTCTCAAGGGCTCCCCACCCCTCGGGGAGCGCGAAGGCCGCGCCGGATTCGTCGCCCGGCGCGGCCTTTCGCCTGTTCGGCACAGCCTTTCGTTCGTTCTGACAGAGTTAGAGCAGCAGGCGGATCATGTCCGCGGTCCGGGCCAGGCCCGGGAACGCCTCGGGCGTGGAACGCGGGTGCAGGGCGTGCACGGCGAGCCGGAACATGACCGCGCGCACCAGCATCTGCGGCCATTCGGGCAGGTCACGCCAGCGGTCGAGCAGGCCGTCATCGGCGCCGCCCCAGGACAGGGCGTCCACCACGATGACCGCCGCGGCCCACGGCGCGGGCCGCCAGTACGGGGTGATGTCGGTGAGGCCCGGCGCGAAATTGCCGGAGAACAGGACGGTTCCGAACAAGTCCCCGTGCACCAGCTGCGAGGGCGTGACCACCGGTTTGCGCAGGGTCGAGAGCTGGGTGATCAGGGTCAGGCTGCGGTCGCCGTCGGGTGAGGTGGCGGGCAGCAGGCCGCCCATCTTGAGGCTGCGCAGCGGAACCGCTTCCCACGCAGCGCGATCCGCGGCCGCGAAGACGTCCACATCCACCCAGGGGGCGACCGGCTGCGCGGCCAGGAAGCGGGGGCGTTCGAGCTTCGCGGTCACCTGGTGTAGTCGCAGGGACAGCGAAACGACCTCGTCGTGGCGGGGTTCGGGGACACCTTCGAGATAGGTGTCGGCGCGCCAACCGGATACGACATACCGCCCATCGGTGGCGCGGACCGGGCGGGCCAGGCGAATGCCGTCCACCCGCAGCGTCTCGCGCACCTTGGCGGACCAGGCCGCGCGCGCGTGATCGGTGACCGGGCTCAGCACCACGTCACCCAGTCGCCAGCCACCGTCCCAGTTCCCGAGCGGAACCGGCGCTTCCTCGCGCAACCCGAAGGTCGAGCGCACATGCTCAGGAGGCTCCACAGCAGTCATGGTCACGCGCGTACGGTACCGCCGTAAAGACGCGGGAATCAGACGCCACACCGGTAACAGACCAGCTGGCACCAAGTCGATAAGTTGCCCAGAATTTTGCCCGGAAAGACCGGGTGTCGGGGTCCGAAAGCCAAGCTCCCGAACCCCGATTCACTCAGTACACGGGAAGCGACGGATCAACCTGGTTGGCCCAGGCGATGATTCCGCCCTGCAAATGCGTGGCATCGGCGAAGCCCGCGTTCTTCAGGGCGGCGAGCGCCTCGGCGGAGCGGATTCCGGTCTTGCAGTGCAACACGATCGGGGTGTTCTGCGGCAGCTCGACCAGGGCCTCACCGGAGAGGATGCGGTCCTTGGGAATCAGGGTCGCGCCCTCGATGCGGACGATGTCCCACTCGACCGGTTCGCGGACGTCGATGATGGCGACGTCCTTGCCCGCGTCCAGCATGTCCTTCAGCTCACGCGCGGTGATCGTGGAACCGATCGCGGCGGCCTGGCCCTCCTCCGAGACCACGCCGCAGAAGGCGTCGTAGTCGATGAGTTCGGTGATGGGCTGGCGTTCGGGATCGCGGCGCAGCTTGATGGTCCGGTAGGACATGTCCAATGCGTCGTAGACCATCAGACGGCCCAGCAGCGGGTCGCCGATGCCGGTGATCAGCTTGATCGCCTCGGTCACCATGATCGAGCCGATCGAGGCGCACAGCACGCCCAGCACGCCGCCCTCGGCGCAGGAGGGGACCATGCCCGGCGGCGGGGCCTCGGGGTAGAGATCGCGGTAGTTGATGCCGCGGCCGTCGGGGGCGTCCTCCCAGAAGACCGAGACCTGGCCCTCGAAGCGGTAGATCGAGCCCCACACGTACGGCTTGCCCGCCAGCACGGCGGCGTCGTTGACCAGGTAGCGGGTGGCGAAGTTGTCGGTGCCGTCGACGATCAGGTCGTACTGACGGAACAGCTCGATGGCGTTGTCGGGCTCGAGGCGAATCTTGTGCAGCTCCACATTGATTCCGGAGTTGATCTCCAGGATCGAGTCGCGGGCGCTGTCGGCCTTGGAGCGGCCGATATCGGATTCGCCGTGAATGATCTGGCGCTGCAGGTTGGAGGCGTCGACCTCGTCGAACTCGACGATGCCCAGCGTGCCCACGCCCGCGGCGGCCAGGTACAGCAGCGCCGGGGAGCCGAGCCCGCCCGCGCCGATCACCAGCACGCGCGCGTTCTTCAAGCGTTTCTGCCCGACCGTGCCCAGGTCGGGAATGATCAGGTGGCGGCTGTAGCGGGCGACCTCGTCGCGGGTCAGCTCCGCCGCCGGCTCCACCAGGGGCGGCAGGGAGGGATGCGATGACACGTCTTCGGACTCCTCAATCGAATTCGCCGGATACTCGCGGCCACTTCTGCAACACCGGGGCGCGCGGCGTTCTTCCCCAGCCTAAGGGAGATTCAACTCGTCCCTGAAACCCCTAAAGAATTGAGGGGCTCCGCCCCTCGAACCCCGGAAATCGCGGGGCTCCGGGCGGCCTGGACCGGGGTCACAGCCAGGCGGGGAGGCCGAAGAAGCGGAACAGGTCCGGGTCGTGGAACAGATCCATGCGGGCGATGCCGTCGCCGTCGAGGGTGAGGATGTGCAGGTTGGCCGCCTCGAAGACGTCGCCGCCGCGTCGGACGTAGGCGGCCACGGCGGGGCGGCCGTTGGCGCGGGTGGGGAGCAGCCGGAACGCCTCGCCGCGGGTGAAGACGCGGGTCATGAAGGCCGCCACGGCATCGCGGCCCAGGAACCAGGCCAGGAACGGCGGCATCTGCAGCAGGGCGTCCTCGCGCAGGATGCGCTTGAGGGCGTCCACGTCCATGGATTCGAAGGCCTCGACGTAGCGGTCCAGCAGTGCGCGCTGCTCGGCATCGGCGAGCTCCGCCGGTGCGGCCTCGAGCCCGGCCAAACCCGCATGCGCCCGCTGCAGGGCGCTGTTGACGGCCGCGGTGCTGGTCTCGAGCAGACCGGCCACCTCGTTCGCCCGCAGCGCCAGCACATCGCGGAGAATCAGCACCGCCCGCTGCATCGGCGGAAGATGCTGCAGCGCGGCCACGAACGCCAGCCGCACACTCTCCCGGGCCGCGACCACCGCCGCCGGATCGCCCTCCCCGAGCAACGCGTCCGGAAACGGCTCCAGCCAAGGCAATTCGGGCGACTTCTCCAGATGCCCCGGCCCGACCACCGGATTCGGCTCCGCCAAATCCACCGGCAACGCCCGCCGCTCCGCCGTCTTCAACGCCGTCAAACACACATTCGTGGCGATCCGATACAACCACGTCCGAATCGAAGCCCGTTGCGGGTCATACGATTCCGCCGCCTTCCAGGCCCGAACCTGAATCTCCTGCACCAGATCCTCCGCATCATGCAGCGACCCGGTCATCCGATAGCAGTAAGCCAGCAATTCCGAGCGATGCGATTCAGCGACGGCGACCACGTCGTCGACAACAGCGGTCATCCCACCTTGCTAGCACGCCCCCGCCCCACCGTCGAGCGATGAGTTTTCGCGGGGCGGTGAGTACGTATCTGCGACACCCTCGGATCATCTTCGGAAGGTCAAAATCATGACCACGCATCAACGGTGGACGCTCGCCCTTGCCTCGGTGGCGTCCTTGATGGTGGGGCTCGACGCGCTCGTCGTGACCACCGCGCTCAATACGATTCGCGTCAAACTCGGAGCGTCGCTGGAGGCGCTCGGGTGGACGCTCAACTCATACACACTCGCATTGGCCGTGCTGCTGCTGACCGCGGCGGTGCTCGGCGATCGGTTCGGGCGGCGGAATCTGCTCGTCACGGGGCTGGTGCTGTTCACCGCGGCATCGGCGGCCTGCGCGCTGTGCACCGATATCGGCTGGCTGATCGCGGCGCGGGCGGTGCAGGGCGTCGGGGCGGCGATGATCATGCCCGCGTCGTTCGCGCTGGTCGGAGTGGCCTTCCCGCCCGAGCAGCGAGGCCGGGCCATGGGGATTTTCGCCGGGATCATCGGGCTGGCCATTCTCGGCGGGCCCGTGGTCGGCGGCGCGGTCGTGCAGGGCCTGACCTGGGAGTGGATCTTCTGGCTGAACGTGCCCATCGGCATTGCGCTGATTCCGCTGGTGCGGCGGTTCGTGGCCGAAAGCACCGGGCCCGCACGCCCGGTCGATGCACTCGGGGTGATGCTGTCCGGGCTCGGCGTGCTGGGACTGGTGATCGGGCTGGTGCGCGGCAACACCAGCGGCTGGACCAGCGCCGAGGTACTGGGCGGACTGATCGGCGGCACGGTGCTGCTGGCGGCCTTCGTCGGATGGGAACTGCGGGCCCGCGCGCCGATGATTCCCATGGGTCTGTTCACCCATCGCGGGTTCAGCGCCGCCAATCTGGCCGGAATCCTCATGACCGCCGCGCTGTTCGGCACGGCGTTCTTCTTCGCGCAGTACCTGCAGGCCGGATTGCACAACAGCCCGCTCGGCTCGGGAGTGCGACTGCTGCCCTGGACCGCAACACTTTTCGTCATCGCGCCGCTCTCCGGCACGTACATGAGCCGGATCGGTGAGCGACGGTTGATCGTGGGCGGACTACTGGTCGCGGCGACGGGCTTCGGCTGGATCGCGCTCGCGGCGGGAACCGGGGCCGGATACCCGGCGCTGATCGTGCCCATGCTGCTGGCCGGAGTCGGCATCTCGGCCGCCATGCCCGCCGTGCAGAACTCGGCCATCAGCTCGGTCGGGCCGGAATCCATCGGCACCGCCTCGGGCATCTACAACGCCAGCCGCCAGCTGGGCGGCAGTCTCGGAATCGCGATCACCTCAGCGGTTTTCACCGTCGCGGGCGGCTACACCTCGACCACGGCCGTCCAGCACGGCTTCCGCGCCGCGATCCTCGCCACGGCGGCCAGCGCGGGCCTCGGCGCGCTCGCGGGGCTGGGTGTCATTGCGCGGCAGCGGGTTTCCGCCAAGCCCACGACTGCACCGGTCCCCGTTGCGGCGGCGTAATCCCCCGCCGTCGGCGCAACCCCCTATCCGCTATTCCGACGTGCCCTGCGGCGCGCCGGAATTCGGCGTGTCAGCGCGCGATCTCGGGTGTCCCCCACGCCCATTTCGCGATTCAGCCGCGCGGATAGGGCCAGGGGTTGAAGCGGCAGGTTTTGCCGTCCATGGGGACGACGCCCTCGGGGTCCAGTTTCGCGATGTCGTTGTTCTTGATGCCGAAGGTCTGCTGCATCATGACCGGGGCCAGGCCGCCGTCGATCTCGCACGGCTGGTGTTCGTGGTAGCCGATGGCGTGGCCGACTTCGTGGTTGATCTGGTACTGCCGGTAGGAGCCGACGTCGCCCTCGTCGGAGAGCGCGCCGCGGACCCAGCGCACCTGGGAGAGCAGGACGCGGCCGAGATCGGCGTTGTAGCAGGAGGAGTCGACGGGGATCTCGAATCCGCAGGCCTTGCGGGTGGTGTCACGCGAGGTGAGCGAGATGCGGAAGTCCGGATTGCCGGTGTCGACGCGGCGGAAGGCGAAGCGCGGATCATGGGTCCAGGACTTGGGATTGGCCAGCGTCGCGTCGATCATCTTGCCGATGGCGTCATCGCCGCCGAGGCTGGCGGTGTCCACGCCGTCCTCCACCTCGACGGTGTAGTTGAAGACGTGCTCGGAACCGGTGCCCACCTGCCCGGTCGTCCCCGGCACCACATGCCAGGTGTCCTTGCCGGTGTCGGTGTACGCGCCGCCCGCGGGCACCGCACCGGAAGGCAGGTCCGCGGCGTACTTTCCGTCCCCGCGCGGCGCACCGCCGATGATGCCGCTGGGCTTGTCGGTGTGCTCACTGAAGTGCCCGAAGCCGGGCAGTCCCGCATCGCTGTCGCCGGTGTGGCGCAGGGCGTCCACGGCCACCACGATGGTGATCACCAGCAGCACCGGCAGCGCGTAGGCGCGCCAGCCGTAGGTGCTCACGAAACGCCCGAGCGGGCTCTGCTTCTTGGTCTCGCGGTCCGGGCGTTGCCGATTCGGGCCGTCGGCGGGCGGTGCGGTGGGATCCCAGCGCGCCCGCAGGGGTTGATGCGAGGCGGGTCCTTGCGAAGCGGGTGATACCGACGGGCCGGTCTGCGGTGTGCCGCTGTCGGAGTACAAACCGAGCGGATCGTAGATCGGCCCGCTGGGTCTTCCCCGTCGCTTGGAGCCGGCGGCTCGCGGCGCACCGGCAGCCACGGGACGGCGTGAATCCCGCCCGCCGGAATTGCTGCCCCCATGGTCGGTCACGTCTGACAGACTCTCACAGCGCGGGCTCGAGCACGCGGGCGCCGTCGAGGCCGCTCGTATTGCTGCGAGATATCTCACGCTAATGCGGCAGATCTCACAAATCGGAACATGTGCTACACAGTTGTGATCGGCCTCGCATAATCGACGCCACAATATTCGGAACCTGGATCGGCACCGGCCCCCCGAGCGAGTATCGTTCGGTGGATACCGCCCGGTGACATCCTTCCCGCCGGGAATCAACTGGGAGATCGGAAATGACTGACCTCGTGGACCGGATGACTTCGCACCGCATGTCATCCGAGGCGACGAGCAAGCGCGGCACCCGCCTGCCCCGCGAGGCACGCCGTGCCCAGCTACTCGCCGCAGCCAGCGAGGTCTTCGTCCAACGCGGCTATCACGCCAGCGGCATGGACGAGATCTCGCAGTGCGCCGGTGTGAGCAAACCCGTGCTCTACCAGCACTTCTCGAGCAAGCTCGAGCTGTACCTGGCGGTGCTGCAGAACTACGTCGACGCGCTGGTCTCCAGCGTGCGCCAGGCGCTGCGCTCCACCACGGACAACAAGCAGCGCGTGCGCGCCGCCGTGCAGGCCTACTTCGATTTCGTCGATCACGAAACCCAGGGCTTCCGACTGGTTTTCGAATCCGATCTGACCAATGAGCCGCAGGTCCAGCGCCGGGTCGAGCAGGCCACCGAGGCGTGCGTGGACGCGGTCTTCGACCTGGTCGCCCACGACTCGGGGCTGGATCCCTACCGCGCCCGGGTTTTGGCGGTCGGCCTGGTGGGCGCGAGCCAGCTGAGCGCGCGCTACTGGCTGGAGGCGGATCGTCCGATTCCGAAGGATGACGCCGTCGATACGACGGTGGCGCTGTGCTGGGGTGGACTCAAGCACGTGCCCCTGCACCCGATCGATTGAGAGAAATTCTCTCTCGCACAGTCAAATAGAAATTGCCCCGCCGAGTTGCTCGGCGGGGCAATTCCTTTCGTTCGGGAGATTTAGACGGCCGCGAAGCCGACGCGCCCGGAGGACGGGGTGCCGATCTCGACGTAGGCGACCTTGGAAGCCTGAATCAGGAACTTGCGTCCCTTCTCATCGGTCAGCGCCACGACGCCGCCCTCGCCCGACAGCGCGCCGGTCACGAGCGCCTCGACCTCAGCAGGGGTCTGCGAGCTGTTGATGATGAGCTCACGCGGGCTATCCGAAATGCCGATCTTGACCTCCACGGCCAACCTCCGAACCTAGAGTCCTGTGATGTCTTTGATCAGGTTAGTGGAGCCGGGACAGCGCCCGGCGGCCACCGCCTGCGCTGTCAGCGAACAAGTACGGGAGCGCCGCTCTCAGCACAGGCGGAACAATCTCAGCCCAGGCCGAGAACCCGCATGCGCTCGGCGTGACTGTTCTGCATGTGCTCGAACAGGGTCGCGATGCCGTTCAGGTCGCCGGTGGCAGTGAGCACCAACTCGGTGAGCTCGTCCCGCTGCGCCATCACGTACTGCGCCTGGGTGATGGCCTCGCCCAGCAGGCGGCGGCCCCACAGCGCGAGCCGGTCGCGTTCGGAGCGGTTCTGCGCGACCGCGGTCCGCACCTCCTCGATGACGAACTCGGAGTGGCTGGTCTCGGCCAGCACATCGCGCACCACGTCGGCGACCTCGGGAGCCAGGGCGCCGGCGATCTCGGTGTAGAAGTCGGCGGCGATGCCGTCGCCGACGTAGAACTTCACCATCGACTCCAGCCAGGTGGAGGGGTCGGTGGAGGCGTGATAGGCGTCCAGGGCGCGCACGAAGGGGGCCATGGCGTCGAAGACGTCCACGCCGCGATCGGCGAGGGCCTGTTCGAGGGTCTTGAAGTGTTCGGACTCGTTGCCCGCCATCTTGGCGACGGCCACCTTGCCGCGCAGCGTGGGCGACAGCTTGGCCTCCTCGGCGAGCCGGTAGAAGGCGGAGATTTCGCCGTAGGCGAGCACGGCGAACAGATCGGTGACGCCGGGGTGTTCGGCGGAGATACGGCCGTCAGCGGACGCTGCGAAAGGGGCTCCCATGGGACCCACCCTAGCGGCAGAAAATGACGGGCATTCACCCATCGGACCAACCGTATGAAGCGTACGCTCGAAAAGTTCGAATGGCCTTGTGCCACTTAGTTATTCACAAACCTACCGGTCGCTGTGCCATTGCAGCGCTACGCGCTGGTGGGGCTCCCGATAGGTATTCGACACCGCGGAGTTCACCATGCCCACCGCAATCCAGAACCTCATCGTCCTCGGCGACAGCCTCTCCGACATCGGTAACAAGCGCGAAACCCCCGCGGGAATGTTCGCCCGCGCGGCGGGATTGATGCGCACCAACGAGGCCGGCCGCTACAGCGACGGCAAGAACTGGACCGACTTCCTCGTCGAATGGATGGGCGGCGAACCGCTGATCCGCGGCGACCTGAAGCAGACCGACTACGCGACCCTGCCGCATCGCAGCCTGTCCAAGGATTCGCTGGTGCTGCGCACCGATTTCGGTGATCTGGCCCCGGTGCGCTACGCCAATTTCGCCGAAGGCGGCGCGATCGCGTCCTCGGACTGGCCCAAACGCCCCAAAGAAGGGGCGCTCGGATTCTTGAAAGAGCAGGTCGATCGTTATATTCGCCATCGCCGCGAGATGGGCGCGGCCTACACCGGCGAGACCCTGCACATCATCTGGATCGGCCTGAACGACATCGTCACCGCGAAGCGGCCGGACGGCATGGATCTGGATGCGCAAGCCGCCACGACCCACGACCCCGTGACCAAGGTGCCCGATGTGAATACCGCCGGAACCGGCGTCGCGCCGATCGTCGCGGAGATCAATGCCGAGGTGAACCGGATCGCGGACGAATTCGGCCCGGCGCACGAGCACTTCATCCTGATCGACCTGCCCGACCCCCGCGTATCGGTCCGATTCCAGGAGCGGATCGCGGACAAGGGCGAGGGCGTGGCCGCGAAGGAGGTGCGCATGGTGGCCCGATTCAACGAGTTGCTGGCCCTGCTGACCGCGCACTGGCCTGCCACCGAATCCCAGACTCCCGCAGTGTCGTTCAGCGCCGAGAAGAAGGCCGCCAAGGCCAATGAGGGGCACCGGGTGCCCGACGGTCCGAAGTCGTCGTTCGGCGCCGCCGAGGTGACCCCGATCGGCGGCGCCGATCCCGCCAAGATCACCCTGGTGCGCATGTCCGACTGGATGCGGGTGGTCGGCGAGAAGCCGGACGTCTTCCGCCTGAAGCCGCTCCCGCAACGCCACGGCCCGGTGAGGTACCTCGGCGCGCAGGAGCCGATGCCCGATCCGGAACTGCGCCGCGCGCTGACCACCAGCGATCTGGCCCATCCGACCGAGGCGGTCTACGAGCTCATCGGACGGCAGATCGTGGATACCGCGCTGGCGAAGGGCTACCGGATCGGACGGCTCACCACCGAGTCCTGGCCCGACCAGCGACCCTTCCGCGGGATTCCCGGACTCTGAACGGGATTCCCGCTTCGAGCGGGCCGTCCGTCAGGCCAGATCGCGCAGGAACTTGTCCAGGTACGTCCACGTGGTGTCGCGGGCGATGAGAATGCCGAGGTGAGAACCGGGTGCGGTCTCGTACCGCACCTCCTGCGAACCCGTCAGCGTCTCGAGACCGTGCTTCACCGCGGCCGCCGCGGTGATGGCGTCGTTCGGGCCGCCGACCAGCAGCACCGGCTGGGTGATATCTGCCAGGGCGATGGCCCGATCACCCAGGTGCACAACGCCTTTGCCGATGTCGTTGGCGAGAATGAAACGGCCCCACAGCTGGTTGTAGAAGCGCCCCGGATACCCCGGCAGCGCGTTCTGGAACCGGTCGATGGTCTCCATGCGCGCCAGCGTCGCGGTGTCGGTGAGATTGCTGGCAATGAAGAAGGGGCGCTTGAGTTCTCGATCCCAGGCCGTGGCGCGGTAGGCGATCCGGGTCAGGCGCGAGGACACCCCGCCGATGGCCCGAATGGCCGCGGTCGTGGTGCGGCCGCCGTCGATGCGGGCCATCGCGCGCAGTTCGCGCGCGCCGAACATGTGGTCGTAGCTCAGGGGCGCGCCGACCGCGGTGACCGAGCGGATGGGCAGCGTCTGGTCGGCCGCGGCGGTCAGCAGGGCCAGGACACCGCCGATGGACCAGCCCACCAGATCCACCGGGCGCCCGCCGCGATCGGCCGACACCTGGCGGACGGCCTCGGGCAGGATGTCGTCGATCCAGGTCTCGAAGCCCATGCGGCGGTCCTCGAAACCGATCTCGCCGTAGTCGACCAGGTAGGGCGCGCGGCCGGACTCCAGCAGGAAGCGGGCCAGGCTCTGATCCGGGCGCAGATCGAAGCAGAAGGCGGGCGCGGCCAGCGGCGGCACCAGCAGCACGGCCGGATCGTCGGCACCCGCGCCGTCGTAGCGGCGCAGTTCGCGGTGCGGCGCGTCCGACAACACCGTCGAGGGTGTCGGTTCGGGGGCCTCGATGCCCTCGCCGAAGGTCAGTGCCCACAGGTTCTGGGCGGCGGTGGAAACGGTGTCTGCCAAGCTCACGGCACAACCTTCGCAGATAGTGGTACACGGCGTAACACACATGTGAGCAACTCAACTGTCCGCAAGATCGCCGACACGGCAGCCCCCGGACGAATTATGCTGCGCCGCAATCATTAACGGCAATGCGAAACCCCGGATCAGCCCGCCTTTTCCGGCGATATGCGCGCCTACCAGCGCAATAACGCCGCACATTAGCGGTGCCGGAAATCGGGGCGAAGGCCGTATCACGCTACAATCTCCGCGGACGGCGGAAATTTCACGCCCGTAGTCCATGGAAAATGTGCGCGCACTCCGATCCGCAGCACTGCACCGCCGCGCCAGGTCGACGCCCATCCACCGGAGAGGCATCCCAGCAGCGGCGAGAACTCGGATCAAGTGGTCGTCGCGGACCGTCCGGGTCCGCCCCACGCCTCGTGCGCGCGAGACGCGATAACGAGGAAAGGCAAGAACCTGAGCAAGATCACCGTAGAGCAGGAACCCGGCGTGGCCGACACACTGCTGACCGCAGAACTCGACGACACCCACCTCGCTCCCACTTTCGCCGAATTGGGCGTACGGCCGGAAATCGTCCGGGCCCTCGCCGACATCGGCATCGAACGCACTTTCGCCATTCAGGAACTCACCCTGCCGCTCGCGCTGGCCGGTGAGGACCTCATCGGCCAGGCCCGCACCGGTATGGGCAAGACCTTCGGCTTCGGTGTGCCGCTGCTGCACCGCATCGCCACCGGCGACTCCGGCACCATGACCCTCGACGGCACCCCGCGCGCGCTGATCATCGTGCCGACGCGCGAGCTGTGCATGCAGGTCACCGCGGACCTGGAGAACGCCAGCAAGTATCTGAAGGACGAGACCGGCACCAAGGTGCGGGTCCACGCCATCTACGGCGGCCGTCCGTACGACACGCAGATCGCGGCGCTGCGCGCCGGGGTCGACGTGGTCGTCGGCACCCCCGGCCGCCTGCTGGACCTGGCGCAGCAGAACCACCTGATCCTGGGCAAGGTCCAGGTGCTGGTGCTCGACGAGGCCGACGAGATGCTCGACCTGGGCTTCCTGCCCGATATCGAGCGCATCCTCACCATGGTTCCCGAGCAGCGCCAGACCATGCTGTTCTCGGCCACCATGCCGGGCCCGATCATCACCCTGGCCCGCACCTTCCTGAGCCGGCCCACCCACATCCGCGCCGAGGAGCACCACGAGTCCGCGGTGCACGACCGGATCCAGCAGCTCATCTACCGGGCGCACGCGCTCGACAAGAGCGAGCTGGTGGCCCGCATTCTGCAGGCCGAATCCCGTGGCGCCACAATGATTTTCGCGCGCACCAAGCGGACCGCGCAGAAGGTCGCCGACGATCTGGCCGAGCGCGGCTTCGCCGTCGGCGCGGTGCACGGCGACCTCGGACAGGTGCAGCGCGAGAAGGCGCTCAAGAAGTTCCGTGAGGGCAAGATCGACGTGCTGGTCGCCACCGACGTGGCCGCCCGCGGCATCGACATCGACGACGTCACCCACGTCATCAACTACCAGTGCCCCGAGGACGAGAAGACCTACGTGCACCGCATCGGCCGCACCGGCCGCGCGGGCAAGACCGGCGTCGCGGTCACCCTGGTCGACTGGGACGAGCTGCACCGCTGGGCCTCGATCGACAAGGCCCTCGAGCTCGGCATCCCGGAGCCGGTGGAGACCTACTCGCGCTCCCCGCACCTGTACGCGGAACTCGGCATCCCCGAGGGCATCACCGGCGTCATCCGCAAGCGCCCGGCCGCCCGCGACGAGGACGCCGTCGTCGTCGAGCGTGAGGCCCGCGCCCCGCGCAACCGCAACCGCCGCCGCACCCGCGGTGGCCAGGCCGTCGAGGGCGAGGCCACCACCTCGACCACCACGGTCACCGAAACAGTTGCGGCCGAAGGCGATTCGACCGGCGACCCGGAGAAGTCCGGCCGTCGCCGCCGTCGCCGCCGCCGCGGCAAGGGTGGCAACACCCCGGTGGAGGCCGTGGCCACCACCGAGGCCGAGGTCGAAAATGACCGGACCGCAACGGTTTCCGACGAAAACCCGGCGGAGAGCGGCAACGGCTCGCAGGAGAACGGCAACGGCTCGCGCCGCAACCGCACTCGCAACCGCCGCGGCCGGGGCTCCGCCGAGAACACCGGTTCCGCCGAGGCCGTGCAGGCCCCGCAGACCATCGCGCCGGGCCAGCTGTTCTCGCACAGTGAATCCCCCGTGACGAGCACCGCCGCACCGGTCGACGCGGTCACCGCCACGACGGCCGAGCCGGTCACCGCCGAGCCGGTCACCGCCGAGCCGGTCGCCGCGGAGGCGCCGCGCAAGCGCACCCGTCGCAGCAAGGCGGAATCCGCTCCGGCCGTGGCGGATTCGGTCGAGCCGACCGCCGTCGAGGCCACCGTGGACGCGACCGCTCCGGCGGCCGCCGAGGAAGCCCCGCGCAAGCGCACTCGCAAGGCCACGAAGGCCACCAAGGCCGCGGCCACCGAGACCGCCCCGGCGGAATCGGCTGCTGCCGAAGGTGATTCGGCCGAGCCGGTGCTGAAGGCCCCGCGTAAGCGCGCTGCCAAGGCGGCAAGCACGGAAGCCACCGCTACGGAGGCTGTCGTCGCGGAGGAAGCTCCGAAGAAGGCGACCCGCAAGCGCGCCACCAAGGCCGCGAGCAAGGCCGAGTCGGTCAGCAAGGACGAGGCGGTCACCGAGGTCGTCGCGGAAGCCGAGGCTCCGAAGGCCCCGGCCCGCAAGCGCACTCGCAAGGCGGTCGCCACCACCGAGGCAGCCGATGCTGCGAACGGCGCCGGCGATATTGCGAACGGCGCTGCCGATGCGGAGCCCGCTCCGAAGAAGCGCGTCCGCAAGGCGACCAAGGCCACGGTCGGCGGTAAAGCCGCCGCGGCCAAGGACGCCACCGCCGCAAACGGTTCCGGTGAGGCGGTCGACGCCGCGCCGGTGAAGCGGACGCGGCGCAAGAAGGTCGAGGCCACGGTGATCGTGGCCGATGACGCGGTCGCCGCCTCGGCGTAGCCGCACGGATCGGCTACTCTCGCTGTCGTGCTCGCACCCGAGCGGCGGACGCGCGCCGATATTCTCACCGCTGTCGCGATCGCCGCTCTGGTGGCGATCGCGACATTGGTGGTGGTGCTGACCAGCAGTGTGCGCGGTACCCACGCGGAGACCGCCAAGATCGATCTGCCCGCGCCCACCACCGGCGGCACGGTGCCCACCCAGGTCAAGGAGCTGTGGCGGCAGCCGGATGCGGCGGCCATGCGCTCGCTCGTGGTGGCCGGGGTGGCCGTGACAGCCGACGGCGGCACCGTCACCGGGCGCGATCCGCGCAGCGGGGCGGCGGTGTGGAGCTATCAGCGGGACCTGCCGCTGTGCTCGGTGGAGGTCCAGTTCGGGACCGTCATCGCGACCTACCGCGACGATCGCGGCTGCAGCGAGACCACACTGCTGAACTCCCAGAACGGTTCCCGGGTGGCCGCGCGGTCCAGCTACATGGACAAGCAGATCACCCTCTGGCCCGACGGCACGTATGTGCTCGCCCTCGGCGACAACCGGCTGGAGATGTGGCGTTCGGATATGGTCCGCACCCTCGAATACGGCTACGTCGACGCCCCGGTGAATCCGCACACCCAGCCGCGCACCGACTGCCGGCTGATCTCGGCCTCCTCCGCGCCCAGCCGGGTGGCGGTGCTGGAGCGCTGCTCCAAGGATGCCGCCGACCGGCTGACCGTCCTCAATCCCGCACCCAAGGACGGCACGGTGCCCGAGGAGTACAGCTCGCACGTGCTCAACGAGCCCGGCGGCGCGGTGGACGGCGCGCGGGTGATCGCGGTGTCCGACAGCCGGATCGCGCTCTACCTGCCCGGCACCCAGACCACCCCGCCGGTGCTGACCATCTACGACGTCAACGGCAATCTGCTTGCCACCCATCAGCTTTCGGCCCCGCTGGCGGACGACGCCATGGTGGCCCGGCTGTCCACCGGCTTCTTCGTCTTCACCGGCGAGAACCTGATCGCCCTCAATGCCACCACCCTCGACCCGCTGTGGGGCACCCAGCACGTGCTCGGCACGCCCGCGTTCATGGCCGGGCAGCTGCTGGTCCCGGTGACCGACGGCCTGGCCGTGCTGGATCCCAATACCGGCGCGCAGACCAGCCGAATCCCGCTGCAGCGCAGCGACTATCACAACGAGCCGATCTCGCTGGCGGTCTCGGGCAACATCTTCCTGGAGCGCCGCGGCGGCCAGGTGTACGGCGTCGGCGGACCCACTCCCTGACCCGTCCGGCATGATCGTTGCCATGAGCGGTAGCGAATTCCGGCTGGTATTGCTGCGACACGGTGAGACGGAATGGTCGGCCGCGCGCCGCCACACCGGCCGCACCGACTGCCCGCTCACGAAGCTCGGCGAGGCGCAGGCCCGCGCCGCCGGAAAGCTGCTGTCCGACTTGGACTTGCGAAACCCGCTGGTGCTGACCAGCCCCCGGCAGCGCGCGGTGCACACCGCCGAACTGGCCGGGCTGCACGGTGCCGTCATCGACGACGACCTCGTCGAATGGGACTACGGCGACTACGAGGGCCTGACCACCCCAGAGATCCAGCAGGTGTCGCCCGGCTGGACCATCTGGACCGGTGAGACCCCCGGCGGCGAGACCGCCGAACAGGTCCGCAAGCGCGCCGACAACGTGCTGGCCACCGTCATCCCCGAACTCGCCACCCGCGATGTGGTGCTGGTCGGCCACGGCCACTTCTCCCGCGCGCTCATCGCCCGCTGGTGCGAATTCGACGTCACCGAGGGCCGCCGATTCTTCATGTCCACCGCCGCGGTTACCGTCTTGGGACACGATCACCAGGCGCGAACCGTGCTCACGCACAACCTGGTTGCGCCGCTCGACCCGCAGCAAGGAGCCGCAGAATGATCCGCCGCGCCACCCCCGCCGATATCCCGGCGCTCGTGGAGCTGGTCTACGACCTGGCCGAATACGAGAAGCTGCGCGAGGAGTGCACGCTCACCGCGGACCAGCTGGAGCAGGCCCTGTTCGGCCCGAAGGCGGCGGCCTACGCGCATGTGGCCGAGAACGATCGGGGCATCGTCGGCTGCGCGATCTGGTTCCTGAACTTCTCCACCTGGAAGGGCGTGCACGGCATCTTCCTGGAGGATCTCTACGTCAAGCCGGAGGCCCGCGGCACCGGCCTGGGCAAGAATCTGCTCGCGGCGCTGGCACGGGAGTGCGTGGAGCAGGGCTACGCCCGCTTCGAATGGTCGGTGCTGAAGTGGAACACCCCGTCGATCGACTTCTACGAGTCGATCGGGGCGGTCAACCAGGAGGAGTGGACCGGCTACCGGCTGGCGGGCGACGCGCTGAAGCGGCTCGCGACCCACGCGGACGACTGAGCCGTTGTGAAAAGCGCCCGCTCACCGGATGGTGGGCGGGCGACCAAAAATCCGTCTACGAGCCACTGAGCCACCATTACGGCCCTTCGCGGCCCGGCGCTCACTCGACCGAGCCGTACCCCGCGGCCATCCACTTGTTCGACGCCGGCGCGAACAACGCCCCCAGCGCACCCAGCGCCAGCAACCCCAGCGGCGCACCGAACTCGGGCCGGTCCGAGGTGAACATGTAGTACGCGACGCCCAGCAGCAGCAATTGCGTGAGCGTCGCGATCGCCCGCCCCCACCGCTTCCCGCGCATCAGCCCGATCCCGGCCGCGAGCACCGCGCCGCCCAGGATGGCCGCGTACCCGGCGGTGAGATAGCTGTTCTTCGCGTTCTGCGCCGACCCGCTCACGCCCACGATGATCAGCACGACCATCGCGACCAGGCCCAGGGCGCCCTCGAGCGCGACCAGCGCTCCCGCCACGCGAACCGTCGTCGGCACGACCTCGGTCTCGCCCGCGGGGGTGTTCTCGCCGTTGTTCTGCTCAGCCACGACGCCCAGCCTACGACCGAGCGTCGTTGTCGAATCCTGGACCCGCCCACGTATTTCCGATGGGACGCGGGCAGTCGTGTCGCGACGGACCTCGCTAGGCTGCGGGGGTGCGGACGCTGCTGATCGTGAACCCGAATGCCACTTCGACCACTCGGTCCACTCGGGATCTGCTCGCTCACGCACTGGAAAGCCGCACCCAGCTCACCGTTCGCCAGACCGAGCACCGGGGGCACGCCGCCGAGCTGGCGCGCTGGGCCGCCGACACCCGGATGGATCTGATCGTGGTGCACGGCGGGGACGGCACCGTGAACGAGACCATCAACGGCTTCCTCCCGCTGCCCGGTCAGCCGCAGCGCGAATGGCTGCCGCGGCTCGGCGTCATTCCGGGCGGTTCGGCGAATGTGTTCGCGCGCTCGCTGGGCATCGAACCGGATCCGGTGACCGCCACCAATCAGCTCATCGATCTGCTCTCCGACGAGGCGGACCGCCGCATCGGTCTCGGCGTCGCCGACGATCGCTGGTTCTGCTTCAGCGCGGGCGTCGGCCTGGACGCCGATGTGTGCGAGGCCATCGACGACAAACGCGCGAACGGCAAGGCCGCCACGCCCGCTCGTTATCTGCGCACCACGGTCAAGCAGTTCTTCCGCGCGAAACGCCATGCCCCGCAAGTGACCTTGAACATTCCAGGTCACGAACCGGTCACGGAGGTGCATTACGCATTCGTGACCAATGCCAGTCCGTGGACTTATCTCGACAACACGCCCGTGGTCACCAACCCCGGCACCAGCTTCGAATCGGGTCTCGGGGTGTTTGCCATGCGCACCATGGGCGTCATGCCCACCCTCATGATCGCGCGGCAGTTGCTGTCCGACCAGGGGGATCCCAAGGGACACAAATTGTTTCGCGAGGACGACGTTCCGGCCGTCACCATCACGGCGGAGGAACCGATCGGCTTGCAAATCGACGGCGACTTCATCGGTCGACGCAACATGGTGAATTTCACAGCAGTCCCGGATATCCTCGATGTGGTCGCGCCGAAGCCCTAGCCGGTTCGACACACCTGAGAAACCTAGCTGTTGCGCTGCGAAAACCCGCTCGACCGAGTACAAATGACACGGCGGACCCCCATGTAGGGGTCTTACAGCGTGAGCTTCCCCACGGTGCACCAGGTATCTATTGACATCTACGGTGTTCGTGAAAGCATTCACAAGCAACCGTGCGGAAACATTCGAGTCGCACAAGTGAACGGACCACAAACCCGAAGGGCAGCGCCATGCGCGCGCCCTAGCAAAGGAGCAGAGGAATGGACTGGCGCCACAAGGCCATCTGTCGCGACGAGGACCCCGAGCTGTTCTTCCCGGTGGGTAACAGTGGTCCGGCGCTCGCGCAGATTGCCGATGCCAAGCTGGTCTGCGCTCGCTGCCCCGTCACTGCCGACTGCCTGTCCTGGGCTCTCAAGTCCGGTCAGGATGCCGGTGTGTGGGGTGGAATGAGCGAAGACGAGCGTCGCGCTCTCAAGCGCCGCAACGCTCGCACGCGTACCCGCACCGTCGTCTAACCAGCTAAGACGACAGGCGTTACGGCCCATCCCAGCCTCGGGGCCGCAACGTAATTCGGCCCGGCACCAATACAGGTGCCGGGCTTCAGTGTGTAAAGAGCGAAATTCTCGATCAACGGGATTCCCTCTTCTCGAACGAAAGTTCGGGCGCAGATTTTTCACTACGCCCGAACTTATGCGTCGAGGTTTATATTTCAGCGAGCGGACCGGCGGCCCAACGGAACTCGCAGGACCGCGTCGGTGCCGACATCGGCGCCCGGATGAAGTCCGATGGAACCACCCAATTCGGCCGTGACCAGTGTGCGGACAATTTGCAGGCCCAACCGGTCGGAGGCTTCCAGGCTGAAACCGTCCGGGAGACCGCGGCCGTCGTCGCTGATGATGACGTCGAGCCAACGGGCCGAACGCTCGGAACGGATTGTGACCGTACCGTTCTCGCCGGCGTCGAAGGCGTGCTCGATGGCGTTCTGGACCAGCTCGGTCAGCACCATGACCAGCGGCGTCGCGCGTTCGGCGGAGAAGACGCCGAGGGATCCGGCGCGGCGCACCTTGATGCGAGCGGTGTGGACGGTCGCCACGTCGGCCATTATCGGCAGCAGGCGGTCCACCACCTCGTCCAGATCGACCTCTTCGTCAACCGACATGGACAACATTTCGTGCACCGAGGCGATGGAGGTGACGCGGCGGACCGATTCGGTCAAAGCCAGCCGCGCCTCCTCGTTCTCGGTCCGGCGGGCCTGCAGCCGCAACAGCGCCGCGACCGTCTGGAGGTTGTTCTTCACCCGGTGGTGGATCTCGCGAATGGTCGCGTCCTTGGACAGCAGCGCGCGGTCGCGCCGCTTCACCTCGGTGACATCGCGGACCAGCACCGCGGCCCCGGCCAGCTCACCGTGCGGGCGCAGCACCAGGGTGCGCAGCAGCACGGTCGCGCCCCGGGCCTCGACTTCCATTCGGCGACCGGCCTTTCCGGCCAGGGCCGCCTGGATATCGCCGACCACCTCCTGCGCGTCGAACGGGTCGGTGATGAGCGAGCGCGTGGTCAGCGCCAGATCCTGGCCGACCAGATCGTTCTGCAGACCCATGCGGTGATAGGCCGAGAGCGCGTTGGGGCTGGCGTAGACGACGGTGCCCTCGGTGTCGAGGCGGATGAAACCGTCGCCGGCGCGCGGGCTGGAATGCGAACCGGTGCGGTCCTCGAGCGCGGGCCAGGTGCCGTCGGCGACCATCTGGCACAGGTCGTCCGCGCAGGACATGTAGGCGATCTCCAGGCTGGACCGCATCTTGCGGCGCTGGGTATCGGTATCGCGGCCGAGCACGGCGATGATGTCGTCGCCGATCCGCACCGGAATCGCCTCGCGCATGGCGTGCACCGGATGCGGGTGATAGACGCCGGTGAGGGCGGTATCGGTCTCGGTGCGGGCGATGTCGGCGTTCATCAGGGCCTCGAACACCTGCGGATTCGCCTCTTTGGTGGCGAGGGTGCCGACCAGATCCTCCGGATGCACGGTGGGTGCGGTGGTGGGGCGGCACTGCGAGACGCACACCACCTCCGCGCCCTCGGCGACCGGTCCGGTCCCCACCCACAGCAGCAGATCCGCGAAGGACAGATCCGCCAGCAGCTGCCAGTCCCCCACCACCCGCTGCAAATGATCGACGGCCGCACCCGGTAGATCCGTGTGCTCGGCCAGTAGCTCACTCAGTGTCGACATTCACCCACACTCCTCGGTTCCCACGTCGGGTGTATGTTCCCACGCGACACGGGCAGGCTGCGTCAGGAGCAGGTCGGGGGCTGTGATCGGGCTGGGTGTCTTCAGGAGATGGTGGCGATCAGATCGCCGGGCTGCAGGACGTCGCCGGGCTTGACGTTGATCGAGGCGACGATGCCGGCGCCCTCGACGATGACCGGGATCTCCATCTTCATGGACTCGAGCATCACGACCGGGTCGTCGGCCTGCACCGCGTCACCGACGGCGACCAGGATCTCCTGCACCGTCGACACCATCTCGGCCTTCACTTCCTCAGCCATGTACACCTCTCGCGTTCGAGTGACCCGTAGCCCCTGAAGGTACAGCCAACCACACGTGAAAGAATGGCTGCCGACTGAAGGGAGATTACCTATGGGTAAGCGTGGACGTAAGAAGCGTGGCCGCAAGAAGAATGCGGCCAACCACGGCAAGCGGCCTAACGCCTGAGCTGCCGTAACTGGCTCGAAAAATGCTGAGCGGCACCACTTCCCGACTGGGAAGGGTGCCGCTCAGCTGTATTCGGGATGCGTTTATTCGGCCGCGTCGGTCCGGGTCTCGACCACCGTGTAGCTGGTCCGGATCTCCATGGTCAGGCGCTGCCGGAGCGAGTCCGGGGCGCGGTCGCCGCCGCACTTGCGGTTCAGCAGCGACTTGAGCTTCTCCTCGAGACCGTAGGCCTCGATGCACGGCGAGCAACGGTCGATGTGCGCGCGCAGCCGATCCTTCACGGCCGCGTCGCACTCGTTGTCCAGGAGCAGCCAGACATCGGCGAGCACCGCCGAGCAGTCCAGATCATCCATGTCGTCGCTCACTGGGTTACCTCCTCACGAGCCGCGTCGTTGCCCGACCGGTTGAAGCCTCGGTCCCGCGCCACGTCGGCCAGCAGACCCTTCAGCTGCTTGCGTCCGCGGTGCAGTCGGGACATGACGGTACCAATGGGAGTGCCCATGATTTCGGCGATTTCCTTGTAGGGGAAGCCCTCCACATCGGCGTAGTACACCGCCATCCGGAATTCTTCCGGAAGCTCCTGCAGAGCGGCCTTGATGTCGTCGTCCGGCAGCGCCTCGAGCGCCTCCATCTCCGCCGAGCGCAGACCCGTGGAGGTGTGCTCGGCGGTGGAGGCCAGCTGCCAGTCGGTGATCTCGTCGGTCGGATACTGCGCGGGCTGGCGCTGCTTCTTCCGATACGAGTTGATGTAGGTGTTGGTGAGGATGCGGTACAGCCAGGCCCGCAGGTTGGTGCCCTCACGGAAGGACTTGAAACCCTGATACGCCTTGGCGAAGGTCTCCTGCACCAGGTCCTCGGCATCGGCCGGGTTGCGGGTCATGCGCAACGCGGCACCGTAGAGCTGGTCCAGCAGCGGGAGCGCGTCACGCTCGAACCGCGCGGCCAGTTCCGCGACGGATTCGGTGCTCCTGGCACCGGATTCGTCCACTTCGTCGTAATCGACCGCTTGATCGTCACCGGCGTCGATGCCCTCGCTGTCCGAGTCGTCATCACGCAGGCGATCGACCATCTCGTCGTCGCTCGTCACGCTAATCCCTTCGATCGCCGTAGCAATTGAATCTACCGCGAACAGGGATTCGACCAGGAAACCGGCCGGGCGCTCTTCGACCAAAACGGTCACCGACTCCTCCTTCGTGAATGCGCGTACCGCATGCAACAGACACCGCCCCCGCCCTGTTCCCAGCACGGATAATCCGGTTGCGTTCGGTGATTAGGGTGAGCCCATGGCTGCTGCTTCGACCCCCGCGATCAAGGCCCTGGTGCAGGCAAAGGTTGATCATCGGGTACACGCGTATACCCATGACCCGCGCAGTGATTCGTATGGAGCGGAGGCGGTCGAGGCGCTCGCGGATCAGCTCGGGGTTACCGCCGGGCAGATCTTCAAGACGCTGGTGATCGAGCTGGGTTCGGGCGTACTCGCGGTGGCCGTGCTGCCGGTGCCGACCAAGCTGTCGCTGAAGGCTGCGGCGGCGGCGCTCGGCGGCGGGAAGGCCGCCATGGCCGACAAGGCGAAGGCCGAACGCACGACGGGTTATGTGCTGGGCGGGGTGTCGCCGCTGGGCCAGAAGAAGAAGCTGCCGACCGTCATCGACGAGTCGGCGCTCGGGTTCGACCGAGTCCTGTGCAGCGCGGGCAAGCGCGGGCTCGAAATCGAGCTCGCCCCCGCTGACCTGGTACGACTCACGAATGCGGTGACCGCTCCCGTCGCTTCGGCCTGATACCGGAGAAGTCACCTCCGGAAAAACTTGCCAAAGGGCAACGATGTGTGGATACTTGCGTCGTACAACTAGTTGATAGATACAAGAAGTTGCCCTACGCAAGGAGGTGAGACCGACCGTGAACGACGATGACCCGGCGATTACCGACCAGACCGACATCGACGACGGCCAGATCGACGCCATCGCATTCGAGATCGCCCGGCTCACCAAACTGCGTGATCGCACCAATGCGCAGATCGCGACCCTGACCCACGGCGAGATCGAACCGGCGGCCTTCGGCATCCTGTTCCAGCTCATCCACACCGGCCCGGTCCGGTCGGGAGCACTCGCCGAGGCGCTCTACTCCGACGCCTCCACCATCAGCCGGCAGGTCGCGAGCCTGGTCAAGCGCGGACTCATCGAGCGCCGCGCCGACCCGTCGGACGGCCGCGTCAGCGTGCTCGACGTGACCGAGGCCGGTCGCACGGTGGCAGCCCAGATCCGGGTGCGGCGCAACGACTCGCTGCGGCAGATGCTCGAGGGCTGGACGCCCGGGGAACGGGACATCTTCTCGGATCTGTTGCGGCGCTTCGTCGACGGCTACGAGGTGACCCGGCAACGCATGCTGGCCGATATGGCGGCCCACAAAGACCTTCAATCCTATTACGCACCGGCGGAGAACAATTCGTGACTGCACAAGTGGAAGCGGCGGAGCCCGAAGTCAATTCGGCGGGCTTCACCCACAAACAGATCCTGGTCATCATGAGCGGCCTGCTCCTGGGCATGCTGCTGGCCGCCCTGGATCAGACCATCGTGTCGACCTCCATCCGCACCATCGCCGATGAGCTGCACGGCTATTCGGCACAGGCGTGGGTGACCACCGCCTACTTGATCACCTCGACCCTGGCCACACCGCTCTACGGCAAGCTCTCGGACATGTACGGCCGCAAGCCGTTCTACCTGGCCGCCATCTCCATCTTCGTGGTCGGCTCGCTGGCCTGTTCGATGGCGACGTCGATGTACGAGCTGGCCGCATACCGGGCCTTCCAGGGCCTGGGCGCGGGCGGCCTGATGTCGCTGGCGCTGACCATCATGGGCGATATCGTCTCTCCCCGTGAGCGCGCCCGCTACCAGGGCTACTTCCTGGCCGTGTTCGGCACCTCCAGCGTGGTGGGCCCGGTCGTCGGCGGCCTGCTGTCGGGCACCGACAGCATCCTGGGCGTCACCGGCTGGCGCTGGGTGTTCCTGGTGAACGTGCCGGTCGGCATTCTCGCGCTGGCCGTGGTTACCCGCGTGCTCAAGCTGCCCAAGCGCCCCGTCACCAAGGTGCCGATCGACTGGATGGGCATCTCCGCGCTGATCGTCGGCCTGGTGCCGCTGCTGGTGGTGGCCGAGCAGGGTCGCGAATGGGGTTGGACCAGTGGGCATTCGCTGTTCTGCTACATCCTGGGCGCGCTGGGCATCCTGGCCTTCATCGCCGTCGAGGCCAAGCAGGGCGACGCCGCGCTGATCCCGCTGCGCATGTTCAAGAACTCCACCTTCGCGCTCGGCGTGGTCATCTCGGTGGTGGTCGGTGCGGCCATGTTCGGCGGCATCACCCTGCTGCCGCAGTACCTGCAGGTGGTCCAGGGCGCGAGCCCGACCAAGGCGGGTCTGCTCATGCTGCCGCTGGTGGCGGGCATGATGACCGGTTCGATCATGGCCGGTCAGCTGATCTCGAAGACCGGGCGGTACAAGTACTTCCCGCCGGTCGGCGCGTTCCTGCTGACCTCGGGACTGTTCCTGCTGCACTTCGTCTCCGCGGATACGAAGCTGTGGGTCGTCATGATCTTCATGGCCATCACCGGCTTCGGCCTGGGCAACCTGATGCAGCCGCTGACCCTGGCGCTGCAGAACGCGTTGCCGCCCAAGGACATGGGCGTGTCCACCGCGGCCGCGACCTTCTTCCGCCAGATCGGCGGCACCCTGGGTGTGGCGGTGTTCCTGTCGGTGCTGTTCACGCAGCTGGCCCCGAACATCACCACCTCGCTCGAGGGCGTGCGGAGCGACCCGGCCTACGTGCAGGCCGCCACCGAGGCGGTCAAGGGTCCGGACTCGGTCGACAAGAAGGTCGTGCTCGGCCTGTCGAACGAGAAGACCGCTCCCGCGGTCGTGGGTCAGGTGCTCAATGACAGTTCGGTCATCCAGCAGCTGAATCCGACGCTGGCGCATCCCTTCAAGGAAGGCTTCGCCAAGTCCATGGACCGGGTGTTCCTCTCGGCCACCGTGGTGGCGCTGATCGGCTTCATCCTGGTGCTGTTCTGGAAGGAGGTGCCGCTGCGGACCGCGGGCGGCATCCAGGCCCGCAAGGAGGCCGTCGAAGAGGCGGACGTGGCGGCGCTGTAATAGCCGGATGACCGATGCCCCCGTCGCGGAAACGCGGCGGGGGCATCGTCATTTCACATTTCGGGCGCTTTTCTGTGAGTTACTGGGGAGCGAGCAGTGAGCTTGTTGTGAACCCCTTTGTCCACAAGGTCCGATTCGAACCCGAGGATGTGATGAGGTTTATGTCTGCCCCTCGACTTGTCGCCGCCGCAGTGCTGGTGCTCGCGCTGGGCTCCGGTCCCCTGACCGTCGCCACCGCGACCGCCGGGCCGGTCAATCCGAGTTTCCCCAATCCGGGAGCGCCCGACTCCGGACAGCAGCCGAAGAAGGACGAACACATCGACAAGGCCGAAAAGCTGGGTGGCGGCCTCATTACGAAGGCGATCGATTCGGTGGCCGAGACCCTGAAGTGCACGCTCAATATCCCGCTCCCGACAGTGAAGTGCGGGTAGCGGACCGAATACCCTCGCGGGCCGGTTAGATCAGGCTGATCTGACCGGCCTGTTCGTTTACCTGGCCCAATAGCTCGGGGCCGTTGTTCTTGACGCTGTTCACCAGCGAGGGCACCTCACGCATGAGGATGTCCGAAACCGCTTCGGGGGACGGCGTTTCCAGTAGTTCTTCCGGAGCCGGGTGATCCGGGTCCAGCCAGGCTTCCCAGTGCTCGCGCGGCATGGGCAGCGGCATGCGGTCGTGGATCTTGGTCAGATCGCCGACCGAATCGGTGGTCAGGATGGTGCACGACAGCAGCGGCTTCGCCTCGTCGCCCAGGCTGCGGTCGCGCCAGACCGACCAGAGCCCGGCCATGTAGAGCCGTCCGCCATCCGACTTGGACATGAAATACGGCCGCTTGACGGCCTTTCCGAGCGAATCCTGCTCGGTGACCCACTCGTACCAGCCGTCCATGGGCACCAGGCAGCGGCGCTTCTTGACCGCGTCCCGGAACGACGCCGTGGTGGCGGCCTTGTCGGCGCGGGCATTGAACAGCGGCTTGCCCTTGACCGGGACGCCGGGCTCGGAGGCCTTGGTCCACACGGGGATCAGGCCCCAGCGCATGGCGCGGATGCGCAGCGTGGCGGGGTCCTCCGGGTGATCGCGGTCGTGTCGTTCCACGACGGTGAGCACCTGATTGGTCGGGGCCACGTTGTAATTGGGGTTGAAGCCTTTGTCGTCGGTCTCGTCGATAGCGTCGAGTTCGACGGCCAGCTTCGCGGGATTCGTCGTTGTCGCGTACCTACCGCACATGCCGACCATGCTGCCACCGGCCACCGACACGCACCAGAAATGACGCTCACGAAATGAATCGCCCACGATGTGATGGCAATTGACATCACTTGGGCGGTGTGAGACGTTCGTCTCATCACACTCTCATCCTCAAGGGATCGCCGCCAATCATGACTGCAACCGAAACCGCCCCGCTCGATCAGGCCGACACGCTGACTTCGGTCAACCCCGCCACCGGCGAGACGCTCGCCACCTACCCGATCGACGACGAGGCTGCGGTGCGAGCGGCCGTCGCCAAGGCCCGGACCGCCGCCGCCACCTGGGGCGCGCTGAGCTACGCCGAGCGCAAGAAGCACATTCTGCGCTGGGGCAGCAAGCTCGTCGAGAAGTCCGACGAGCTCAGCGAGCTCATCCACGCCGAGAACGGCAAGCCCCTCGACGACGCCTTCCTGGAGCTGATGCTCGCGCTGGAGCACATCAAGTGGGCCGCCTCCAATGCCGAGAAGGTGCTCAAGGGCAAGAAGGTCGCGCCGGGCGCGTTCATGGCCAACTTCGCCGCGCACCTGGAGTACCGGCCGCTGGGTGTCGTCGGCATCATCGGGCCGTGGAACTACCCGGTCTACACCCCCAACGGCTCCATCGCCTACGCGCTGGCCGCCGGCAACTGCGTGGTGTTCAAGCCCAGTGAATTCTCCACGGGCATCGGCAATTTCGTGGCCAAGTCGTTCGCCGAGGCGAATCCGGAACTCCCCGATGGGGTTTTCGTCACCGTCAACGGCTACGGCGCCACCGGTGCGGCACTGGTGAAGTCGGGTGTCGACAAGCTGGCCTTCACCGGATCCACCGCGACCGGCAAGAAGATCATGGCCGCCGCGGCCGAGACCCTCACCCCGGTGCTGCTGGAGTGCGGCGGCAAGGACGCGGTGATCGTGGCCGCCGACGCCGACATCAAGGCCGCCGCCGACGCGGTCGCCTGGGGCGCGACGGCCAACTCCGGCCAGACCTGCGCGGGCGTCGAGCGGGTGTACGTGGACAAGTCGATCGCCGACGAGTTCATCGCCGAGGTCAAGCGCATCCTCACCGATATCAAGCCGGGTTCGGACGCCAAGGCCTCCTACGGCCCGATGACCATGCCCAGCCAGATCGACATCGTGCGCCGCCACATCGAGGACGCCATCAAGAACGGCGGCAAGGCCGTGCTCGGCGGGCCCGAATCCGTCAAGGGCCCCTACATCGAACCGGTGGTGCTGGTCGACGTGGACGAGTCCTCGGACGCGGTGTGCGAGGAGACCTTCGGGCCGACCGTCACCATTCGCACGGTCAACGGCATCGACGAGGCGGTGGAGCTGACCAACAAGAGCAAGTACGGGCTCGGCTCTGCCGTCTACTCCAAGAAGCAGGGCATGGAGATCGCCCGGCGCCTGGAGGTCGGCTGCACCTCGGTGAACTCGGTGCTGTCCTACGCCGCGATTTCGGGCCTGCCGTTCGGTGGCGTCCGCGACTCCGGCATCGGCCGCATCCACGGTGCGCCGGGCCTGCTGGAATTCGCGCGGCCGCATTCGATCGCGGTGCAGCGCTTCACGATTCCGGGCATGGCGCTGCTGTCCTACACGCGGACCGATCGCACCATGAAGCTGCTGCGCAAGATCGTGCCCCTGGTGCACGGGCGCGCGAAGTAGCCAACTCTCGGGACTCTCAGGGGTTCCCCCTGAAACCCCCAGGGCAACAACGCCGGTCTCCTGACAGGGACCGGCGTTGGTACGTTATGGGTTGGGCGGCAAGGGAGTTGGGGCGAAGAACTCCTCCAGCGGGGTCGGGCCCGTGTAGCGCTGGCAGTTGCAGCGCGCCCAGGCCTTGATGCCCATGCCGGTCTTGCGGAAGGTCTCGGCGTGGCAGTGCCCGGCTTCGCGGTCATGCAGGGCCAGGTCGTGGCCGCAGCCGCACATTGCGGGTTGCTGGGCCGCCACCGGCTTGGGGCGGCGGGAGCCGAATCGGCCCGCGAGCCACCCGCCGCCGACGAGCGCGCCCCCGATGACGAGGCTGATGGGATCGATCACCGGCCCAGTATACGTAGTTCTATACGTATACGTCTAGCTCGAATCGACCGCTCGGGAAACGGACGCAACGCCCGCGACGGCCCGATCGTTTGGGAGGATGGGGAGGTGACTTTCTGGCCCGCGCCCCATGTCCGAGTTCCCGTCCACGCGACCGTGACCCTGCCCGGGTCCAAATCCATTACCAATCGGGCGCTGATCCTCGCCGCGCTGGCGGATCGGCCGTCCACCCTCACCGGTGCGCTGCGCAGCCGCGACACCAACCTCATGATCGAGGCGCTGCGGGCCATGGGAACCGGGATCGAGGGCGACGGGGAGACCCTCACCGTCACGCCGCCGGCCGAATTCTCCAGCGCCATGGTCGATTGCGGGCTGGCGGGCACGGTCATGCGGTTCCTGCCGCCGGTGGCGGCGCTGGCGCACGGCGATGTGGCCTTCGACGGTGACGAGCAGGCGCGGGCGCGGCCGCTGACCACCATCCTGGACGCGCTGCGGGCGCTGGGCCTCGATATCGACGGCAACCAGCTGCCGTTCGTGGTGCACGGGACGGGATCGTTGCGCGGCGGGCCGGTCACCATCGACGCGTCCGGGTCCTCGCAGTTCGTATCGGGGCTGCTGCTCTCGGCGGCGCGGTTCGAGCAGGGCGTCACGGTCAATCACGACGGCGCGGCGCTGCCGTCCATGCCGCACATCGAGATGACGGTGGAGATGCTGCGGCGCGCCGACGTGCGGGTGGAGGCGCCCAACGATCCGCGCAAGGCGCAGACCTGGACCGTCGCGCCGGGCCCGATTCGCGCGGTGGACTGGGAGATCGAGCCGGACCTGTCCAA
>NZ_BAFX01000109.1 GCF_000308815.1 Nocardia concava NBRC 100430
GCCCGGCACCGACCACCGGGCAGTCGTCGCCCGCCTGCGCCTGTAGCGAGCCGTATACCGCAGGCGGGCAGAGCAATTCGATGTCGGGGCCGCTTATCAGAGTGTCCGCAGGATCTTCTCGGACGGGGATCCGGGCTCCACGGTGTAGAGGCCGAGGGTCTGGTCGAGATCGCCGCTGGGTGTGAAGGCTTCGAAGCCGAGGCTGAGTTCCCCGGCGATCGGGTGGCGGTAGCGCTTGACGCCGAAGGTCGGTCGGTAGACGTCCTGCCGAGGCCACCAGCGGCGGAAATCCGGATCGTCGGACAGTTCGCCGACCAGTGCGGCGAGCCGTGGATCGCGGGGGTTACGACCGGCGTAGAGATGCAGCATGCCGATGTTCTCGCGTGCGGTCTCGGCCCAGTCGAGGTAGAGATCGCGGGCGGCGGGGTCGAGGAACATGAAGCGGGCCATGTTCCACTCACCGGCCGCGACGTCGTCGAAGCCGGGGTAGAAGGTGCGGGCCAGGCGGTTCATCGCCAGCACGTCGAGGCGGTGTCCGAGAACCATCGCGGGGATCGCGGTGATGTTGTCCAGGACCCGCGCCAGGCCCGGGCGTACCTGCTGAACGTTCGGAAGTGGCTGCGGGCCTGAGGGTTTTGCCAAGGCGAACAGGTGATCGCGTTCGGTGTCGTCGAGTTGCAGAGCGCGGGCCACCGCATCGAGCACCGCCGCCGAGACATGGGTGTTGCGGCCGCGCTCGAGCTGTACGTAGTAATCGACGCTGACCCCGGCCAGCTGGGCGACTTCCTCGCGACGCAGACCCGGCACCCGGCGAACACCGGGATGCGGGGGCAACCCGGCCGCCTCCGGGCTTATCCGCGCCCGCCGCGACCGCAGGAACTCTCGAAGATCGGTTTCGATCACGATTGCCCAGGCTAACGGCACCCGGGACACAGAGGGGGTACATCCGTACCCCCGGTACGTCCTCCCCCGGGGAAAACCGTAGTCTGCCTGGGATTTTGCGTCAGTGGTGTGCTCAAAGGGTCCCACTCACCACTGACGGAGGTCGCAGACAAATGAACGAATCCAAGATCATCTTGGTGACCGGAGCATCCAGCGGTATCGGCGAGGCCACGGCCCGCAAGCTGGCCGCCGCCGGCCACCACGTCGTCCTGGGGGGCGCGGCGCACGGACCGCCTGGCTCAGCTCGTCACCGAGCTGAAGGAAGCCGGACACGACGCGGAGTACGCGCGGCTCGACGTGACCGACCTGGAGAATGTGCGAGCGGTCGTCACCGACGTACTCGCCCGCCACGGACGGGTCGACGTCCTGGTCAACAACGCCGGCGTCATGCCGCTGTCCATGGTCGAAGACCTGCGGGTCGACGACTGGAATCAGATGATCGACGTCAACCTGCGCGGTGTGCTGCACGGCATCGCGGCGGTGCTGCCGTCGATGCGCGAGCGCCGGTCCGGGCACATCGTGAATATCGCATCCACCGCCGCCGACCGGGTGGATCCGACCGGCGTGGTCTATTCCGCGACCAAGTACGCGGTGCGCGCCATCTCCGAAGGATTGCGCCAGGAGACCGCCGACATCCGGGTCACGCTCGTCAACCCCGGACTCACCCGCACCGAACTCACCCACTCCGGCGGCACTCCCGAACTGCAGGCCGCGGTCCGAGACGCACTCGCCGGAGCCGGTCTCGACGCCTCCGCGATCGCCGCGGCCATCGACTACGCCATCGGCCAGCCCGAAGGCGTGGACGTCAACGAGATCATCGTCCGCTCGACCGCCTCGCTCCAGGGCTGAAAACACCGGAAGGACAAGAGAAATGACATGGCAATTCGATGGAAAGTCGGCACTCGTCACCGGCGGCGGCAGCGGCATCGGGCGGGCCAGCGCATTGGCATTGGCGGCCGAAGGGGCGATCGTGACGGTCGCGGGCCGCACCGAGGCGAGCCTGAAAGAGACGGTCCGGCAGATCGAATCAGCAGGCGGCACAGCGCGATTCGTGGTGGCCGACGTGACCGAGGAGGCGCAGTTGAAACGGGCCGTCGAGGCCGCGGTCTCGGGTATCGGCCATTTGGACATCGCGTTGAACAATGCCGGGTATGACGGCGAGTATCAGCTGACCTGGGAGTACTCGGCCGACCTGCTCGATCGCATGATCGCCACCAACCTCCGGGGCGTCTTCCTCGCCATGAAATACGAACTCCAGCAGATGGTTTCACAGCGATCCGGCGCGATCGTGAACATGGCCTCCGGCGCCGGCCTGGTCGGAGTGGCGGGCTTCTCCGGCTACACCGCCACCAAGGCGGCCACGATCGCCATGACCAAGAGCACCGCACTCGAGGCCGCGCCCTATGGAATTCGCGTCAACGCGGTCGCACCCGGGTTGGTCGAAACCCCCATGATCGCCACCCAGGACCCGAACACCGAACCGATGAAGTCGATCATCGCCTCGCATCCGCTCGGGCGAATCGCGACCGCGGAGGAGATCGCCGACGCCGTCGTCTGGCTCAGTTCCGGAAAAACCAGCTTCATCACCGGCGCGACCATCCCCGTCGACGGCGGATACACGGTGCCCTGAACAGGCGCTCAGCAGCGGACCGCCCCGTGGCCGGAACGCCACGGGGCCGAGTCCCTTTCCAGTACAAGGAGATACGACATGCCAACCATGAACCCCAGGACTTGGTTGATCACCGGAAGCTCGCGCGGGTTCGGCCGCAGTCTCGCGCGGGCCGTCCTCGCCGCGGGCGACAATCTGGTCTCGTCCGCGCGAAATCCTGTGGCCCTCAGCGATCTCGCCGAGGAATTCGGCGATCGGGTACTGCCCTTCACCCTCGACGTGACCCGACCCGAGCAGGCCCGGCTTGCCGTCGCCACGGCGGTGGAGCGGTTCGGGCGTCTCGATGTGGTCGTCAACAACGCCGGTTACGCCAATCTCGACTCGATCGAGCACATCACCGAGGACGATCTGCGTGCCCAGGTGGAAACCAACCTGTGGGGCGTCGTCAACGTCACGCGCGCCGCGCTGCCCGTGCTGCATCGCCAGCGCGCCGGGCACATCATCCAATTCTCGTCGATCGGCGGGCGGCAGGGCTCACCCGCGCTCGGCGCGTACCAGCTGTCCAAGTTCGCGGTCGGCGGATTTTCCGAGGTGCTCGCGGCGGAGGTCGCGCCGCTGGGCATCAAGGTCACCATCATCGAACCCGGCGGCTTCCGCACCGACTGGGCAGGCCCGTCGATGCGCACCGCGCACGCTCTGGACCCCGATTACGAACCGACGGTCGGGGCGATGATCAGGCGGCTGCGTGACAACCACGGCCACGAGGACGGCGACCCCGACCGCGCCGCCGAGGTCATCGTCGAACTCGTCGGACTCGCCGACCCGCCGCTTCGACTGCTGCTCGGCAGCTATGCGCTCGAACGCGCGGCCGACATCCTCGAACGGCAATCGGCGTCCGATCGGAAATGGGCCTACCTGAGCAAACGAACCGACTTTCAACCCGAGGAGGACGCGAAATGACCACCGCGGCAACCGAAACCATCACCATCGGCGGCGATTTGACCGTCGGCCGCATCGGATACGGCGCCATGCAGTTGACCGGGCCCAAGGTCTGGGGCGAATACCCCGACCGAGAACGCGGAATCGCGCTGCTGCGCACCGTCGTCGAGAAGGGCGTGACCTTCATCGACACGGCCGACGTCTACGGGCCCCACTCGAACGAGGAACTCATTCGTGATGCCCTGCATCCATATCCGGACGATCTGGTGATCGCCACCAAGGGCGGCTTCGTCCGCGGTGGACCGGAATACAGCGATATGGGCGCGGTCGGGAACCGGTACTACCTGCGGCAAGCGGCCCACATGAGTGCCCGCAGGCTCGGACTGGACCACATCGACCTGTACTACCTGCACACACCGACGATGACCGATGCCCCCTTCGAGGACATCATCGCAACCCTCGTGCGGATGCGCGAGGACGGGCTCATCCGCCACATCGGACTCTCCAATGTCAGTGCGGACCAGCTGCGGACGGCGCTCGACATCACCGACATCGCCGCTGTCACAGTGCATTACAACGTCGCCGAGCGTCTCGGCAGCGCCGTCCGGCAGCTCGCGCAGCAGTCGGGCATCGTGTTCTCGCCCTGGCATCCCGGCGCTATCCCCGGAGGCGAGGCGGGCGAGCCCTTGCACCGCGTGATCGATCCCATTGCCGCGCAATACCGTGCCACACCCCGGCAGATCGCCCTCGCCTGGCAACTGCACCGGGGCGGACAGGTGCTGCCCATCCCCGGTACGACCAGCATTGAGCACCTCGAGGAGAATCTCGGTGCCGCGGCAATCGAACTCTCTCCGGCCGAGGTCGCTGCCATCACCGCCCTTGTCCCCGAAGAACATTGAGGACATGACGCGCCGCCCTCATCACGGTGTGGGTGGACGCGTCGAGGGCGGTCAGGCGGACCGCTCGATGCAGGCAGCCTGATCCGGCTCACCCGCTGACTCTCGCGGTGTCAGGTCGATGCGGATGACGAGCAGGTCTGCGCCGAGTGCGCGGACGACGATTGCGTTGAGCATGCGCAGTGGGTGCCAACGGACAAGTCGCCGTTGTCTTTCCAGGGGATCCTCGTTCGGCAGGACTGTCGCCCATCCGTCCCGCCAGACGAAACGCCAACCCTGTCGGAGCTTTACGCGTACGGCGGGCTCGGCGATCAGGTTGCGGACGTATCCGGCGCGGTAGCCGTGTTCGGCGATGATCCAGAAGGCGTCGCCCTCCAGGCCATTGCCGACCGGTGTGCGGTATCGCCGCCCGGTGCGGCGGCCCACCGTTTCCACGAGCGCGTATCCGAACGGGACGAAGCCGCTCCGGAAGAGCAGGCGCACAACGGGATTGAGCAGGTAGCGCTGAAAGACCGTCACCACGGCCCGTTTTCGGTGCGGCCACAGGATGGTGAGCGGGATGTTGATCAGGAGCACGGCCGACTCCAGCAGGGGGACCAGCGGAGAGGAGGAGGCCGTGGGGTCGATCTTCCAGGTGATCCAGGCCAGGGCGGTCAGGCCCACCGACCCGGTGATCACGGCGTGCGAGCGTACTTTTCGAAGCAATTCCATACGAACGTATTGTTCCATACGAGTGTATGGTTGTCGATGTGCGGAAATACGGATCGACGAGCCGGGAGCAGCTCACGGACGCGGTGTTCGCCATCGCGGGCGCGAAAGGGCTGGACGCCGCGAGCATTCGTGAGGTCGCGTCCGCCGCCGAGGTGTCCATCGGCGCGGTGCAGCATCACTTCACCACCAAGGACGAGCTCTACGCCTTCGCGTTCGAACAGCTCACCGCCCGCGTGCGCGCCCGCATGGGCGATATCGACCCGGGCGCCCCGCTGGCCGACCGACTGATCACGGCACTGTCCCAACTACTTCCGCTCGACGCCGTGCGCGAGCACGAAGCGCGGGTCATGGTCTCGTTCGCCGCCCGCGCGGCGACCAGCGGCACCCTCGCCGAGATCCAGCGCCGCACCCTGACCGAGATTCGCCACGAACTGGAGGAGCAACTGACCGCCGCGAATCTCCCGAACCCGGCGACACGAGCCGCTCTACTGCTCGCGGCGGTCGACGGCCTCGCCCTCGACGCGGTCAGCGCCGGGATCTACTCCCCCGACGACCTGACCGCCGCCCTCTCATTACAGGTGCGCGCGCTCCTCACTCGAAGCTGACCTGCCAGTGCTTGATGCCGTTGATCCAGCCGGAGCGCAGGCGCTGCGGCTCGGCCAGCTGGCGCAGATTCGGCATGACATCGGCGATGGCATTGAACATCAGGTCGATTTCCAGCCGGGCGAGATTCGCGCCCACGCAGTAGTGGGTGCCGGTGCCGCCGAAGCCCAGGTGCGGGTTGGGGTCGCGGAGGATATCGAAGGTGAACGGGTCGGCGAAGGCGGCCTCGTCGAAATTGGCCGAGCTGTAGAACATTCCGACGCGATCACCCGCGGCGATCGGCTGCCCGGCCAGTTCGGTGTCCCGGGTGGCGGTGCGCTGGAACGCGGTGACGGGCGTCGCCCAGCGCACGATCTCGTCGGGCGCGGTGCGGGGCCGCTTGTCGCGGAACAACTCCCACTGCTCGGGGTGATCGACGAAGGCCTTCATACCGTGGGAGATGGCATTGCGCGTGGTCTCGTTGCCCGCGACGGTCAGCAGGATGACGAAGAACCCGAATTCGTCGGAGCCCAGCGCCTCCCCGTCGATGTCAGCGGTGACCAACCGGCTGACGATGTCATCGGCGGGACAGGCGCGCCGCTGCTCGGCCATGTTCCAGGCGTAGCCGAGGATCTCGGCGGAGGCCACCAGCGGATCGCCGTACTCCGGATCGTCGTAGCTGAGCATCTGATTCGACCAGTCGAACAGGCGGTGGCGATCGGCCTGCGGGACACCGAGCAGTTCGGCGATCGCCTGCAGCGGTAGCTCACAGGCCACCTGCTGGACGAAATCGCCGCCGCCGGTCTTCCTGGCCTCGTGGACGATTCGCTCGGCGCGTTCGGTCAACGCCGCGCGCAACCCCTCGACCGCGCGCGGCGTGAACCCCTTCGACACGATGCGCCGGGTGCGGGTGTGCTTGGGCGGATCCATGTTCACCAGCGACGCGCCGTTGAGCTCCAACTGCTCCGGCGTGGTGTCCGAGGGCATGCGGATGATCGACCCGTTCCGGCTGGAGGAGAACAGCTCCGGCTGCCGCGACACCTCCCGGATGTCCTCGTGCCGGCTCACCACCCAGAAGCCCTTGTCCCCGAACGGCGCCGCCTGTGCGGGCGTCTGCGCGTTCCACCAGACCGGCGCGTTGCGGCGCAGCTCGGCGAACTCCTCGACGGGACTGCGGGTCGCCCAGAGTTCCGGATCGGTGAAATCGAATCCGGCCGGGATCGATGGACGCGGCATGGTCGCTCCTGAGGCTCGCGGTCTGTCCGGCCACCCAAGCACCGTCGCGCCCCGCGAATCCGCCCCCGGTTCCAGCCAGTGGAACCGGCCTGGCTACCGATACGAGAAAGGCCCGGAACCTGATGGTTCCGGGCCTTCCGCTTTAGTAGCGGGGACAGGATTTGAACCTGCGACCTCTGGGTTATGAGCCCAGCGAGCTACCGAGCTGCTCCACCCCGCGTCGGTGAACACAACATTACACACGGGCTGGCAGTAGCGCCAAATCGTCTGGTCAAGGCGCATTTTTGCGATCTTTGGGCGGTAGCGGACCCGGGGCTGGCACAGCGAGGCGAGCCGGACGGGCACCCACTAAGCGGAGTGATCAGGTTGAAAATCCTCCGTTTGAAAGGCTCGCGCGCACGTATGGCCGTCGGAATGGCCGGAAAACGTGACTCACATCACCATTTCACTGTGAGTCGAGTCACATCACGGGTAGATAACAGACCGATCGGGATTGGCATTTACAGCATAGCCAACCTGCATCAACGCCGTTTTCGGCATCATTCGCTTCATGCAATTCTGGAGTTATCAAGACGTGATCTGCCGAGATTTACTCGTTATCGTCAGTTCCGGCCCGGATCAAACCTGAGACGGGCACCGACCCCGACCGCTGCACTCCGGAAACCCTGTCCCGCGGTCGGGCACCCAAGCCTCCTGGGGACAGGGACACGACGCAGCAAATGCGTCGGGTCGGGGCAGCGCAGGGAGGGAATACACCATGAAACAGAACCGGAAGATCAACACTCGCGCCCTCGGCCTCGCCGCCGTCACCGGCGCACTTGTTGCCGTCCCGTTCGGCTTCACCGCAACCGCTTCGGCCGCCCCCGCCCACGACTGGGACGGCGTCGCCCAGTGTGAGAGCGGCGGCAACTGGGGTATCAACACCGGCAACGGCTACTACGGCGGACTGCAGTTCACGCAGAGCACCTGGGCCGCGAACGGCGGCTCCGGCAACGCCGCCAATGCCAGCAAGGCCGAGCAGATCCGCGTGGCCGAGAACGTGCTGGCCACCCAGGGTGTCGGCGCTTGGCCGGTGTGCGGCCAGTACCTGCGTACGGGCGTTTCCGAGCCCGAGCCCGAGGCCGCCCCGGAGCCCGCCGCTCCCGCGCCGGCCCCCGCCCCGACCGACCGCCAGGTCCTCATCGAGCAGGCCAAGGGCGTCGCCGGCGGTCTCGCCGAGCAGTTCGGCGTGCAGGATCAGTACAACCAGGTCATGCAGGCGAACGCCGCTCTCATCGAATCGTGGGGCAAATAGCCCAAAACTCCTTCCCTTATCGGAAGTAATGGAAAGGTGCTGTCATCAATGACGATGACAGCACCTTTCGCTAATTGCGGGCAATAACTATTAATATGCGGCAGTAAATTGCTCCTTGTTTTCGCGAGCCCATTCCTGGAAGGTTCGCGGTGACCGGCCCGTGACGGCGGCGACCGTCGGATGCACGACCGAGGTGAAGGACTCCAGGGCCGTGGCGCGCAGAGCCATGATGGCCGAAGCCATCTCGGGGTCGACGCCGAAGCGCAGCAGGTCCGCCCGGGCGGCCTCCGGGGAGATCTCCTCGAAACGCACTGGGCGGCCGAGGATTCCGGACAGGATGGCGGCCTGCTCGCCCGGCGAGAGGGCCCGGGGACCGGTCAGCGTGTAGACCTGACCGGCGTGGCCGGGCTCGGTGAGCGCGGCGACCGAGACCGCGGCGATATCGTCGGGATCGATGACCGCGATCCGACCGTGACCGAAAGGCGCACGGACGGTTGACGATTCACGGATCGACCGGGCCCAGTGCAGGGCATTGGACATGAATCCCATGGGGCGCACCATGGTCCAGTCGAGCCCGCTCGCGCGGACCGCGTCCTCGCCCGCGCGATGCCAGGACGGGATCGGATCGGTGGCGGCCTCGTCACCGGCGCGACCGGAGGACAGCTTCACGATGTGCTCGACGCCCGCGGCGGCGGCAGCGGTCGCGAGATTGGCGTCGTGCGTTGGGATCTCGGGCCCCGCGGTCGAGAGGAAGACGCGGCGGACACCGGCCAGGGCGGCGGGCAAGGTGGCGGGGTCACCGAGATCGGCGCGCACCACCTCGACGGCCGCGGGCAGATCGGCCGACTCGGGGCGGCGGGTGAGCGCCCGCACCGGCAGGCCCGCGGCCAGCAGCCGGTCGATCACGGCCCGGCCGACGGTGCCGGTGGCTCCGGTCACGAGATACATGATTGCTCCATTCATCGAGGTACAGCGGGCGATTCCCGCCCCTCGATGGTGCAATCCACGCGGAAACATGACCATCAACCGCCGCAATTTCGCTCGAAGCCTCCATGATCAGCGGCTACATTGCGGGATTTCCGCCATCGAATTGCCCTGAATACGCGAAAGGCGCTGTCACCCAAGGGATGACAGCGCCTTTCAGGCTCACGGAAAGGCTATCCGCCCGCCTTCTGGTAGTTGTTCACCGCGGTCTGCAGCTGCTCCAGCGCCCGGCCGAGCGCGCCCAGGTCGCCGGACTTCTGCGCGTCCTGGACCCCCTTCAAGGCGTCGTCGAGCTGCTTGACCGCCGCGTCCTTACCGGCCGAGCCGGTGGCCGGAGGCGCCACCGGGGTGGTCGGCGGCGTCGCGCCCTGGGTCGGCGGGGTGACCACCTGTCCCGGCTGATCGGTCGCGGCACTGCTGGCCGCGGGCAGCACCTGGTCCAGCGCCTCCTTGAGGGTGGCCCCGTAGCCGACCTTGTCGCGGTAGCTGGCCAGCACCTTCACCAGCTGCGGGAAGGACGGCGCGTTGGGTCCGCCGGTATTGCGTTCCAGATACCAGGGTTCGACGTACAGGATGCCGCCGTCACCGATCGGCAGGGTCAGCAGATTGCCGTACTTGATCTTGTTGACATTGCCGCCGGTCAACAGGTTCCGGTCCCGCGACACTTGATCGGCCGTCGTCATGGACGTCTGTGTCTGGCCCGGGCCCGAGGTCTGCGTATCGGGCGGCAGCTTCAAAACGGTGATCTTGCCGTAGTTCTCGGGATCGGAGTGCGCCTGGATGTAGGCCGACATGTACTGCCGCTTGTAGCCCACCATCGCACTGGTCAGCGTGAACTGCGGCGGCTCCTTCGGGGCCTTCGGGTCGCCGAGCAGCACGTAGTACGGCGGCTGGTGCGCGGTGCTGGCCGCACCCTCCTGGGTCGGATCATTGGGCACCGACCAGAAGGCGTTGCCGTTGAAGAACTCCGTCGGATCGTCCACGTGGTACTTGGCGAGCATCTCGCGCTGCACCTTGAAAAGGTCCTCGGGATAACGGAAGTGCTTGCGCAGCTCGTCCGGGATCGAGCTCTCCGGCTTGACCGTGCCGGGGAACACGCCCTCCCACGCCTTGAGCACCGGGTCGGTCTTGTCCACCTCGTAGAGGCTGACGGTGCCGTCGTACGCGTCGACGGTGGCCTTCACCGAGTTCCGGATGTAGGAGACCTCCTTGCGGGGTAGTAGACGCCCCGTGGTCTGGTCGATGCTGTCCTCGACCGCACCGTCCAGCGGAGTCCGCTGCGCGTACGGGTAGTTGTCGAGGGTGGTGTAGCCGTCCACGATCCAGACGATGCGGCCGTTCACCACCGCCGGGTAGACATCGCCGTCGGCGGTCAGCCACGGCGCGACCTGGGTGACGCGATCGTGCGGATTGCGGTTGAAGATGATCTTCGAATCCGGTCCGATGGCGCTGGAGAACAGGATGTTGCGCTCGGCGTACTTGGCCGCGAAGGCCAAGCGGTTGAACCAGTTTCCGATCGGCACGCCGCCGCTGCCGCCGTAGGTGGAGTTGGCGTTGGGGGTGTCGTACTCCTTGGCGGGCTGGCCGTTGGCGCCGACGATGGCGTAGTCGGCATCGCTCTTGGAGATCAGCTCGCCGAAGTAGATGCGCGGCTGGTCGACCGGGATGGCCTGCTTGTCCTTCGGCGTGTCGATATCGCTCACCGTCTTCTTGCCGTCGCAGACGTCGAAGACCGGGTAGCCGTAGCCGCCGCCGGAATCGCTGCCCACGGTCTGCTGGGCCTGTGCGGATTCCTTGGGCGGGGCCGCGTTCACCTTGTTGGCCGGCGAGGCGATGAAGCCGTTGCCGTGGGTGTACACGGTGTGCTTGTTGAGCCAGTTGGTCTGGTTCTCGGACAGGTTCTGCGGCTGCAGCTCGCGCGCGGCCACGATGTAGTCGCCCTTTTCGCCGCAGATGGTGTAGCGGTCGATGTCCAGCGGGTCCGGGAAGCCGTAGAAGTTCTGCAGCTGCAGGTTGCGCTGAATGAAGGTCTGGGTCAGCAGGTTCGGGTCCAGCAGCCGGATGTTCTTGATGGTCTGCTGGTCCTGGGCGGAACTGATCTGATCGTTGGACGCCACGCCCTTGTAATCGACGTACTGGACCTTGTCCGGGGTGAGCCCGTACGCGTCACGGGTGGCCGCGATATTGCGCTCGATGTAGGAGCGCTCCTTGGTGGTGGCGTTCGGCTTCACCGAGAACTGCTCCACCAGCAGCGGCCACACCGCGCCCACCAGCACCGAGGACAGCACCAGCAGCGCCGCCGCCATGGCCGGAATCCGCAAGTCGCGCAGCACGACTCCGGCGAAGAAGGCGATGGCGCAGATGACCGCGATGGACAGCAGGATCAGCTTGGCCGGCAGCACCGCGTTGATATCGGTGTACGAACCGCCGGTGAAGGTCGGCTCCTTGCGGCTGCTCGACAGCAGCGCGTAGCGGTCGAACCAGTACGCGACGGCCTTGAGCAGCACGAAGATTCCGGCGATCACCGCCAGCTGCACGCGCGCCGAGCTGCTCAGCGCGCCCTCGCGGCCGGACAGCCGCAGGCCGCCGAACACGTAGTGCGCCACCAGGTTCGCGAAGAACGCGATCACCACGGCGACGAACAGCCAGTTCAGCACCATGCGGTAGAACGGCAGGTCGAAGGCGTAGAAGCCGATGTCCAGATGGAACTGCGGATCCTGCTGCCCGAACGAGCCGCCGTGCAGGAACAGCTGCACCGTCACCCAGCTCGACTGCGCGACCAGGCCCGACAGCGCGCCGATCAGCACCGGGATGCCGATGCCGAACAGCTTGAGCCGGCTCATCACCGTGGTGCGATAGCGGGCGATCGGGTCGCCTGGGCCGCTGGCGGGCACGAATACCGGCCGCGACCGGTAGGCCAGCAGCAACGCCGCCCAGATGATCAGCGCCACCACGATGGTGACCACCAGGAACAACAGGATCCGGGTGATCAGGACGGTGGTGAAGACTTTGCGGAATCCCACCTCCCCGAACCACAACCAGTTCGTGTAGGCGTCGGTGAGCCGGGGCCCGACCAGTAACAGTGCGGCCAGCACCAGTGCCGTGACGAGCAGTATGCGGCTGCGTCGGGACAGCGAAGGTAAGCCGGTCGGGGGGCGCATGCCCACGATGCCACTCTCCCAGGGTCCGGCGGCGCGCCGGGCCGATATGCCGGTCCGGAGCGCCGCAGTCCGATGATTCGAGTTGGTCCCGGGGGACCGTTCGCGCCCCACTCTACGTAAAACGCCCGTCCGGCGGCCCGACACCTGCCGGGCAGTCTGCATCCGGACATGTCGGGCATGCCGCACGGTCGCCGCCGTGCGGAAGGAACGGCCTGATCACGCTGGTGGGCAAGGGTGTCGATCCGCCGCCACCGACGGGGCTTTCGCTCAAGGCGCAACCCCTCGACCCGCGCTCCGGACGGCCGCGCGGCGATGCGAGGATTGCGGGGTGAATCCAGAGCAGTGGGCGGCGTCGGCCCTGTACCGGTCCATTCGGGAAGTCGCGGAGTATGTCGACGGCGAGGGGTGGGACCGCCCGCCACAGATGTTCGCGCTGGTCCCGACCGCCGATCTGGTCGCCGCCGAGCCCGGACTGCTGGATCAGCTCGACGCCCACAACGCGCTGACTCCCATTGCGCAGGAACCCTTCCCGGACGACATCGCGGGTGAGGCCGACGCCAGGGCGTTGGACGAATTCCTGGGCACCACCAGCTGGCCCGCCTCGGTCGAGGGCTGTGTGCTGGCCCAGCAGATCGTGGTGCTGCCGCCCACCGCCGAGCAGACCCTCGACGACGCCATCGCGCCGCTGCTGGCCGACCGCGACGCCGCCGACCAGGCCGGGCGGCAGGCCGCGCTGACCCACGCCGACCGCCGCGACGCGCGACTGTTCGTGGGAGTACTACGCGACGGCACGTCGCTGTCGCTGCTACAGGTCCGCCCGGCAGAGGACGAAGAGGACCCGTTCGGCGACCTCGAACTGCGCACCGCCCCGAACCTGGCCACGAACCTGGTCGAGGCGCTGCTCCATACGCTCGAGAACGACCCCGACGAGTTCTGAGCTAACCGCAGCTCGGGACGTCCTTGCCCGCGTTGATGTCCTCGAGGGATTGGACTGCGCCGGAGAGGTTTTCGACCTTGACCAGGCGCAGGCCCTCGGGGGTGCGCTGGGCGGCCTCGTTGCAGTTGGCGGCGGGGACCATGAAGGTGACGGCGCCGGCCTCGCGGGCGGCGATCATCTTGTATTGGATGCCGCCGATCGGGCCGACCTTGCCGTCCGGGTCGATGGTGCCGGTGCCGGCGACGAACTTGCCGCCGGACAGCTCGCCGGTGGTGAGCTTGTCGATCAGGGCCAGGGTGAACATGAGCCCGGCCGAGGGGCCGCCGATCTCGCCGAGGTTGAAGTCGACCTTGATCGGGCCCTTGGAGATCTCGTCGGGAGTGATGCCGAGGTAGCCCTTGTTGGCGTCGTCGGGCCGCGCGGCCAGGGTGATCTCGGCGGTCTGCTCGACGCCGTCGCGGCGGAACACCACCTTCACCGCGGTGCCGGGCTTGACCGAGGAAACCGCGGCGACAACGTCTTTGGCGGTGGTGATCGTCTTGCCGTCGATGCTGGCCAGCTCGTCGCCCTTCTTCAGGACGTCCTTGGCGGGCCCGTCGTCGGAGACATTCGCCAGTTGCACCGCGGTCGGCAGCTTCAGGTAATTCAGGGCCGCCAATTCGGCGGAATCCTCGGAATCCTTGAACTGCTGCTGATTGGATTTGTCTACATCGTCACGCGATTGTCCCGGCGGATAGACCTCCGCGCGCGGCACCAAACCGTGCTGACCGTCGACCCACAAGCCGATCGCCTCGAAGATATTCAGCTTGTCGCGAACGGACACCGTCGTCATATTGAGGTTGCCGGAGGTGGGTTTCACCTCCACGCCCTGCACCTCGACCACCTGTTTGCCCTCGACTTCGCCCAGCGTATTGAAGGTCGGGCCAGGTCCGAGCGCCACGAACGGGACGGTGACGACACTGCCCACGATTCCCAGCACCAGAATCGGGACCAGGGCGGCCAACAGGGTGACAATGCGGCGGTTCACGCGGCCAAGGGTACTGGTCATCAAGGCCATTGCCGCGCTCCGCTCGGCGGTTCGCGTGGTCCGTGGCTCCAGTACCGTAGTAGCTATGAGTGATTTCCCGTTCGGATTCTCGAACCGCGATGACGATCCGGAGCGCAAGCCCGGGGACCAGTCGGGCGGTTCTGGTGCGAACAACCCGTTCGGATTCCCCATCGGGGGTCAGGGCGGCGGCGGATTCGATCCCTCGCAACTCGGTCAGATGCTGACCCAGCTGGGCGCCATGTTCTCGGGCATGGGTCAGCCGGGCGCACAGAGCGGACCGGTCAATTACGACATCGCCAAGCGGTTGGCCCGGCAGCAGCTGGGAGCAACCGTCGCACCGGTGTCCTCCGGCTCGCAGAGCGCGGTGAACGACGCCGCGCATCTGGCGGAACTGTGGCTCGACGCGGCCACCACCTTCCCGGCGGGCGCGTCCAAGACCGTGGCGTGGACGGCCAACGACTGGATCGAGGAGACGCTGCCCACCTGGAAGCGGCTGTGTGATCCGGTGGCCGAACAGGTTTCGGGCATGTGGACCGCCACCCTCCCGGCCGAGGCCAAGGAGTTCGCGGCCCCGATGTTCGGGATGCTCGGGCAGATGGGCGGACTCGCCTTCGGCTCGCAGCTGGGTCAGGCGCTGGGCCAGCTCGCCAAGGAGGTGCTGACCTCCACCGATATCGGCCTGCCGCTGGGGCCGGACGGGACCGAGGCGCTGATGCCGACGGCCATCTCCGAATTCAGCGCCGGGCTCGAGCAGCCCGAGAGCGAGATCCTGGTCTACCTGGCCGCCCGCGAGGCCGCGCACCAGCGGCTGTTCGCGCACGTGCCGTGGCTGCGCCATCAGGTGCTGGGCGCGGTGGAGGATTACGCGCGCGGCATCAAGATGGACTTCTCGGCGATCGAGCAGGCCGCGGCGGGTCTGGATCCGATGACCCTCGCGCAGGATCCGTCGAAGCTGGAAGAGCTGCTCTCGCAGGGCACCTTCGAGCCGCAGACCACGCCCGAGCAGAAGGCCGCGCTGGAACGGCTGGAGACGCTGCTGGCGCTGATCGAGGGCTGGGTCGAGACCGTGGTCACCGACGCCGTCGGCGATCGGCTGCCCGGTGCGGGCGCACTGGCCGAGACGCTGCGCCGGCGGCGCGCCACCGGCGGTCCGGCCGAGCAGACCTTCGCGACCCTGGTCGGGCTGGAACTGCGGCCGCGCAAGGTGCGCGAGGCGGCGGCGCTGTGGCGGCGGCTGACCACCGATGCCGGGCTGGAGAAACGTGACGGCGTCTGGGCGCACCCGGACCTGCTGCCCGACTCCTCGGATCTGGATTCGCCCGCGGGCTTCATCGATTCGGTGCTGGGCGGCGGCGAGGCGAGCGCCTTCGACGATCCGCTGGCGCAACTGGCCGAGACGGAGGCGCGCGAGCGCGCCGAGAAGGAAGCCAAGGGCGAGGACTCCGACGGGGAAGACGCGAAGTAGAGGTTGTGGATAACCTGCGAAAGCGCTGATGAACAAGCGTTTTCGCGGGTTTTCGCGTTTCCGGGGGCGCGCACGCTGGAGGCATGACGACCTCGACCGCGACGCGCGGACCCCTGCTGCATCCTCGAATCACCGTGCTGCTGCGGCCGAACGGTGCCGTGCAGCTCGGGTGGGATCCGGACGCGGCGGTGATCGTGCGGCCGCCCGGGCCGGTCGAGGCGGTGCCCGCGCTGCTGCGGCTGCTCGACGGGTCCCGCACCGAGGCCGAGTTTCTCTGGCAGGCGCGGGAATTGGGGTTCGGGATCGAGACGGCCCGGGCCTTGCTCGGTGAGCTGGCGGCGGCCGATCTGCTGGCCCGGGACGAACCGCGGTCCCGGTTGCGGAGTGTGCGGATTCACGGGCGCGGGCCGCTGGCGGACGCGGTGCTGGCGGGGGTGCGCCGAATCGGGTTGCGGGCCGGGCATTCTCACGACCGCTACGGCGAGGGGCTCGCGGCGAGCCTCGCCGCCGACCGCCCGGATCTGCTGGTGCTCTGCGATGCCCTGGTCCCCGATCCCGGGCTGGTCGCGGAGCTGATGCGCCAGGGCATTCCCCATCTGCAGGTGCGGGTTCGCGACGGGCGCGGGCTTGTCGGCCCGCTGGTGCTGCCCGGTGAAACCAGTTGTCTGCGCTGCGCGGATCTGTACCGCACCGAGCGCGAACCGGACTGGCCGCAGCTGGCCGCGCAGTTGCTGGGCCGAGTCGGATGCGCCTCCCCGGCGGGCGTCGCGATGACGGCGGCCTTGGCGCTCAAGGAAATCGAGACGGTGGCCTTCGGCCCGGCCGCGCGGCCACCGGCCACCCTGAACGCCACGCTGGAGCTGGATCCCGATGTTCCGCATCTGGATCGGCGCACGTGGCCCGCCCATTCCGGCTGCGGTTGCACCGAAGGAGCGGGACTGTGACGGAAACCACTATCGTTCGCGACCCGAACAAACACCCAATTCCCATGGCGCACCGTCTGGGACATCGGCATGATGGGAACGTGTCAGAGATTGTGAGCAAGCGCTCTTCCCGCAATGCCAAGCTGGCCAAGATTCCACTCGGCATCGCAGGGCGGGCGGCCGTGGGTTTCGGCCGCAAACTTGCCGGGGGAGACAAGCAGGAGATCAACGCCGAGCTGAACCAGAAGGCCGCCGAACAGCTGTTCGCGGTGCTCGGTGAGCTCAAGGGCGGGGCCATGAAGTTCGGCCAGGCGCTTTCGGTGATGGAGGCCGCCGTCCCGGAGGAGTTCGGCGAGCACTACCGCGAGGCGCTCACCAAGCTGCAGGCCGCCGCGCCGCCCATGCCCGCCGCCGCGGTGCACCGGCAGCTGGATCAGCAGCTGGGAACCGGTTGGCGGCAACGCTTCCGGGAGTTCGACGACCAGCCCACCGCCTCGGCCAGCATCGGCCAGGTGCACAAGGCCATCTGGTCCGACGGCCGCGTGGTCGCGGTGAAGGTGCAGTATCCGGGCGCGGACGAGGCGCTGCGCGCCGATCTCAAGACCCTCAACCGGATGGCGGGCATGATGGGCGCGCTGATTCCGGGCGCGGACGTCAAGCCGATCCTGGCCGAGATCAGCGAGCGCACCGAGGAGGAGCTGGACTACCGCATCGAGGGCGGGCACCAGCGCCAGTTCGCCAAGGCCTTCGACGGGCATCCGCGGTTCCTGGTGCCGAAGGTGGTGGCCAGCGCGCCGAAGGTGATCGTCACCGAGTGGCTGGACGGCGCCACGCCGGTCTCCAAGATCATCCAGCGCGGCATGGAGGATCCCGAGGGCACGGTCGAGGAGCGCAACCGCACCGCGGCGCTGATGGGCGAATTCCATTTCAGCTCACCGGCCATCGCGGGCCTGCTGCACGCCGATCCGCATCCGGGCAACTTCATGGTGCTCGAGGACGGCCGGCTCGCGGTCATCGACTACGGCGCCTGCGCTCCCCTACCCAACGGCTTCCCCAAGATCCTGGGGCAGATGGTGGCACTCGAGGTCGAGGAGCGCTACGACGAGCTGACCGCGCTGCTGCACGACAACGGCTGGGTCATCCCCGGCAAGACGGTCAGCATCGAGGAGATCCAGTCCTACCTGCGTCCCTTCACCGACCCCATCAAGACCGAGACCTTCCACTTCACCCGCCGCTGGATGCAACGCGTCGCGGGCAAGGCCACCGACATCTCCAACTCCGAGATGATGAAAACCGCCCGCTCGCTTCAACTCCCGGCCGAACACGTCATGATCTTCCGCGTCCTCGGCGGCTCCGTCGGCATCTGTGCCCAACTCGACGCCGAAGTCCCCTTCATGAAACTCATGCGCGACTGGGTCCCCGGCTACGCCGAAACCCTCAGCGCCGCAAGCTGACACCCCGACAGCTCGCTTGGCACGTTTGAAAAGCGTTCCAGCGCAAAACGACCCGCTTACCACACGGTAAGCGGGTCGTATGCGTTCAACTCCCCCGGAAGCCGGGGTACTCATGCCACCGCGACCTTGCGCGGACGCCCACGGGGGCGCTTGCGGGCGATCACGACACCCTGGTCGAAGATCTCGCCACCCCAGACACCCCAGGGCTCAGCGCGATCCAGAGCCGCCGACAGGCAGCCCTGACGGATCGGGCAAGACGCGCACAGCGTCTTCGCCTCTTCCAGCTGGGCGGGAGACTCGGCGAACCACAGGTCCGGGTTGCCGACTCGGCAGGGGATGGAGATGGTGACCGTCCGGCGGGTGCGGGCGGTCGTGTTGGCCACGGTGTTGCGGCATGTCACTCGTTCACGGATGACCGTGGTGGTAGACACGTCGGGCTCCTTCAGCTCGTGCTTTCGGTCGTTCGGTGTGTTCGCGAAGACCGGTGCCGGTGGCTGAGGGCCGATAAAACAATGGCCACGGTATTCGCGCTTTTCGCGATCCGTGGCCAGGAGGTCTGGGAGTGGTTCCCTACCTGAGTCGACTTCGGTGTCGACTCCTGATCACGGTCGCTGGGTCGGTGGTGTTGGGGCGGACTGCCGTCAGATGGACCGGACGCTCGGTTCCGGCCGGATCGGCGACGAACTCGACGGCCGCATATGCGGCAGCCGGCTGCCAGTCACCCTTGGGCTTGTCCTGCATGATCACGATCTGCTTGTCCGCTTGGGCTTTGCTTGCAAAGACCTGAAGGCCCAGATCGGCATTCACGCCGGACACACGAATCCCCTGCAACGCGAGGATCCCCCGGGAGGCGGACGCCAGGGACATGACAGGTGCGCATGCGAAACGCCCGGCGATACTGCCGGTCGAGATGCTGTTCACGATGCCGTTCATTGGTCTGCCTCCCTCCTTCACTCGTATGCGATCAGTTGTCTAAAGCGCGCGGGTTCTTCCCCGGTGCATGTGAACCACACTAGGTAGTCGTACGGATGCACACAACCTATTTTTGACCTGCGGTTTTGGGGGCTTGCCCACATTTTCTTTCGGGACTAGGAAGAGTCGCGGAGCCGCGACCGCACGATCGCGAGCACATCCGCCCCGTATGTCTGCAGCTTCTTGGCCCCGATGCCCGGGATCGACACCAGTGCCTTGTCGTCGGCGGGCCGTTGTTCGGCGATGGCTGTCAAGGTCGTATCGCTGAACACCACAAAATGGGGCAGCTTCAGTTCGTCGGCCTTCTCGCGACGCCATTCCTGCAGGGCCACCAGCAGTTCCGGGTCGATGTCGGCCGGGCAGCGCGAGCAGCGGCCGAGCATGGTGGCCTGGGTGTTCAGCAGTGGACGGCCGCAGACGCGGCAGGTCGGGTGCACGCGTTTGGGGCCGGGGCGGCGGTCGGTGGTGTGGGTCGCGATGCGCGAGGCCGGGGAATCATCGGGGACCAGGCCGATGAGGAACCGGGAGCGGCGGCGCACCTTGCGGCCGCCCGCGGAACGGGCCAGCGCCCAGGACAACTGGAGGTGCTCGCGCGCGCGGGTGACGCCGACGTAGAGCAGGCGGCGTTCCTCCTCCAGGGCGGCCTCATCGGAAACCGTTGCGTCCGGGCCGAGTACGTGCTGGATGGGCATGGTGCCGTCGGCCAGGCCGACCAGGAACACCGCATCCCATTCCAGGCCCTTGGCCGCGTGCAGCGAGGCCAGGGTGATGCCCTGCACGGTCGGTGGGTGCCGGGCCTCGGCGCGGGCGGCCAGCTCGCGCAGCAGGCCGGTCAGGTCGAGTTCGGGGTCGTGCTCGGCGAGTTCCTCGGTCAGCTGGACCAGGGCCATGAAGGACGACCACTTCTCGCGGGCCTGCACACCGACGGGCTCTTCCTTGGTGAGCCCGATCCCAGCCAGCGCAGCGCGGACCAGGGTGACCAGTTTTTCGCCGCGGGCATCGGGCAGGTCCTCGCGGTTGGCGGTCTGGCGCAGGGTGGAGACCGCCTGCCGCACCTCGGGCCGGTTGAAGAAGCCCTCGCCGCCGCGCACCTGGTAGGCGATGCCCGCCTCGGTCAACGCCTGCTCGTAGACCTCCGACTGGGCGTTGATGCGGTAGAGGATCGCGATCTCGGATGCGGGAACACCGTTTCCGAGCAGTTTGGCGACCGCCTTGGCGACGGCGGCGGCCTCGGCGGGCTCGTCGTCGAATTCGGCGAAGGTCGGTTCGGGTCCGTCCGGGCGCTGGCCGATGAGCTGCAGCCGGGTGCCCGCGATGCGGCCGCGGGCCGCCCCGATCACCCGGTTGGCCAGCGACACCACCTGCGGCGTGGAGCGGTAGTCCCGTTCCAGGCGGACCACGGTCGCGTCCGGGAAGCGGCGGGAGAAGTCGAGCAGATAGGAAGGGCTGGCCCCGGTGAAGGAGTAGATGGTCTGGTTGGCGTCGCCGACCACGGTCAGATCGTCGCGATCGCCCAACCAGGCGTCGAGCACCCGCTGCTGCAGCGGGGTGACGTCCTGGTACTCGTCCACCACGAAACAGCGGTACCGGCCGCGGAACTCCTCGGCGACCGAGGTGTAGTCCTCGAGCGCGGCGGCGGTGTGCAGCAGCAGATCGTCGAAGTCGAGCAGCAGGCCCTCGGGCGTGGTCTTGAGCGCCTCGTAGTAGGTGTAGACCGCGGAGACCTTCTTGGCCTCGAACGGCACGTCGCGGTGGCGGCGGCCCACTTCACCGGCGTAATCCTCGGGCGCGATGAGCGAGCCCTTGGCCCATTCGATCTCGCTGATCAGATCGCGCAGGCTGTCGGTGTCGGTGGGCAGCCCGGCCCGCCCGGCGGCCTGAGCCACGATGGGGAACTTGCCGTCGATGAGCCGCCACGGCACATCGCCCACGACCTGGGGCCAGAAGTATTTGAGCTGCCGCAGCGCGGCGGCGTGGAAGGTGCGGGCCTGCACCTGCCCGGCCTCACCGCTCAAACCCAAGGCACGCAACCGATTCCGCAGCTCCCCCGCCGCACGGGCGGTGAACGTCACCGATAGCACCTGATCGGCCCGCACGTGCCCGGCCGAGACCAGATGCGCGATGCGGTGGGTGATGGTGCGCGTCTTGCCCGTTCCCGCGCCGGCCAGCACGCACACCGGTCCCCGGGGCGCGCGCACGGCCGCGGCCTGCTCGGCATCGAGTTCGTCGAGCCGGAGCTGGGCCTGGGTGGTCGCGGCAGTCACGCGCTCCATCATGACAGTGCCCTCCGACAGGTGCGGCGGCCCTCGGCGTGGCGGCACGGAAACCGGGCAGATGCCGGGCGGTCCGGTTAGCGTGCGGATGTGGTCAATGAGACACCTGGGACCGGCGGCGCTGAGACACCGGAGACCGGCAAGGCCGGAACACCCGATACCGGCGGCGACGCGTCAACCGAGACATATGAGCGGCACGCGAGTTGGATCGAGCTGTTCTTCGACCTCGTCGCGGTGGCGGGCATCGGCCAACTGACCCACCTGCTGCACCGGGGACCCTCACTGGGCGATTTCGCCCTGTACGTGGCGCTCTACCTGGCCTTTTGGATGGTGTGGGCCTGCATCACGCTGTACGGCAATATCGAGCGTGACAACGCTCGGGTGCCGTTGATGCTCGCGGCCATGCTGGGTCTGGGCTTGATGGCCGCCGCGGTGCCAGGGATTCCGGAGCGGCACGCCACCACCTTCGCCGCGGTGTATGTCTTGGTCCGGCTCGGGTCCGAGCACCTGTTCGGCCGCGGCCGGATCGTGGTCGACTGGCCGTCGATGCAGCTCACGATCGGCGTGTACCCGTGGGTCATCTCGCTGTGGGTCGGCGAGCCGGGCAAGTACTGGCTGTGGGCGGTGGGTCTGGCGCTGGATCTGTACGTCATGTTCGCGATCAGCGGCGAGAAGATGCTGGCCGAAGGGCGCAAGCGGCTGCAGGCCAGGGTGCGCCGCATCCAGCAGAGCCCGCGCTACGACCCCGACCGTTTCGAGCGACGCAAAGTCCCGAAAATGGAAGTGCTGCACGCGGATCCGGCGCACCTGGGCGAACGCCTCGGCCTCTACGTGATCATCGTGCTCGGTGAGGGGGTCATCGCGATCATCACCGCGCTCGGCGGCGTCCAATGGAACGCCGGGGTGTTGGCTCTCGCCTTCGCCGCCTTCGTCATCCTGGCCGGCCTGTGGGCGCTGACGCTGCTGTTCGGTTTCATCCCCCGGCTCATCGTCGACGTCGTCGCCGCCGAGAACGAACCGTGGCAACGCATCATGCTCACCCACTGCGGCGTCACCGGCGCGATCGCCACCCTGGCAGCAGGATTGGGCCTGGCCATGGACCACGCCCACGGCCACCTCACCACCGGCGTCGGCTGGGCGCTGTGCGGCGGCGCCGCAGCCTATTTCGCGGTAGTCGGCGTGAGCGGCGTGCGTAGCGGCGCCGGGTGGCGCTGGCTCCTGGTCTGGCCCCTCCCCTGCGCAGCACTCGCCGTAATCCTCGGCGTCTTCGCCACCCACCTCACCGCCCTGCCGCTGGTATGCGCGGTCGCGGCGCTGGTCATCTGGCCGCTGCTGTGGGAGACCTGGGCAGCGGGCAAGTGGCGCAACGGTTCCGGCGCGGCGTAGGAGTGCCCCTCGTCATCCCGGCGTGCTTTTGGCCGGGATCCATGGCGGCACGGTGGATTCCGGCCAAGAGCACGCCGGAATGACGGGGTCATGCACGCCGGAATGACGGGGTCATGTCAGCCGCGGTCGCGGAGTTGGCGTAGGGCGGCGGTGAAGCGCGGGCCACTGTCGCCGAGCGGGGCGAAGAAGTCGCGGTCGCAGGCTTCGACCGCGCCGATGGCCCGATTGACAAGGGCCGCACCGGATTCGGTGGGGACGAGGGATTTCGCGCGCTTGTCGGTGGGGTGGTCGCGGCGTTCGAGGAGACCCTTTTGTTCCAGGGTGCGCAGGACCTGGGAGGTCATCATGGGGTCGGTGGCGGCTTGATCGGCGATGTCGCGCTGGGTGACCGGGTCGCCGCCCGACCGGCCGGTGAGCCAGGTCAGGGAGGCGAGCAGGACGAATTGGACGTGGGTGAGGTCGAAGGGGGCGAGGGCCGCGCGCTGGGCGGCCTGCCAGCGGTTGGTCACCTGCCAGAGCAAGAGGCCGGGGCTTTCGTCGGCGTGCTCGAATTCGGTGTGCAGTCCGCCATTCGTCACTGGCCGACCATAGCGCGCGAGATGAGGTCGAAATCGTGGGCGGTGAGTTCGACCAGGCCGCGGCGCAACACGATTCCCCAATTGGGGACGCTGGTGAGATCGAGTTCGGTGCGCAGGTCGTCGATCGGGACCTGGCGGGCGTCGGGGTCGTAGTCGACCGCGCGCCGCCACGGGCGGAAGCAGCCGCCCGCCTCCTCGACCTGCCAGGCCGGGCCCTCGGCGATGGTGCCGAGGGCGGTGAAGGATTTGATCGGTTCACCCTCGCGCATGCCGGTGCGGGGCGAGTAGTAGACGAGGCCGTCGCCGGGGCTCATGCGTTCCACGGCGGCGCGCTTGCCGTGATTGGCTTGTGCGAAGCCGAGTTCCACGCCGCGGCGGACATGGTCGCGGGAGACGACGCCGAGCCAGTATCTGGTGGTCATACCAGCACCGCCTCGGCGGCCGCGACCAGCGCGTCGACATCGTGCTGCACGGTCTTGGCGAGGTCGCCGCCCAGGATCTTGTTCCAGAGTCCGCGCAGCGGGCCCTCCATGGTGATGCGGACCGTGACAGTGGTCAGACCATTTTCGACGACCACCTTGTGGGCGAAGATCAGCCGCGCGCCGAGCAGCTTGGACGTGTCGACGAATTCGGAATCGGTGAGCTTGGTGACCACGAATTTGGTCTTGGGACCGCCCTTGGGCTTGAGGGTCCCGGTCGCACCCTGGACGAACGGGCCATCGAGGACCACCCATTCGGTGTCCTGATTCCATTCCGGCCAGGTGGCCATGTCGGCCCACTTGGCGAAGAAGGCGGCGGGAGCGGCGGTCGAGGTGGCGGAGGCTTCAGCGATGAACGTCATGCAATTAGTATGCGCGCTTACTATTTATCTCGTCAACCCCTGATCATCGATCCGCTCACAGCGCCCCGATGAGGGGAACACGATCAGCTCGGAGTATGTTGCACGACTCGTGACTGCCACCGACCTGACCATGTACTCGACGACCTGGTGCGGCTACTGCCGTCGTCTCAAGACCCAGCTCGACGAGGCCGGGATCACCTACGAGGTGATCGACATCGAAGACCATCCCGAGGCCGCCGAGTTCGTCGGCAGCGTGAACAACGGCAACCATGTGGTGCCGACGATCAAGTACCGGGACGGCTCGACCGCCACCAATCCGAGCCTGGCTCAGGTCAAGGAAGCACTCGCCACCATCGGCTGAGTTCCACCACATATAGATGAAGCCGCACACCGAGGGGTGTGCGGCTTCACGCTGTGCCCTGAACTACTCCCAGGCAGCCCAGGATTCGACGATCGTCCGGGCGATCGAAATCGACCCCGGCAGCAGCAGTTTCCGATCCGTGGTCTGCAGCACCTCGGTGTTGTCGCGTCCCCACGCCCCCGCGGCCAGCGCCTCGCGCACCTCGTCGCGCGTGAACCAGTACGCCTCGACGATCTCCCCGTCGTGGAAGGTCAAGGGCTGCTCCGGATCCGCGACGGCGGTGAAGCCGAGCATGAGCGAGCGCGGGAACGGCCAGGGCTGGCTGCCCAGGTAGCGGATCTCGCGGACGTCGACGCCGACCTCCTCCTTGATCTCGCGTTCCACGCAGCGCTCGAGCGACTCCCCCGCCTCCACGAATCCGGCCAGCAGCGAGAACAGCCCCTCCGGCCAGGAGTTCTGGCGGCCGAGCAGCACGCGGTCGCCGGGCTCGTCGGTGATGAGGCAGATGACGGCCGGATCGGTGCGCGGGAATTCCTCGTGCCCGGCCTCGCTGGTGCGCGACCAGCCGCCATTGGTGGAGACGGTCGCGGTGCCGTCGGCGGAGCTGTAGCGGGCCTTGCCGTGCCAGTTCAGCAGGGCGATAGCGGTGGCGAGCAGGCCGGTGCCGAAGTCATCGAGTTGCAGGGTGGCCCCGTAGGCGCGCAGATCCGCGAGCTCGCCCTCAATGGTGTTGTCGCGCACCGCCCACAGGTGGATGCCGTCGTCCACGCCCAGGAAGACGGCGTCGACGGCCGGCTCGGCGGCGAGGGTGGTGGCCGGTTCCAGCACCACGGTGCCGCCGTCGATGCGGACCTGGCCACGCTTGTTCATTCGAAGGAGTTTCGCCTGCGCCCAGCCCTCTTTCAGGGCCTGCTCGTCGGCGCGTAGGTGTTCCGCGCGGTCGAGCGTGGAACGGGACAGCACCGGAACCGCATTCAGCTGAAAACCTGACACGGTTCGAGACTAGCCGGACCGGGTTATCCGGCTGAGACGCGGCGCAGATACAGCAGTTTGTCGCTGCTCTCCAGCGCGTCGGTCTCGGGTTCGCCGACGCGGATGAGCCGGCCGTCGCGGACCACGCCGAGCACGATGTCGCGCAGGTGGCGCGGGGAGCCGCCGACCTCCTCGGTCTCCACCTCGCGTTCGGCGATGGCGAAACCGGCTTCGGGGGTGAGCAGGTCCTCGATCATGTCCACCACGGCGGGGGTGGTGGTGGCGATGCCGAGCAGGCGGCCAGCGGTTTCGGAGGAGACGACCACCGAGTCCGCGCCGGACTGCCGCAGCAGGTGGGTGTTCTCGGCCTCGCGCACGGCGGCGGAAATCTTTGCCTTGGGATTGATTTCGCGCGCGGTGAGGGTGACCAGCACCGCGGTGTCGTCGCGGTTGGTGGCGACCACGACGGCGGAGGCGTGCTGAACTCCGGCCAGCCGCAACACATCCGACTTGGTGGCCGAGCCGTGCACGGTGACCAGTCCGGCATTGGCGGCGAATTCCAGGACCTGCGGGTCGGTGTCGACCACGACGATGTCATTGGCCTGGACGCCGTCGGCCAGCATGGCGTCGACGGCGGTGCGGCCCTTGGTGCCGTAGCCGACGACCACGGTGTGATTGCGCACGGTGTGCCTCCATCGCTGAATCTTGAACGCCTGCCGGGACCGTTCGGTCAGCACCGACAGGGTGGTGCCGACCAACACGATGAGGAACAAGACTCGCAGCGGCGTGACCACGAGAATATTGATGAGCCGCGCGGTGGGCGTGACCGGTGTGATGTCGCCGTAGCCGGTGGTGGACAGCGACACCGTGGCGTAGTACGCGGCGTCGAGCAGGCCCATCTCGTCGCGGGCGTTGTCGTGGTAGCCGTCGCGGCCGATATAGACGACGACGGTGGCCGCGATGAGCAGCAGCACCGCCAGGCCGACTCGCCGGGCGAGCGAATACCACGGGCTGGACTGCGTGGACGGGATCCGCAGGATGCCGACCAGCGCGAAATCGGGGCGGTCGTTCAGGTTGCCCAGACCGCGCGACGGGTCACCGAACACGCGAATCACCGGACCCTGCGGAGACTTCTAGCTGCGGCACAGGTCCGGAGCGTACCGGGCGCGGCAAGATTCCCCCGTCATCCCGGCATGGTTTTGGCCGGGATCTCGCCTCGAGGAGGTGGATTCCGGCCAAAAGCACGCCGGAATGACGAGGAGCAACTCCCCTGAATGACCGGGAGGCGCTACCAGTCCGGTGGCAGTGATTCGACGTCGGGCGGGGGTTCGAAGTCGAAATCGAGGGGGACGTCGAACTCCGACGGGGGACGCAGCATTTCGACGTCGGTGGGTTCGGGTGGGCCCGGATCGTCGTCGTCCGGTTCCTCGGCTGGGGGCTGGCGGGGTGGGAGCGGCGGAGCGCGATGGGGTGCGGCGGCGGTGATGATGGCGGCGAGTTCGGTTGGGCCGGGCAGGTGTTCGGGGGCGATGGTGCGGCCGGTGCGGACGTAGTGGAAGGCGGCGACGGTGTTGGCCAGCAGTTCTTCCTCGGGGCGGCCGGTGCGGGCGGCCTCCAGCCGGGCCCAGGCGAGGCGGTAGACGGCGAGCTGGATGGCGACCGAATCCTCTTCCGCGCGTTGGGGTTCGGAGCCGGTCTTCCAGTCGACGACGACCCAGGTGCCGTCGGGGCGGCGGAAGACGGCGTCCATGCGGCCGCGGATCACGGTACCCGCGAGGGTGGTTTCGAAGGAGATCTCCACCTCGACCGGGTTGCGGTCGGCCCACGGGGAGGCGAGGAAGGCCTCCTGCAGGCGCAGCAGGTCGGCGTCGGTGTCGGTGATATCGGCCGCGCCGGGCAGTTCCTCGAAGCCGAGCAGGCGCGCGCCGCCGAACCAGCGCTGCAGCCAGGCATGGAAGGCGGTGCCGCGGCGGGTGTAGGGGCTGGGCGGGTAGGGCAGCGGGCGACGCAGGCGCGCGGCCAGTTTCGCGGGATCGGCGCGCAGGTCGACCAGGGAGGTGGCGGCGAGCTGGCCGGGGAGTTCGACCTCGCGCACGGCCTGTTCGGCGGCCAGGTGCTCGGCGATGAGGGCGTCGACGTCCTCGGCCCAGCCTTCGGGGTCGTCGTCCTCGACCGGCTCGGGATCGGTTGCGGGGCCGCCGAATTCGGGGCCGAAGTCGAGTTCGGTCTGCTGGGGACGGGATTCCGCGCGCAGCGCGGTGAGCGCGGCCTTGACCAGTTCCACGCCCTCCTCGACGAATTCGCGGCGGGAGCCGAGCGGATCGCGGGGCCAGGTGGCGGTCTGCGGGTTGTCGGTGAAGGGGTTGGGGGTGTCGGGCAGGGGCGGATCGTCCCAGCGGTCGATGCGGACGGTGCGCGACAGCGCCGAACCCGGGGCCTCGGTCTCGTGTTTGAGCTCGAGTAGAAAAGCGGAGGGGCCCTTGGGTTTCGAGCCGGTCTCCGACCAGTGGTGGGCGGAGACGAACAGGGCGCGCTCGGTGCGGGTGAGGGCCACGTAGAACAGGCGGCGTTCCTCGTCGAGGCGGCGGGCGGCGAGGGCCTTCTTGTGCTCGTCGAGGGCGCGTTCGAGGTCGGCGCGGTCGTAGATGTCGTCGAGATCGAGGACGGGGACGCCGTCGGTGGCGTCCTCCTGTTCGCGGTCGCCGCGCAGGGCGGTGGGGAGTTCGGCGAGCGCGCCCATCCAGGTGGCGGTGCCGGTGCCGGACGGGAAGGTGCCGTCGACCACGTGCGGGACCGCGACCACCTCCCATTCCAGGCCCTTGGCGGCGTGCACGGTGAGCACCTGGACGCGGTCGTGCGCGACCTCGACTTCGCCCGGCTCCAAACCGTTTTCGACCTCCTCGGCGGCGGCGAGGAAGTCGAGCAGGCCGTTCAGCGACGAGCGGTGGTCGGCGGAGTATCCGGCCACGACCTCGGCGAAGGCGTCGAGATGTTCACGGCCCGCGGCGGATTGGGCGCGGCGGGCCTGGGTTTCCACGCCGACGCCGATGGTGCGCTCCACATCGGCGACCAGTTCGGCCAGCGGCTGCCCGGCCCGCTCGCGCAGGGCCGAGAGCTCCTGGCCGAGCGCGGTGATGCGGGCGAAGCCCTGGGGCGAATACTGTTCGGCGTCACCGGGATCGGCGATGGCGTCGCCGAGACCGGCCTTCTCGGCGGGTTCGGGGGCGACCTCGCGCAGGGCCTCGTCGAGGGTGGCGGTGTCGGTGATGGCGTCGGACTGCCCGGCGGGCCGCCGGATGGACAGCTCGCGGGCGCGCCGCGAGAGGGCCGCGATATCCGAGACGCCGATCCGCCAGCGCGCACCGGTCAGAATGCGCACCGCCGCGCTGCCCGCCGCAGGGTCGGCAATCAGGCGCAGGGTGGCGACGATATCGGCGACCTCGGGCGTGTGCAGTAGCCCGCCCAGGCCGACGATCTCGACCGGTAATCCGCGCTCGCGCAAGGCTTCCGCCAATGGTGCCGCGTCGGCATTGCGCCGCACCAGCACCGCCGAGGTCGGCGGCGGCAGGTCGTCGTCGGTCGCGGCCTCCCACTCCGCCGCGATCCGCTCCGCCACCCAATCGCGTTCCTCCACAATGGTTTCCGCCAGCGCAAAGGCCACCGTCCCCTCCCCTGCCCCGGGTCGCGGCCGCAGCGCGTCAACGGTCACACCCCCACCCCGGGCCGCCCGCTCCCGCAGCGGATCCGACACCAGATTCGCCAGATCCAGCGCCTCCGGTGGATTTCGCCAGCTGGTGAGCAGCGGCAGGATCGGCGCGGGAATGCCTGGCGCAGCGGGGAAGTCGGTCGCGAAGCGCGGCAGGTTGGCCGCCGACGCGCCACGCCAGCCGTAAATGGACTGCATCGGATCGCCGACCGCCGTGACCGCCAGCCGATGCCGCGCAGCCCCTCCCGTCACCCCGACCTCCCCTCCAGTCACCCCGACCTCCCCTCCCGTCACGTCGGCAGCCCCTCCCGTCATCCCGGCATGCTTTTGGCCGGGATCCATACCGTCGGAGTGGATTCCGGCCAAAAGCGCGCCGGAATGACGGGGTGGGGCATCGGCCGCACGGTCGGATGGGGCCGGGGCCGCCGCACCGAAAAGCGAGGACAGCAGGATTCGCTGGGAGTGGCCGGTGTCCTGGTACTCGTCGAGCAGGACGAGGCGGAAGCGATCGCGTTCGGCGGCACCGACTTCCGGGTGGGTGGCGGCCAGGCGGGCCGAGAGGGACATTTGAGCGCCGAAATCCAATGCGCCGCGGCGGCGGAGTTCGTCGGCCAGGCGCTCCACCAGGGGTAGCAGGGCGACGCGTTCGTGTTGGGCCTCGAGCAGGTCCAGTAGGGCCTTCTTGGGGCCGCCCTTCTGGCGGGGGCCGGCGGGCAGGGTGTGGATCAGGCGCTCCAATTCCACGTGGGCCATGGCCAATTGGTGCGGTTCCACCAGGTGTTCGGCGAGCTGGCCGGACAGGGCCAGGACCGCTTCGGTGACGCCGACGGGGCTGCGGTCGGTGTCGAGGTCGCCGTCCCAGGTGGAGACGACGCGGTAGGCCAGCTGCCAGAGCTGGGTCTGGGTGAGCAGTGTGGCGGTGGGTTCCACGGGGAGGAGCAGGCCGTATTCGGTGAGGAGGCGGCCCGCGTAGGAGTGGTAGGTGCTGATCTCGGGTTCGGAGCCGGTGAGCAGGCCGCGCAGTCGGCCGGTGGGGTCGATGTCGCGGATGATGGGTGCGCCCGCGAGCCGCGCCAGTCGGGTGCGGATGCGGGTTGTCAACTGCTGGGCGGCTTTTCGGGTGAAGGTGAGGCCCAGCACCTGTTCGGGTTCGACCAGGCCGTTGGCGACCATCCAGACGACGCGGGCGGCCATGGTCTCGGTCTTGCCCGCGCCCGCGCCCGCCACCACCAGGGTGGGGCCGGAGGGGGCCGCGATGACGGCGGCCTGCTCGTCGGTCGGCGGCGGCAGGCCCAGCGCGTCGGCGAGCTGACGCGGCGTGACGCGCCCGCCCGGGACGCCTTCGCCCGCAACGGAATCGCCAGGCGACGCGCTCACTGGTCGGTCACCTGGCGGCCCGTGTCCTGGACCGGGCAGCTGCCCGCGACCTTGCAGTGGCGGCAGCCGTCATTGCGCATGGCCAGGTAGCTGGGGCCCTTGGAGGCGTCGGCGGCGTCGTGGATGACGCCGCGCCAGGTGTCGATGCCCTCGGCGTCCAGCGGCGGCTGCATGCGCTGGGTCGCGCCCTCCTTGGAGTTGGGCTTGGCCACGTACACCAGGCGCGCGCCGCCGGGCTCGCCTTCGCCGAGGGCGCCCTCGGCGGCGGCGACCTGGTAGGTGGCCAGCTGCGCGTGCTCCTCGGCGGCCTGTTTGGAGATGGGGGTCTTGCCGGTCTTCACATCGACGATGACGAAGCGGCCCAGCGCATCTCGTTCGACGCGGTCGACGCGGCCGCTGATCCGCACCGGGTGCTCGTCGGGGCCGCGCGCGGGGAGCACGCAGTCCACCGGGACCTCGACGCCGATGGCGGTGAGCTCGTCGCGGGTATTGCGCAGCCAGGCCAGGAAGGTGTCGACCATGGTCTCGGTGCGGCGCAGTTCCGCACGGGAATGCCAGTTCTCGCCGTCGCGGGCGCTGGGGTCGATCTTCTTCCACGCCTTGACCAGGGCCTGCTTCACCTGGGCCTCATCGACCTGTCCGGCAAGGGCCTGCACCAGGGTGTGGACGAGATTGCCCTTGAGAGCGTGCGGGTTCTCGCCGTCGCCGCCGCCGTGGCGTTCCAGCGCCCAGCGCAGGGGGCAGGTCTTGAGCTGGTCCACGGTGGACGGGGACAGCGAGATCGCGCCGTCCACGCTGTCCCACAACGGATTCGAGGACGACAGCTCGGCGGTTCCGTACCAGTCGTCGGGATGCGCGCCACGGACACCGGCGCGAGCCAGCCGTGCCAGCTGCCGGGCCGCGCGCATCCGGCGCTCCGGAGAGGTTTCGGGATCGCATGCGGCGGAACGCAATTCAGCGATGAGAGCATGCATGGCCAGGGCGCGGCCGGGGTCGACCGGCGGCGGGATCCGCCCCGGATTCCCGTCAGCGGCGTCGGCGTCCATCTCCGCCAGGAAGCGTGAGGGCACCAGATCCTGGTCGCCGGTCACCGATTCGACCGCCGTCACCAGCAGTGATCGCCGCGCCCGGCTGCACGCCACCAGCAGCAGTCGCCGTTCCTCGGCCAGCAGCGGCGCGGCGCGGCTCACCTTCTCACCCGAACCGGCCACCCCCGCAAGCAGATCCACGAGATCCTCGACGCCGAGCAGGGTGCCGCGCGGCCGCAGGTTCGGCCAGATCCCCTCCTGCACGGCCGCCACCGCAACGGTGTCCCACTCCCGCCCCGCCGCCGCGTGCGCGCTGCAGATGGTCACCGCCTCACCAGGATCGGTGACCGGCGCATTGTCCTGCGGAATCTCCTGCTGCTCCAGGTATTCCACAAACCCTTCAATGGTCGCCCGCGGCAGCCGATCCACATACGCAGCGGCCGCCTCGAACAGCCCCACCACCGCATCCAAATCCCGATCCGCCTGCATCCCGACCGCTCCCCCGCGCTCGGACTGCCCCACCCACCGCCGCTCCAACGTGGACGCGGTCCAAATCCCCCACATCACATCCTCGAGCCCACCCCCATCCCGCCGGATCTTCCGAGCCCGCCGCATAGCCTTGAGCACCCGCTCCAACGGCGCGGCCTCAACCTTGGTCAGCCTCTCCAGAACAGCCCGATTCCCCACCCCCACAAGCAAATCCCGCAGAATCTCCGCCGACGACCGATCCAAATCCGCGTACCGCTCCGCGTACAGATCGACGTCACCCCCACGCGAGGAACTCACCGCCGACCCGCTGGCGGGCTGCTCGCCGCCGCGCTGGTCGTGACCCGAATCCAGTCCGGCCGCAGCCGATCCCGCCGGATCCGCCGCCGCTTCGGCGTGTGCCGCAGCGCTCGGTGTCCCGGCGGCTTCGGTAGCTTCCGCTACGCCATCGGCGTCGTCGCGGGCGCGCTCCGGATACCCGAGTTCCAGCACGCTGCGCCGGATACCGCGCCGCAGCCGCCGCAGGCTGATCTGATCCGCACCACCCAGTGGTCCCGCGAGCAGATCCAGCGCATCATCGGCCGTGAACGAGATCGGCCGCGGATGCCGCACCGACGTCGGATCCCCCGCCGTAATCGCCCGCAGCGCCAACAACATCCATACCGCGCCCCGTCGCCGCGCTAGTGGCACGTCGGCCGGAGGCTGCCGCACCGGTACCCCGGCCGCCAGCAGCGCCCGCCGCAGCGGCGCGAGCGACAGCGGCACCGACCGCACGATCACCGCCATGCGAGACCAGGGCACGCCGTGGCTGAGATGCGCCCGCCGCAGATGGTCGGCGATGAGCGCTGCCTCCTTCGCGGGCGTGGTCAACACCTGCACTCGCGCCTCACCGGCGGATTGCTCAGTGCCCCAGGCATTCACGACCACATCGGCGGACTGCGGCCGCGAAGCTTCACCCGTCATCCCGGCATGTTTTTGGCCGGGATCCACATCGCGATCGTGGATTCCGGCCAAAAGCGCGCCGGAATGACGGGGGTGGTCGTTGCCGGTCGTGGCGTGGCCGTTTACCGGGTGGCCGTTGCCGTTTGCCGGGTCAACGCCTCCAGACGCCAGGTCTTCTGCGATTTCGCGGAGGAAGTCAGTGGTGGCCGGGGCACGGCGAAGGTCTGGCGGTGGGGTCCGATGCGATGCAGAACCCGGGAGGCGGGCGGCTATGCGGTCGGCTAATTCTTGGATTGCGGTGGCGGAGCGGTGGTTGCGGCGCAGGATGATTCGGCGGTCGGCCGGGGCTTCGGGGTCGGTGGCGAAGCGGGGGTCGGCGCCTCGGAAGGTGTAGACGGATTGGTCGGGGTCGGCGGCTATGACGGTGGTGGCGCCGCCGGCGCCGAGGGCGCGGATGAGTTGGGCGGCGTGGGGGTCGAGGTGTTGGGCGTCGTCGGTGAGGATGCAGTGGAGGCGATCTCGTTCGGCGGCAAGGAGTTCGGGGTCGGCGTGGAAGGCGTCGAGGGTGGCGGTGACGAGTTCGGCGGCGTCGAGGGCGGGGGCGGAGGCTTCGGGGACGTCCATGCCGACGGACCAGCGGAGCATCATGATCTGTTCGTAGCGTTCGGCGAAGCGGCCGGCGGCGACCCATTCGGGGTGGCGGTGGGTGCGGCCGAGTTCGATCAGGTCCTCGGGGCCGAGGCCGCGTTCGGTGGCCCGCAACATGAGGTCCCGCAATTGTTCAGCGAATCCGGCGGCGGGCAGGGCGGGATGCAGTCGCTCGGGCCAGTCCTCGGCGCCGTCGGCTAGGTCGCCGCGCAGCATTTCGCGAATCACGATGTCCTGCTCGGATCCGGTGAGCAGCCGCGGCGGCGGATTGCCGTGGTGCGCCGCGAAGGTGCGCAAAAGTCCGAAGGCGTAGGAGTGGACGGTCCGCACCAGCGGTCCCCGGGTGGCTCCCGGGACCCCGCCCAGCTCCGGGTCGGCCTCGGCGATGCGGGCGGTGATGGCGGTGCGGACCGCGGTGGCCGCGCGCTTGGTGTAGGTGAGCACCAGCACCGAATCGGGCGCGGCCCCGGACAGGATGCGGGCGGCGGCGATATCGACGAGCAGCGCGGTCTTGCCGGTCCCGGGACCGCCGAGCACCTGCCACGGCCGCCAGCCGGGATCCGGGCCCAGGTCGTCGAAGAGCGGCCCGAGCTCGGCGTTCCACTCCCGCGAGGGAGTCTCCGCCTCGGCCCGGCGCACGAGTTGCACCGAGCTATATGACCGCATCACGCTGGCTATTTCAACAGACCGCCCCGACAGGTTTCGTTTGCCATGAGTTGTCCGTGCCGCCGATCACAGTGCGCGGGATGTTCACATCGCGGGAGGCGGGCTGAACACGGCGGGCGCAGGCAGCAGAATGGGCTGCGTGGTGGAGCTTCATATGCATCGTTTCGGTCCCTCGACCGGTCCGGTCGTCCTGGCATTGCACGGGTTGACGGGTCACGGCCGACGCTGGCAGCGGCTGGCCGACGATCATCTCCCCGATGTCCGGATCCTTGCACCGGATCTGCGCGGGCACGGGAGGTCGCCCGGCGTGCCGCCGTGGGATTTCGAAACTTTGGTCGATGATCTCGTGGCGCTGCTGCGGACCGAGTCCAGCGAACCCGTGGTGGTGCTCGGGCACTCGTTCGGCGGGGCCATCGCGGTGCATCTGGCGCGCCGCCACCCGGAGCTGGTGCGGGCGCTGGTGCTGCTGGACCCCGCGATCGGCCTGGAGCCCGACCGCATGCTGCAGATCGCGAATTCCATGCTGGCGGCACCGGATTACGCGAGCGCCGAGCAGGCCCGCTTCGACAAGCTGGAGACCGCCTGGGGCGAGCTGGACCCGGCGGTGCTGGACGCCGAACTGACCGAACATCTGGTGCCCACCGCGAACGGCCGCGTCGGCTGGCGCATGACCATGCCCGCGATCATCGCGTTCTGGGGTGAGATCGCCCGCGAGTTCGTGCTGCCGCCCGGTGATACGCCGACGGTCATGGTGCAGGCGATGAAGGTGGACCCACCCCTGGTGTCCCCCGCCTTCCGCGCGGCGCTCATCGAGCACCTGGGCGACCGACTAACGGTCCACGACTTCGATTGCGACCACATGGTGGCCCAGGCCCGCCCGGCCGAGACCGCCGCTTTGGTCCGCACCGTCCTCTGATTTCGACCGGAAAAGCCAACCGGAGGCTCGAAATGCCAACCACCGAAGCAGAAATCGAGCGTGTGCGGGAATTGGTGGCATCGATTCCGCCCGGCCGGGTCGCCACCTACGGCGATATCGCGGCCGCGGCGGGCCTGTCCACTCCGCGCACGGTCGGCTGGATCATGCGCACCGATGCCGCGGATCTGCCCTGGCATCGGGTACTGCGCGCAAACGGTACGCCCGCACCACATTTGGCGCATCGGCAACTGTCCGAGCTCATCGCGGAGGGCTGCCCGATCACCGACGGCCGGGTGGATCTGCGCCGCGCCCGGCACACCTTCCCCGAATAGCGAACGGGGCACCCGCCCCGCCGGTTACCGTGAAAGCATGTCCACCCGACTGGCGTGCGTGGTGTTCGATGCGATCGAGCCCAGGACGGTGGCCCGGTTCTGGGCCGAGCTGCTGGGCTGGGAGGTGACGGTCAACCGCCCCGGGCAGGTCGATATCGCCGCCCCGGATCCGGACGCACCGGACGTGGCCCTCACCTTCCTGCCCGCCCGGCGTCCCAAGACCGCGCTCAATCGCATCCACCTGGATCTGTGCAGCCGTTCGCTGGATCATCAACGGCTGCAAATCGATCGCGCGCTCTCCCTCGGCGCCCGCCGGGTGGACATCGGCCAGGGCGCCGCGCCCTGGACCGTGCTGGCCGATCCGGAGGGCAACGAGTTCTGTGTGCTGGAACCGCGCGAGGAGTACGTGGACACCGGCGCGGTCGCCGCGATCGTGATGGATACCCGGGACCCGTTGCGGCTGGCCGAATTCTGGTCCACCGCCGCGGGCTGGCCGCTCACCCATGAGCGGTCCGACTATGCGGGCATCCGTGCCGCCACGGGGCAGGGCCCGTGGCTGGAGTTCCTGCGGAAACCGGACGCACCGACCAAATGCGGCCGCCTCCACCTGGACCTCGTCGCTTTCCCCTCCGACGATCCCGTCGAGGAGGCGGCCCGATTGCGGGCCGCTGGCGCGGTCTCCCTTTCGGCCGGTTCGAGCGCACCCCCGGCGAATGATCCGGTGATGGTGCTCGCCGATCCGGAAACCAACGAATTCTGTCTGCTACGAACAATTATCGACTGACAGTGTCAATCCAAAAGAGCGTCCGACCCTCCCACTTCCCCGCGGAGGCTCGGGCGAGCGGAATCCGCTCAGGCAGCGCCGCGCTCGTAACGCCGGCGCTCGCGCGGCGACAGGCCGCCCCAGATCCCGAAGCGCTGATCGTGGCTGAGCGCGTAATCGAGGCATTCCTTGCGCACCTCGCAGGAGGAGCAGATGCGTTTGGCTTCACGGGTGGAGCCACCCTTGTCGGGGAAGAATGCCTCGGGATCGGTCTGCGTGCACAGCGCCTGCTGATGCCAGGATTCGGAGTCGGATCCATCGCGCCGGGCGAGGGTTTCGAACATGGCGTCGAAATTGGTGAAAAGCAGCTTCACTTCCTCTATCCCTTCACTTCTACGTTCACTACATGAGTTTTGAAAGAAAACGAGCGGTACGTTTTACTGGCGGCCCATCGAGTTACGGGCGACCCATCGAGCAATCGCCACTGACCGCGGCCAGCTTGGCCTGCTCGCCATTGACGAAGACCCGGCGCGCGTGCACCGCCGCGGGAGCACCCGACCAAGGCGCCAACGCGGTGGTGAACATGAGTTCGCACCAACTCAATGCGGGAACCTCGCCACCGGCGAGGGTATTCAGCAGTGAAAGTTCCTGATCGCTGTCGTTCCACGCGGCGAACAGCCATCCGGCGTCCAGCCGGCCCAGGAATTCTTCGGCGTCCTCCGGAAGTCCGAGCGGGGCATCGACCGCGAGGTGCACTACCGCGGAAATCGCATGGCGCATACGCGCATCCAGGCCGACTCCGTCGTGCAGCAACAGACCTTCGAGCGACTCCCGCAATCCAGCGCCGCGATCGATCCGGAAGTCATTTCGGCGGGCTGCGGTGGTGACGTCGAACATTGTTTCCTCCCTAGAAATTGCGCTTGTCCCAAAAGCGCCACGGCCTGATTAAAAAGGCATCGTGATCTTGTTGTCCAGTTTTGAGGCAATCTGGGGCAAACCCCTAGCAGTACTGACACTGGCCAGTGTTGGTACCCGTCGGGAACCTCACCGCAGGGTGCCTGACACCAGGCGGGCAAACATATAGGGAACGACCGCTCTCGCCGTTTAGGGTCATGACCATGCCTTATGTGCGATCAGGTTCAGCCACGGTTCATTACGTCACCAGCCAAATCAACGGTCCGACCTTGTTGCTCGCCCACGGATTCTTCATGGACGAGTCGATGTTCGATCCCATGCGCGAATCTCTGGCAGCCGCCGGTATCAATCTCGTCACGGTCGACGCTCGCTGCCACGGACGCACCCAGTCACCCGATGGCGAACCATTCAGCTATTGGGATCTCGCCGCCGACGGATTGGCGGTGCTGGACGAACTCGGAATCGAGAAGGCGGTCGTCGGCGGAATGAGCCAGGGCGGGTATGCGGCTTTGCGCATGGCATTGCTCGCACCCGAACGGGTCCAGGGCCTGGCGCTGATCGATACCGAGGCGGGTGCCTGCAGCCCGTCCGAATTGGCTTTCTACCGAGAATTCTTCGAGCGCTGGACCAGTGAGGAGCCGATGGCCCCGCTGGTCGCCGAATTGGCCCCGCAGATCATCGGCGGCACCGATCCGCGGCTGTGGCGCGCGTGGACCAGCCGCTGGTACGGCTCGGACCGCCAGGCCATCGTGCCGGCCGCCCGCTGCCTGATGGACCGGCGCTCGGTGCTGCACCGACTACCGGAGATCACGGCTCCGACCCTGGTGGTGCGCGGCAGCCACGATGCCACCAGCACCGCCCAGAAGTCCGAGGCGCTGGCCGCCGGGCTCTCCGGCGCGGACGGCGTGGTCACCATCCCCGGGGCCGGGCACGGCGCGGCCTGGACGCATCCTGAAGTGGTTGCGCCGCTACTGGTCCGGCTGGTCGCGCGGGCGACCGCCAAGCCGGAGAGCAAGCTGGCGCGGGCGCTGAGCGCGCCGTGGCCGAACCGGCGCGGGGGTCGCGAGATCCAAGCCGCCCAGTGACGGCGGAGAGCAGGCGGGGCAATCGAAACGCGTAGGCCGTGACCCTGGGGGTCACGGCCGATTGGTTTTCGGTACGGCTCGGCCCTAGTTGGCCTCTCCGGCCTCGTGCCAGCTCGGAATACCCAGGAAGATCTGAATCTGGCTGGGGTAGGCCGCGTTGAAGACGCTGAACAGCTGCACGGCGATATCGAAGCGGCGCCCGGTCTCGCGCTCGCGCAGCCGCATGGTGGCGCGGGGCCGCCCGTAGGCCGCGACGCCCTCGTCCCACATTTCCCGGAAAAGTCCGAATCGTCCGAGTTCTGCCAGGAATTCAACCGACCAGGCGGTATCTCCTGAGCTCGCGATCAGACCGCGCAGCCAGTGCACGGTCAGCCGGACCTCCTCCTCCCACTCGACCATGACGTCGCGGGCGGCCTCATTGCCCAGGAACCAGCGCAGGATATTGATGTCCTGTGCCAGCCCGGGGAAAGCCTTGGCGTAACTTTCGTTGCAGGCCAACACATTCCAGCGGGTGTCGACGTAGGCGGCCAGATTCGGCTCGTGCAGATCGAGCGCGCGGCGCATGTCGTCGGTGATTTCGGACCGCAGTTGTTCCACGGTCGGGAATTCGCTGACCCCCAGTCCGGCCAGATCGAGCAGATGGCGGCGCTCGACGGCGGACAGCGGGGTTATTCGGTCCAGATATCGCAGCAGCGCATCCACCACTTCGCGCGTCGGATGGCCGCGATCGCCCTTCTCCAAATGGCTGATGTAGCTGGCGCTCACACCGGCATTGAAGGCCAGCCTTTCGCGTGATACCCCGCGCGCGTCGCGCAACCGGCGCAGCAGCAGGCCGAATGTGGGCGGCTTCAGATCGTCGGAGTCCCTATCCGGTTTCACGCCCAGCACCACGCCGTTCCCTCTCCACAAACATTCAGCAAACCAACCTTCATCGCTCTGGGTCCTCCTGGTACCGGACAGTGGGACCCGGTGTGACGCCTGGTGTGAACTGTGACGAACGCCGCGTACTGCGCCAGTTCATCAGCTCGGATACTGCCATATGAGATTGTTCCAAACGTTAAAACAAGACCATTTCTACTATGTGTCGTGCCACATCACATAACGTAACGAGTATCCGCAATTACTTGGCTAGCGCGCGAATCGGGCACGCCCGACAAGCCGGGAACGGCCTGCCACTACGATCTTCAACCATGTCCAGTCTGTTCGCGACGCACAGCGCACCGGGATCCGGCTCGTGAGCCCCATCGATGCCATCGTGCTCGCCGGCGGCAAGGCCAGCCGCATGGGCGGAGTGGACAAACCGGCCATCGTGGTCGGCGGGCAGTCCATGCTCGACGCGGCGCTGACCGCGGTCGCGGGCTGCGCGCGCACGGTCGTGGTGGGCCCGCACCGGCCCGAGCTGCCGCCGGAAATCCTTCAGGCACAGGAGATACCGGCCGGGGCCGGTCCGGTCGCGGCCATCGCGGCGGGGCTGGGCGCGCTGGCCGGTTGTGAGTTCCCGGCCGGGCTGATCGTGGTGCTGGCCGCCGACATGCCGTTCCTCACCGCGGCGGCGATCGACGAACTGCTGTCGCACGCAAGGGAATCGGGGGCCGACGCGGTCTTCGCGGCGGATGCCTCGGGGCGGCCGCAGTATCTGGTCGGGGTGTGGCGGCGGGCGGCGCTGACCGCGGCGCTGCAAGGTTTGGACTCCCTGGTGAACCGGCCCATGAAGGCGCTGGTGCCGGTGGACACCGCCATGGTGGCACTGCCCGGTGTGGAGGATTGCGACACACCCGAGGATGTGCGGCGGGCCCGGACCGGGGCCGCGCGCTCGGCGGACCCGCTGTGGCTGGACGAGGCGCGGGAGACGCTGCGCCGGAACATCTCTCCGCTGCCCGTGCGGCACGCGGTGCTGCGCGCGGCGCGGGGCGCGACCCTGGCCGTTCCCCTGCGTGCCGCGGACGCGCTGCCGCGCTTCGATGTCTCGGCCATGGACGGCTACGCGGTCAGCGGCGACGGGCCGTGGCAGCTGCGCCGCGATATCGGCTTCGCGGGCGGCGAGCGGCCGGTGGGCCTGCTCGACGGCGAGGCGGTGCGGATCGCCACCGGGGCGCACGTGCCCGACGGGACGAGTTCGGTGGTGCGCGACGAATTCGTGCGGATCGACGAGGACGGCACGCTGTATCGCCTGCCGGACACTCCGATTCGCGAGGATGTGCGCCGCCGTGGCGAATATTGGCTGCCCGGTGACGAAGTCGCGGCCGCGGGCACCCCGGTGAACGCGGCGCTCATCTCGGTGGCGGCCAGCGCCGAGGTGACCGCCGCGGACGTGCGCGGCCCGGTGCGCGCGCGAATCGTCATGACCGGCGACGAGATTCGCGGCGACGGCCCGCTGCACACCGGCCAGACCCGCGACTCGATCGGGCCCATCCTGCCCGATCTGCTGTCCTGGTACGGCGTGAGCGTGCTGGAGCGGGTTCACCTGCGCGACACCGCGAATGCCTTCGACGAGGTGCTGGCCGCGGCCACCGATTGCGATCTGCTGGTCATCGTCGGCGCCACCGGCGGCGGCGCGGCCGACCAACTGCGCTCGGCCCTGGACCGCACCGACGCCTCGATCCTGCTGCGCCGCCTGCGCCTGCGGCCCGGCGGCTCCACCGTGGCTGCGCAATTGGCCACCGGCGCAGTGGTTCTGGGCCTGCCCGGCAATCCGTTCGCGGCGGTGGCCACCCTGCTGAGCCTGATCGGCGCGACCGTGGAGGCCCTGACCGGCGCGACCCCGGCCCACCGCATCATGGGCCCGCTGGTCAATGCCGGTGAGCTGACGGCCCCCGTGAATCGCATCGTCCCCGCCCGCGCCCTCCCGGAGGGCGGCTTCCGCGGTGTCCTCCAACTGCGCACGGCCCACCTGGCCGACCTGCTCCACCACGACGGCGTGGTCATCGTCCCCGCCGACGCCGAAGACGGCGCCCTCGCCGAATTCATCCCTCTGCGAGGCTGATCACCCCGGTCATTCCGGCGTGCTTTTGGCCGGGATCCACCCCGCTGCAGTGGATCCCGACCAAAAGCACGCCGGGATGACGGGAGGCCGCCGAGCTGACGGGAGATCGCCGGGATGACGAGGCGGTCGCTGAGGCACGGCCTCAGTAGAGGGCTTCCACCACCATGGCGTTGGCTTGGCCGCCGGATTCGCACATGGTCTGGAGGCCGTAGCGGGCGCGGCGTTCGCGCAGGGCGTGGACGAGAGTGGCGGTGATGTCGAGCTCGGCCCGGCCGAGATTCCAGCGGGCGGTGATGAGTTCGGCGCTGATGCCCTGCCACGGCACGCCCTGCGGATAGCGCTCCAGAAAGGCCGCGCCGGTTAGGTTGTCGGCGTCGAGCAGGCTGGTGCCCATCGGGATCCGGCTCACCGATTCCACCCCGGTGGCGACCGCGATCTCGCAGTCACCGGCGATGACGGCGTGCGCAGCGCCTGCTGGCTGGCGCTGCACTGGCGGTCGACGGTGGTGGCGGGCACCGATTCCGGATAGCCGGCGGCCAGGGCACCCGAACAGCATCCAAGGTACCCCACCCCGGTAGCGACGGCAGAACCGCTGCACTCCAGGGGAATTGCGGTGTGAGCACATCGCCCGGAACGGGTGAGACCGGGTCAGCCGGGCAGTCCGAGAATCGTCAGCAACTGCCCGGGGTAGGCCGCGCCGTCCAGCCGTCCGGTCTGGGCGTAAATCCGGCGGCGCAGCCCGGTCACCGGATTGCGCAGGTGCAGTGTCCATACGTGGGGCGCGAACTCCACGCCGCCTTCCGACCACGCCTGCCGGAATTTCGGGAATTCGCCGAGTTCGCGAATGAGATCGGCGAATCCGTCCACATTGCCTGACCGCCCGATCAATCCGCGCATCCAGCGTGCGACGCGGCGGGCATCCTGATCCCAGTTCACCATGACCCGGGTCGCCAGCTCGTTGCCGAAGAACCAGCGCAGCATATTGCCGTCCTCGCGGACACCGGGAAAGGCATCGTCCCAGCTGTCGTTGCTGGCCAGCAGATTGGCTTGAATGTCGAGCAGCGCGGCCAAATTCGGGCTGTGTAGTTCCAGGGCGCGGGTCATCTCGGGGGTGATGGCGGCGCGCAGTTCGTCCACGGTGGGCAGTTCCCCTGTTCCCAGGCCCGCCAGGTCGGTCAGCTGGCGGCGATCCTCGGTGGAGAGGGGGTCGAGCCGGTCCAGGTATCTGGTGAGCGCCTCGACGACTTCGCGGGTCGGGTTTCCGCGGTCACCCTTCTCCAAATGCGTTATGTAACTTGCGCTTACGCCGGCATTGAATGCCAGGCGTTCGCGGGAAACACCGCGATTGTCGCGCAGGCGGCGGAGGAGGTTTCCGAAGGTGGGTGCTTCGAGTTCCCTGAAATCCTGTCCGCATACCGCTCTCGCGCCCACGTGGTTCCCTCCGTCGCGGAATCCCGTCGGCCCCTCGCCTCCCCGTGGAGGCCCCGCCGAGATCACCCTCAGGACGGATACTTACACAGATTTCAATACAATCCGTTTCCCACGGCGCACACAATTAGTATCACCGGATACTCCTATCGGTATATGTCCGGCGGGTCCCTGGTGTTCGGGACCTAATTCTGCTCTTCAAATTACTCTCATGCCCCCAGCGCCAGGGGCAGTGGTGCCGACGAGTTTTCGGCACGCCGCGCCCGCTTCGGATCCGGGGCCGGAACCGCCTCGACGAGGCGGCGCGTGTATTCCTCTCGGGGCGACCGGAAAACGTCCGTGACCGGCCCTGATTCGACAATTCGACCCTCGCGCAGCACGATGGCGCGGTCGGCCACCTGATGCACGACGGCGAGATCGTGACTGATGAAAAGGCAGGCGAATCCGTATTCCTCGCGCAGGTCGGTGAACAGGTCCAGGACACGCGCCTGGACCGAGACATCGAGCGCGCTGGTGGGCTCGTCGGCCACCAGCAGACGCGGCGCGAGGGCGAGGGCGCGGGCCAGCGCGACACGCTGGCGCTGGCCGCCGGAGAGCTCGCCGGGGCGGCGGGTGGCGTAGTCACGGGGCAGGTGCACGGAGTCGAGCAGGTCGCCGACCTTGGCGCGCAGGAGTGCGCCGGAGGCCACCCGGTGGACGCACAGGGGTTCGCCGATGGAGTCGGCGAGGGTGCGGCGGGGGTCGAGGGAGGCGGTCACGTCCTGATGGACCAGGGCGACGTTTTTGCGCAGGCCGCGCAGTTCGCGGCGGGACAGGCCGGTGAGGGAGACGCCCTGCAATTCGACCTCGCCGCTGGTGGCCGGGACGAGTCCCAGGGCGGTGCGGCCGAGAGTGCTCTTGCCGGAACCGGATTCGCCGACCAGGCCGATCACCTCGCGCGGTGCGAGGGTGAGCGACACTCCCCGTAGAGCCTGGAACCGCTGCCCGTGGCGGCGGTAGACGACCGACAGGTCCTCGACACGCAGAACCGGATCCTCGTCTGTCCGGCTCGTCTCGGTCATCCCGGCGTGTTTTTGCGTCTCGGTCATCCCGGCGTGTTTTTGGCCGGGATCCACCCCGGTGCCGTGGATTCCGGCCAAAAGCACGCCGGAATGACGGGGCGCTTCGTTCTGGCGCTCGGACTCGCCGCGCGTGGTTGAATCCGGGAGCTCGGGCACCGCGGCGAGGAGTTCGCGCGTGTAGTCCTCGCGGGGCTCGGCGAAAAGCTCTCGCACCGGCTGGGTTTCGACCACCTGGCCCGCGCGCATCACCACCACGCGGTCGGCGATGGCGGCGACCACGCCGAGGTTGTGGGTAATGAACAGCACCGCGGTGTTGTTGCGGCGCTGCAGGTCTCGCAGCAGGCGCAGGATCTCGGCCTGGACGGTGACGTCGAGGGCGGTGGTGGGCTCGTCGGCGATGAGCAGGTCCGGCTCGCCGGAGAGGGCCAGGGCGATGACGACGCGCTGTTTCTGGCCGCCGGAGAGCTGGTGGGGGTACCAGTCGACGCGCTTCTCGGGCTCGGGGATGTCGACCTGGGTCAGCAGCTCGATGGCGCGGGCCCGGGCGTCGGCCTTGGTGATCGGGCGGTGAGCGCGCAGGGCCTCGGCGATCTGGGTTCCGATGCGCTGCACCGGGTTCAGGGCCGTCTGGGGTTCCTGGAACACCATGGCGGCGCGGGTGCCGCGCAGGGGGCGGAGTTCGTTCTCCGTCGCGCCGATGATCTCGGTGCCGCCCAGGGAGATCGAGCCGGTGGCGGTCGCGCCGGTGGGCAGCAGACCGAGTACGGCACGCGCGGTGAGGGACTTGCCGGAGCCGGATTCGCCGACCAGCGCGACGGTTTCGCCACGTGCGACACTGACGTTCACACCGTCGACGACGGTCCGCGCGCCGAAGCGCACGGTGAGATCGCGGATATCCAGCAGTGTTTCGTCGGTCATCCGAGCCTCCGGGCGCGGCCCAATGCCTGGGCGATCAACAGGAATCCGAGCGTGAGGGCCGAGACCACCAGAAGCGGGCCGACCGCCATGGCGGGATTGGCGTCGAGGTTGCGGGTGGATTCGGCGATGATCGAGCCCAGCGACGGGTCCGGCGGGCGCACGCCGATACCGATGAAGCTCATGGCGCTGTCCACGAATACCGCCAGCGACAGCGAGAGCGCGAACTGCACGGCGAGCGGTTCGATCACATTGGGCAGCACGTGTTTCCGCAGGGTCCAGGCGGTGCTCGCGCCGATCACCTCGGCGGCCTCGACGAAGGGCTGTTCACGCACGGCCAGCACCGCGGTGCGGATCTGGCGGCCGAAGATGGGGATCTCGGCGGCGACGATCACGATGATGACCGCGTGCGCACCCGGTCCGGTGACGGCGCTCAATGCGATGGCGAAGATCAGGGCCGGGAAGGCCAGGATGAGGTCGAAGACGCGCTGCGCCACCACATCCGCGATCGGGTTGACGGTGGCGGCCAGGCCGATGGCCGAGCCGAGTACCGCGCCGACGGGGACCGCGACGAAGGCGATGAGCAGGTCCACGCGGATGCCGTAGAGCACTCGGGTGAAGACATCGCGATTGATGTGGTCGGTGCCGAGCCAGTGATCGCCGCTCGGTCCGAGCAGGTTCGCACCGGGGATCTGTTCCAGCGGGCTGTATTTCGTGAGCAGCCCGGCGGCGAGTGCGGCGACGGCGATTACCGCGATGAGCAGCAGTCCGGCCAGACCTTGCCCGCGCAACAGCGCCCCCGTCATTCCGGCGCGCTTTTGGCCGGAATCCAGCTCGTCCTCATGGATCCCGGCCAAAAGCGTGCCGGGATGACCAGTGGTACTCATGCCCGTCCTCCGATCCGGATGCGCGGATCCAGATACGCGTGCACGATGTCGGTGGTCAGCTGGATGGCCACGAACACCGCCACCGAGAACAGCAGCAGCGCCTGCACCACCGGATAGTCGCGGCGGTTGATGCCCTGTTCGATGAGCTGCCCGATACCCGGCCACGCGAAGGCCGCCTCCACCAGAACCGCGCCGCCGAGCAGGTTGCCGGTCTGGATGCCGAGTGTGGTGAGCATGGTGGGCAAGGCGTTTCGCAGTGCGCCGCGGGTGACGATGCGGCGGTGCGGGATGCCGAGGGCGCGGGCGGTGAGCACGTACGGCTTGGCGAGTTCGGTGCGCAGCGCCTCGGTGAGGAAGCGGGTCAGTGCGGCCGAGACGGGCAGGCCCAGGCAGATGGCCGGGAGCAGCAGGTACTGCACGGCGATGTCGGGGCGGGCCAGGAAGCCGTCCGGCGGGATGCCGCCCGCGGGCAGCACCGGGATCACGACCGCGAACACCAGCACCAGCAGGACGCCGGTCACGAAGACCGGGATCGCCACGGTCACCGTATTGGCCGCGGCCACAATCGCGTTCAGCCAGCGCTTGTCCCACAGCACCGAGGCCACCGACACCGCCAGGCTCACCGCGACCGCCAGCAGCAGCGCGGCGGCGGCGAGGATGAGGGTGTTGGCCAGGCCGCGGCCGATGAGGTCGGCGATCTGGCCGCCGATGATGTAGGAGCGGCCCAGGTCGCCGGTGAAGACGCCGTGCAGCCAGGACAGGTACTGGGCCGGAATCGACCGATCCAGTCCGAGCTGATGGCGGATGGCGGCAACGGCGTCCGGCGTGGCGTCGGGTCCGGCCAGGGTGGTGGCCGGGTCGCCGGGGACCAGGCGCAGCAGCAGGAAGATGAGAACTGACGCGCCGAAGAGCACCGCCAGGGCGGAGGGCACTCGGCGCAACAGATACGCGCTCATGCGAGGAAGGCCTCGGTGAGCTGGAGTTCGCGGCGCTTGGTCCAGTTGAAGCCGTGCAGTTTCTTGGTGGCGCTGTTCTGCCAGTCGTGCACGCCGATTTCGATCAGGAACAGGCTGTCCAGCAGCTGGTCGCTGAGCGCCTGGTAGGCGCGGGTGGCGTCGGCACCGGTGGCCTGGGGCAGCTGCCAGGCGCTGTCGGCCGCCTTGACGTAGTCGGCCGATTCGTAGTGGGAGGCGTTCTTGCGGGCGTTGAACGGATAGGCGCTCACTGTCAGCGTGGACGGCACGAACTGCGCCCACGAGTGGTCGGTGATCCACAGGCCCGGGAACTGCGCGCCGATCAGCTGTTTGAGGAAGGTCGCGTTCTCGGTGGGCACGAGCTCCACCTCGATGCCGATCTCGGCGAGGTTGGCCTGCACGATCTGGGCGATGGCCTCGTACGTGGCATAGGCGGTGTTGTAGGCCAGCGGCAGCTTCGCGGGCTTGGGCAGCTGGGCCAGAATCTGCTTGGCCTTGGCGGCATCTCGCGTGTACCGGGTGTTGCGTGCCTGGTCGAAGGCGGGAGAACCCTTGGGCCACGGCAGGTTCAGCGGATAGCCGGCGCCGCGGAACACCTCCTTGACGATGCGTTCCCGATCGAGGGCGTAGGCGATGGCCTGGCGCACACGGACATCGGCGAGGGTGGGGTCGGTGACGTTCGCGCCGACGTAGACCTGCAGTTCCGCACCGTCGAAGGTGATGACGCGGTAACCGTCGGTCTTGGCGAGCGTCTCGGTGTCGCGGTAGGTGATGCCGTCGGCGAGATCGATCTGCCCGGTCTTGAGCGCGTTGAGCTGGGCCTGGTTGTCGGAGATGACCCGGAATTCGACGCGGTCCAGGTAGGGGCGGTCCGGGATCCAGTAGGCCGGGTTCTTCTCGAACACCAACTGCTGGTTGGGGATTCGCTGGGTGAACCGGAACGGCCCGGTCCCGACGAACTTGTCGCCGGTGGCCAGCTGGTCGATGGATTCGCTGTCCAGGATGGGCACGGTGTCCAGCAAATCGAACAGATTGCTGAGCGGGTGTTCCAGCGTCAGGGTGATCTTGTGCGGGTCGCTGGTGTCGAACGCGGTGACCTTGGCCGCCGTGCTCTTCAGCTGGCCCGACCACTTCGGGTCGGCGTAGGTGCGGTACGAGAACTCCACGTCCTTGGAGGTGAAGGGGCGGCCGCTGTGGAACTTCACGTCGTCGCGCAGGTTCAGGGTGATGGACTTACCGTCCGGGGTCACGGTCCAGCTCTTGGCCAGCAGCGGCTGCGGTTCCAGCTTGTCGTGCGGATAGCGCACCAGCGATTCGAAGACCAGCCCGATCACATACGGCGTGGTGCCGGTATTGGTGAGCAGGTTGGCCGGCACGATGTCCACGAGGACGCCGTACTTCAGGGTCCCGCCGCGCACGGGTTGCGCGTTGTCGTCACCGCCGCGCTGCTGGCTCACCGCCGAGGTGCAGGCGGCCAGGGCCCCGCCACCGAAGATCGCCAGGGCGGCGACGGCGGAACTGCGCAGGAAAATACGGCGGTCGAGACCGCCGGGGGACGAAGTCATGGGGAATCCTCGAGCTGTGGACCGGGCCTTGATGGTGTCCGGCGACGCTATCGCCGGGTCTATGACGGATCACCGGTTGCGCGCAGCGAGAGTGAAACCCTGGCTCGAAACCTGGGCCGCAACCTTTGCTGGGGAGCATGTCAGTCCCCGACAATGCCCGTGGCTATGAGAATTTCAATGGCGAGATCGGCCGAACCACCGCCGATTCCACGCCTGAGTGGCTGTACCCGCCGACCGCGCCGGAAGGTGCGCCCAATATCGTCGTGGTGCTGGTCGACGATATGGGCTTCAGCGATATCGGGCCATTCGGATCGGAGATCGAGACACCGACTCTGGATCGACTGGCGGCCAAGGGATTGCGGCTCACCAACTTTCACACGACCCCGTTGTGCTCGCCGTCGCGCGCGGCCCTGCTGACCGGAGTCAATTCGCATCGGGCCGGATTCGGGTTCGTCGCCAATGCCGATCCCGGATATCCCGGCCTGCGGCTGGAATTGGCCGATGATGTGCTCACATTGCCAGAGATCCTGCGCGCCAATGGATATGCGACGTACGCGGTCGGAAAATGGCATCTGGTGCGGGATGCCACGCTGCATCCGGCGGCCCATCGGGATTCATGGCCCACGCAACGCGGATTCGACCGGTACTACGGGTCTTTGGAGGGCCTGAACTCCTTCTACTATCCGAATCAGCTGATCTCGGACAGCTCGGCGGTGGATGTCGAGGAGTATCCCGAGGGGTACTACCTCACCGATGACTACACCGATCGGGCCATCGGCTACATCAAGGACCTGCGCGCTCACGACGCGACCAAGCCGTTCTTCCTGTACTTCGCGCACACCGCCATGCACGGCCCGTTGCAGGCCAAGCCAGAGGATCAGGCGAAGTATCGGGGCCGGTATCGCGAGGGCTGGGATCGGTTGCGGCAGACGCGGTTCGCCGCGCAGATCGCCGAGGGCTTGTTCCCCGAGGGGACGCAGCAGAAGCCGCGCAATACCGAGCCGGGTTATGAAGCGCAGGAATGGGATTCGCTGACCGATGAGCAGCGGTCGCGCTTCGAGCGGTACATGGAGGTCTACGCCGGGATGGTCGACAGCATCGACCAGAGCCTGGGCCGAATCGTGGACACCCTCGAACAGTTCGGCGAGCTGGACAACACCATCATCGTGTTCACCTCCGACAACGGCGGCACCGCCGAAGGCGGCCCCGAGGGAACCCGAACCTACTTCGCGCAATTCGCGCAGGTGGACGAGCCGGACTGGGAGCGCGACGTCCCCCACGACGACGAGTTGATCGGCACCGCCAAACTCGGCGTCCACTACCCCCGCGGCTGGGGCCAGGCCTCCAACACTCCCTTCCGCTTCTACAAGGGCCAGACCTTCGCCGGCGGTGTCCGAGTCCCGTTCGTCCTCTCCTGGCCGAAGGGCCTCCCCCGCACCGAGGAAGACTCCGGTGTCCGCCAGGAATACGTCTACATCACCGACCTGGCCCCCACCCTGCTCCAGCTGGCCGGCCTGAACCGCCCGACCGTCCGTAACGGCCTGCCCGCCAAGGACTTCGACGGCGTCTCCGCGGTAGACGTCCTCCGCGACCCGACCGCCATCTCGCAACACGTCGAGCAGTACTCCGAAATGACCGGCCACCGCGGCTTCTACCGAGACGGCTGGAAACTCCTCGCCCTGTACGAGCCCGAACGCGGCATCGACAACCCGCGCTGGCAACTCTTCGACGTCCGCACGGATCCGACCGAACTCCACGACCTCTCGGAGCAGCTGCCGGAGAAGGTGGCTGAACTATCGGCCGCCTGGGACGAAGCCGCGTGGCACAACACGGTTTTCCCGCTCGTCACCCGAGCGGATCTCGCCAAGCGTCGCCCCGAGGAATCCCGCCTCGGCAACCAGGTCCGAATCCTCCCCGGCACTCCGACCTTGGAGCGCTACCGCTCCCAACGCCTGATCGCCTACCGCGACTTCACCATCGCCATCGAACTCGACGGCTACACACCCGGTGACGAAGGCGTCCTCGTCGCCCACGGCGACCCGCTCGGCGGGTACTTGCTCTACGTCGAGAACGGCCACCTGATCTTCGGCTACAACGCCTACGGTCGGTACAACACTCTCGACGCTGGCGAAATCCCCACCGGCAGTCGGCTTCTCACCGCCTCTGCGACGGTTCAGCCGCATTTGCGTTGGGATTTCTCTGTCGGTATCGATGGTGTGCGGGCGGGTGAGCTTCCGAACCAGGTTCAGCTGGTTGGCATGTCACCGTGGACCGGGATCTCCGTTGGTCTCGACGCCCGTGGCCCGGTCTCGTGGGACATTCGCGACCGGCGAGGAGTCTTCCGCTACACCGGCAACCTCCGCTCGGTTACCTATCGGCCCGGTGCCGTTGGAGTCTCGGACGAAGCGCAGCGAGCCTTGGACTCGGAGGCCGAGCTCATCGCCGAATAGTCGAAAAGCGAAGAGACAAAAGAAGAAAAGACGAAAGAACAAAAGAAACAAAGACAAAAGACGCCAGGAGGAGGAGTGGGGAGGGGGCTGGGTTGGGCACCTCGGTGGCGGCACCAGCCCCCTCGAGGCTCGGGCGCGCAGCGGCCCGGGGTAGAACACTCAAAGACGCCCGGCGCGTGTCCGATTCGCCCGGTTGCTGTCGCCGAGAGGCACATTTTGGAGGCGGATTTAGGGAGGAACCGGACAAAGGCCCTCCAGGATGTGCCGCTCGATGAAAAGACGGGCGGGAAGGGGCGGGAGGGGGTGGCCGGGGAGCTTGGGAAACCCTGTGGAGTTGTCAATGAGCGCTGGTGCTCGACCCTGCGAGTCTTGGTGCTCGACCCTGTGAGTCCTGGATCGTTGAGTCTTGGTGCTTGGGGTCTTGGTTCTTGTTCTGTTGTCTCGAGAAGGTGATCCGTGCAGTCCCTGGGCCGGGATCGCCGGGTGGCGGCTCCCAACCCGGCGTCAGCCCAAGTCCGGTAGGGCAGGCGAAGCAACCACACTTCCCCGTCCCTGCGCACACCAGACGTAGACGAGCAGCCGGGCCTCACGCAGCCGTTGAACCCCACTCCCGGCAACTAGCTTCCACCGCAGCGGCGACCCACTGCCCCGCGTGATGCTTCTCATTCACCTGCGGTGTGCCCGTGGGATCGAGGGCCTTCGGCGCGATCCACCCGATCCGGCCACGCTGGGCGGACTCCTTGCCCAACATCACCGTCCGCCACCCGTTCACACTGTCGTTCACCAACGCGTGGTGGTGATCGCAGACCAGAGCGAGGTTGTCCAAGTCGGTCGGGCCACCCTTGACCCAGTCGGTCACATGGTGCGCGGCACACATATCCGCAGGCGCATCACAGCCGGGGAACGTGCAGCCACGATCGCGCGCGAGCAATCCCCATCGCTGCCCGCAGGAGGCGATGCGCTGCCCGTAGCCCAGGTACAGCGGAATCCCCTTGTCATCGTTCACGATCAACACCGGACGAGTACCGCCCGCCATCTTCAGGGCTTCGTTGATCGACAGCTGGACACCGGAGGCGGTGGTCGCCAGACCCGAACCCCGCTCCAAATCCGCCAGATTCATCTGCAAGGTGACCTGCACCGGCATGCCGCGATGGGAGCCGAGCTTGCGCAGATCCAAATCGGGCTGCAACAGGGCGATGAACGCATCATGCACCCGCTGCCCCGCATCACGACGATCCCGGCGCGCGGCGGCATCCAGCACCTTCGAGTCGATCAAAGCGTCGGAAACCTGGGGGCTGTCGGCGTCGTCGCTGTTGCACATGCCCGGGCGGGCGTACTTGGCAAAGAACGCATCCAACAACGCCCGCAGCTGCGGGGTGATCCACCCCTCGATCCACGACATCCCATCGATCCCGGGACGGCCCACCCTGATCCCGCGACGGCGGTGACGATCGGCGTCGCTGACCACCGTGCCTTCCGGATCCAACCGAGCCAGGATTTCGCGGCCCATGCGCGGCAGGTCATCGGGCCAGCCCTCGCAGCAGTAGTTCACGAGAATCTGCTCGGTCTCGGCGCGGGTTTCGACCGGCACGTCGGCGGGCAGGTGGTTCATCACGTCGACGATGTTGCGGACATGATCGCGTGAGATGTCGCCTGCTTCATAGGCTTCGGCGGTGACTTCCAGCACCGGCGGGGCGAGTTGCCCGTTCGCCTGGTGGAATTCCCCGACCTGCTGGGCGATCTTGATGCGGGTGGAGGCGTCGTGGCGGGTCAAGTGCAGGGTGTGACGCAGGAACGCCACCGGGCTTCCCGCACCGCTGGATTCGGGCAGACCACGATCACTGGCCTCGATGATCAGCTTGGACGCCAACGCCGAAAGCTGATGCTGGCAGGTCTCCACGCGCTGCATCACCGCCACCACATCCCCACCGGACAGCGAGGACAGGTCACCGTACTGCACCCGGTCGGCGCAGTTGCGGACTGCGGCTTCCAATTCGGCAAGTCCGCAGCTGTCGAGTGTCTCCCCTTTCGAACCCATGTGCCAATTCTACGCCCCACACGATCACCGAGGAACCCGAAATGTCCGTTCCTACAAGGCTTTTCGAACTTCGCTACCCCCCAAGCGAGTCAATGATTTTGGTAACCCGGCGATTTCGAGTCTCGGGCTTCTTGGCATCGGCCACAGAGGTAACGGCCTCTCGGCGCTTCGTATAGGACAGCGCCTCGAAGGCTTCGCGCACACCCCCGGCGGTCAAGGCGGCGGCGAGGTCCTCGGGGATGGCGATCGTGCGGTCGGCAGTTTCGCGTTCGAGGGTGACTGTCACGTGGTCGCCCGGAGCCTTGCCGAGCTCGGCGCGGATGGCTTTCAGGATCCCGAGGCAGGGGCCGGCGCCCATGTTGGCGATGGAGCCTCGGTACGGGATGCCATCGAAGGTGGCTTGGACCGGGATGCGGCCGCCACCGCCGAGGGCTTCGATGATTTCCGGGGGCACCGGGATGAAAGCACCGCCGCCGTTCGCCTCTTCTATGACTCCTTCGAATCGCTGCATGGAAGCACGATATAGCGATCCTCCAGCTATCCGATGATGTGTTAACAAATATTAAGTAAGCGAGAACCGACCGTTTCGGAAGCATCACCGCACGGGGTCCGAAACCCTTGAACGGGAGCTCGTTTCGCCCACGAAATCATGGTTTCCCCAGGTCACACCCGAGGTGACACAGTACTCCCACGACTCTCCAGTGACCGCAAGATTTCTTGGATCTCACAACTCACTTTTACCTCTCGCGCATTGTGAGGAAACCGTTTTGATGGCTCCCGCCACATCCTTACAGTCGAGCCAGCAGCCCGGTTTTCCAGCTCGAAGGGGGCGTTATGGCTATCTCGCAGAACGGACACTCGTCCGCCGATGCGCTGCTTCGACTGGGGAAGTATTTCAACCGCGGCGAGGTGTCCGGCGATCTGCGCACCCTGCACAAGGTGGGTGGGCGTGAGGCCGACGAGTTCTATCGGGAGCGCTGGTCGCACGACAAGGTGGTGCGGTCCACGCACGGTGTGAACTGCACCGGCTCGTGTTCGTGGAAGATCTACGTCTCCGACGGCGTGATCACCTGGGAATCCCAGCAGACCGACTACCCCAGCGTCGGCGCGGACAAGCCGGAGTACGAGCCCCGCGGCTGCCCGCGTGGCGCGTCCTTCTCCTGGTACACCTACTCCCCCGCGCGCATCCGCTACCCCTACATCCGCGGCGCCCTGCTGGAGATGTACCGCGAGGCCAAGAACCGGCTCAAGGATCCGGTCCTGGCGTGGGAGTCCATCGTCGAGGACCCCGCCAAGGCCAAGGCCTACAAGTCCGCGCGCGGTAAGGGCGGGTTCGTTCGCGCCGAGTGGTGGGAAGCCGCCGAAATCGCCGCGGCCGCACACGTTTACACGATCAAGCAGTACGGTCCGGACCGGGTCGCGGGATTCTCACCCATCCCGGCCATGTCGATGGTCTCCCATGCCGTCGGCGCCCGCTTCATCTCCCTGATCGGCGGCTCCATGCTGTCGTTCTACGACTGGTACGCCGACCTGCCCGTCGCCTCCCCGCAGGTCTTCGGCGACCAGACCGACGTCCCGGAATCTGCGGACTGGTTCGATGCTGGTTACCTCATCATGTGGGGTTCCAACGTCCCGGTGACCCGAACCCCGGACGCCCACTACATGACCGAGGCCCGCTACCGGGGTCAGAAGGTCGTTGTCGTCTCCCCCGACTACGCCGACAACACCAAGTTCGCCGACGAGTGGGTCCCGGCCCGCCCGGGCACCGATGCCGCGCTGGCCATGGCCATGGGCCATGTGGTGCTGCGAGAGTTCTTCGTGGAGAAGCAGACTCCGTACTTCACCGACTACGTCAAGCGCTACACCGACCTCCCCTACCTCATCACTCTGGAGGACAAGGACGGTGTGGCCGTCCCGGGCAAATTCCTCACCGCCGCCGACCTCGGCCACACCGGCGAGGGCGTCGAGCACCAGACCGTCCTGCTGGATTCCGATGGAAACCCGCAGGTGCCCAATGGTTCTCTCGGCCACCGCTTCAACGAGGCGGGCAGGGGCCGGTGGAATCTGGAACTGGGGGACGTCGATCCCCTCCTGAGTTTGCACAGTCGCACCGATGATGCTGCGGCCGTGCAGTTCCCGCGCTTCGACGGGCTCGCCACCGGGTCCGGGGGCAGCAATGCGGCTGTCCTCACCCGCGGCGTGCCGACCACCGTCATCGCGGGGCGTCGGGTGACGACGGTGTTCGATCTCCTGCTGGCGCAGTACGGCGTGGCCCGGCCCGGCCTGCCCGGCAGCTGGCCGACGGGCTATGACGATGCGAGCGAGCCGTACACGCCCGCCTGGCAGGAATCGATCACCGGCGTCCCCGCCCAACAGGCAGAACGCATCGGCCGCGAATTCGCCGACAATGCCGAGAAGTCCCAGGGTCGGTCCATGATCCTGATGGGCGCGGGCACCAACCACTGGTTCCACTCGGACCAGATCTACCGCTCCTTCTTCACGCTCACCCTGCTCACCGGCTGCCAGGGCGTGAACGGCGGCGGCTGGGCGCATTACGTGGGCCAGGAGAAGTGCCGTCCCGTGACCGGTTGGGCCACACTGGCTTTCGCCTCGGACTGGCAGCGGCCGCCGCGCCAGATGCAGGGCACCGTGTTCTGGTATCTGGCCAACGACCAGTGGCGCTACGACCCGTTCACCAGCGAATCGTTCGCCTCCCCGCTGGGCAAGGGCACTTTCGCCGGGCGCACGGCCGCCGACAATATCGCTCTCGCTTCACGTTTGGGCTGGATGCCGTCCTACCCGACGCTCAACCGCAACCCCCTCGACCTCGTCGACGAGGCCGAGCGGGCAGGCAAAGCACCCGCGGATTACGTTGTGGACGGCTTGAAGTCGGGTGAGCTGCGCTTCGCCTGCGAGGATCCCGACGCCCCCGAGAACTTCCCACGCGTGCTGACCGTCTGGCGCGCCAATCTGCTCGGCTCCTCCGGTAAGGGCAACGAGTACTTCCACAAGCACCTGCTCGGCGCGGACTCCAACCTGCAGACCGCCGAGGCCACCGGCATCCGCCCGCAGGAACTGGAATGGCGGGACGAGGCGGCGACCGGCAAGCTGGATCTGCTGCTGTCGCTGGACTTCCGCATGACCTCCACGACCCTGTTCTCCGACATCGTGTTCCCCGCCGCCACCTGGTACGAGAAGCACGATCTGTCCTCGACCGATATGCACCCGTTCGTGCATGCCTTCACCCCGGCCATCTCCCCGCCGTGGGAGGCCAAGACCGACTTCGAGGCGTTTCACCGCATCGCGCGCGGCTTCTCCTGGTTGGCCGAGAAGCACCTCGGCGTCCGCAAGGATCTGGTCGCGGTGCCGCTGCAGCACGACACCGCGGATGCGCTGGCGCAGGCCGGCGGGCGGGTGCTGGATTGGAAGAACGGCGAGTGTGACCCCGTTCCGGGTGTCACCATGCCGAAACTCGTTGTCGTCGAACGCGACTACCCGAAGGTCGCGGAGAAGATGGCCGCGCTCGGACCGCTGGTCGAAACGCTGGGACTCACCACCAAGGGTGTCACCACACTGCCCGATGCCGAGGTAGATTACCTGCGCGGCGTGAACGGCATCGTGGTTTCGGGTGTCGCGCAGGGCCGTCCGTCGCTGGCCAAGGACACCCACGCGGCCGAGGCGATCCTGGCACTGTCCGGCACTACGAACGGCCGGCTCGCGGTGGAAGGGTTCCATGCGCTCGAAAAGCGCACAGGGACCGAGCTGGCCGATCTGGCCGCCGAGCACGAGGGTAAGCGAATCACCTTCGCCGACACGCAGGCCCGGCCCGTTCCGGTGATCACCTCACCGGAATGGTCCGGGAGCGAGACCGGTGGGCGCAGGTACTCGCCGTTCACCATCAATGTCGAGCGCAAGAAGCCGTGGCACACGCTGACCGGGCGGCAGCACTTCTACCTCGATCACGACTGGATGATCGAGCTCGGTGAGCAGTTGCCGATCTACCGGCCGCCGCTGGACATGAGCGCCTTGTTCGCCGAACCCGGCATTGGCAATGTCGACGGCAACGGTGTCACCGTGCGCTATCTGACCCCGCACTCGAAGTGGTCGATCCACTCCGCCTACCAGGACAACCTGCACATGCTCACGCTTTCCCGTGGCGGACAGGCGATCTGGATGTCGGATGTGGACGCGAAGAAGATCGGCGTCGCCGACAACGACTGGATCGAGGCCATCAACCGCAACGGCATCGTGGTGGCCCGCGCGATCGTGTCGCACCGCATGCCCGAGGGCACGGTTTTCATGTACCACGCCCAGGACCGCGCGGTGAACGTCCCACGCATCGAGGGCACCCCGGAAGTCAAGCAGGGCAAGGGCAAACGCGGCGGCATCCACAATGCGCTGACCCGCATCATGATCAAGCCCTCGCATCTCATCGGTGGCTACGCGCAGCAGTCGTTCGCGCTGAACTACCACGGCCCCACCGGAAATCAGCGCGACGAGGTCACCACGATCCGAAAGCGCTCGCAGGAAGTGGAGTACTAGTCATGCGCGTGATGGCTCAACTGGCCATGGTCATGAACCTGGACAAGTGCATCGGCTGCCACACCTGCAGCGTCACCTGCAAGCAGGCCTGGACCAACCGCTCCGGGACCGAGTACGTGTGGTTCAACAATGTGGAAACCCGCCCGGGACAGGGGTATCCGCGGCGTTACGAGGATCAGGAGAAGTGGAAGGGCGGGTGGACCCTCGACAAGAAGGGGCGGCTCACGCTGAAGTCCGGGTCCCGGATGAAGCGGCTGCTCAATATCTTCGCCAACCCGGATCTGCCCACGGTCAGCGACTACTACGACCCGTGGAGCTACGACTACGAGAACCTGCTTTCGGCCCCGCAGATGGACACCACCCCGGTGGCCAAGCCCAAGTCGCTGATCACCGGTGAGGACACCAAGGTCACCTGGGGTGCGAACTGGGACGACTCGCTGGGGTCGGGTCCCGAGCAGGTGGGCAAGGACCCGTTGCTGGCCAAGCTATCCGAGCAGGTCAAGCTCGAGTTCGAAGAGACGTTCATGTTCTACCTGCCGCGGATCTGCGAGCACTGTCTCAACCCGTCGTGCGCGGCGTCGTGCCCGTCGGGTGCGATCTACAAGCGCGCCGAGGACGGCATCGTGCTCGTGGATCAGGACAAGTGCCGCGGCTGGCGGCAATGCGTCACCGGGTGCCCGTACAAGAAGATCTACTTCAATCACAAGACGGGCAAGGCGGAGAAGTGCACCTTCTGCTACCCGCGCGTGGAGGTCGGCATTCCGACGGTCTGCTCGGAGACCTGCGTGGGTCGGCTGCGGTACATCGGCGTCATGCTCTACGACGCCGACAAGGTGCTGGAGGCCGCGTCGGTCACCGATGACAAGGACCTGTACCCATCGCAGCTGGGCGTGTTCCTAAACCCGCACGACCCGCGTGTCATCGCGGAGGCGGAACGTGCCGGGATCTCCCCGGAATGGATTGCAGCCGCGCAGGATTCGCCGGTCTACAAGCTGATCGTCGACTATCAGATCGCGCTGCCGCTGCATCCGGAGTACCGGACCATGCCGATGGTCTGGTACGTGCCGCCGCTGTCCCCGGTGGTCGACACCCTCACCCAGACCGGGCACGACGGCGAGAACCACCGGAATCTGTTCGGCGCGATCGACGCCCTGCGAATTCCATTGGAGTACTTGGCCGAACTGTTCACCGCCGGTGAGATCGGCCCGGTGCGAGCGTCTTTGCAGCGCCTGGCGGGCATGCGCTCGTTCATGCGCTCGATCAACCTCGGCCAGGAACCCGACCTCACCATCCCGGACGCGGTCGGCCTCGAGCCCGAGGAGATCGAGGCCATGTACCGGCTGCTCGCCATCGCCAAGTACGAGCACCGCTACGTGATCCCCTCCGGCGCGACTTCCAAAGCACACGAGCTGGATTCGCTCGCCACCGGCTGTTCGCTGGACACCGACGGCGGCCCCGGCATGACCGCCTTCGACTACATGGCCGACAAGTTCCACCTCACCGATACGAACGGTGCCGCCGCGCCCGAGCAGAAAGCCAACCGGATCAACCTGCTCAACTGGGACGGCAAGAGCACCAGCGGACTGGTGCCCAAATCCACCAACGGCAACGGCGCCGCTGGCAATGGCAACGGAGCCAACGGAAATGGGCACCGCTCGGCCGCCGAAGGCGAGCCGGACACCACCGAAGGCGTCGGGTCCGAACCCACCGGATCGATCGAGCCCGAGCCCACCGGAGCGACGCGATGAGCCTGCTGAAGCTACGCCGCCGCCCCGAGCCCGTCGTCCAACTGTCCGACCGCGACCGCCGCCTGGTGTGGCGGCTCGGCGCGCTGCTGCTCGATTACCCGGGCGAGCCGACCCTGGCCCTTCTGGACGAACTCGACTCCGCCGCAGCGGAATTGCCCGACACGGTGCGCCCGCTGCTGGCCGGTTTTCTCACCCACCTGCGCACCACGGACCCGATCGCGCTGGCCCAGGAGTACGTCGAGACCTTCGACATGCGCCGCCGCGCCAGCCTGCACCTGACCTTCTACGCCTACGGCGACACCCGCAAGCGCGGCATGGCGCTGCTGCGCTTCAAGCACGCCTACCGCCACGCCGGTGTCGAACTCGGCGACGAGGAACTGCCCGACCACCTGCCCGTCCTGCTGGAATTCGCCGCCACCGTCGATCCGATCGGCGGCGAAAGGCTGCTGGGCGAACACGTCCCGGTACTGGAGCTGCTGCGGTTGTCGCTCTCCGACAGCGGATCTCCGTACGCGGGGGTGCTGGCGTCGGTGGTGGCGACTCTGCCACCGGTCACCACCGCCGACCGCCGGCGCATTGCCGAACTCGCCGCCGCCGGGCCGCCTGAAGAAGAGGTCGGGCTCGACCCCTTCGCCATGGATCCGCTCGCGTTCACCGGACAGGAGGCCCGCCGATGAGCTCCGGGCTCTGGCTGATACTGCCCTATATCGCCTTCACCTCGTTCGTGCTGGGCCACCTGTGGCGGTACCGCACCGACCAATTCGGCTGGACCACAAGGTCTTCGCAGATCTACGAGTCGCGGCTGCTGCGTCTGGGCAGCCCGCTGTTCCACTTCGGCATGCTCGGGGTGATCGGCGGGCACGTGCTCGGCGTGCTCATCCCGGAGTCGTGGACCGATGCCGTGGGGATTTCCGAGGGGGCCTATCACGTAGTCGCGGTGTCGGCGGGATCGGTTGCGGGACTGGCGGTTATCGCCGGGATCGCGATCCTGCTCTACCGGCGGATCACGGTGTCGGCCGTGCGCCAGGCCACCACTGGCAATGACAAGGCGATGTATTCCCTGCTGGCCGCCGCCCTGATCACCGGTCTGCTCAACACCTGGGGCAGCAACCTGCTGTGGGGCTCCTACAACTACCGCGAGACTGTGTCGCCGTGGTTCCGCAGCCTGTTCACGCTGCACCCGCATCCGGATCTCATGGTCGGCACGCCCTGGACGTTCCAGGCGCACGGCCTGATCGTGCTGGCGCTCATCGGCTTCTGGCCCTACACCCGGTTGGTGCACATGTTCTCCGCGCCGATCGGCTACCTGGTGCGGCCCTACGTCGTCTACCGCAGCAAGCCGGTCGAGTCGGCCGACAAGACCCGCTACGCCCGTGCCTGGGAGACCCCCTCGATTCCGCGCCGCTGACCGCCGTCCGGCCGCCCTCGATTTATCGGTGGCGCGCCGGAATGGCCGGTGTTAATGTTCCGCAGGCCCGACCGACCGGTCGGGCTGAATTGTCTTCGGGGGACATCATGTTCAACTGGTATGTCGGTCTGCTCGCGCTCAGCGGGGTCATCATGCTCGTCCTGGCGGCGATGCGGCAACAGAACGATTGGTCGCGGGCGCTGAACGCCATTTTCGGCGTCGGATTTCTCGGCTACGCCTTTTATCTCGCCTTCCTTTTCGACGGCGGCTCCTATTTCATCTTCTTCCAGGCGTTCATTCTCCCGGTCATGATGGTGGTCAACTACTTCCGCAATCGCACGCCCAAGCCGAAGCTCACCGACACCCAGAAGGCCTGGCGCGAATACCAGCGCAACGCCGGGCAGTAATCCCGCCGAGCCGGTCCGCAATCACGCCGATCGGCTCGCCACCGTCCGCTCGGCCGTGTATTCGATGGCCTCCCGGGACCGCTCTCCCGCGACCCGCACGAAATTATCGAGCGCCTCGTCGAGCTCACGGCTCGGCCCGTGCTCGGCCAGCAGCACGACAATCGCTTCCAGCGTCCCGATATGCGGTTCCGGCTGCGCCAGTAGCTCTTCCAGGTAGCTGTCCACCTCCAACAGCCGCAGCGCACGGCGAGCCGCGGCATGCACCCGCCGAGGCAACTCCGCACGAATAGCCTCGACATCCTCCGGCATGACATGCCCCGGCTGCCCCGGGTCCAGCCGGATCGACCACAACCGGCCCGCATCCTCGGGCAACCCCTCGTCGGCCAACAGACCCGGACCGGTAGCACCCTCGATACCGCTGGGCGACAGCCCAATCCGCTCCTCGCACCAGGCCCGGTACTCCCACCACGCAACCGGCGTGGCACTCCACCCCAGCCCGAACCCGAGCACCTGCCGCCCACCACTGAACGTCCGGAATGTGCGCGTCCGCCCGACGGTGGCCAGCCCACCCTCGGTCACCCGAGTCCAACTCGGATCGGCCCCCTCAAACCCATACGGCTGCAGCAGCTTCCCCGTATCACGCATCAAGCGCCGCAACGCCGATTCCGGTTTGACCATCCCCGCAGATTAGCGGCGACAACCGACAGGATCCCGTAGCCCGCCCATCCGCCCAGCACACGGCGCGTCGCCGCGGACACGCCGCGCTAGCGGAGGTATGGCTCGGGCTGGATCCAGTGGAAGCCGCGGGAGACGAGGCGGAAGTGGTCGAGGGGGATGCGGGTCAGGGTCATGTGGACGGGGTGGCCGGTGAATTGGCCGTCCAGGATCAGGTGGTCCGGGTCGGGGTGTTGGTAGGTCAGGGTGGCTATGCGCCACAGGTGGGACATGTCCTTGGTGATGACGATCGTTTGGCGGTCGGTGTCGATCTGGAGCGGGAAGTCCACTAGCGAGTCGTCCATCTGCTGGGCGGTCACGGCCTGCTCGAGGTCGAAGACGATGCGGCGGAGGCGGTCCGTGGGGGCCGCCTGGCCGGGGACGGTGTATTCGGTGACGTTCCAGATGCCGTAGAGGGGCGAGTGGGGGCGGCCGTTGCCGTAGGTGGACCAGGCGTCGTAGCCCTCGGCGACGGTCATGCCCAGCAGCCAGAGACCGAGGATCACTTGACCCGCCATCAGGATTCGGTTTCCGCGCCGGGTGGTGGCCAGCCCTTCGGGGCGGCGCACCGGCACGGCGCGGCCGACCAGCGCGCGCACGATCCGGGCGATGTCCGGGGCCGCCAGCACCAGCGCGTACACGAGGAGCTGGAATGCGAAGAGCTTCACCGGGACGTCGAAGGTGAGGTTCAGCAGGAACACCTGGAGGGTCACGATCACGGCCAGGATCGCGCCCAGGCCGGCGGTGAACGGCAGGATCAGCAGTAGCCCGGCGACGACTTCGGCTGCGCCCAGGGCCATTTCGTACGGTTCCGAGGCGGCGGTCGAGGACCACAGCACCGACATCGGGCTCATGTCCCCGAACGGCTCGATCAGCCGGGCCAGGGCGAACGCCATCTGCGACGGCAGCAGCTTGGCCATGCCGTACAGCAGCAGGGCGGCCACCAGCGCGAACCTCAGCACCAGGCGGAACCACCCGTTCAGGCGCGCGTAGCCGGTCCGCCGCCGGTCCAGGATCGACCACACCACGGTCACCGGGACCGCGACCAGCAACAGGGTGAACGCGGCCACGAAATTCGCGGCGGTATCACCGCTTCCGGTCATGGCCCACGAGATCCGGGTGTCGAAGACGTGCTCGCCCACCCAGTCGGTGAGCGGATGCAGGCTCAGCCACTTCGCGAACTCTTCGACGGTCGACTGCGAGACCCCGGTGGTTCGCAGCAGCGCGTGGAACAGCAGCACTCCGGCCATACCGACCCCGAGCACGACGAACCCGTAGCGGAATGCCCACCGCACCAGGGGATTCCACCGCACCTCTGGAGACTCGTCCGGCTCCTCGACGATGCTCGCCTCAGCCATCAACTCCGCAACCACGCCGATCCCTCCGAGTCACCGCCACAATTCCCTTGCGGCGGTGAACGTTAGGGCGGCGGCAGGAGGGCCGGTACCCGGCAAATACGGTGCCCCGAGAGCCCGTGCCCCGAGACCGCCTGCCCCGGAAACCGGGGTTCAGGCGCGTTTCGAGCGGGCGAAGCGGCGCATGATCGGCAGGTCCACGAAGTGGTAGAGC
>NZ_BAFX01000108.1 GCF_000308815.1 Nocardia concava NBRC 100430
TCTGCCGCGCCAAATCGGCATCGATCGCCCCGAACCCCGCCAACAGCGCCGGGTTGTCCTGCAGTCCCGCAAGGGTTTCTGCCGACACACCCACCTGCACCAGAGCCTTCCGCGCCACCGGAGCGACCGCATCGAAGGCAGCACGCGGGCAGTCTTCGCGCCCGCACTGGCAGGTCAAACGGCCCGTACCATCGGCGAGGGCAACCAAAGCATCGGCACGACGCTGGTTCTGGGTACGCGGATCCTCGCTGCACACCTGCGTGCACGCCATCTCACGCAGCCTCTCGTACAAGGTGCGCCCACCGGCGGCAGGCAGGACCGCATCGACAACAGCGGTCCCGTTGTCGGCCGCATTGACACTGACGTAACGCTCGGCCTCGGCTTCCTTGCGACGCTTCGCCTGGCCTTCGGGGTCGGCCTCGGTGATCCACCGGCGCGCGGTACGCCGAACCCGCTGCGGGTCAGCATTTTCCGCATACGCCGCGATCTTCGGCTCCAACTCGGCCAACAGATCCTCGGGCACATTGGTGAGGGTCTCGCGGATCGCACGCACCTGCGCCAGATCGATACGCCCGGCAGCGAAGGCCTGCGCGGTACTCGGATAGCGATGCTCGAGGTCGAGCCCGATATTGATCAGATTGTCCGCCGAACGCTGCGACATCTTCAGCGCGACACCGATCTCGGTGGCCGCGCTCTCCCCCGCGTACAGCAGCCCGACACCGAGGTCGATCTGCTGCGCGCGACGGCGCTCGTACAGCCGTGTCATGAGCGCGGTCTCTTCGGCCTGCAAAGCAGCAATTTTCGAGTGCACGCCGCGGAGCTGCTCGACCAACTCCTGGTCAGCAGCCATCTCAACAGCGAAATCACTCATACCATCGATCATAGTTTCGAATCCAGCGACACGACAGCATGATCGAAGCGGCGCGCCTGTAATCTTCCAGCTACCAACAGGATTCAGCCAATCCAGCTTGCAAAGCTCCTTTGCAAACCCTCTTTGCACAGCTACCGTTGAATCATGGCCGACCAGCCGACACCCGAATTCATCACCGACCCAGCAGTCCTGCGCCTACTCGCCCACCCCCTCCGCCGCCGCATCGAAGAACACCTCCGTGCCGGACCTGTCAACGCCACCAGCCTCGCCACCGCCCTAGGCGAAAGCACCGGGCTGACCAGCTATCACCTACGCCAACTCGCGAAACACGGCTTCGTCGAAGAAGTCCCCGAGCTCTCCACGGGCAAAGAGCGTTGGTGGCGGGCAGTCCCGCGTGATCGACGCTTTCCCAGATACAGCGCCCAATCCCCGGAAATGCGCACGGCCAGTTGGGAAATCGCCCGCCAGAATCTCGCCGAACTGGTGGAACTCTACGAGTCCTTCGAGAGCCGCGCCGACGAACTGGGCCCATGGGCAGACGCATTCGCCTACTCCCGCGCCACAATCCGAGTCGATCCAGCCCGATTCGAGGAGTTCTTCGAGGAGTACATAGCGCTCGTCAAGCGCTTCGGAGCAACAGCGGATGAAGCAGACCACAGCCGAAAAGCCGTGCTACTACGCATGTTCAGCTTCCCGGAGAACTGATCCGGCCCGATAGCGGAGACAACCGAATATGAAGATCCAACCGACGGCCGGAGCCGCGCGGCTTCTCCTCCCCTGCGCTCTGGTCGCACTGCTACTCGCACTTTTGATCACCCCAGCCGCACCGGCGACCGCGACACCCGACATCACCGAGCAGGAAGTCACCTTCACCGGAGGCGGCGGCCTCACTCTGCACGGCACCGTAATCAAGCCCAGCGCAACACATTCCGATACTCCAGGCATCGTCCTGGTCGGCGGTTCCGGCCCCGGCCCCCGCCAGGAGTACCGGCGCGAGGCGGAGGCCTTCGCCGCCATGGGCCTCACCGTCCTCGCCTACGACAAACGCACCGACGGATATTCACGAATCCATCGCGACTTCGATCTACTGGCCGCTGACGCGCTGGCGGCGGTTCACGTCCTCCGCGAAACACCGCGCGTGCGACCGGATCTGGTCGGCCTGTGGGGTTTCAGCGAAGGCGGATGGGTGGCACCCTTGGCCGCGTCTCGATCCACCGACGTCGCATTCCTGATCACCCTCGGCGCACCGGGCTTCACCCCGCTGCGCACCCAGACCTGGTCCCTGGCGAATCAGCTACGCCACCAAGGCGATACCGGCCCACTGGCGAACACCCTCTCCGGCCCCGCCGCCCGCCTCCTGGACAGCACCGGACTCTTCGCAGCCGCCGACTTCGACCCCCTCCCCGCCCTGCGCACCCTGAGAATCCCGATCCTCGCCCTCTGGGGCCAACACGATGTCCAGACCCCACCGGCCGAGAGCGCCACGGTACTCCGAACCACCCTGTCAGCGGACCCCAGCGTCACCATCCGTTTCCTCGACAGCTCACACAACGCCCGAGCCACCACCGACGGATTCGACCGAATCGGCGCACAATACGAATCCCCCGTGCCACGCGGCGATTTCGCACCCCGCTATCTCGACACCATGAGTGCCTGGCTACGCCAGGTCGCGGACGGAAATCCACCCGCATCCTCGGCCGAGGAGCCCCCGGCACAGGAAGCAACCAGCCGCGACCCCGGCCACGGCTGGTGGACCGCACCCGGCGTCCAGGCGGTAGAACTCGTCGCGATCATCTTGTCGTTCACCGCCTACCTGGCAATCTCCTTCGCGAACAAGGGAATTCGCCAAGTGACAACCGCCCGACGCGGTCCCCGCCTGCTCGCCGCCACCGGCCTGTTCACCACCCTGGCCACGATCGTCTACGTCCTGTCGATCTACGCCACCAACACCCACACCCTGGGCCCGATAATCCTCGACCGCCCACTCCCCTGGCTCGTCCTCCAGCTCCTCGCCCTGGCGACCACGGTCCTCCTGGCCACCACCACAACCACCCTCCTCCGCCACCGAGCCACCCTCCCGACACCCCACCGAGCCGCTCTTACCGCCCTGACCTGCACCGGCTTCATATGGTTGGCCTGGGCCCTGACCTGGTCCCTGCTCGCCCGATGAGTTTCCGCCCGCCGCCCCGTCTCCATTCCGGAGACCGAACTACCGATTCGAGGAGTTGACCATGCCCTACGAAACACGGCCGGGCGATCCGGTCTGGACCGATATCTACACCACCGACCCCGAGGCGGCGATCGCCTTCTACGGCGAATTGCTCGGCTGGACCGCCGAAATCGCGCCGGAGCACGGCAACTACATCACCTTCCGCAAGGACGGCAAGGCCGTGGCGGGCGGCGTGGCCAGCGACGGCAGCGGCCCGAGCCAGTGGACCGTCTACCTGGCCAGCCCCGATGCCGAGGCGACCGCGCGGGCGGTGACGGCGGCCGGCGGCATGACCGCGGTGCCGGTCACGGAGGTCGGCGACCTCGGAAAATTCGGAGTCTTCGGCGACAACGGCGGCGTCGGCATCGGCGTCTGGGAGTCCGGCACCATGACCGGCTTCGAAAAGCGCGGCATCGCGGGCGGCGGGAACTGGGAGGATCATGTCGGCGCGCCGTCCTGGTTCGAACTGCACACCCGCAGCTACGACGACGCCCTGAAGTTCTACCCCGAGGTCTTCGGCTGGCAGGACCCCTTCACGATCTCCGATGTCCCCGAGTTCCGCTACACCACAATTCATTCCACCACCCCCATGCTCGGCGGTGTGATGGACTCGACCAACTTCCTCCCGCCCGGCGTCCCCGGTTATTGGCGGGTCTACTTCGGCGCCGAGGATGTGGACGCGTCCGTGCGCCGGGTGGTCGAGCTGGGCGGCAGGGTGATCAGCCCGCCCGAGGACACCCCCTACGGCCGCCTGGCCGCGGTCGCCGACCCCACCGGCGTCCCGTTCAGCCTGGGCGGCAACAAGTCCTAGCCCCGGACAGGACGAACGGCCCGGTCTCCACAGCGACCGGGCCGTTCGAATACTCCCGCGGCGGCGTTGAGGCACCCCAGCTGCGCCTGCCACGCCCCGTCAGGAATTCTCAGCCACGCACTCCCGTGGCCAATGTCTGCTGCCGCCCCAATCCGGCGACCTCCACGACGACGACATCGCCGTCGCGCAGATAGGGTTTGGGCTCCGGCCGACTGACCGCGACACCCGCCGGGGTCCCGGTCAGCACCAGATCGCCGGGCTCGAGCGTCATCAGCGAGCTCAGGTACACCAGCAGCTCGCCGACCCCGGAAACCATGTCCCCGGTCGAACCCGCCTGCCGCCGTTCACCGTTCACCCACAGCTGCAAGCTCAGCGACTGCGGTTCGTCGACCTCGTCCGGCGTCACCAGCCACGGCCCGATCGGAGTGAAGGTGTCATACGACTTCCCTTTCACCCAGGTCGGTTCTCCCGCAAGCCCATTGCGTTCGGTGATGTCGTTAGCGGTGACGTACCCGCCGACCGCCCCCAGCGCGGTGGCGGGATCCGGGCAGTCGCGCAGCCGCTGCCCGATCACCACGCCGAGCTCCACCTCGTGATCGGTGGCTTCACTGCCGCGCGGCAGCTCGATGGCGTCGTAGGGTCCGCTGATGGTGGTGCCCGGCTTGAGGAACACCACGGGCCGTTCGGGAATCGCAGCTCCGATGGCCGCGGCATGGTCGGTGTAGTTCAGGCCGACGCCGATCACCTTGCCGGGCCGCGCGATCGGCGCGCCGATCCGCTCGCTGGACTCCACCTCGGGCAGCCGACCCGAGGCCAACGCGCGCCGCACGCTGCCCAGAGCCACGGCATCGCCCAGCAGCGCACCGTCGATATCGGAGGCGATCGATGACAGATCGCGCAGCACACCCGAATCATCAATAGCCGCAGGCTTTTCGGCGCCCTTAGCGCCAACTCGCAACAGCTTCACAAAGCACCTCCCGACTGCTCTGCTACCACGGCGTCCGCACCCGGCCCGCCCGACAGATGATCCTCGGCGATCCGGAAACCGAGCTGCTGCAACAGCATCGCACCCGCGGTGAAGCATCGCTGCTCGTCCGGCTCGATATCGGTGAGCGCGTAGGCCGCGCTGAATCCGGCCGCATGCAAGGTGTTGTCGGGCAAGGTATTCCGCCCGCAGACCGCCACCACCGGCACGCCCGCAGCGCGTGCGGCGGCGGCGACCCCGGCCGGCGCCTTCCCGTGCAGGGTCTGCTCGTCGAGCTTGCCCTCACCGGTGATGACCAGGTCGACGCCGGCCACCTGCTCCTCGAATCCGACCAGATCCAGCATCAATTCGATGCCCGGCCGCAGCGTGGCGCCCAGGACCGCGAGCGCGGCGAATCCGACGCCCCCCGCGGCGCCGGCACCCGCCGTCTCACGCCGATCCGACCCGATTTCCGCGGCCAGCCGCTGCGCCCACTGCCCGAGCGCGGCGTCCAGCTCGGCCACCTGGGCCGGATCGGCGCCCTTCTGCGGCCCGTAGACCGCAGCGGCCCCGTAGGGACCGGTGAGCGGATTGTCCACATCGCAGGCCACGGTGACCTCGACGCCGGACATCAGCTCCCGCAGCGCGGTCAGGTCGATGGTGGCCACCCGGGTGAGAGCCGCCCCGCCGTCGCCGATGGGATACCCATCGGCGTCCAGCAGGCGGGCGCCGAGCGCCTCCAACATGCCTGCGCCGCCGTCGGTTCCGGCGCTGCCGCCGATGCCGAGCACGATGCGGCGGCATCCCGCCGCGACCGCGGCCGCGATCACCTCGCCGGTGCCCCGGCTGGTGGCGGTCATCGGTCGCAGCAGGCCGTCCGGCAGCCGCACCAGCCCCGACACGTCCGCCATCTCGATGACCGCGAGGTCGTCGCGGCGAGCGTAGGCGGTCAGCACCGGTTCCCCGGTGGGCCCCGACGCGGTCAGCGGGACCGCGTCGAAACCGGCCGCGAGGGCGGCGGCGACGGTCCCGTCACCGCCGTCCGCCACGGGCACGACCGACACCTCGGCGTCGGGTCGCGCCCGCCGGATTCCGGCTCGCACGGCCGCCCCGACCTGAGCGGCGGTGAGCGAGCCCTTGAATTTGTCGGAGGCGATCAGCACACGAGCCATGAACGGAATCCTTTAGTCCAGCGGGACGGTTGCGGTGGGGGCGTCGGCGAACGCGGAGGCCAGCTCCTCGAACTCCGTGATCGCGTCGATCCCGGCCGCACCCATGGACACATTGGTGACGCGCTCGAGAATGCACTCGACCACGACCGGCACCTTGTACTCGGCCATCAGCGACTTGGCCTTCTCGAAGGCCGGGCCGATGTCCTCCGGGTTGAAGACGCGAATCGCCTTGCAGCCCAGGCCTTCCGCGACCTTCACGTGGTCCACGCCGTAGCCGTTGACCTCGGGCGAGTTGATGTTCTCGAAGTCCAGCTGCACGTAGTAGTCCATGTCGAACGCCCGCTGCGCCTGACGGATCAGGCCCAGGTACGAGTTGTTCACCAGCACATGGATGTACGGAATGTTGAACTGGGCGCCGACGGCCAATTCCTCGATCAGGAACTGGAAGTCGTAGTCACCGGACAGGGCGACGACCGGCTCGTCCTTGACGGCGGTGGCCACGCCCAGCGCGGCGGGCAGGGTCCAGCCCAGCGGACCGGCCTGACCGGCGTTGATCCAGTGCCGCGGCTTGTACACGTGCAGCATCTGGGAAGCCTGGATCTGCGACAGACCAATCGTGGTCACGTAGCGGGTCTCCGGGCCGAACGCCTTGTTCATCTCCTCGTACACGCGCGCCGGCTTCAGCGGCACGTTGTCGAAGTGCGTCTTGCGCTGACCGGTGGCGCGCTTGGCGCGCACCTCCTTGACCCACGCGCTGTGGTCGGTCAGCGAGCCGACCTTGTCCAGGGACTCGGCGACGGCGATGAACTGCTCCAGTGCCGCACCGGCATCGGAGACGACACCGTAATCGGGCGCGAACACGCGGCCGATCTGGGTCGGCTCGATGTCGACGTGCACGAAGGTGCGGTCCTTGGTGTAGACGTCCAGCGCGCCGGTGTGGCGGTTGGCCCACCGGTTGCCGATGCCCAGCACGAAGTCCGCGGCCAGCAGCGACTCGTTGCCGTAGATGTGCGAGGTCTGCAGACCCACCATGCCGGCGTGCAGCTCGTGGTCGTCGGCGATCGTGCCCCAGCCCATCAGGGTCGGGACCACCGGAACTCCGGTCAGCTCGGCGAACTTCACCAGCAGCTCGGAGGCGTCGGCATTGATGATGCCGCCGCCCGCGATGATCAGCGGGCGCTTGGCCTCGTTCAGCAGCTGCAGCACCTTGGCGGCCTGCGCCGGGGTGGCGGCGGGGCGCGCGACCGGCAGCGGCTCGTAGGTGTCGATGTCGAACTCGATCTCGGCCAGCTGCACGTCGATCGGCAGGTCGATCAGCACCGGGCCCGGACGGCCTTCGCGCATGAGCCAGAACGCCTTCTGAAAGGCGCCCGGCACCTGGGCGGGCTCGAGCACGGTGGTCGCCCACTTGGCCAGCGGCTTCGCGATGGACGCGATGTCGACGGCCTGGAAGTCCTCCTTGTGCAGCTTGGCCACGGGCGCCTGGCCCGTGATGCACAGGATCGGAGTGGAATCCGCGGAGGCGGAGTACAGACCGGTCACCATGTCGGTGCCCGCGGGGCCCGAGGTGCCGATGCAGACACCGATATTGCCGGCCTTGGCGCGGGTGAAGCCCTCGGCCATGTGCGAAGCGGCCTCGACGTGGCGGGCCAGCACGTGCTTGATGCCACCGTGCTTCTTCATGGCGGAGTAGAACGGGTTGATCGCGGCGCCGGGCAGGCCGAAAGCCTGTGTGGCCCCTTCCTTTTCCAGGATCAGGACCGCCGCGTCGACGGTACGCATGCGTGCCATATTGATCAGTTCTCCTTGTCCAGCTTGCCGCTCAGGCGCTCGACGCCGCGCAGCAGTGCAGAGTGGTCCAGGTGGCCGTCGCCGTTGGCGCGGGCCGAGGCGACCAGCTGCGCGATCAGCGAGCCGGCCGGGGTCACCAGACCCGCCTCACGGGCGGCGGTGGTGAAGATGCCCATGTCCTTGTGGTGCAGGTCGATCCGGAAGCCCGGGGCGAACTCGCGGTTGGCCATCTTGTCGCGCTTCTGGTTCAGCACGGCCGAACCGGCGAGGCCGCCGCCGAGCACGTCGAGGGCCGGGCCCAGCTCGACGCCGTATGCCTCGAGGAAGACCACGGCCTCGGCCAGCGCCTGGATGTTGGTGGCCACGATGAGCTGGTTGGCCGACTTCACGGTCTGGCCCGCACCATTGGTGCCCACGTGCACGACGGTCTTGCCGACGGTGTCCAGGAACGGCTTGGCGGCGGCGAAGTCCTCGGCCGAGCCGCCGACCATGATCGACAGGGTGGCGTTGATCGCGCCCGGCTCGCCGCCGGAGACCGGGGCGTCCAGCAGGCGGAAGCCACGCTCGGCGGCCTGCTTGGCCAGCTCCTGGGTGACATCCGGGCGGATGGAGGAGAAGTCGATGATCAGCGCGCCGGGCTCGGCGGTCTCGAAAACGCCCTTCTCACCGGCGAGTACGGCCTGCACGTGCGGGGAGTCCGGAACCATCACGGCCACCACGTCCGCGCCGCGCACGGCATCGGCGATCGAGGTGACGGCGCGGCCGCCGGCGTCGACCAGCTTCTGCGCGTTGGCGGGGTTCAGGTCGAAGCCCTTGACGGTGTGGCCGGCGTTCTGGAGGTGGACGGCCATCGGGCTGCCCATGATGCCGAGGCCGATGAAAGCGATATTGCTCATGATCTGTTCCTAAGTCGTTGTGTTGGAAAGTCTTCGGTGATTACTTGGCGGCGCGGCGCTCGAGCGGGAGCCAGCCGAAGCTGTCGATGGTGGCGCCGGACGGCTTGTATTCGAGGGCGGCCCAGCCGCGGTAGCCGTTGGCCTCGAGAGCGGTGAGCTGCTCCTCGATCGGAAGTGCGCCGGTGCCAGGCTCATTGCGCCCCGGGTTGTCGGCGATCTGCACGTGCGCGATGCGCGCGGTGTGCTCGGCGATCACCTTGTCCACGTCGTCGCCGTTGACGGCGAGGTGGTAGAGGTCCGCGAGCAGGCCGATGTTGGATACACCGGAGTGCGCCTGCACCTTGTCGATGACGCCGAGGCAGTCGGCGGCGGTCAGCAGCGGATAGCGGGGAGCGCCGGAGACCGGCTCCACCAGGATGGTCGCGCCGATGCGGGCGGCGGCCACGGCGGCGGCCGAGAGGTTCTCGACGGCCAGCTCGTCCTGCTGCTCGGCGGTGGCGTCGTCGACGCGGTTGCCGTAGAGCGCGTTGAAAGCCTTGATGCCCAGGCGTTCTCCGATGCCGACGGTGACGTCGATGTTGTCCTTGAACTCCTGGGCGCGAGCAGGCCAGGAGACCAGACCGCGGTCGCCGCCCGGCATGTCACCGGCGAAGAAGTTCAGGCCGATCAGCTGCACTCCCGCGTCCTGCACGGAGGCGACGAACGCGTCCACGTCCTTGTCGGCCGGCACCGCCTCGGCGAAGGGCCACCAGAACTCGATGGCGTCGAAACCGGCTGCCTTGGAAGCGGCGGCGCGCTCCAGGATCGGCAGCTCGGTGAACAGCAGCGAGCAGTTCACGGCGTAGTTCAGCGAGTGAGTCATTGGAATCCCTCCAGTCGTTTCCGCAGAGCGTCTTTCGAGCTTCTGCCCTATTTTCCGCAATGCGGAAATGTTTTTCTGGGATATGAAAATGCTAATGCTCCCAGAACAATCCCGTCAAGGAGTCCCGGGAGCTACTAGCCAGTACTGTGTGGACCTACGATCAGCGGATATCGTCCTCGAGACGATCGCCCAACTCGTCCTTCGCGTCATCAGCCGCCGCGAACACCGAAGCGCCAGGCTTGTTTCCGCGTTTGAACTCGTTGAACGCCAGGTTCAACACGATCGCCGCGATGGCGGTCGCCGAGATGCCGGAGTGCATGACGACCCCGATGCCGGTCGGGAACTTGTCCCAGAACGTCGGTGCGGCAATGGGAATCACGCCCACGCCGACCGCCACGGCCACCAGAACCATATTCAGGTTGTCGGTGAAGTCGACCCGCGCCAGCGTGCGGATGCCGCTCGCCGCGACGGAACCGAACAACACGATGCCCGCACCGCCGAGGACGGGATACGGAATCCCGGCCACCACGGCTCCCACGATCGGGAACAGGCCCAGCAGTGCCAGCACGACACCGCCTGTCGCGACCACGAATCGGCTCTTGATGCCGGTGAGCGCGACCAGCCCCACGTTCTGCGCGAAGGCGCTGCACGGGAAGCTGCCGAACAGCGGAGCCACACCCGAGGACAGCATGTCGGCCCGCAGACCGGCCGCCACCCGCTTGGAATCGGCTTCGGTACCGACGATTTCGCTGATCGCGAGCACGTCGGCGGTGGTCTCCACCATGATCACCAGGATCACGATGGTCATCGAGACGATCGCCCCGACCTGGAAGGTCGGCCCGCCGAAGTGCAGGATCGGCGGCAGCGCAATGATTTTCGCGTCGCCGACCTTGGAGAAGTCGGCGTGGCCGGTGGCCGCCGCGATAATGGTGCCGATCACGAGGCCGATGAGGATCGACAGTCGCGAGATGGCGCCCTGGAACAGCCGGCTGATCACCAGGATGATGACCAGGGTCATGCCCGCGAAGCCGATATTGCCCATCGAGCCGAAGTCGGCGGCCTTGGGGTTGTTGCCCATCGCCCACCGGAATGCGGTGGGCAGCAACGAGAGTCCGATCACGGTGATGATCGTTCCGGTCACCACCGAGGGGAAGAACCGCACCAGTTTCGCGAAGAAACTGGATAGCACCAACCCGATCGCACCGGCGACGATGATCGCGCCGAAGACCGGCCGCAGCCCGCCCTCCTGCGCGATGGTGACCATCGTCGAGACGCTGACGAACGAAATGCCCTGCACGATGGGCAATCTGGAGCCGATCGGCCCGATGCCCAGGGTTTGCAGCAGGGTCGCCAGACCGGAGACGAACAGGCCCGCTGTCACCAGCAGCGCCATGTCCGTCGCCGAGAGTCCGGCCGCACCTCCCACGATGAGCGGCGGTGCGATCACACCGCCGTACATCGTCAGGATGTGCTGAGTTCCGTAGACCAGGGACTGCCCCAGGGAATAACGCTGATCCTCGGGACGCGTCGCGGTCACTTGCACGCGGCTATGGTCATCGCCCATCGCCGCACCTCCTACTAACTCAATGAAGAAGAACTCAGCGTGGTGCTCAGCCCTGTGCCGGTCAGCAAAAGCCCGGGATGGCGGTCCAGGCGTTGCCGGCGTCGCGCGCGTCGTCACGCTCGACGGTGGCCTCGATGAGGCCGTAGGGACGATCCGCGGCGATGAAGACCTCGCCCGGGTTGTCCACGTGGAAGGGGCTCAGGTCCACCAGGAAGTGGTGCTTGTTCGGGGCCGAGAACTTGATCTCGGCGACCTCGGTGAACTGCTCGAGCACGGCGCGACCCATCGAGTAGAGGGTCTGCTGCAGCGCGTAGGAGTGCACCACGGCGAACTGGCGCAGCAGCACCTTCAGGATGGCGTCGTAGGTCTTGTCCCAGTCGACATCGGTGTGGTTGTAGCGCCACTTGGCCACCAGCGAGGTCGCCATGATGCGATCGTTGGTCGGCTGCAGGGTGGTGTACTTGTCCTTGAAGAAGCCGTGGAACTCCGAGCCCGTGGTCTTGAGGAGCACGAGGTCCTTCACACCGGACACCACGTGCGCCACGCGATCCGGGCCGACGCCGTCGACGTTCACGACGGTGGTGCGTACGCCCTGGCCCGACTTCACGAACGAGTGATCGTGCGGCTGGCCGTCGACCTCGATGCGATCCCAGGCGTACTCCTCGACCTCGATGCGCGCACCGGTGGCGGTGGGGGCACGCGAGATGAAGTGATCGGCCAGGGTGAGGCCGTACTCCTCGATGGAGTGGATGCCCTTCTCCTTGGCGAAGGCGAAGGCGGTGTTCTTCTGGGTGTCGGTGGGCAGCACGTCGGCCTGGTCACCGGTGATGTGGGCGTCGGAGAACTCACCGCGCAGCGAGGTCGAGACGTTCAGATCGCGGATCTGGTGGCGCGGGGTGTCGCGGTAGACGCGGACGACGCGGTTCTCGGCCTTGCCGTACTGGTTCTGTCCCAGCTTGATTGCCATGTGAGTTCAGCTTCCTCGGTAGGTGGAATAGGCGAAGGGGCTCATGAGCAGGGGCACGTGGTAGTGCTCGCCCGCTTGTCCGGCGACCTTGAAGGTGATCGAGACCGTCGGATAGAAGTAGGTCTGATTCGTTGCGGCGGCATAGCTTTCGATGTCGAAGGTGAGGCGGTAGTTACCGGCCTCGAGGCCTTCGGGGCCGAGATCCTTGATTCGGCCGTCGTCATCGGTCTTGCCCTCGGCCACGACCCGGACTTCCGGGCCGACCTGTTCCAGCCGCACCTCGACGCCGGCCGCGGGCTTGCCCAGCGCGGAGTCGAGGATGTGCGTCGTAATGGTGCTCACGCGTCGAATACCTTTCGCAGGCGGAGAACGGCGATCTTGCGGAGTTCCTCGGCGACCGTGGCCGCCTCGGTGTCGTCGTCGTTGGTGAGACGCTGGTTCAGGCTCGCCAGGATCTGCTCGGCCGACAGGCCGGTGGCGCAAATCAGGAAGACCCTGCCGAAACGCTTCTCGTAGGCGAGATTGCCCTCGAGCAGCTGCGCGGCCACGGATTCGTCCTGGCTGACGCCGGACTGTTCCTGACGCGACCACGCGGAGTGGGTGTCCTTGCCCTGTACCCGATCACCGATGCGGGGGTGTGCCGACAGTGCGCGGTCCACCTCGGAGGCGGGGAGACCGGCGGCGAGCTCATCGGCCCGGGCCAGCACGCCGTCGATATCGGCGTAGGGCCGGGCCGCCAGCACGCCGTCCGCCCAGCTCGGGGCATCACAGCAGGTCAGCAGGACCGGCAAGAGTTCTTCACTCGCTGTCGAATTGAATTCGACCAACGTCACCATTGGCGCTACCTCTCTCGGATAGCGGAAGGGTGATTCCGCTACGGATGAAGCGTGTCACGGGCCACAACAGTTAGTCAACATTTTGTTGAAAATATACGGAAACTGCTGGTCAGAGCGCTTCACAAGCCGATTTTGCACTTGCCGAAATGTTGCTGGTCCGAGCGCGGAACAGCTGGTTGAGCACCAGGGCCGTCACACAGCCCGCACTGATGCCGGAGGCCATGATGATCGAGAACGGGCCAGGCAGACCGGCATAGAAGGACGGGGCCACGGTCGGGGTCATGCCGATGAACAGCGAGACGCCCACGATCAGCGAGTTGATCGGGTCGCCCAGATCGGCCTTGGCCAGATGCCGGATGCCGCTGGCGGCCACGGTGCCGAACAGGACCAGGCCGGTTCCGCCGAGGGCCGGTTTGGGAACCAGCTCGACGACCGCGCTAGCCACCGGGAACAGGCCCAGCAGCACCAGCAGCGCGCCGCTCACGGCGACCACGTACCGGCTGTACATCCTGGTCAGCGCGACCAGCCCGACGTTCTGAGCGAATGCGCCACAGGCGAATCCGCCCATCACCGAGGCCAGCATGGTGCCGATGCCGGCGGCCCGCAGACCGCCCGCGATGTGGTGTTCCTCGGCGGGCCGCTCCACGATCTCACCGAGCGCCATCATGGTGGCGGTGCTCTCGGTCATCACCACGAGCATGACGATGCACAGCGAGAGGATCGCGCCGATCTGGAACTGCGGTGCGCCGAAGTGCCACGGCGGGATGAAACCGACCAGCGCGGCGCCGCGCACGGGAGCCGTATCCAGCAGTCCCAGTGGCCAACCCAGCAGCGAGCCCGCGACGAGACCGATCAGCAGGGCCAGCTGGCGGCCGAAGCCCTTCAGGAAGCGATGGCACAGCAGCACGACCACGAGTGCGAACGCGGCGTCGGCGAGGTTCTTCATCGGCACGTGCGCCGAATCCATCGAGCCCTCGCCCGCACCACTGATCCAGCCGAGGGCGACCGGCAGCAGGGACAGTCCGATGAGCGATATGACCGTGCCGCCCACGATGGGCGGGAAGAAGCGGCTCAGCTTCGAGAAGTAAGGGGCCGCGAAGACGGCCATCGCGCCGGCGACCAGGGTCGCGCCGAAGATGACGGGCAGCGCCTGGCCCGGGGCCGCATCCTTGGCGATGGCAAGAATCGGGCCGACCGCGGCGAAGGAGCCGCCGTTGATCAGCGGCATGCGCGCGCCGAACTTCCACCAGCCCAGCGACTGCAGCAGGGTGGCGAGTCCGGCGGTGAACAGGCTCGCGGTAATGAGCAGGACGGTTTCACTCGAGCTCAAACCGACTGCCGCACCGACGATCAGGGGCGGGGCGACGACACCCGCGACCATGGCCGCGATGTGCTGGAGGCCGCCCGCGAGGAGTTGGAATGCCGGGGGTACGACGTCGACCGGATGTCGTTCTGGGGCTTCGGGAGCCGTCTCCATTGGCGCTGCCTCTCTCGGATAGCGGAAGGGTCATTCCGCTAAGCGAGAAGAGTGGCACGGGCCACAAAGCAGGGTCAACAGTTCGTTGAATATATATCTGTCGGCCGATTGGCCTTCGCTACGCCCGTTCGCGGTTGAGGTAGTTGTAGACCGTGAAGCGGGTGACGCCGAGCGCTGCCGCGACGGTTTCGGCCGACTTGCGGAAGGTGAACGCGCCCCGCTCTTCCAGCAATCGCACGGCACGCTGCTTGTCGGCGCGCGGCAGGCCGGTGAGCGGGCCGCCCAGCTCGCCCGCCACCTCCTCCAGCAACTTCTCCAGACCGCCCAGGGTGTCGGGCTCGGGTGCACCGAACCGCACGCAGGCCAGCGTCTTCCCCTCCCACACCACGGGAATGTCCTCGGCGGTGGCGTTTTCCGGCTCCACCAGCCGGCCGCCGGTCTTGTCCAGAATCGGGGCGAGGGTCACCAGCACCGGATGCACCTCGCCCGGCGAACGTTCAGTCATCCTGCTCGACCTGCATCGTCACTCTCGTCGCGCCATTGGCGAAGGCGGTCAGCATGATCTCGCCCAGCACCGGCAGCAGTTTGTCGTCCGTCCCGGTCACCAGCGTGCCCAAAGGACCGAAATCGCATTCCAGACCGGCCGATTCGGCGAGCTCGAGGGCCGCCAGCGCATGCGGCGGCGCCTCCCCTTCGCCATGGAACGGTTCGGTCGTGAACTCCGCGCGTAGCCGCATGTGGCACAGGCTACTATTCCGGCATTCGGAAAACTAAGGAGGACCGGGAGTGCCCGCAGCTAAGGGGCCCAAGGCCGGCGCCGGGGGTGTGCAGTCCATCGAGCGTGCGTTCGGGCTGCTCGAGCTCATGGCGGACGAGGGCGGCATGATGGGGCTTTCGCAGCTGGCCACCGAGTCTGGTCTGCCGCTGCCGACCATTCACCGGCTGGTGCGGACGCTGGTGGATCTGGGGTACCTGCATCAGGAGCCGTCGCGCAAATATGTGCTGGGGCCCAAGCTGATCAAGCTCGGCGAGAGCTCCTCGCAGATGCTGGCCGTGCTGGCCCGGCCGCATTTGCAGCGGCTGGTCGACGAGCTGGGTGAGTCGGCGAACATGGCGATGCTGGACGGGGACCAGATCGTCTATGTGGCGCAGGTGCAGTCGCGGCACTCCATGCGCATGTTCACCGAGGTGGGTCGGCGCGCGCTGCCGCACTGCACGGCGGTGGGCAAGGCGATACTGGCCGGATCGCCGCCCGAGCTGACCCGGAATCTCTTGGCCCGCACCGGAATGCCGCGCTACACCGATTCCACCATCACCGATCCCGATGAGTTCGCAGGCCAGCTCGCCGAGGCCGCCCGCACCGGGTACGCCATGGACGAGGGCGAGCAGGAGATGGGCGTGCGGTGCGTGGCCGTGGCGGTGCCCAAAGCTCCGGCGCGACTGGCGATTTCGGTGTCCGGTCCAGTGGGGCGGATGACCGAGGAGCTGGTGGCGCGCGCCGCGCCGCTGCTCACCGAGGTGGCCGAGGCACTGTCCGACGACCTGCGCTGATCAGGCGTCGATCTCGAGGTCGGACGCGGGAACGGCCTGGCAGGTCAGCACCGCATCGTCGTCGAGGTGCTCGGTGTCCACGAAGTGGCCGACCTTGCCCTTGCCGACGGTGCACAGGCAGCTCTCGCACTGGCCGACACGGCAGCCGCTCTGCATGGCCACGCCGGACTTCTCGGCGAATTCGAGCAGGGTGCCGTCGCGTTCGGTCCAGGTGAGCTCGCGGTCCGAGCGGGTGAAACGCACTGTGTAACTGGCGTTCTCGGGAATCGTGAGAGTGCGCTCCGGAGTCGCGAAACGCTCGGCGAAGATCTCCCAGCGCGGGACGCCGCGCTCGCGCAGTTCGGCGGTGACGGTAGTGAGCATGGCGGCGCGACCGCAGAGGTAGAAGCGGGCGCGGCGTGTGATCAAGGCGGGGTCGAGGTCGGCGACCTTGACGTAGCCCGCCAGATCGAAGTCGACGCCGCGACGGTCCGCGGGCAGCGGCCTCGAATAGTGGGTGATCAGCCGCAGGCGCGGACCGAGGACGGCGGCCAATTCCGCCAGTCTCGCCCGGAACGGATGGTCGGCGGAATTCGGTACGCCGTAGTGCAATACGACCTCGGGGACGGTGCCACCGGTGGCGGCGAGGGTCTCCAGGTAGGACAGGAACGGTGTGATGCCGATGCCGCTCGCCATCATGACGACCGGGTAGTCGCAGTCGGTGGGAATGATGAAAGAGCCGTCGGGACAGCCGACTTCGACGCGGTCTCCGGTGTGGAGCCGGTCGTGGACGTAGCCGGAGAAGACGCCGTCGGTGACGCGGCGGATGGCGAGACCGTAGCTGTCACGATCCGGTGCGCTGGCCGGGCCGGTCAGCGAATAGCTGCGGGAGACAATCGAATCCGCGTCGGCGTCGTTCGACTCCGCGGCGCGGACGGTCAGATGCTGGCCCGCACGGAAGTCGGGTAGGGGTGCGCCGTCGTCGGGTGTCAGACGCAGGGTGCGGACACCCGGGCTGGCCTCATCCACCTCGCTGACCGTGAAGATTCGCGAGCCCGCCCAAGGGTTTTCGACCGGGACCGGCGTGACCTCACAGGTGAACGACCGCAGCGGAACCGAGCCCGACAGCGGGTCGATGTTCTCGTCGTCGATGAGCAGGTTGTAGTTGCTGCCGACCTTGTCGAGCGGGTCCGCGCCGGGCAGTCCCAGATCCGTATTCGATTGCCACCAACCGTATTCGGAGACCACCACACCCGGATGCAGGGTCGCATCGATGCGGGCGCGCAGCCGCGCACTGCCGAGCCGGGTCGACAGGATCACCCACTGTCCGTCGGTGATGCCGCGCTCCGCGGCCGCCTCCGGGCTGAGATCCAGGCGCGGATCCGGAGACCGGCGGCGCAGGGAGTTGATCTGGCGGTGTTGGCTGTGGCAGAAGTACCCGTTCTTCGCGCAGGTGAGCACGAGCGGGAAGGCGGGCTCCGGGGCGAGGGGCGCGGTGTATTCGGGTACGGGCGAGTAGCCATGCGCGGCAAGGCGTTCGCTGTACAGCTCGATGCGGCGGGTGGGAGTGTTGAATCCGGCGGCCTCGTACTTGCGGTAATCGCGCGGCAACGGAATCCGGGTGCCGCCGGGCCGGGCGCGCAGCTCGGCGGCGGTCATGCCCAGGGGTGCGAGCTGATGGTCCCAGGCCGCTTCCAGATCGCCGCCGAAGAACTGTTCGCCCAGGCCCATGCGGGTCGCCAGGTCGAAGACCACCTCGGTGTCCGAACGGGATTCGCCGACCGGCTCGACAATGCGCGAGCGCAGTTGCACGTGTTCCTGTGCGCGGTGGCTGGATTCGAATCCGATGCGCAGGGCCTCGTGTTCCCACGAGCTGTTCACCGGGAGCAGGTAGTCGGCGTAGCGGGCGGTGGGGTTCTCGAACAGATCGAGGTGTACCTGGAAGTCGAGGGCTTCGAGGGCCTGGCCGGTGCGGGCCGAATCAGGCTGGGACAGCAGCATATTGGCGCCGAATCCGACCAGGGCGCGAACCCTATAGGGCTCGGCTTCCAGCACGGCCCGGCACAGATCGCGGGCGGTCACCCAGCCTTGGGCGGGCGGGCCCAGCGGGCGTTCGGGCAGGCCCAGCGTCTTCGCACGCTGTTCCGGCGCAAGCTGATTCATTCGATCGGATACGGCATTGACCGGCGGCTTCGGCAGCACCACATTGCCGCCGGGTGCGTCGAACGAGCCGGTGAGCGCGAACAGCGTGGCGATGGCCCGGTCGGTCTGGGTCGCGTTGGCGTGCTGCCCGATTCCGGTCCAGCCGTAGTAGGACACCGATCCGGCCTGCGCGATCTCGTCGGCGAGCGCGGCGATGCGGTCCTGGTCGACCCAGGTTTCGCGGGCCACCCGCTCCAGCGGCCAGGCGCGGCAGGCGCGCGCGTAGTGGTCGAATGCCGTTGCGCAGGTGACGGTTCCGGTACGAGTGGCAATGCGATGGGTGCCGTCCAGGCCGAAACGTTCGGGTACGTCGGCGGCGGATCCGGTGTCGTACAGCGTGGGGCGGCCCTCATCGGCGTCCCAGGCGACGAATCCGGTGGTGTCCGGCCAGATGTCCTCGGCGCGCAGGAAATGCCCGGTGTCCTCCCGGACCAGCAGCGGCGCATTGGTCCAGGCCCGCACGAATCGCTCGTCATACCCGCGCATGTCGATGAGTCGACCGGCCAGCCCGAGTGCCAGCGCGGCATCGGTGCCCGGCCGCACCCGCAGCCAGTGCTCCGCGCCCAGCGCGGTGGTGGACCGCCGCGGATCGATCACCGCGAGCCGGGCCCCGCGTGCCCGGGCCTCGGCCAGTTCGGCCGACTGCGCGAGCCAGGTCTTGGCCGGATTGAAACCCCACATGACCGCCAGATCGGTGGCCTCGTAGTCGGGCACCGGCAGGCCGACGCCATAGGTGAAGGTGTGCGCGACGTCCTTGTGCCAGTTGCAGATCTCGGTGCTGTAGATGGTGTTGGGGCTGCCGACAGCGTGGACGAAGCGCTCGATCCATTCCGTGCTGTCCGACAGCGAGGTGCCCGAGGGCGTCGAGAGGGCGAAGGCCACCGCCTCGGGGCCGGATTCGCGGGCGATGGTCGTCAAACGCGCGGCGATGTCGGCCAGCGCGGTATCCCAGCTGACGGGTTCCCAGCCGGGATCTGGATCGGTCTTGGGGCGGGTCCGCCGCAGTGGGGTGGTGAGCCGGCGGGTGCTGTGCACGATCTCGGGGGCGGATCGGCCCTTGGGACACAGGGCCTTGCCCGTCGGATGATCACCGTCGGGCCGGACGTCGGTCAGGCGGCCGTTCTCGACGGTGTAGATGGCTCCGCACCGCGACTTGCAGAGCGTGCAGTAACCAGCAATTTCCACGCATTCAGTCTAGGAGCGTCCCCGACCCCCGTGAACAGGACAAACGCCCTCGATTCCGCCCTACGGTACGAAGAAGGTCGCGAGGCCGGGCGTGTAGGGCGCGCTCGGGGTGAGCATGACCGCGACCTGCCCGACACCCGTGTACAGCGTTGCGGCGGAAGGGATTCCGTTCAAACCATTGGACAGCTGGGCGGAACCCGTCGCGCCCGTGGACAGGTTGATCCAGGTGACCGGGGTGGAGATCGAGCAACCCCAGCCCTGCGGCTGCGCGCCCGTGATCACGACGGTTCCGGACTGTTCGCCGACCACGGCCGCGCACCGCGCCGGGAAAGCGTCGAAGCTGCCGCCGGGAATCCCGTACGGCGCGGAGTTGATCTGGAAGGGAATGACCACGGGATCCGCGGCGGCGGTCCCGATCGTCGACAGCCCGCACACGGCGACGGTCCCGGCGACCACAGCAAACTTCCGAGCGATAGTCATGGCCCGAACATATCCGAAGGGCGCGCCGCTTCGAATCCAGATGCGATAGGCATCGATGTTTCGGAATGAGGTTCCCTATGGGCACATACCGGCCCGTCCGTACGATTCGTCCCTTCCAGCGCCGGGCGGCCACCTTCGCCGCCGCCGCACTCCTCCCCCTCTCCCTCGCCTTACTCTCCGCCCCGCCCGCCCTCGCCGAGGATTTACCGGCCGCCACCCAGCCCGCCACCGAGATCCCCGATTCGTCGATCCGGATCGGGACCGTGCAGTTCGAGCAGCCGTTCTTCCTCACCGTGGAGCAGACGCAGCAGATCAACGCGGCGGCCGCGGGCACGGAATCCGCTCTCGCCCAGTCGCTTCAGGCCGCCGGGGTCGACAGCCTCCGCGCGACGCACATCGCCAAGACCATCCTCGGCGACGCGACCATCGGCGCGGCGGTCGGTGCGACGGCCGCCAGCCCGATCGCAAGTACGGGTGCGGTGATCGGTGTGGTCGCGGGCCTGGTCGCCGGACTCCCGTTCGCGCCCATCGGCCTGGTCATCGTCCCGGTCGTCGGAGCGGCGCTCGGCTACGCCATGGTCGCGGCGCCTTTCGCCGCGCTCGGCGCGGGTGTGGGCGCGGCCGTCGGAGCCGCGGACGGGTTGGTCAACACGATGCCGGCGGCACAGCCCCAGCTGAATCCGGCACAGCCCAGCTGACCGGCCGATCTCCCGGCCGCCTCGACCGGCCGACCTGCGTCCTTCTCGATGAAGCGGTGATCAGCGGATACGCTGATCAGAACGCCCGGGTTTGACGCAGGTCGGCCGAGAGGAGTTTGCGATGAGCGTCGAAGATGCCGCTTCCGCCCCCGCGATGGCGGGCGACCTGTCCGGCATCGTGGGCCGCCACCTCATCTACGCCTACGACAACGGCTGGAAATACGAACTCTACGTACGCAATTCCCAAACCGTCGCCTTCCGCTGCCTCCAGGGCCCCATGTTCGGCCGCTGGTCAACGGCCCAACCGGCCAAAATGATCCAACTCAGCGGCGACATGTACAAAATCGCCTGGGTCGAACCCACCGGCACCGTCACCGTCCTCATCGCCTGGCTTGGCGAACGCCGCATCCACACCACCATCTGCTACCCCCAGTGGATGCTCGACTTCCCCGAATCGACCCTCGGCCGCTACGAGGACAACCTCCCCGAAATCACCGCCGAACGCGACGCAGGCCCCACCTACCCCCAAGCCCTCGTAGCCTCCACCGGCCGAATCACCTTCCTGGAAGCCTGCTCCCCCGACGACGACACCGTAATCAACTGTCCCCCCGCCAAACTCCCCCTCGACTACGCAAACCGCACCAACTGATCCGAGTCCCCGCACGGCTAGGCTTGGTCAATGGCCGATGAACAAGCAGTCCCAGGCGAGCAGCTCGACGGCGACGCCACCGAGTCGCCACAGGACGCGACCAAACGAAAGTTCCGGGAAGCCCTCGAACGAAAGAACGGCCACGCCTCAGCGGGCGGGTCCGCCCACAACTCCGGCAAGATCCACGGCACCCACTCCCAGGCAGGCGGCAAGCGCACCTTCCGCCGTCGGGCGGGCGGGTAAACAGCCTGATGCGACGAAGGCCCGGTCCCCACGGACCGGGCCTTCGCTCACACCACGCCCCCGAGCCGGAACAGCCTGCCGTTCATCACGATTCCGCCGGGTGATTCAGGTCCAGCCATTGGCGGTAGGTGGGGCCCGCGAGGATGGCGCCCGGACCGGGCAGCAGCCCGCCGTTCTCGAATACGTCGCGGTCGGGATTGCCCGGGTCGCTCACTTCTTCGATCCGTGCCGGTGCACCCAGGCGGTCCGCCAGCAGCCGCGCCATCTCGGCCAGGTTCTCCTCGCGCGGCCCCGCCACTTCGGGGAACGGTGCTCCGGAGATCTCCAGGTCCGCCGCGGTGGCGAAGTCGACCAGTGTCTCCGCGACCGATCGCGCCGCCACCAGCTGCGTGCGCATCCGCGGCACCGAGGCGGTATCGCCGCGGGTTCCCCACTGCACGAGTTGCCCGACGAACTCGGCGAATTGCGCGGACCGCACGATCTGGGCCGGGATCGGGCCCGCCAGCACGGCTTGCTCGTGCACCAGCTTGGCCGCGTTGTATCCGGCGGTGGAGCCGTCGATCCCGATGATCGACACCACAACCAGCCGCCGCACCCCGGCCTCCGCGCCGAAACGCTGCAGGTTGCGGGCGGCGGCGGTAAAGAACTCGGTCGCCGTCCGCTGTTCGGGCGACGGGGTGCTGGCCACGTCGATGATCACCTCGACTCCGGTCAGGGCGGCGGCCAAGCCCGCGCCGGTGACGATGTCCACGCCGCCGGACCGCGCGATCGCGATCGCCTCGTGTCCCTGTTCCGCGAGCACCTCGACCACGTGACGACCCAGCCGCCCGGTCGCACCCGTTACCGCGATTTTCATTGTCCTCCTTCGAATGTCTATTTCACGAGGTAACTACGGGATGCCGCGCGCAACAACGACGGATACATGAAGGATCATGAAGTCAGGCTCATCGATCGGAATGGACACCATGGAACGGCATGAGATCGACGCGTTCCTGAGCGTCGCCGACGAACTGCACTTCGGCCGCGCGGCCGACCGGCTGCGGGTGTCGCCCAGCCGGGTCAGCCAGACCATTGCGCAGATCGAGCGCAGGGTGGGCGCGGCGCTGTTCGAAAGGACCAGCCGCCGAGTCGCTTTGACACCGATCGGGCGGCAGTTCCTCGCCGAGCTGCGACCGGCCCAGGATCAGGTGGAGCGGGCCATCCGGCGCGCCATCAACGCCGGTCGAGGCTTCGACGGCGGGCTGGAGGTCGGCTTCTACGGAGCCGCCGCGGGCAAGCTGATTCTCGATGTGGCCGAGGAGTTCCGGCGCGAGCACCCGGGTATCGAGGTGCGCATCAAGGAAATCCAGCTCGGTGAGGTGCTCGACGGCTGGCACCACGACGCCTGCGACATGGTGCTGAGCTGCCGCCCGATCGCCGGACCCGACATCGCCACCGGCCCACCGCTGTTCCGCGAGGACCGCATGCTCGCGGTCTCGACCCGCCATCCACTGGCCGCCCGCCAGTCGATCTCCCTCGAAGACCTGACCGGACTCACCCTGATCCGAATGCCCGAGTCCGTCCCCTCGTCGATCCGCCACTACCTCGTCCCCGACCGGACGCCGGGCGGCCGGCCGATCACACATGGCAAGACAGCCAACACCTTTCAAGAAATCCTCGCCCTGGTAGGCGCGAACGAGGGCGTCTTCATGGTCGGCAACCTGGTAACCGACTTCTATTCCCGCCCCGACGTCGTGTACCTCCCAATCACCGACGCCCCACCCGTGGAATGGGGTTTCGCCTGGAAACTCTCCCGCGAAACCGCCCGAATCCGAGCCTTCAACGAGAAAGCCATCGCCCTCTGCGCGGGTGCCCGTCCGTAGCGGCTCGCCTGGCAAATTGCTTTGCGGCGACCCGCGCCGAATCTCCCTGGTTCGGGTGTGACCTATCTGTACTGTTTGCGCCGTGACCAAGGAGGCCATCCGTCTCGCCGTGCCGGTGATCGCGTGAGAGACGCCGCAATTCGCGCACTCGACAGCATTCTCGAGGATGAATCCCCCGTCACGGCCCTGCTACACCCGCTGCAATTCATCTGCCTGCCGCTGGTGCGCGAGGGCGAATACGGCATGTGCCTGCATGTCTGGGATCCCGATTCGCAGCGAGAGCTTCCGTTCGCTCCCCTGACGACTTCGCGTGTCCACGCGCACAGTTGGGACCTTGTCAGCCACGTTCTCTACGGCGAGGTACGCAACAACGTGTTCAGCGTCAGCGACACCGAGACGAATCCGGAGCACCGAATCGTCGAAATCCACAGTGACAGTGAACGTGGCATCGACGCGATACGACCGACTCCTCGATTGGTCTCGAGCGCTGTCATCCGGTCGGATCTCTATGGGGAAGGCGACAGCTACGACCTCGGCGCGGGGATTTTTCACACCACCGAGGTCGAAGGCGCGGCGGCGACACTCGCTTTCGGGCGCGGCCGGGCCAAGGCAGTCGACCTGTCCCTCGCGAATATCGGCATCTCACCGCACACCGTCCCCCGGCGGCGTTGCGATCAGGAGACGACGCGACGGCTGGTCCGACCCGTGCTCGATCGCCTGCGGGAGGCGGTGCCGTCTCATCGGTGATCGCCTGCCCCGCGCAGGAACGGATTGGTGTCGCGGAGCGCCTTTTCCACGATCGTGGTGATGTCCGCGTCGTCGTAGGATTCGGGCAGGCCGAGGTCGAGGCGTTCGAACAGCTCGCGGACCTCGGCTACCGTTGGATCGGTTCCCAACGGCTGCCTCAGGGCGCGGTTGATCGGCACCTTCCGTGCCCCCGAGAAGCTGGTCCGCAGCTCGATGGTCCACGAGTCGTAATAGGGGCGCCCCTTTTCGATAATCATCGCCGGGAACCGCGGCCCGCGCGTGGTTACGATCAGGAAGCGCGACGAGAGGTCCCAGCGCAGCACCGAGACCGTCGATGTCAGGCCGATTTCGATGTCCAGCAGGTGCGCGGTTCGCTGCCGGTACCAGCAGGCAGCCAAAATCGTTGCGTACGACTCGATTTGAGTGCCCTTGCCGGTCCATTCGCGGGCATCGTCGTCCTCGCCGTCGGCGAGCGATTGATAGAGGCTGACGAATCGCTCGCAGGCGGCCAGGTCGGTCGGATCGAGAATCTCCATGCGCACCAGCAATTCCCGGCGATGATGATTGGCGTGCTTGATGCACTCCGGCAGGGTCACCACCCGGGTGTAGGCGCCGGTACCGCCCTTGAAGATCCAGCGATCGGTCTCCTCCCGCGCCAGCGTCAGCGCCTCCTCGACCTCGGCACCGAGCGCGACCTTGACCGCGGTCAAACCGTCGATCGATCGCTGAGCACTCGCCAGGCGCACTTCCATCTGCGTCACGCTGTCCATGCGTTCGAGCAGACTGCGCGTCGATTCCGCTGCGGTGGTTGCGAGTTGGATCATCTGCGTGCTGATCAGCTCCTGTCGCCAGCGGTCACGCAGGAGTGCGAACGCGACCACGCCGAGCGTCAAGGGAATGACCTTGCTGACCAGATCGACGGGCACCAGGTCGACCAGACCGAGGATGCTCATCACCACCGCGAGGGCGATCGCGATCGCACCCTCGGTGTTGGCCTTGACCCACTCCAGATTCGCACGCACCCGCGTCGAGAAGCGCCCCATCGCAACCCACCTTCGGACCGTAGAGCGCCTTCTGGTCGAAGGACTGAGCGGGCGATTCAGTACTGATATAAGACAAGAGTATCCGGCCCGGCCACTGCCCAATCCTCCTCGTTCACTGCCCGAATCACGCGGCCCACTGCCACTGCGCCGGGCGTCTAGCGCTGTTCCACGTCCATCGAAGCCAGTGCCAACTCCGTCATCCTCCGCGCCACGGCTCCGACCTCACCGGACACCAGTGGCAACGGAACATGGCGGCAGGCAGCCACATCGGCACCGTTTCCTTCGGCCCGCGGGACACCGGAAACGCCGCCGACGTAATAGCAACGCGTCGACTCCCAGCCGCGCCGGGACTGCAGGTCGAAGAAGTATTCGGTGAACTCGCACAGGTGGGTCGGCTCGGCGGCCAGGCGAAGTCCTGTCTCTTCCAACAGTTCTCGCTCGAGGGCGTCGAGGCGGGCCTCTCCCGGCTCGACGCCGCCGCCGGGGAGATCCCAGAGACCGTTCCGACCGGTTCCGTCGCGTACCAGGAGGACCGTGTCGGCCTGTATCGCTATGACGTACACCGAGGTTCGCTGCACTAGTTCGGCCTCGGCTACCAGATGGGCGTCTCCGTTGATGTCACGACACAAAAAGGTTCTGGTCACGCCGCCTCCTCTGGATCCGGGAAACACGCTGCCCGGCACGATACGACGCCGGGCGGTGTGGGTTACGCGAAATCGGTGGGGCGGAGGGTTGCGGCCATGGCGGTGTAGCCGGTGTCGTTGGGGTGGATGTGGTCGCCGCTGTCGTAGGTGGGGGTCAGGCGGTGGAGGTTGGTGGGGTCGCGGAGGGCGGCGTCGAAATCGACGAGGGCGTCGTAGGGGGCGGTGGTGCGGAGCCAGTTGTTGAAGGCGAGGCGGGCGGATTCGGCGGCGGGGGAATCGTAGGGGGAGCCGCCGAAGGGGGTGAGGGTTGCGCCGATTACGCGGAGGCCCTTGGCGCGGGCCTGGTGGATGAGGTCGAGGTGGGCTGCGATCAGGTGGTCGGTGGAGACCGGGACGACCGTGTCGGCGGCGCCGGGGCCGGGGGCGCTGAGGCCGATGTCGTTGATGCCGGCGAGGATGATGACCGTGCCGATGCCGGGCTGGTCGAGGACGTCGGCGCGGAAGCGGTGTTGGGCGCTGTCGCCCAGCCAGGACGAGTCCACCGTGACGCGGTTGCCGCCGATGCCCTGGTCGATTACCGCGCGCGGATTGCCTTCGGCGGCAAGTCGTTCCGCCAGGGCGTCGGGGTAGCGGTGGTTGGCGTTGGGGGTGGAGCCGACGCCTTCGGTGATGGAGTCACCGAAGGCGACCACGCCGGAAGGGTGCGGGAGCATGTCGAGGACCTCGACGCCCGAGAGGTAGTACCAGGCCTGGGTGGTCTCGGCGAAGGCGAGGCCGGAGTCGTCGGCACGGTGATCGCCGGAGGTTCGGTAGGTGGTTGCGAAGGCCTGCGCGTGGTGGGTGGCGGGGCCGGTCGCCTCCGCCAGATACACGGTGATGGTCAGTGACTGGAACGGTGCGACGGACAGCGGCACCGGGTCGGTGACGAGATCGGCACCAGCGGGTATCTCGAATGCGGAGGCCAGGCCGGAGGTCAAGGGGCGCAGGGTGTTCGGGCGAATGCTTGCCCCGGTATCGGTCACCGCGATGGTGGCTCCGGTGATCGCCAGGGGCCGGGTGCCGTAGCGATTCGTCAATCGCACCCGGGTGGCGAGGCCGCCCTGGCTTACTCGGATCACCTGCCGCAGTGTGTGATTCGAGAAGCCAGTCAGGGACCAGTTGGGATCCATTGCCTTACTCGGCAATTGCGCGGAGGTGGCCCACACAGCATGCCAGCCCGGCGACTCCGGTGGTGCCGCTTGGGCGGATGCGGCGGCGACGAGCAGGAACAATCCCGCGATCAAGGATCGAAGAATGCGCACGTGAAAGTCCGTTCAGCAGAGGGTGATTCGGCGTGACTTCAGCTCAGGCGGCGGTCGCCGCGAGCCCCACCGGCGCGATTGCCGCCGGACGGCGCAGGACGGTCAGGCTGACTACCAGCGCGGCGGCCAGCAGCCCGGCGGCGACGGTGAAGGCCAAGCGGTAGCCGCTGGTCAGGGCCGTGGCTCCGGTTGCACCCGAAGCAAGTTGGCTGCCGGTGCGCGAGGCGGCGAGCGTCGACAGCACGGCGATGCCGATGGCCATGCCGACCTGCTGGGTCGTATTGAACAATCCGGAGGCCAGACCGGCATCCTCGGGCTTGGCGTCGGACATGCCGAGAGTCGTCAATGCGGGCAGGACCAGGCCGCCACCGGCGATCAGCACCATCATCGGAAGCAAGTCGACGACATAGGTGGCGTGAACGGGAAGTCGTGTCAGCCAACCCATTCCGGCCAGCAGCAACACCAATCCGGCGATCAGCACCGCCCGTTCACCGAAGCGAGTGATCAACCGCGCCGATCCGAACAGCGACACCCCACCGATCGCGACGGCCGCGGGCAACATGGCCAGGCCGGTCGCCAGGGCGCTGTAGCCGAGCACCTTCTGCATGTAGAGCGCGACGATGATCTGGAAAGCGAACATGGCCGAAAGGGTCAGCATCTGCACCAGATTGGCCCCGGAAACATTGCGGGAGTGGAAGATCCGCAGCGGCAGCAGTGGAGTGCGAGCGGTCCGCTGGCGGACGAGGAAGGCGGCGAGCAGGCCGATGGACAGCGCGCCGAGTCCCAGAGTGTGCGCCGAGATCCACCCGTACTCTTCGACTTTCACCACGGTGTAGATGCCCAGCATCAGCCCGCCGGTCACCAGCAGCGCGCCGAGCGCATCCGCGCCCGCGGCCAGTCCGATCCCGCGATCGGCGGGCAGCGCCTTCCACGCCAGCGCGACGGTCACCACGCCGATCGGCACATTGATCAGGAAGATCCAGTGCCAGTTCAGCGCATCGGTCAGCACCCCGCCCAGCACCTGGCCGATCGAAGCGCCCGCGGCGCCGGTGAAGCTGAAAACCCCGATGGCCCTGGCCCGTTCACGATTCTCGGTGAACACCGTGACCAGGATGCCCAGCACCACCGACGACGCGATGGCACTGCCCACCCCCTGCAAGAACCGGGCCGCCACCAGCAGTCCGGGCGTGGTCGCCGCCCCCGCGAACAGCGAGGCCGCGGTGAACACCGCATTCCCGCCGAGGAACATGGCCTTCCGGCCGATCAGGTCGCCGAGCCGTCCGGCCAGCAAGAGCAGTCCGCCGAACGCGATCAGATACGCGTTCACCGTCCAGCTCAGCCCGGCGGGCGTGAATCCCAGATCCGCCTGGATCGCGGGCATGGCGACGGTCACGATGCTGCCGTCGAGGATTGTCATCAAGGTCGCCGCCGAAAGTACCGCGAGGGCAAGGCGCTTGGACGTGGTCATGTGGTCTTCTCCTGTCATGAACGACAAGATGGACCGTACTAGATAGTTCTGTTGCAGACAATATTTAAGCGGACGATTGCCGCGTCGAAGCCCGCTACTGCCGCGCCCGCCGCGCCGAGGACGCCTCGACCGGCGCCTCGAGATGCCCCTCGACCAGGGAGTTCAATGCCCGCAACAAGCTCGCCCGATCCCCCTCCGGCAACGCCTCCAAGGCCTCCCGATGCACCCGATCCACAATCTTCTGACTCCGCTTGGCCATCTTCGCGCCCTCCGGCGTCACCGCGATGATCCGAGCCCGCCGATCGGTACTGGACGCCCGCCGCTCCGCCAGCCCCGCCTTCTCCAGCGCATCCACGGTCACCACCATCGTGGTCTTGTCCATATCCCCGATGGCCGCCAACTGCACCTGAGTCCGCTCCTCCTCGAGCGCATGCACCAACACACAGTGCATCCGAGCGGTCAGCCCGATCTCCCCCAATGCCGCCGCCATCCGACTCCGCAACACATGACTGGTGTGATCCAGCAGAAACGACAGATCAGGCTCATCACGCTTGGGCGCCAGTGCGGTCATGCGCCCACTATAGTTTCGTAGCGGATTATCTTCACTCCCCGCCAGTGAGTGCCTCGCGACGTCGACGAGCCATCGCACCGCGCCGCGAGCTAGGTTGGCGATATGGCACTCTTGGGAACCACCGACCTCGATATCTATCCGCTGTGCCTGGGCGGCAACGTATTCGGCTGGACAGCGGATCGAGAGCAGTCCTTCGCCGTGCTCGACGCGTTCGCGGCGGCGGGCGGCAATCTCATCGACACCGCCGACGCCTACAGCGCCTGGGTGCCGGGCAATTCCGGCGGTGAATCCGAGACCATCCTGGGTGACTGGATGGCGTCGCGTGGCAACCGCGACTCCGTGCACATCGCCACCAAGGTGGCCAAGCTCCCCACCCGACCCGGCCTGAGCGCCATCAATATTCGTGCGGCCGTCGATGATTCGCTACGCCGCCTGCGCACCGACCACATCGATCTCTACTACGCGCACCATGACGACAAAGAGGTCCCCCTCGCCGAGACCCTGGGCGCGTTCGACGAACTGGTCCGCGCGGGCAAGGTCCGCTACCTGGGCGCATCCCAGTACACCGCCCCGCGCCTGGCCGAGGCCCTGGCCATCTCCGACCGCGAGGGCCTGGCCCGCTACCGAGTGGTGCAGCCGCAGTACAACCTGATGGACCGCACCGTCTACGAGGGCGACCTCGCCGACCTGTGTGTCCGCGAAAAACTGGCGGTACTCCCGTACTACGGCCTGGCCATGGGCTTCCTCACCGGCAAATACCGCCCCGGCGACACCGAATCCACCACCGCCAGCCCCCGCGCGGCCGGCGCCCGCCGCTACCTCGACGAGCGCGGCCTCCGCGTCCTGACCGCCCTCGACGAAGTCGCCGCCGCCCACGCCGTCCCCGTCGCCGCCGTAGCCCTCGCCTGGCTCCGCACCCAGCCCGCCATCGCCGCCCCCATCGCGAGCGCCCGCACCCCCGACCAACTCTCGGCCCTGCTGGCTTCCGCCGAACTCACCCTCACCCCGTCCGAGGTAGCCCAACTCAGCGCGGCCTCGAGGTGACCCAGCCCCAGCGCCCAGCCGCCCGCCCAGGCCGCTCTTTCCGCCCGCGCCTGCGCTACCTCATCCTGGCGTTTTTCACCCTGCCCATCATCTTCGGCTTCGGCACGCTGCTACTGATCATTCTCCTCGGTTCCCACACCACCGACAGCTCCGAAACCCCCCACCCCACACCGACTCCCGCCCTCAGCCACCCAGCGACCCCGGCACCCATTCCAAGCCCCCACTCCTGCTTCCCATTCCAGCCGAACTGCTGATCCACGGCACGAAAGGCCCCCGACCGAGGTCGGGGGCCTTCAGGTGGACATGGCGGGAACTTACTCGAACCGGACCGATCTGTTGGAAGCGTTCGTCGAGCTGCTCGAACGTGTCACACAAAACGGACCACGCAGGTCAACGCCCGGATGATCCCGTTCGCGCCGATCATCGCCAGCCCGCCCACGATGTTGAAGTGTTCGACGATCCTGCGACTGCATTCCGGGGTCCTCGACGGTTCTTCCGGGTGGCGCGGTGTAAAGCACGACCACGTGGACATCGTGATTCGCCGGGAACGACGCAATGGCTCTCACGCGTTCATACACCCTTGTCCAAGCCGCCGCTTTCCGGCATACCAGGTACCCGGCCGAGGAACGCGGTACCGACTTTGCACCATCCGTGCGGCGTGGTGGTGACAACTCCGATTTCACGAGGTGTGGAGACCGACCCGGCGTTCCATGGACCCCATGCGAATAGAGCGACGACAACACCGAGCAAGGCCACGGCCACACCCACCCAGGTGGCGGTGAGGGTGGCCCGGAAACGACGGCCATCGAAGTCATCTCGCGCTGGTTCGCCGGTGGGTGTCAAGAAGGCTTCCGGTGTCACTGATCCGCTGATGTAGAACTGGATCGCGACAGGAGCGGTGAGCGAGTGCTTGGATTCGACGGTCATTGTGTCCTCCGAAGTGGTGTTTAACATAACCACCGTGCGCAATCTCGAGTGCAACCGTAAGAGACCGCTGACAACTTCAGACCACCGTGGACACCTCTGTACAAGATTCGAACCACATCAGACGTGATGCGATCGTCAAGGCATCCAACCGATCCCACAATCGATACACTGAAAACAGTCAGCCGTAGCTGTGATTGGCGTTGCCGTGAGACCTCGAATCGTTGTGATCGGTGCGACGTACCTCGACATGTGCTTCCAGATAGCAGGGGCGCCTGCCGAATCCGAGATTCTCGTGGCCCAGCGGTCGGCGTTGATGGCCGGCGGCAAAGGGTTCAATCAAGCAGTCGCAGCGAAGCGACTCAATACCGACGTCAAGTTCATCACCTCGATGGCGAATGATCCCGCCTCCGAGCTCGCTATTGCCACGCTGCTCGCCGAGGGATTTGCCGCATCCGACCTGTATGTCGAGCTACAGCATGGACGAGCGCTTACCCCGAGCGTCATCTTGACCAGCGGCAACGACGTCCGAGGCGTCATCGGCCCCGCGCACACCATGCCTACGGCACCATTGACCGCGCTCCAACACGCATATCGTGAAATCGCGCGGGCGGACGTGGTTCTACTGACCTACGACTTCGGCAAACAGATGCTTCGAGCCGTCATCGACGCACTCGCCGCGGCACGCGGAAAACCACTGTTCATCGTGAATCCAGCACCGATCTTCGCGAATGCAGAATGGACGGCCGACCGGTTGACGTGCATCGACTGGCTGGTTCCCAATCGAGGGGAAGCTGAGCTGATTGTGCCCGGTACCCTAGACATCGGTCAGCGCGCACGCGAACTCGCGATCGCGATCTCCGGAAGTGTTTGCGTCACACTGGGATCCGACGGCTACATGTATGCGGCGAACACTCCACCATCCGACCAACGGCTGCCCGTCGTACATCGAGCATTCGAGGTCGACGTGGTGGACACCACTGGTGCGAGCGATGCATTTTGCGCCGCCCTCGCGGTGTGGCTGGCTGAGGGCAACACGCCACCCGATGCGCTGCGGGCGGCCGCGGCCGCCGGAGCCTTGGCCGCGAGGACGCTGGGAACGTCCTCGTCCATGCCCCGGCGAGCCAACCTGGAGACGTTCTTGCGGCGTCACCGATGATCCGGGCACAACGGTCCTACGACGCGATCTCCTTCATCGGGCACCGAGGTCGCGGATCAATCCGAGCTCGGCGAGCAATTGCTCGCCTTCGCGCAGCACCGTCACTGTTCCCGCCCGAACCGAGACCACGTAATGAAAACTTACCTTGGGGGACTCCGGTCGCTCAGGGTCAACCAACTGGGGCTCGACCGTGAACTGAAAGGTATCCGACAACGGCCAGTTCGAGCTGGTTCCCACGAATCTACGGGAAGCGCGCATCGAGTCCTTGGCCCATTGCGGCAATACCCTACTTTCGGCCACGGCCTCCACTTCGACACTCGGCATTGAATGACCCAAATCGAGCGGGACCGAATCCGTCACGCTGGCAATAGTATTGCGGAGCCCGACGGCGTCGAAGAGCTTCTCCGAATGCTGGAACAAAGCCGTCGATGTCATGCTCGAATCAATACCTGCCAACAAGTCTTGGGTCACGGCACTGCATTTGCGGAAGTACTCGATCATGTCGGAGTTGGTGCCGAAATACAGTGTGACCCCGAAGTCTCCGGCCAGCCCGGTCTGCCGGTCGACCGGAGAACAATACCCGTACATGAGTCCGCGCTCCCAATCGATGACACGATTACTCGGCCCGAACGCCTCCAGCCTCAGAGACTCGAAACACACGCGCCTGACATCAATCTCATCCGCAAACAACACCGCCATCCCTTCGGCAGGTGGGTCGTACCACCCGTTCGTTGTCAGTCGCTCGTCAGCGTGGAGCCGAGCGCGCCACGCATCCCGAAAGCCGATCTCTGTGACACCCGATTGCCCACGCAGTTCGTTCAATGTTTCGGAGAATGTCCGATACGCCACTGATCGACCGTAATTATTCACTTCCATGATTCCCTTCCGCCTCAACTTGTTCTTTACCATTAAGTCTCACCTTCGCTCGCCCGAGCCGTGCTGCCTCAACCAGCCAATAGCTGGACCACTGCGCATGAACATCGGTAGATTGTTTTTCTCACAGACCCGGCGAATCACGGATTCTATGTCAGACCCTTCGAAGACACGCCATGTTGCGGTGTTGCCGTCGAAGGGCATCGGCGCGAGTACGTAAGGAATATCGCGTTCGGACGTCGGACCCATCACTCCGCGCTCTAGATCTCCACCCTGGTCGAAGTACCAGACCCCGCCCAATACGATCTCCGCACCCCCTACCGACCGCTGGACGAGGTCGATGTAGTCCGCTTCCGGCACATTTGGCAAAAAAGGCCGAAGAGCCAGGATCGTCCGTATCCCGATGCCTCGTAGCACTCGCAATTGCTCTAAACGAATGTCCGGAGTTGGGATCGGTGGAGGTTCCAGATGAGGCACCGAAAGCTGGCACATACTTATACAACCTATAAGCATGTGTCCGCCCCGCGCTAGCTCCGCCGCCAGTTTCGCCAATTCCTCCACTGATGCGGCAGTCAGCCTAGCACGGGTGGTGAACAGCAGATCGACATCGAATTCCACCAGCCTGCGAAGAAGCTCTACCGCCTGCGCTTGCCGAGGCGGTGCGAACGAATCCGTATCACAACTGACATAGATGACATCATAATTGGACTCGACTGCAGCCACCCAATCGATTATCTCCCCAATACTCAGTGATGGGTATGACAAGAACTCTCCGCCGACATAGCAGAATGGACAGCTGTACGTGCAGTGTTTTCGCGAAGTAAGTGGACCTAGTGACAGCATCAGACGACCATCGCGTGCATCGAAGGGCATATCGAGCGAACGTTGGCTTATTTCTCGTGACATGTGAATTCTCTTTTCAGGCGCACAGCGCCTGCCTCGCCATAGCTTTCATGAGATGTCCGCCGCCCAGAAACCTTCGAAGCGAACCAGCCAGTCATTCCATTGAGTTCGATAAGAATCGTCAGCAGAGACCTCTTTGAGAGCGCCGAGCAGTGTTCGCATTTCCGCCGGAAATCGGGCAGACGCACCGTGATACTGAGAAACCCAAGCAATCTCCTTCGCTATCGCTTCAGTGAAGGTTCCGACGCGGTCGTGCAGACTGCCGATGGCTGCTGCTGAGCCTGGGGGGTCGGCACGAGCCGCATACTCGGCCACCGAGCGCGCGGCTCCCCACCGCACCCAGGGATACGGATCGTCGTCCAAGGCCGCCAGCAGGCAACGCAACACGTCCGGCCCGTCACCGGCAGCCAGCGCGTGCACGATGCGCCAGCGAATCGATGCACTCAGATCGGGTCCCTGACCTGCGTTTATCATCAGCCCTTCGTAGGCCCCAACCAGACGCTGCGACACTCGATCCGGCAATGGCGATCGTTTCAGTACGTACGACAGCGTCCAGCCGAGCAAAGTGTCGGCATCGTAGAGCACCTCGAGTTCAGCCGGAGACCACTCAGCGCCGTCGTTTCTGGCAAAAATCGCCGCCCACCGATCGAACCATCCGTCCGAGGAAATACCAGCTAGTCTTCGGCACAGATGCTGACGTGCGGCCGAGCCGGGGACATCAGCCAGTTCGTGGGATATCTTGTCTGGCAGTTGCCCTAGCAGTCGACGGGCACGCTGCCGGGTTCCGTCCACTGGATCGCCGAGCCGCTCGCACAATAGGCCGATGACCGCGAGCCGTGCGGGCATCGAGAACGGCCCGTCGTGCGGGTCGGTAGCAGCCAAGCATTCAACCGCCGCACGCCAATTCCAGTCGTACACTGCCCGGATGTAGCGATCCCCGACTATGAACCCGCCCATCTGCTGAGCGGCCAGCGTGATCACATCGAAGTTCTCGCCGTCGGCACTCAACCCATCGAACAACCAGCGTTCGCCGGAAAAGGACAGGGTATCGAGTTCGGCAGACTGCCAACGGGTTCCCGCGCTCGCCAGCTCCAACGATGCCAGATAGTCACCGAACAGTTCGTGTGAAAAGTACAGATTGGCGGGATTCTGCGGGTCCGCGCTGAGGACGCCGGCGTCGAGCAGCGCCGACGCGACCCCTTCGGTGAGATTCGCGCGGGCGATCCATCGTGAACCCGACCGATACGCACCAACCGTCGCCGTCGTTGCGACGGCGACGGCCTCGGCCGACATCATCACCTGGTTGGAGAAGAAGTCCCGAAGCGCCGCCGCGCGCGAGGAACTGCGCGGATCAGTACCCATCGACGACAGATTCAAGAAGAACGGCGAGCTCAACAATCTGCGCGACGCAGTGTCAAGGCAGTTCCAGGTGTCTGCTCCGAAACGACGGTCGATCACTGCGGCCGCAACATCCTCTCCAACGTCCAATACTCGGGCGACGTGCCACTTACCGTGGCGCGGGTACCTTTCCAAACTGCGGTCGGTTACAACCGCAGTGACGTTCGGGAGGTTACGCAGTACTGCGTCAACAACATCGAGCACGCGCCGAGCGAGAAGACCCGAGGCGGAATTGAGACTGTCGATGGCGAGCACTACTGGCTGCGCCTGTGCCTGGTTCTCGAATTGCGCACCGGAAATATCCTTCGTCGCGCCTTCGAGCAAGATGTCCAGGGCGAGTCGCCAATCGCGTCGCGGCTGATCGAAGTCGATGGCGAGCAGGCGGTCGCCCACCTCGGTCACCCATCCTGGACGGCCGATGAACGCGATCATCGCCGCTGGAGGCCCCTGCAGCATATTGACAGCCATTGTCGTCTTGCCCGCTCCGGCGCGGCCGTTGATCACGACGCGACGCAAAGCCCTGAGCTGCCTGGACATCTGCTCGGCTGTGAAAATGGCGCCATCGAGCTCAACCCTGATGGCGTAATCGTCTGCGAGCTGTTTTGGCTCCCAGACAGTGCCGACCACCTCATCCGGCGCCCGTGACCCTGCCAGCGGTGCTGTAGGGCTGAGCGCGCTGACGACCGAATGGTGGCCAGTCTCAACGGAATCGGACGATGCCTCGACCGGGTAACCGCCCTCGGCGAGTATCCACGGATTCACGGTCTGGCCAAGTTTGAAGGCCGACCGCATCACCTCGTCGAACGGTCGCCACCGACTCGGATCGCCTCCACACCATTGGACGATGCTGGCAACCGTCGCGATCGTCGGCAGCACCGTGCCTTGAAGTGCGGCATAGTAAGTCGCCTTTGAAAGATGCGATGCCCTGTACGGCTCCCTGACAGCAACTTTGCCAGTCTTGAGCAAGAGCTGCTCGAGCTGATAGGCGTATTCACGCGCAGGCGATCCGTCTTGGACCAGAAGACCCGTGCGCCGCACCGCATCCCCCAACGCACTTCACCGATACATCGACAACGTCTGCAGAGTTCCCTCGGGACCAGCCGACGTCGGTATCGATGTTCAGTCTAGAACACGGGGACCTCTCCAGACGATGCTCCGACCTCAACCGCGAGGACGCCGTGAGACCCACTGAACAAGCAAGGCGGCCTACCGTCCCCGGCGTCATTCGGACACCAGTTCGGGTAAACCGCCTTAGTGGAGCTGCCGGGAATCGAACCCGGGTCCTCCGCCGCATTTCCAGGGCTTCTCCGTGTGCAGTTCGCTATGCCTCTGCTCGGATCTCTCGGTCACGCGAACAAGCCGAGATGACGATCCCAGTCGCTGTTGGATGTCCCGTCCGACGCCGCGACCGCGTCGGACGGTAGAGCCCTCTAGCTGATGCCAGGGACCGGGTCGAGGGCGAACCCGGACTGACAGACACGCTTCGTTGCTTAGGCAGCGAGAGCGTAGTCGCGCTGATGAGAATCGGCGCTTATAGGGTTACAGCGACGCTTATACGGTGGTCTCCTGCCTGCACCGACACGCTTCCCCTGAATCAACGTACGCAGTCGAAACCGTTCAGCCCCGTCTGTGTTCACTGAATCCAGATGAACTTCCCGGCTCTCACCGGGCTACCTATCCTAACACCGAACAAACCATGGTTCATTCCATTAACGCGCCGTCAGCGCGGGGGTCCGCAGGCTCAGCCGCGCATCCCCTTGATGCGGCGGCCGAGCTCGCGGGTGACCTCGCGTTCGGCGTCGCGCCGGGCCAGGTCCTGGCGCTTGTCGTAGTCCTGCTTGCCCTTGGCGAGGGCCAGCTCGACCTTGACCTTGCCGTCGGAGAAGTACATCGACAGCGGGACCAGCGTCAGGCTCGACTCCTTGGTCTTGCCCAGCAGCTTGTCGATCTCGCGGCGATGCAGCAGCAACTTGCGGGTGCGGCGCGGCGCGTGGTTGGTCCAGGTGCCGTGCCCGTACTCCGGGACGTGCAGGCCACGCAGCCACACCTCGCCGTCGTCGATGGAGGCGTAGGCGTCGACCAGCGACGCCTTGCCCTCACGCAGGCTCTTCACCTCGGTACCGACCAGCGCGACCCCGGCTTCGAACGTCTCCAGGATGGAGTAGTTGTGCCGTGCCTTCTTGTTGCTGGCGATGACCTTGCGGCCCTTCTCCTTCATAACGGTCAACTGTAATTGCCCCGGCCAATCATTTATTCCGGGGCGTTCCGCGGGGCTACTCGCCGACATCACGCGACTGTGTGGCATCGAGCACGACCTTGGTGCCCGGGGTCGCGGCGACCTGCAGGGTGCGCAGGCGCAGCAGGGCCGGGTTGTCGGTCAGCAGCTTGGCGGTGTTGGCCAGCGAGCGCAGGGCGGCGGCCTCGGCGCGGGCCCGCTCGAGCTCGGCGCGGCCGCGCTCGCGGGCCAGGACCGTCTCCAAGGCGGCCCGGCGGAGTTCGCCCGGGAGCATGAGGTCCTTGGCGCGCACGGTGTCGACGCGGATGCCGAGGTGTTCGACCTGCGCGGCGACCGCCTGCTTGCCGGTGCCGAGCAGACCGCGGTCGGCGATCAGCTCGTCGAGGGTGTGCGCGGCCACCAGATCGCGGGCGACCTCCTGGACCGCGCCGTAGAGGACGGTCTCGGCGTACTGCGCACCGGTGGTGAACGCGACCGGATCGGTGACGACCCAATCGGCGGCGAAGCTCACGCGCAGCGACAGGCCGTCGCTGGTCAGCAGTTCCTGGCCGCCGACCTGCAGCACGCGCGGGCGCATGTCGACGGTGACCAGCGTGCAGCGCTCGTCGTCGTAGCGGTGACGGCCCGGCTCGAGCACCTCGGCCAGGACACCGTCGCGGAACAGCAGGGTGCGCTGCCAGTCCATGACAGTCGTGTAGGTCTTCGTGTTGAACATTCCAATCTCCTTCCCCCACTGTGTTTTTTGGCGCGACCGGATACGCCCTGCCCGGCCACGGCACGCGGCGGGAGCCTCCCCCGACCATTGCCGTCGAAACGACGCCGGACGGAGAGCTCGCAGAGCCGCGATACCGCCCACGACCGGACAGGGCGCATCACGTCAAGGAGTCGAACCTCGGCAGCGGGTAGCTGCGTCACCAGTTAAGTGCCGCACCCGACGCGGGGTACGCGGTCCGGAGATTCCGGTGCGCCCCTTGGTTACGGCCGAGATCAACGGTAGCCAGCGCATCCCGATGCGCGCCAATGATTTTCCGCGCGCAGGATGATCCCCCGGCCGGCGGATAGTGCCGAAAAGCGAAAAGGCCCTTCAGTTTTCACTGAAGGGCCTTTCACAGTAGTCCCGACGGGATTTGAACCCGCGCTACCGCCTTGAGAGGGCGGCGTCCTAGGCCGCTAGACGACGGGACCAGGGCGCTTGCTGCGATCTTCGACCGCGGCAGCTCCGAAAGCTTATCCTGCCGCCGCCCAGCAACCAAATCCGCTGTTGAGGGCCGTGCGCGAGGTCACCGCGCCCGCACGATCACTCGGCTACTGGATCGCGCCAGCCCCTGTCCGCCGCGCCTGCCCGGACCACCGCCGATAGGCGCCGACGAACTCCCCGGCCTCCTCGGCCAGCGCCAGCACCGACCGATTCGCCGCACCCTCGGCCGAAAACCCGGCCTCACCCAACCGCGCCCGAATCTCCGCGGCCACCTTCTGCATATCGATGCTCATATGGCTGCCACGGGCCTACCGGTAGTCGGGCGGGAGGTAATCGAAGTCCGGCGGGCGGGGGATCAGCTCGCCGGTCTGTACGGCGCCCGCACGGTCTATGAGCAGCGGAATGCCGGTATCCCGCCACCAGCGCAGCGATACGGTTCCGTCTGACATGCCGGAACCCACTTCGAATCGCGGCACCCGGATGTGATCGGCTTCCCAGCTTCGTACCGTGCCGAGATCGACGCCGAGGATCTCCGCCATGCCCGCCTCGACGGCCTTGCGCAGGTCCCAGAATTCGCGCGGTACCGGCTGTCCGCGGAACCGCTCGCGCAACGCGTCCCAGAGATGTGGATCACCACGCATGCCCCACTGCACCGGGGTGCGATGAAATAGGGCATCGAAGGTGATATCGCCGGCATCCACGGCGGACTGGGGCTCACGCATAGTCGGGCGGGAGGTCGTCGAAATCAGGCGGCACCTCGTCCGGCCACGGGATATCTTCGGCCGCAGCGAAATTGGACGGCGGCGGGGTGGAGGTTGGCGGGGTTCGCGACGCGCGGGCGGCGGGAGCGGCGTCGGTACTCGTGAACCTGGAGTTGGTCGTGGAGGTGGGGCGGGCCGCAGCCGCGGTGGAGTTCGAGATTGCGGGGGTCGGGGAACCGCCTTCGGCCGCAACGACTTCGAGGACGCCCTCGCCGTATTTGGCGCGCTTGTTTTCGCCGATGCCGGAGATACCCGCCAGGTCGGCCAGCGTTGCCGGTTTGCGGGTGGCGATTTCGCGCAACGTGGCGTCGTGGAAGACGACGTAGGCGGGGACGCCCTGTTCCTTGGCGGTGGCTCCGCGCCAGGCTCGGAGCTTTTCGAAGAGGTCGGTGTCGGATTTGCTGAGGTCGGCGGCGGCGAGGCGGGAGGCCTTGGCGGGCTTGGGGGTTCGGGCGGCCTTGGCTCGTTCGGGCTCGCGGCGGAGCATGACTTCGCGCTTCTCGAAGAGGACCTGGTTGCTGGCCTCGGTCAGGGTCAGGACGCCATAGTCGCCGTGGACCGCGAGCAGGCCCTGGGCGAGGAGCTGGCGGATCACGCCGCGCCATTCGATATCGCGGAGTTCGGTGCCGATGCCGAAGACCTTGAGTTCGTGGTGGGCGTGCTGTTCGACCTTGGGGTTGCGCTTGCCGATGAGGATGTCGACAATGTGGCCGGCGCCGAAGCTCTGGCCGCGTTCGCGTTTCAAGCGCAGGATCGTGGAGAGCACCTTCTGGGCGGGGACGGTGCCGTCCCACGCCTCGGGGGCGTTGAGGCAGGTGTCGCAGTTGCCACAGCGCTCGCCCTGCTGGCCGAAGTAGGCGAGCAGCTGGACGCGGCGGCACTGGACGGTCTCGCAGAGCGCGAGCATGGCGTCCAGGTGCAGTTGCAGCTGACGGCGGTGCATGGCGTCGCCGTCGGAGGAATCGATCATCTTGCGTTGCTGCACAACGTCACTGAGGCCGTAGACCATCCACGCGGTGGAGGGCTGGCCGTCACGACCGGCGCGGCCGGTCTCCTGGTAGTAGCCCTCCACGGATTTGGGCAGGTCCAGGTGCGCGACGAAGCGCACGTCCGGTTTGTCGATGCCCATGCCGAAGGCGATGGTGGCGACCACGACCAGGCCGTCCTCACGCAGGAACCGCGCCTGATTCGTCGCGCGGGTCCGGTTGTCCAGGCCCGCGTGGTACGGCACGGCCTCCACGCCATTGGCGGTCAGGAACGCGGCGGTCTTCTCGACCGAGTTGCGCGACAGGCAGTACACGATGCCCGCGTCACCGGCGTGCTCGTTCTGGATGAACGAGAGCAGCTGATGCTCCGGACGATTCTTGGCCTCGATCCGGTACTGGATATTGGGCCGGTCGAAGCTGGCGACGAAGTGCTTGGCGCGGGTGAGATCCAGCCGCTCGGCGATCTCCTTGCGGGTCGCCTCGGTCGCCGTCGCGGTCAGCGCGATGCGCGGCACGTCCGGCCAGCGCTCGTGCACCATCGACAGGCCCAGGTAGTCGGGCCGGAAGTCGTGGCCCCACTGCGACACACAGTGCGCCTCGTCGATGGCGAAGACCGAGATCTTGCCCCGATCCAGCAGCTGCGCGGTCGACTCGAGCCGCAAGCGCTCCGGCGCGAGGTAGAGCACATCCAGCTCGCCCGCCACGAATTGCGCCTCGACCGTGCGCCGTTCGTCCGGGAACTGGGTCGAGTTCAGGAATCCGGCGCGCACACCGACCGCGTTGAGCGCATCGACCTGGTCCTGCATCAAGGCGATGAGCGGCGAGATCACCACACCCACACCCGGCCGCACCAGCGCCGGAATCTGATAACACAGCGACTTGCCGCCACCGGTGGGCATCAGCACCAGCGCGTCGCCGCCGGAGATCACCTGATCGACGATCTCCCGCTGCGGCCCGCGAAAACTGTCGTACCCGAAGGTCTTTCGCAAAACCTGGTGCGCCGGGTCATTTCCGGCATCATCCAGGTTCCCGACAATTGTGGTCTCGACCTCCGGCGCGCTCACGACGGCAATCCTACGGACACCACCCGACACCCTGAACCCCGTTGGCGCCAACCCGCCAAACTTCGCACCACGTACGAGTGGGGAGATTCTGTGGGGCGCCTGCATGAATGCAGGCGCCCCACAAAGACAACGGAGCGAGGTGTCACTCGCGGACGTAATACCGCAAAGCGGCATACGCCGTCAGTGCGGCGAATCCGATACCGATCGGTGTGACGATCATCGCAACGGCGGCGATGTCGTCGCCCGTGATGCGCGGCAGCACCTGGTCATTGAAGAGCGAGCCCAGGGCGCGGTTGATGACCAGCGGTTGCGCGATGAACAAACCGCCTACGGCCAGTACCGATCCCACCAAAGCGGCCAGCACCGCTTCCAGCAGGAAGGGCAGCTGGGTGTACCAGCGGGTCGCGCCGACCAGTCGCATGATGCCGACCTCGGTCTTGCGCGCCAATGCCGCCACCTGAACCATGTTCGCGATCAACAGCAGTGCCGCCAGCGCCTGCAGAGCCGCCAAACCGAATGCCGCATTGCGCAATCCGACGAAGAAGCTGACCAGCCGGTCCACGATGTCCATGTCATTGAGCACCGTCATGACGCCGGGCCGCTTGGCGAAATCGTCGTAGATGGACCGGTATTCGGTGACATCGTCGAGCTTCACCCGGAACGAGGCGGGCAGCCCGTCCTTGCTCACCTCGTCGGCGAGCCCGGGCTGATCCTTGAAGGTGGTGTCCCTGACCTCCTTCACCGCGTCCGCGCTGTTGACGAACTGCACACTCTTCACATCCGAGTGCTTCTTCAGATCGCTCATGAGCCCGGCGCAGACCTGCCCGGTGCAGTCCGGATCGGTCTTGGAGACCTGATCGTCCAGGTACAGCCGGATCTCGACGCGCTGGACGTAGTAGTCCTGGATCTTGTCCGCCATCCGCACCGCCAGCAGACCGCCGCCGAGCATGGTCAGCGACACCGCGGTGGTCAGGATCATGGCGATGGTCATGGTGACATTGCGTCGGAGGCCGGTGAAGACCTCGCTGAATAGGAATCCCGCGCGCATTACCGACCCACCCCGTAGACGCCCATCTCGTCGTCGCGCACGATGCGCCCACGATCGAGTTCGACCACGCGTCGGCGCATGGCGTCGACGATGGTGTTGTCGTGGGTGGCCATGACCACCGTGGTTCCGGTGCGGTTGATGCGTTCGAGCAGAGTCATGATGTCCGCACTTGTCTCCGGGTCGAGGTTGCCGGTCGGTTCGTCGGCCAGCAGTACCAGCGGCCGGTTCACGAAGGCGCGTGCGAGCGCCACCCGCTGCTGTTCACCGCCGGAGAGTTCGCCGGGCAGCCGGTCGGCCTTGCCCGCGAGCCCGACCATGTCGAGCGCCTCCGGTACCGAGCGATTGATGAATGCTCGGGATTTGCCGATCACTTCGAGCGCGAACGCGACGTTCTGCTCGACGGTCTTCTGCTGCAGCAGCCGGAAGTCCTGGAAGACACAGCCGATGCGCTGACGCAGATGTGGAACCTTGCGCCCGGGCAGCTTGTCGACCCGGAAGTCGGCGACCCACACCTCACCGGTGGTCGGCTTCTCATCCTTGAGCAGCAGCGACATGAACGTGGACTTTCCGGAGCCCGAGGGCCCGATAACGAAGACGAACTCGCCTTTTCCGATATCGACGGAGACATTGTCCAGCGCCGGCCGCGTCGAGGTCTGATACGACTTGGTGACGTTGCGCAGGGTTATCACGGGGAGCCAGTGTAGCCAGGGCGCGGCCGGGGCTGACTACACCGCGCGGAGGTCACCTCACCGCTGCGGGTGCTCGGAAGTGTTTGGCAGATAGTTGCTGAGCATGGTGTTCACGATCGGAGGGCTGGTCCTGGGCTCGTGTTCTGCGGGCTTGACGAAGATGTACAGGACGAACGTTCCCACCCACACGGCCATCAGGATCGCCGTGGACTTACGTGTTCTCAACGCTGTGGACCTACGTGCTCTCTTAACTAGCTCCGTCACTGAGACCCTCCCGGCGGAGCGCCGCGGCCACCCGCACGCGCAGCTCTCGCCCGACTTCGAACTGTTTGCCCGGCAGCGTCCTTGCCACCATCTTGATGTTCATCTGGTTGACGGTGAGATCTTCGACACCCATCACGCTGGGCTCGTCCAGGAGCAGGGCCTTCAGCTTGCGATCGGCGAAGGCCTTGGCGCCCACGTCGTGCAGGATCTCATTGACCTTGTTGATGTCGGCGGTGGCGGGAACGGGCACGTCGATTGCGGCACGCGCCCAATCCTTCGACAGATTGGTCACTTTCACGATCTGACCGTTCGGGACGATTATCACTTCACCGTCGGCGCTACGCAGAGTCGTGATGCGCAACGTGACGTCCTCGACCGTACCCTCGGCCTCGGTGGAGTTTCCAGTCACTGCGATGCGCACGACATCGCCGAAGCCGTACTGTCTTTCGGTAATCAGGAAGAATCCCGCGAGCAGATCCTGCACGATGCGCTGTGCGCCGAAACCCAGTGCGGCACCGAGCACTGCGGCCGGAGCCACCAGACCGCCCAGCTCGAAACCCAAGCGCCGCAACACTTCCAGCGAGACCAGGAAGTAGACGATCGACAGTACGACCCAGGTTATGACCTGCGCCAACGCATGTCGGTGCTTGGCGGCCTCGGATCGGACCAGCGAATCGCTGCTGCGGAAGCCGGAGTCGATCTTGCGGGTGATGCGGTCGCGCACGAAAGTGGCGCCGCGGCTGATCAGCATTGCCCCGACGACCAGCAGCACGATCTCGAGACCGCTGGATCGTAGCCAGTTCCCGAAATCGGCTCCGGTGCCCGCGGCGAGAATCGAATGCATGCTTACCCCTGGGTGGTCTGCTCCCGCATGCGCCAGCGGATCCCGGATTCGATGAACGCGTCGATATCACCGTCGAGGACGGCGGAGGGGTTGTTGACCTCGTAACCGGTGCGCAGATCCTTGACCATCTGGTACGGGTGCAGGACGTAGGAGCGCATCTGGTTGCCCCAGGACGCGCCCTCGTTGGTCTTGAGCGCGTCCATCTGGGCGCGCTCTTCCTGTCGCTTGCGTTCCAGCAGCTTGGCCTGCAGCACGCGCATGGCCGAAATCTTGTTCTGCAGCTGCGATTTCTCGTTCTGGCAGGTGACGACGATACCGGTCGGAATGTGGGTCAGACGGACCGCGGAGTCGGTGGTGTTGACCGACTGGCCGCCGGGACCCGACGAGCGGTACACGTCGACGCGGACCTCGCCGTCCGGAATCTCGATGTGGTCGGTGGTCTCGACCACGGGCAGCACCTCGACCTCGGCGAATGAGGTCTGGCGGCGGCCCTGGTTGTCGAACGGGCTGATACGGACCAGTCGGTGCGTACCCATTTCGACCGACAGCGTGCCGTAGGCGTAGGGCACCTTCACGGTGAAGGTCGCGGACTTGATGCCCGCCTCCTCCGCGTAGGAGGTGTCGTAGATTTCGACCGGGTACTTGTGGCTCTCGGCCCAGCGCACATACATCCGCATCAGCATCTGCGCCCAGTCCGCGGCGTCCACGCCACCCGCGCCGGAGCGGATATTGACCAGCGCCTCACGCTTGTCGTACTCGCCCGACAGCAGCGTGCGGACCTCCATGGCCTCGACATCGGCGTGCAGGCTGGCGCGCTCGGCGTCGGCGTCGGCGAGAGCGGCGGCCTGGTCGGCGCCCTCCTCGGCCTCGGCCAGCTCGTAGAGCACCGGCAGATCCTCGAGCCGCTGGCGGAGGTCCTTGACCCGCCGCAATTCGGCCTGGGCGTGCGACAACTCGCTGGTCACGCTCTGGGCGTGCTCCTGGTTGTTCCACAGCTCCGGGTCGGCGGCCTGCTGTTCCAGCTCGTCGATGCGGCGAGCCAGCTCGTCGATATCGAGCACCGACTCGATGGTCTTCAGAGTGGTGTCGAGTTCGGCAAGGTCAGCAGAGACGTCAGGATGCACAAGGTTCAAATCTACCGTCCCGCGTCACCGAGCCGAAACTTCGGCGGCCGAGCCACGCTCACCGTTCAGCTCGCGACGGCACGCAGGCCGCCCGGGCGGCGGCCGACCAGGCGGTCCAGGGCGGTGGCGGTGGCCTCGTCGGCGGGGAGGTAGACGATGAGGCATTGGTCGTCGTCGGCGGACAGGTGCAGGGTTTCGTAGGCCAGGCGTAGCGGGCCCGCCTCGGGGTGGGTCAGGCGGCCGACGCCATTGGTGTCGGGGAGGCCGGGGATGGATTCGACGCGGTTGGTGAATTCGGGGCCGATGGTGGCGGCGAGTTCGTCGAGGAGGGCGTTGACGTGGGGGTCGGCGCGGCCGGGGCCCTGTTTGAGGGTGGCGACGACCTTGTCGGCCTTGTGTTCCCAGTCAGGGTAGACCTCGCGGGCACGAGGGTCGGAGAGGACATAGCGGGCGTAGTTGCCGGGGAGGCCGTTGTCGAGCATGCCGATCGGTCCGAAGAGGGAGCGGTAGCCGTCGGTCACGGCCAGGATTTCGGTGAGCCGGTTCATGAGCGCGGCGGGCGCGGGTTCGAGCTGGTCCAGCATGGCGCGCACGGCCGGGCGGACGCGGCGGTTGGGTCCGGAACCGCCGCGGCAGTTGAAGTTCGGATCGCTCGCCTTGGCGAAATTGAGCAGGTGCACGCGCTGCGCGGGGGTCAGCAGCAGGGCGTCGGCCAGCGCGATGAGCACCGGCGCGGACGGATGCCGGTCGCGGCCCTGTTCGAGCCGGGTCAGGTATTCGACGGAAACCCCTGCGAGCATGGCCAATTCGGAGCGGCGCAGGCCGGGGGTGCGGCGGCGCGGCCCGGTCGGCAATCCCACCTCGGCGGGTGTGACCGACTCGCGGCGCAGGCGCAGGAACAGTCCCAGCTCGTTCTCACTCACGAACTCGACGCTAGCAACGCGGGCGCTCCGTAGGGTGTCCCTCTCACTACTACCCTCAGCGTGGTCTCCCTAGGACTTTCGCGGGATCGCAGAGTTGATCTCGAGCGACCGACCGGTCGCAGCGATTCTCGAAGGAGACCCCAATGACCAGCACTCCCCTGCGGCTCGCGGTGATCATCGGCAGCGTCCGGGAGGGACGTTTCGGACCGGTGGTGGCGAACTGGATCGTCGAGCAGGCGCGGCGGCACGGCAGGTTCGAGATCGATCTCGTCGACCTGGCCGACTACGACCTCCCGCATGCCCTGCCCGCGGTGTCACCGCTCATGGAACCGAACCCGGTGCGCCCCGGCAATGGCGAGGAACTGGCCCGGCGGCTCACGGCGGCCGACGCGTTCATCGTCGTGACGCCCGATATCAACCGCAGCTTCCCGTCGTCGCTGAAGACGGTCATCGACTGGCACTTCACCCAGTGGAATCGCAAGACCGTCGGTTTCGTCGGCTACAGCGGCAAGTCCGGCGGCCTGCTCGCCATCGAGGGCCTGCGGTCGGTCTTCAACGAGCTGAACGCCCACACGGTCAGGGAATACGTGTCCTTCCCCCGCTACTTCCTGCTGTTCGACCAGTCCGGCAACCTCATCGACCCGGCCGAGTTCGAGGCCGCCGCCACCCGCCTCCTCGACGAACTCGACTGGTGGGCAACCGCGCTCACCGCCGCTCGCACCGAGGCCGTCCCCGCCTGATTCGTCGAGTGGCACACCGGTGCGGCGAATCCGGACGAATCCCCTCACCGGTGTGCCACTCGAAGTTGGCGACTGAGGACACCCACCGTTAACTGGACTGGACTAACCTGCTGGTTCGTGACCCGATACTCCGCTGACCTGGAACTCGCGCTGCAGCTGGCCGACGCGGCCGACGCCATTACTCGTGAGCGGTTCGGTGCGCTCGACCTCAAGATCGATTCCAAGCCGGACCTGACGCCCGTCTCCGACGCCGACCTGGCTGTCGAACGCAAGGTGCGCGAGATTCTCGGCGCCGAGCGGCCCGGCGATCTGGTGCTCGGCGAGGAGTTCGGCGGCGACGCCGAATTCACCGGCCGCCAGTGGGTCATCGACCCCATCGACGGCACCAAGAACTTCGTGCGCGGCGTCCCGGTCTGGGCCTCGCTCATCTCCCTGCTCGAGGACGGCGTCCCGGTCGTGGGCGTGGTGAGCGCACCCGCCCTGTCCCGCCGCTGGTGGGCCGCCGCCGGATCGGGCGCGTGGAGCAGCTTCGAACGGGGTGAGGCCAAGGCCATCTCGGTCTCGGCCGTCGCCGAACTGGGCGCCTCCAGCCTCGCCATCTCCAGCCTCTCCGGCTGGCGTGCCATCGGCCGCCGGGCCAAGCTCATCGCGTTGACCGACGAGGTCTGGCGGGTGCGCGGCTACGGCGACTTCTTCGGCTACGCGCTGCTGGCTGAGGGCGCGGTCGACATCTGCACCGAACCCGAACTGTCCCTGTGGGACATGGCCGCCCTCGACATCCTCATCCGCGAGGCGGGCGGCACCTTCACCGCCCTCGACGGCCGGCCCGGCCCGCACGGCGGCAGCGCGGTGGCGACCAATGGGCATCTCCAGGACCAGGTGCTGGCGGCGTTGCAGGCCTGAGCCTGAGCCGAGTTGTTTGAGCCTCAGCCGAGTTTCCGCATGGCGGGCCACATCTCGGACCAGGGGTGACGGGGCGTGCGGCAGAGGATGATCGCGCGCCCTTGCTCGTTGTTGTGGATGGCGAGGCCGTTGTCTATGCGGCCCAGGGGTTCTGGGTCGAGGCAGAAGCGGGAGACGGTGTCGGCCCGGATGCCGACGATGATCACCGGGTTGGCGTCGGCGGGTGGGCCCCACCACCAGTAGGCGTTGTGGACGCTGTGCGGGGTCGGCAGGCCGTGGCCGAAGTGTTCGATGGCTCCGGCCTCGCCGTAGTTGCCGGTGAGGATGTCGGCGTCGGGAGCGGAATGGGCACGGGCGTCGGCGATCTGGGCGACGAATTGAGGCCAGCCGACCGTCTCTCCGGATTCCTTGTTGACGGCGAGGATCGGGGACGGGTCGCGGAGGGTCGACATCGGGAGGGTGGGCAGGAAGACCACAGCCGAGAACACCGCGCTCGATGCGATGGCGAAAACCAGTGCGACGCGGCGTATCCGGCTCGTCAACCAGGATTCCGCGCCGACGGCACCGGCGGCGAGCAGTAGCGGGTACATCTCGCCGAGGTAGTAGGCCTTGCCGGTCATGATCAGGTAGGCGAGGAAGAGCGCGGCGTAGGTGATCGCGAAGGCTCGGTAGCGGGAGCGCCAGAGCCGCCACAGGCCGTAGGCCCAGAGCGGGACGAGTAGCACTCCGATCAGGCCGAATTGCAGGACTACGAACTCGATTCGGGAGTTCGAACTGCCCGACGAGCCGCCGGCGATGGCCCGGCTCAGCGCCCATTGGGGCCAGCCGTTGCGGGCTTGCCAGATTACGTAGGGCGCGCTGATCACCGCCGCGATGCCGAGGGCGATCGGAAAGTACCTGGTGGCGAATACCTCTCGCGGTCCGGAAGCCAGTAGCGAGAACGCCAGCACCGCTAGGGGAAGCACGATCAGCGCCTTGTTCTGGACACCAATCCCGGCCACCACACCGATTGCGAGCCAGAGGCGCGGATCGAAATCCCTTCGCAGTAAACGCAGGACGAGCAGCATCAGCACCGACCACACCGCGAGGTCGATACCCGCTGTGCTGAGGGTGTGACCGGCCCCGATCACCACAGCCGCCGAGGCCGTCGCCGCAGCGGCGATCACGCGCGCGACCCGTCCGCCGCCGAGTTCTCGCGCGGCCAGTCCCGCACAGATCACTACAATGGTCGACGCTAGAGTCGCCGGAACTCGCAGCAGCATCACGGAATTCGAATCGATGGCCGACATCGCGCGGGCCAGCAGCGGCACCAGCGGTGGCTGATCGGGATATCCCCAATCCATTCGCCGTCCCGCGGCCAGGAAATAGAGTTCGTCGCGGTGGTAGCCGTAGCGGCCGGAGAGAGCGGTCATCACGGCCGCGAAAAATCCCGCTACCCAGTAGATCTCGCCATTCGAGGCGTCGACCGGCCGCTGTCCCATCACCCGCATGATCGCATCCACGCTGCGGCCGTGCCACCGGTTCTCCGTCGATACCCGGCGCGGGCTGCGGTCCCGCGACCGGGCGCGCCGCTAGGTCAGCGGCGCAATGCCGTCACTCAGCCGAGCGGGACGCAGACCGAGCCGAGGTCGAGGAACGGGCCACCGGGTGCGGCCGAGCCCACGCCGACCGAGCCGAAGCTGACCTCGCCGCCGACGCCGCTGACACAGCCGCCGGCACCCGAGCCGGTGCCGATGCCGGAGCCGGTGATGCCGAGGTCGACCGGCTGCAGTTGGACGGGTTCGGCGCCGGCGGGGGCGGCGAGGAAGAGACCTGCGGCAATCAGGCCCGCGGTTCCGAGCGCGATCTTCATATGTAGAACCTCCATCAGGAGCGAGTTATGCGCCGACACCCTAGCCCAGCTCGCCACCGTCTGAAGCAAGTTTGTTTCACTAGATCCGGGCGGTACCGATCGGTAAGTTCGAACCACCGCGCTGACCTGCCGATTCGACAATCCTGGACGCCACTTCTTACTCTGAAGTAAGATAGTCTTACTCAGGAGTAAGATTGCTGGGCAGGATCACCCACCTCCTCGATAGAAAACTGGTGATTATGAGCACTCGAGACACCGCAACGAAGCGGGATACCTCCGCCGTTGGCCTGAACCCGGTCAAACGCGACTGGATGGGCGCGGCGATGCGGGTCATGACGACCATCACGGGGTCCGAACTCGCCGAGAAGTACAAGCTGCGCAAGCCGATCGAGCGCCTCACCTACGAGGGCACCAAGACCGGTTTCCGCACGCTCGGCGCCGCTACCCGCGCGTTCGAGAAGGTCGCCGGAGGTGGCGCGCCGAAGCGGCTGCCCGCCAACGAGTCTCGTAAGAAGGACTACTTCGACCTCACCCCGACCGACGAGCAGCAGATGATCGTCGAGACGGTGCGCGAGTTCGCGGCCGAGATCCTGCGCCCGGCCGCCTACGACGCCGACAATGCCGCGAAGGCCCCGCGTGATCTGCTCGAGCGCGCCTCCGAGCTGGGCATCACCCTGATCAACGTGCCCGAGGAGTTCGAGGGCGCTGCCTCCGAGCGTGGCGCGGTCACCAATTCCCTTGTGGCCGAGGCGCTGGCGCAGGGCGACATGGGTCTGGCGCTGCCGCTGCTCGCGCCCAGCGGTGTCGCGGTCGCGCTGTCGCAGTGGGGTACCGACGCGCAGCAGAAGACCTACCTCGGCGCGTTCGCCGGTGAGAACGTGCCGCAGGCGTCGGTCGTCATCTCCGAGCCGCAGGCGCTGTTCGATCCGTTCGCGTTGAAGACCAAGGCGACTCGCTCGCCCAGCGGTTTCCGCCTCAACGGCGTGAAGACCCTGGTGCCGGCCGCCGGTGACGCCGAGCTGTTCATCGTGGCCGCCGAGCTGGATGGCCGCCCGACCTTCTTCATCGTCGAGTCCAACACCGAAGGTGTTGTGGTCGAGGCGGATCCGAGCATGGGTATGCGGGCCGCGGGCCTGGGTCGCCTGTTGCTGAACAATGTCGCGGTGCCGACCACCGCGCTGCTGGGTGACTCCGAGGGCGCCGTGCGTGCCGAGGAGTACGCCGACGCGGTGCGTCTGGCCCGTCTGGGCTGGGCCTCGCTGGCCATCGGTACCGGTCAGGCCGTGCTGGACTACGTGATTCCGTATGTGAAGGAGCGCGAGGCGTTCGGTGAGCCGATCGCCCACCGCCAGGCGGTCGCGTTCATGGTCGCGAACATGGCGATCGAGCTGGATGGTCTTCGTCTCGTGACTCTGCGGGGTGCGTCACGCGCGGAGCAGGGGCTGTCCTTCGCCCGCGAGGCCGCGCTGGCCAAGAAGCTGGCCACCGACAAGGGGATGCAGATCGGCCTGGACGGCGTGCAGCTGCTGGGCGGACACGGCTTCACCAAGGAGCACCCGGTCGAGCGCTGGTACCGCGATCTGCGCGGCGTCGGCGTCGCCGAAGGCATCGTCCTCATCTAAGCCCCGACTTCCCAACGGAGACATCCAATGATCAATCTCGAACTCCCCAAGAAGCTGCGGGCCAGTGCCAACCAGGCGCACCAGGTCGCGCAGGAGATCTTCCGCCCCGCGTCCCGCAAGTACGACCTCGCCGAGCACGAGTACCCGGTTGAGCTGGACACCATGGCCGCCATGGTCGAGGGCCTGTCCGACTCCGGCACCGAGCAGATCTCCGGCGCCACCGGCGGCCGCACCGGTGACGAGGACAAGCACGCCACCGAGCTGCTGGGTAACACCAACGGCGGCAACATGTCCGCGCTGATGAACGCGCTCGAGACCTCCTGGGGCGACGTCGGCCTGATGCTGTCGATCCCCTACCAGGGCCTCGGCAACGCCGCCATCGCCGCGGTCGCCACCGACGAGCAGCTCAAGCGCTTCGGCAAGGTGTGGGCCGCCATGGCCATCACCGAGCCGTCCTTCGGCTCCGACTCGGCCGCGGTCACCGCCACCGCCACCCTCGACGGTGACGAGTGGGTCCTCAACGGCACCAAGATCTTCGTGACCGCGGGCTCGCGCGCCACCCACATCGTGGTGTGGGCGTCGGTGGACCGCTCCGCCGGCCGCGCCGCCATCAAGTCCTTCGTCGTCCCCCGGGATGCCAAGGGCCTGACCGTGTCCCGCCTCGAGCACAAGCTCGGCATCAAGGCCTCCGACACCGCGGAAATCCGCTTCGAAGACTGCCGCATCCCCAAGGACAACATCCTCGGCTCCCCGGAAGTCAACGTGGAGAAGGGTTTCGGCGGCGTCATGCAGACGTTCGACAACACCCGCCCGCTGGTCGCCGGCATGGCAGTCGGCGTAGGCCGCGCCGCCCTGGAAGAACTCCGCACCGTCCTCACCGACGCCGGCATCGAGATCTCCTACGACAAGCCCGCCAACAACCAGCACGCCGCCGCAGCGGAATTCCTCCGCCTGGAAGCGGATTGGGAAGCCGCGTACCTGCTCTCGCTGCGCGCCGCCTGGATGGCCGACAACAAGAAGCCCAACTCCCTCGAGGCCTCCATGTCCAAGGCCAAGGCCGGCCGCATGGGCACGGACGTCACCCTGAAGGCCGTCGAACTCGCCGGCGCCACGGGTTACTCCCAGCGCACCCTCCTGGAAAAGTGGGGCCGCGACTCGAAGATCCTCGACATCTTCGAAGGCACCCAGCAGATCCAGCAGCTCATCGTCGCCCGCCGCGTCCTGGGCCTGGGCAGCGACAAGCTGAAGTAAGTTCCGCCACAACGAAAACCGGTGCGAACCCTCCCGGTTCGCACCGGTTTCTTGTTCACGCGGATCATCGCGGTCGCCGGTATGGTGCTTGCGGCGACGGTGGAGATGAGGCGTGATGACGAGGGAAGTGTCGAGCGACGCGGGGTTCGATCGTCGGATCGAACCGTTTCGGGCGGAGCTGTTGGCGTATTGCTATCGGATGCTGGGGTCGGCGCATGACGCTGAGGATCTGGTTCAGGACACGTATTTGAGGGCTTGGCGGGCGCGGGAGCAGTACGACGATACGCGCAGCTCGGTGCGCACCTGGCTCTACCGGATTGCGACCAACGCCTGTCTGACCGCGTTGCAGACTCGTGGTGGCCGGCCGCTGCCGTCGGGACTGGTGGCCGCAGCGGAACCGCTGGGGCCGCTCGTACAGGGCGAGCACGCGGCCTGGCTGCAACCGTTGCCGGATTCGTTGCTGGGCGCCGGTGATCCGGCCGGGACCGTGATCGATCACAGCAGCCTGCGCTTGGCATTCGCGTCTGCCCTGCAGCACCTGTCGGCGCGGCAGCGCGGCGCGCTGATCCTGCGTGAGGTGCTCGGCTTCTCGGCGGCCGAGTCGGCGGAAATCCTCGGCACCACCGTCGTTTCGGTGAACAGCTCCCTGCAGCGGGCGCGTACCCGCCTGAAAGAGATTGGGCTGGAACAGGTCAGTGAGCCGTCCACGGCCGAGCAGCGCGCCTGGATCGAGCGCTACATGAAGGCGTTCACGAATGCCGACATCGAGGGCCTCAAGGCGCTGCTTACCGAGGACGTCATCATGGAGATGCCGCCCATGCTCAACTGGTTCTCCGGCCGCGGCAATTACGGCCTGTTCATGGAATGGGTCTTCGAGGCTGCCGGGAAGGACTGGCGGCTCGAGCCGGTCGCCGCCAACGGCGGCCAACCCGGATTCGCCGCCTACCGGCGCGTCGACGGCCGCTACGAACTGCATACGCTCCAGATCTTCACGGTCACCGCCGAAGGCATCAGCCGGAATTCGGTGTTCCAGGATCCCGAGATTTTCGCGGCTTTCGGCTTGGCGGCCCGTCTCGACGCTTAGCCCCAAGATCTTTTTTCCAGCGGGCGCGATGAGTTCGGATGCCGCCGCCGGTATGTATCCCCGAGATCGCCGGGACACTCCCGGCGAGCCGATCCACAAGGGAGACTCCGATGTCGAACAATCGTGCCGCGGACGAGGCCGCAATCCAGGCCGTGCTGGCGGATTCCTACAAGGCGTGGGAGGCGGGCGACGCCGACGCCATGGTCGCCGACTACACCGCGGACGCCACCGCCATCCTGCCGGGCTCGCTCCGCGACAGCCGTGAGGCGATCCGCCAGAACATGGCACTGGCCTTCGCGGGACCGCTCGCGGGCAGCTCGACCTACAACAAGCAGCTCAGCATCCGCTTCCTCGGCGAGGATGCCGCGATCGTCATCAGCGAATCCGCCATCCTGTTCGCCGGCGAGACCGAAGTCCCCGCCGACGAGCGAAAGGTGAACGCGACCTGGGTCTTCGAGAAGCACGCCGGCCGGTGGCTGATCGCCGCCTACCACAACAGCCCGGTACTGGCGCCCGCCCACTAAGCCCTCGGTAATCACGAATGGGCCTATTCCTACACTGCGACAAGGAATTCGGCGGAAATCTGTCATTCCACCTCGGGTTGCATAGGAATAGGCCCGTCCCGTGATCGCCGTGTCCGATTCCTGCCAGTATCGGGGTGCCGGGGGCGGGAGGGTGGGGGCATGCATCGAGTGATCAATTTGAAGGTTTTGTATTTCGGGACGCCGGTGGTGTTGATCAGCACTCGGAATGAGGATGGAACGGCGAATATCGCGCCTATGTCGTCGGCTTGGTGGTTGGGCGATCGAGGGATGCTCGGGATGAGTACCGCTTCGCAAACGACGCAGAACATGTTGCGGGAGAGGGAATGTGTGCTCAATCTGCCTTCGGCGGAGATGGTGTCGGCGGTGGATCGGCTGGCGTTGTTGAGTGGGTCGCCGGAGATGACGCCACATAAGGTGGAGAAGGGGTATCGGTATGAGCCGGACAAGTTCGGGGCTGCGGGGTTGACACCGGACGCGGCGGAAATCGTTGGGGCGCCGCGGATCGCTGAGTGTCCGATTCAGCTCGAGTGCGAGGTGGTGTCGTCGCGGCCGTTCGATGAGGACGGGCGGATTACCGCGCACACCGTGCGGGTGGTGCGGGCCCATGCCGAGGAGGGGTTGATTGTGCCGGGGACGGCGCATATCGATTCGGTCGGGTGGGATCCGTTGATCATGAAGTTCTGTGAGTTCTTCGGGGGTGGAACCCAGCTTCAGCCGTCTCGGCTGGCCGCGGCCTGGCGGATTCCGCAACCACAGTCCACCCGCTAGAGCTGGGATTATCCGGGATGTGGTTGCTGAAATGTGATCGGCGCGGCTAGGTTTCGGCGGTGCGTGGATTCAGTAGGCGGATGCTATTGGGGGCCAGTGCCATTGCGGTCGGGGGAATGGTGCGGGCGACGGAGGCGCGGGCCGGGGTGCCTGTGGTGGGGCCCGCGTTCGACGCGCAGTACCGGGCGGTGACGAAGCTCGCGGGTGGGCGGTGGCATTGCCTGGTCAGGGATTTGGGGTCGGGGACGCCGGAGACGGTGGTGGAGGAAGACGCGGATTTCGTTATCGAGGGGGCCAGCGTGCAGAAGCTGGCGGTGATGACGGCGGTGATGAGTGAGGTGGACGCCGGACGCATCAGGCTGTCGGATACCACGACGCTCGATGCGGAGATGGTGGCCGAGGGTAGCGGGATCTATTTGAATCAGGGGGCGTTCGGGGATCAGCTCACCGTCGCCAACCTGCTGACCACCATGTTGCAGGTGTCGGACAATACCGCCGTGCGGTTGATGTCGCGGTTCGTGTCGGGGGATCAGATCAACGAGACGTTGGATCGGTTGGGGTTCAAGGAGACCCGGGTGGTGCCGATCGCGGGGGACAGCCGGTTCTATCTGGGGTACACGACGGCCCGGGAGAACAATGAGCTGTTGTATCGGCTGGCTTCGGGGACGCTGTTGTCGAAGCAGTCGACGCAGGATGTGCTGCGGATCATGACCTGGTCGGCGGTGGGGTATACGGACGGGGTGCGGCGGAACATGTCGTCGGAGGAGCGGGCCCGGTTCGCCACCAAGCACGGGGCCTCGGAGGACAAGCGGCACGATACGGGGATCATGTTCGACGCCGATGGCGGGCCGATGGTGGTGTATTCGTTCTTCACCGATCAGGCGCCGGATGCCGACAATTACGGGGCCACGAATCCGATCGTCGAGGCGCATGCGGCGTTGGGGCGGGCGCTGCTCGACACCTATACGCACCTGTCGCCGTTGCAGTCGTTCATCGATCCCAAGAAGATCGCTTCGGGCGGGCACTGAGGCTCTTCCAAAAGCACTGAGACATTCAGCCCGCCAATAGGTTTCGCATGGCGGTGAAGACCTCGGAGGCACCGCCGAGCGACCAACCGCCGTCGACGGGAATGATCGCGCCGTTCACGTACGACGCCTGCGGCGACGCCAGCCACAGGCAGCAGTCCGCGATCTCCTGGGCGGTGCCGTAGCGCCCCATCGGCACGGACTTCACGACCAGCTCGGCCATCTCCGGGGTCGGCGCCAGCCGCGACATCCCCTCGGTGTCCTCGATCGGGCCGGGCACCACGGCATTGACCCGGATCCCGGCGTGCGCCCATTCCAGCGCCGCGACCCGGGTGAGCATGTCCACGCCCGCCTTGGCCGCACACGCGTGGGCCTGCATGTTCATCGGGATGGTGGCCTGGGGCGCGGAGATATTGATGACCGACGCCCCTGGCGTGCGTAGGTGCTCGCGGCCCGCCCGTAGCACGTTGAAGGTGCCCTTCAGATCGATGTCCACCACGGCCGCGAACGCCCGCGCCGACATGGATTCCGTTGCGGCGGGGAAATTTCCGGCCGCACCGGAGATCAGCACATCGAGGCTTCCGAGTTCGCCGCAGACGGCGCTGATGCCCGCCGCGACGGAGTCGTAGTCGCGGACGTCGGCGACGAAGCCGCGGGCCATGACGCCGTGCTCGCCGAGGGAGTCGACCGCGTCGCGGACCTTGTCCGGCGTGCGGGAGAAGACCGCGACACAGGCTCCGGCCCGCGCGAAGGCCTGCGCCACAACGAGATTGATGCCGCTGGTGCCTCCGGCGACGAAAACGGTCCGGCCGGAGAAATCGAAGAGATCGCTCATCTACTGATTTTGCGGCCCCCGAGCCTCAGGCGGCGGCGAAACGGACGGCCAGTTGGGTGCGGCTGGTGCAGGAGGTCTCGGCCAGCACCCGGCTGAGGTGCTTCTTCACGGTATCGACGCCGATGAACAGGCGCTCGGCGATCTGGCGGTTGGTGAGCCCGTGCGCGGCCAGATCGGCGACCTCCCATTCGCGCGGGGTCAGCTGCCACTGCGCGGTGGCGGCCCGACGCTCCCGGTCACGGGCGAGCTGCTCGGTGACCAGCGGCGCGAGATGGCGGCGCAGGGTGTGCAGGACGGCCAGATCGCGTTCGGGCACCCGCAGCGAATCGGCGACGGCCATGCCGACGAACAGGACTCCGGCGGGCCCGCCGTCCACCATCATGACCGCCTTGTCGGCAATCCCGTTGGGCCGCAGGAATTCCGTGAGGAAGCGGGCCCCGCCGGGCGCCTCGCTCAGCCGGATGACACCGCGGCTGCGCAGCAGCTCGGCTACGGGTTCACCGCGCAGCGGGTCCGCATCGATCCAGTGAGCGTTATAGGCCTCGAGGAACTCGGGGGTGTAGCCGCCCTCGATGCCGCACCCCTGGCGAATGGCCTCGGCGAGCGTATCGCCGTGCAGCACCGCGATTCCGGTGAATCCGAACCAGCTCCGCAGCGCCAGCAGCAGCCGCTCCCGAAACTCGGTCAGGTCCGCGGCGCGATCCACGGACTCCAGCACGCCGATGACGCGCCGATGATCCTCGGCGCTGAGCGGATCACCCTCGGGCAGCGGCCGCGGGCGGCGGTTGGGATCGGTGAGGCCTCCAGTCACCCCCATATATTCCACCTCTGGGCCATGCCGGACCACGCCGCGAGCGGGCAGGCTTTAGGACATGACGAACACAGAGAACACCCGCCGCTGGCTGATCACCGGAGCGAACAGCGGCTTCGGAGCCGCCTTCACCAAGGCCGTGCTGGCCGCGGGTGACGAGGTGATCGCGGCCGTGCGGCGGCCCGAGAGCATGGCGGAAGTTGTTGCGGCGCATACGGATCGGGTGCAGGTCGTCAGCCTGGACGTGCGCGACGCGGCCGCGGCCGAGCGGGCGATCAAGGAGGCCGGGCGCGTCGACGTGCTGGTCAACAATGCGGGGTACGGGATTGTGGGGGCGATCGAGGAGACCGCGGAGGCGGATCTGCGGGACGCCATGGAGGTGATGTTCTTCGGGCCGCTGCGGCTGACGCAGTTGGTGCTGCCGCAGATGCGGGAACGTCGCAGTGGCGCGATTGTGCAGCTGACGAGTATGGGCGGGTTCATGTCCTTCGCGGGCGTGGGTGTGTACAGCGCCGCCAAGGGGGCGTTGGAGCTGGCGAGCGAAGCGCTTGCGGCGGAGGTTAATCCGCTGGGGATCCAGGTGCTGATCGTTGAACCCGGTGAGTTCCGAACGGGTTTCGCGAATCCGGCCGCGCTGACCATCGGATCGGCCATCCCGGATTATGCGGACACTGTGGGAGCCATCCGCGACGGTCTGCCCGCCTCCGACCAGCAGCAGACCGGCGATCCGGACAAGGCCGCGGCCGCGGTGCTGGCCGTTGTGGGCCAGCCGAATCCGCCGCTGCGCTTGGCCCTGGGACCGGATGCCGTGGGCGCCATCCGCGGCAAGCTCGCCACCGTCGCCGCCGAGCTCGACGCCACCGCGCACCTGGGCCTGAACACCGGCTTCGACCAGGCCTGAACACCCGAAACACCCCCGAAAACGCAATCGGCCCGCCGAACCCCCTCGGCGGGCCGATCGTCAGCGGTTGCCTACAGCGCGGTGAGCGCCGAGCTTCCGGCGCTCATGGCGGTCACGAGGTTGGCAAGCACAGCGAGCAGTTCCATGGGGAGGGTTCCTCATCATTTCGGGGGTTGGAAACACGCAGCCTGGGCGACCACGATGACGCCCGGGCGACGGTGAGGTTAACAAGGCGAGCATTCCTTTCGAATCAGTACCGTTGCCGTATATGTCCGAAAATGTGTAACTCGGGTCACATACCGCTGTTACGGTGGCGCTACCCCGCTGTCGGGTCCGGGCGGCGGGCGGCTCGGTGACTCGGAGGTGGTCGGCATGACCTCGGTTCTGCATTCGACTCGGCAGCGTGTGGCGCACACGGGCGAGGCACTCAAAGGGCTCAAGCGACTGCGAGAGCTGGGGCTGAGCGATCCGACCGAGCCGGTGGAGACCGTGCGATTGCTCAGGGACGCAAGGGTTTTCGGTCCGCCCGCGACGGCCGTGCGACGCGGGGCCCGCAAGTTCGGGGACCTGCCCGCCCTCGCCGATGAGCGGGGCGAGCTGACCTACCGCCAGCTCGACGACCAATCCAACGCACTGGCACGCGGACTCCAGCGCCAGGGCGTCAAGCCCGGAACCGTCGTGGGCGTGCTGGCGCGCGATCACCGCGGCCTGATCCTCACCATGGCGGCCCTGGGCAAACTCGGCGCACGCCTGGCGCTGATGAACACCGGCTTCGCCAAACCTCAGTTCGCACAGGTCTGCGAGCGCGAGAACGTGCGAGTCGTGCTGCACGACAGCGAATTCCTCGGCCTGCTCGACGCCCTGCCCGAGGACCTGCCCCGGGTGCTGACCTGGGTCGACGAGGGCACCGAGATCCCCTCGGGCGCAAAGACTCTCGACGAGCTCATCGAATCCAACGCACCCACACCGCTGCCCGCGCCCAAGAAGCCGGGCGGCTTCATCATCCTCACCTCCGGCACCACCGGCCTGCCCAAGGGCGCGCCGCGCGAGCGCACCGGACCGCTGTCGACCGTGCAGATGGTGGACCGCATCGACTTTCCGCAGCGGGGCACGATGGTCATCGTCTCCCCCATCTTCCATTCCACCGGCTTCGCGACCTGGCTGGCGGGCTGCGCGTTCGGCAACAAGGTGGTGATGGCGCGCCGCTTCGACGCCGAGCGCACGCTGCGCCTGATCGCGGAGCACCGGGCCGACATGCTGGTGGCGGTGCCGACCATGCTGCATCGAATAGTGGAGCTGGACAAGGAGATTCGGCAGCGCTACGACACTTCCTCGCTGAAAGGCATCGTGCTCGCCGGTTCGGCGCTGTCCCCGGAGCTGTCGGTGCGCACGGCCGAGGTGTTCGGCCCCGTCCTCTACAACCTGTACGGCTCCACCGAATGCGCGATCGCCTCGGTCGCCCGCCCCGAGGACCTGACCGTCGCGCCGGGCACGGCCGGACGTGCCCCACTTACCTGCGAGGTGGCGCTCTTCGACGACGACGGCCGGCGCATCCTCGCCAAGAACGTGACCGGCCGCGTCTTCATCCGTTCCGGTTCGCCGTTCAAGGGCTACACCGACGGCCGCAAGAAGGAGATCATCGACGGCTACATGTCCAGCGGCGATGTCGGCCACTTCGACGATCGCGGATTGCTGTTCATCGACGGCCGCGATGACGACATGATCGTCTCCGGCGGCGAGAACGTCTTCCCGCAGGAGGTCGAGAACCTGCTGCTGGAACGCAAGGACGTCTTCGACGCCGCGGTGGTCGGCGTGGACGATGTCGAATTCGGCAAACGGCTGCGCGCGTTCGTCGTGCCCGAGCCGGGCGCGGAGCTCACCGCGGACGAGATCAAGGCCTACGTGAAGGCCAACCTGGCGCGCTACAAGGTGCCGCGCGACGTCTTCTTCCTCGACGACCTCCCCCGCAACGCGACCGGCAAACTGCTGCGCCGCGTGCTCGTCGAGTACGAGCCTCCATCCGCATAGCGCCGAACCACCCCGTCATTCCGGCATGTTTTTGGCCGGAATCCACTCATGGATCCCGGCCAAAAACATGCCGGGATGACGGGGGAATGCTTCCCGCGACTCGAGGGCAATCGTGTCGCCCCCGCCACGACCTGCGCGCTTTATTCGTTACCGCTAGTAACGGAGACCTCGGCCACACCTGGGCTGTCGGTGCTTGCTAGGGTTAGCACCGCACTGGATCTCGAGGTTGCGGTCCGACCGGCCGACTCGTCCGGCAGGGGGATCGCGGAAGGTTGTACCCATGTCACTTGCCCTTTCGTCGGCTGGCACGGTTCTACGCAAGGCGGGTGATGCCGCCCTCAGTGTCAATGCCATGGTTCGCGGGGGTTTGTTCAATCCGCTGCGCCCGGACATCGCGGCTCGGTCCGCGATCAGCATGCTGAAGTTCGGTCCCTTCGCGGGTGCGGTGGTGCACGGCGCCAATACCAATCCGAAAAGCGCGGCCATCGTCGATGAGGGCGGTGAGCTGACCTTCGAGCAGCTCGATCAGCTGTCGAACGCCTTCGCGCGCGGGCTCGCGGCGCAGGGCCTGGGCCCCGGCGATGTGGTCGGCGTGCTCTGCCGCGACCACCGCGGCATGGTGCTGAGCCTGGCCGCCGCCGGCAAGCTGGGCGTGCGCGCGGTGCTCATGAACACCGGCTTCGCCAAGCCGCAGTTCACCGATGTGGCCGCGCGCGAACAGGTTCGCGCGGTGCTGCACGACAGCGAGTTCTTCGACCTCATGTCCGCCATCCCGGCCGACATCCCCCGCATCCTGACCTGGGTCGACGCCAAGGACGACGCGGACCCGTCGATCCCGACCATCGAGTCGATCTCGGCCGGGCAGTCCACCGACGCCCTCACTCCGCCGGAGAAGCCGGGCGGCATGGTCATCCTGACCTCCGGCACCACCGGCACCCCGAAGGGCGCGCCGCGCGACAAGGTCTCGCCGTTCATTACCGCCCAGTTCCTGGATCGAATCCCGTTGCCGCGCAACAGCACCGTGGTGATGGCCGCGCCGATCTTCCACGCCACCGGCCTGTCGCAGTTCACGCTGTCGCTGGCGCTGGGCAACCGGGTCGTGTTCCAGCAGCGCCGCTTCGATCCCGAGGGCACGCTGGCCAATATCCAGAAGTTCCGCGCGCAGGGTCTGACCGTCGTGCCGACCATGCTGCAGCGCATCCTGGATCTGCCGGAGGAGACCCTCGCCAAGTACCAGCCGTCGGAGACCCTCAAGGTCATCTTCGCCGCCGGTTCGGCGATCCCGCCGGACGTCGTCACCCGCACCCTCGACTACTTCGGTGACTCGCTCTACAACGTGTACGGCTCCACCGAGTGCGCGGTCATGACCGTGGCCCAGCCCGCCGAGCTGCGCAAGGCCCCGACCACCGCGGGCAAGCCGCCGGTCGGCATCCGCATCGCGCTCTACGACGAGAACCGCAACCGCATCACCGCCCCGAACGTGACCGGCACGATCTTCATCGAGAACGGGCACTCGTTCAAGCAGTACACCGACGGGCGCACCAAGGAGTACGTGGACGGGCTCATGTCCTCCGGAGACGTCGGTCACTTCGACACCGACGGGCTGCTGTTCATCGACGGCCGCGACGACGACATGATCGTCTCCGGCGGCGAGAACGTCTTCCCGCAGGAGGTCGAGAACCTGCTGTCCAACCGTCCCGACATCCTCGAGGCGGCCGTGGTCGGCGTGGACGACCGCGACTTCGGAAAGCGGCTGCGCGCCATCGTGGTTCCGGGGCCGGACTCCAAGCGGGACGTGCAGGAGATCAAGGACTATGTGAAGGAGAACCTGGCGCGCTACAAGGTGCCGCGCGAGGTCATCTTCCTCGACGAGCTGCCGCGCAACGCGACCGGGAAGTTGCTGCGCAAGCCGCTGATCGAGATGGAAGTCACGGAGAACTAGCCAACGTCATTCCGGCGTGCTTTTGGCCGGAATCCACGGCGGTAGTGGAGATCCCGGCCAAAAGCACGCCGGGATGACGGGGATTGTCACCCCATGGCTATTATTCACCGCGTGAAGACCCGATCCGGCCGCTCCAGAGCGCATTCCCGCAGTGATGCTGCGGTTTTGCGTGGTGGGGCGGCCGGTTCGGTTTCCGGGGCGCTCGCGGTGGCCGCGCACGGCTTCGTCTCGGGGGCCGCGCCCCTGGAAACGGGACCGTTGACGCTGCTGGTCGCCGCCTCGGCCGCGGTCGGCGCGACGGTCGCCAGCGTGAACGCGCTGCGCAGCACCGCGCTCGGCCTGGTGGTCGCGCTCATCGGCGGGCAGATGCTGGGTCACTTCAGCATGATGTGGGGCTCGCCGGGACACAGCTCGCACATGCACCATCACGCCTCGATGTGGAGCCCGGCCATGCTGGGCGCGCACATCGTGGGCGCCTGCGTGGCGGCCGTCGTCATTCTGGGCGCGGAGGCGGCCTATCGGATCGGCACCACCGTGCTGGCCTGGGCGCTGCCGCTGCCGATTTCACTGCCGGTGCTGTCCGGGCCGCCGCGGCTGCCCATCGCGCACCGGGATCTGGTCGTGCTGCGCATCTTCGCGGCCGACGTCTTCCGCACGCGGGGACCACCCGCGCTCGTTCGAGGCTGATTCCCCTATTTCACCCGGGCACACGGACTTTCGCGTCCGTGTGAACTGCGCTGTACGCCCGCGACCGTCGCGGCGGTGTCATGCGCGTCCCGGCATTCCATGACCGCAGTGCGCACCGGTGGCAGTCGGATGCGTGCCATGAGGGGGTCATGGCACGCCCGGACCACGCACCGCGTCGACACATCGTTCCCCTGTACCTGCCGTCCCCGGGTGTTCCCTCGAACCCGAAAGACCCTCTGGTGACAATCACTGAGAGCGGTGTCGATCAGGCACCGCCGTCCTCCCCTACCCAGACGACGGAACCGCCGTCGCCCGGGAAAACTCCGAAACGAAGCATCGGCAACGCCTTCCAGGCGCTGATGCTGCGACTGCACTTCTACGCCGGCGTCTTCGTCGCACCGTTCATCCTGATCGCGGCCGTGACCGGTGCGCTGTACGCGATCTCGCCGACGCTGGAGAACATCACCTCCAGCGGTCTGCTGCACACCGATTCGACCGGTCCGGCCAAGCCGCTGAACGAACAGATCGCCGCGGCACAGACGGTCGAGCCGAAGCTGGCGCTGGTGGCGGTGGCCCCCGGACAGAACACCGGCGACACCACCCGGGTGATCTTCAGCGAACCGTCGCTGGGCGCATCCGAGCGGCGCGCGGTGTTCGTCGACCCGGTGACCGCGCAGCCGGTGGGCGACAGTGTCGTCTACGGCAGCTCGGGCGCGCTGCCCATGCGCACCTGGATCGACAAGCTGCACAAGGATCTGCACCTGGGCGATGTCGGCCGCTACTACAGCGAGATCGCGGCCTCCTGGATGTGGCTGGTGGCGCTGGCCGGGCTGGTGCTCTGGTACCGCCGGGTGCGGGCGCGACGCGAGAAGCGTTCGGCCGCTTGGCTGGTGCGCCCGGATCGGTCGCGGCCGCGGGCGCGCACGCTGAATTGGCATGCGGTGGTGGGCGTCTGGATCCTGCCGGTGATCCTGCTGCTGTCGGTGACCGGCATGACCTGGTCGAAGTACGCGGGCGAGAACGTCACGCAGCTGCGCAAGACCATGAGCTGGACCACGCCCGCGGTGAGCGCGAAGCTGCCGGGGACGGGTGGTCCGGCCATGTCCGCGGGCGGTGAACACGATCACCACGGTGGCGGTGCGGCCGCGCCGATGCCCGCGGCCGACAAGGCCCGGCTCGTCGACACCGTCTACGGCGTCGCGCGGGCCAATGGACTGACCGGTCCGATCGAGATCAGCATCCCGGCCAAGGACGGCATGGCTTTCGTGGCACAGGAGCTGCGCCGCCCCGGCCAGTACACCCGCGATGCCATCGCGGTGGACGGCGCGACCGGCAATGTCACCGACAAGCTGCCCTACGCCGACTGGCCGCTGATGGCCAAGCTCACCAACTGGGGCATCCAGTTCCACATGGGTCTGATGTTCGGCCTGGCCAATCAGCTGTTGCTGCTGGCCGTCATGGTCGGGCTCGGCACCGTGATCGTGCGCGGCTACCTCATGTGGTGGCGGCGCCGCCCGACCAAGGAGTCCAGGCTCTCGGTCGGCAAGGCGCCGCGCCGGGCCATCGCGCAGACTCCGCTGATCCTGCTCGTGCCGCTGGCCGCGGCCGGGATCGTGATCGGCTGGTTCGCGCCGATGATCGGCATTCCGCTGCTGGCGTTCCTGGTGATCGACGTGCTGGTGGGTGTGGGAGCCCGCCTGCGCAAGACCGCCTGATCCAGTTCTGATCCACCTCTGATTTAGAAACCGCTGAGCGACACGGCCTCCGGGCCGTGCCGCCGGACGGTCACATCTTCACACGGCTCACGCACATACAAGAGCCGTGTCCATTCGTGCGGACCCTGACCCGCACCGACGAAAAGAATCCTGATGAAGCTCAACAAGTTCGCCGTGTCCGCCGCCCTCGTCACGACCGCGCTCGGGGTGACCGCCGGAACCGTGAACGCCGCACCCGCCACCACCGACGCGGGTGTCGTCAACTACACCGCCGATGCCGGCGAGCGGGGCCTGGTCATCCGCACCGACGCCGGGTCGCTGGTGGTGGACAACGGTGTGCTGAAGATCAAGGCAGCCGACGGCACCACCGTCGCGGGCACCGAATTGTCCTTCCGCGTAGACGATTACGTCTTCCCGATCGCCGCCGACATCCACGACCGCGTCGCCACCCTCACGCCCCAGTTCGACGCCGCGCACGCGGTCTACAAGCCGGTCGCCCTCCCCTTCGAGAACAGCGCGCCCTGGAAGACGGACTACGAGCGTGAGCAAGCCGCCTGGAGCCGCATGACCAGCACCCTCTCCATGGGCGCCACCATCGGCACCCTCGCCGGTGGCCTCGGCGGCGCGGCCCTCGGCTGCCTGCTCGGCGCAGTCGGCGCCGCAGGCCTCGTCACCCTCGGCTCCGCCGGCGTCCTCGCCGCCATGTTCGTCCCCCTGCTCGGCGCCGCCGGCACCGGCTGCCTGATCGGCGCTGCCGCCGTCGGCTTCCTCGGCACCATCGCCGGCCAACTGTTCGTCACCGCCCCGGTCGCGATTGCCGCCGCCGTCCAGTACTTCACGACGATCAACCAGCCCTCGATCAACGTGGCGAAGTAGCCCAAAGCGCGGCGCCGTCGACCGATCGACCATCCACGATCGGTCGACGGTACCGCGATCGCGGCTGACCGATCCGTCGATAGGATCCGTCTGCCGCTGCGCACGGCCTCCGCACGTGTCATGCTGACTAGCGACAATCGAACCAGCACCTTCGACTGTATCCACGAAATACCTTGGGAGCACTACACTGTCGCGCCAGGCATCGATTCAGTAACAAAATACTTGGCATCCTGCGAGCGGCTTTCCAACAGGGCCACAGTGGCTTTCAGGGGGATCGAGCTCACCGAGGCATCAGTGTGGATCTCCCAAGCAGCCTTACAGCCGGGGGATGGTGATGACTCTCTTTTCGCTACCGATCGTTCTACCTCGATCGACGCACTACTCCAGGCTCGCAATACTCCCTGAGTCCACCGCCGAGGAAATTCGAGCCGCCGCCGCCCGTCTGGACGCACGTTTGCGGGCCGAAGCCAGATCGGAGGCAGACCTGGCCGAGGCGCACCGCATCAGCCTGGAGAGCCAGGCGGGACGAACCGAGCACGACACCGCGCTCCCGCCGCTTCTACTGATGCGACTCGAGCCCACCTGGAATTCGATCTTCGAGGATCGAGGCGCCGAGTTGGCCGTCTTGCGAAGGGAGATAGAGAACTTCCTGCTTCGTGCGGGCGAAGTAGTTCGCCGCCCAACCGATGTCGACCGCACGGACTTTACGAACGACTACACGTATTGCGGACTCATCGACGACAACTGTGCTGAGGTGGACACCGATGACTGAGCCGCTGCATCGAGTCATCGGAATCGACCTCGGTACGACGTACTCCGCGGTCGCCGCTTACAGGCCCGACGATTATTCCCCTGAGATCCTGACCGATCCTGACCTCGAGGGTCCGGCTTCCATTGCGACACCATCGGTCGTGAGACTCGAGTCGGCCACTGGGAGCCTAATTGTCGGGCATCCGGCCAAGAACGCGATCGCAGACGAGAGCTTGCTCGGCGATACGATCATCGAGGTCAAGCGTGAGATGGGCTGTGTTTTCGACAAAGCATCGCTGGAAGCGAATGGAGCAGCGGGAATCTTCGAGACCGACGACCCGGTCCACGTTCGACTCGGAGCGCGGTGGTTCCGGCCGCAGGAGATCAGCGGGCTCATTCTCATGCACATCAAGAAGGTCGCCGAAAGAAGGATCGGATGCGAGATCCACGACGCGGTGGTCACCGTTCCCGCGTATTTCACTGAAAAGCAAAAGAAGGCAACAGAAGAAGCAGCGCTGCTCGCCGGTCTACATCCTCGTCAACTTATCCCCGAACCCACCGCGGCCGCGATTGCCTACGGCGTGGACCGGGCGGAATCCGAACGAAGGATCTACCTTGTCTTCGACTTGGGAGGTGGAACGTTCGACGTCTCGATCATTGAGACCCGCGAGAATCAGATAGAAGTAATCGCTACGGCCGGCGACCAGCGTTTGGGTGGCGGAGATTTTGACAATGCGATAGTCGAATGGATTGGCCGACAAGTCGACCTGCGCCGACTAGTGGAGCCCAAGAGACTCCGAGTGAAAGCGCTTGCGGAACAGGCGAAAAGGGATCTGTCGCTCAGAAGTTCGACGACGATCGACCTGGGTGCCGATGGCGGCAAAATCGTGCTGACTCGCGCCGATTTCGAATCAGCCATCCGGCCCTTTCTCGACCGAACACTGCGCCAGGTAGACGAGTCCCTCGTCCTTGCCGAGCAAGCAAAAGGATTGGGCCGGAACGAGATCGACGCGATCCTTCTGGTTGGTGGCTCGACTCGCATACCGTGCGTTCGACAGATGCTCCTCGACCACTTCGAGCAGGAAGAGGCCTTCGTCCGTGGTGATGCCAACCCCGATACGCTGGTCGCACGCGGGGCAGCGATTCTAGCTTACCGATTCGAGCCCAGCGCCGAGTTCGACATGGAAGCCAGGCCCACTGCCGAGCGAGAAGAGCAGAACTACGACGAACCGCTGTCGATCACACTCATTACGGAACACACTCTTGGAGTCGCGAACAACGACGGCGGCGTTGTACCACTCATCCCGCGTGGAACGAAAATTCCAGCGAGCCAGACCAAGACCCTGACCAACCCCTCACTGGCAGAGCACCTCGAAATTGCGATCTACCAAGGCGAGAGCGATCAGCAGGCCGACAATACCTTCGTAGGCACGATTCACCTGGATGCCGTTGAACCTCGCCCCGAGGGCTTCCATCATTTTGATATCCGAATCTCATTGGACATCAACGGCTTACTCGATCTGAGAGTGAAGCACCGCAACACCGGCAAGGATTACCAGGCATTCTTCGAGCAAAGCACGCGAATTGGCGAGCCAGACAAGCTGAATGAAAGCCGACGGGCGCTCCTGGGCGTCTTCACGAAGGACGAACGCACGAATGTAGTCAGCGACCATACTGGCCCTGCCCACTCCTTCGATCTGCCACGACCGGTGGAGATGATTCCAGCTCCCGAAGCACTTTCAGGGCCCACGGAACCCAGGACCTCACCATTGCCCGAGGCGGTGGCATCGAGTGAAGCTTCCGATATTCCTCCTGAGTATCGCCGTCTCGTCAAGAACGTCCGCCGATATCTTGCCAATGATCCGGTGCCGGATCTCGATCGTGCGCTACAACAACTGATTTCAGCTATCGAGTCACAGGCTGCCACGCGCGAACTGGAGGAGTACGCAGACCGACTCGAGGACGTCTATGACAACCTTCGCAGATGAACCCGTCGAGCAGATCGAAGAGCAGCTAGGATGCGTTCGCGTCGGCGCCGGAATGTGGGGAACCGTGTACCGCGGGTTGAACGGACCTCGCTGGCATCGACTGATCCCGAGCCACGAGCTCGACTTCCATCAGCGTGCGGCCGTCAACGAATGGCGTACACGGCCACGGCGAGCGACGCTCGCACCGCTCGTCGCGAGCGATCAGAAGCAGCTCGGCGACCTATGGTTTCAGGTGGTCAGCTACGAGGCTCTGGCAGATCGAAGTCTCGCCGATATGATCGCCCGACCCGACCCTCGCGATGGGATCGATGCGGTAAGTGCGGCGCTGCGGGAGCTGCCTCGATGGTGGCAGGCTACAGGCGCAGGTGTGATGCCCATGCCTGCCGACATCGTATTTGTCGACAGCCAACCGCTGCTTCTCAGCCTGCCCCCATTCGGCCCGCCCTCGATCGATCAACTCTCCGCAGAGCCGCTACGCATCGCAAGCTTGGCGCCCGAACTCGTCTGTGGCACAACGGATCCTCAACAATCGACCGATCTGTTCGCCTTCGTGGCCATGGCTCTTCAATGCTTCGGTCGGTCCGTCGGTGGGACATTCGACTCGATGATGCACCGGGCTGCCTGCGCCCCAGTACATTCCGATAACCGACTGCCGTTCTGGATGCAGCGCACCAAGGCCATCACCGATACCTACGATTGGCTGATCCAACTGGCAGGGCCAGACGTCGTGCCGCGGAACGAAACAGATCCGTTGGATGTGGCCGCCCAGCTCGACATCGCAAGCGAGGCGATGGATCCGTACTATGCGGTATCCACTCTACGAAAGCTGGGCCAGCACAGCGAAGCGGTGTTGTTGGCACATGCAATTCCAATCGACAGCCGTGGTGCACCTCGGCGCACATCGGTCTACGACGCACTCCTGCTCGCGGCGAAGGTCGCGACCGACGAGCTCCACGACCCTCACGAGGCACTTTCTCTGTTGGACCGCGCCATTCGATTCGCACCGGATGGACCGAGCGCGTATGAGATGCAGATATTGCTGATCAGCGAACTCATGCAGCAGGGAATCGATGATCATTCCGACGATGCCATCCGACGCGCCTTCGCACACCTTCCGGAAGGGACCCGCCGCAGCACCGCACATCCAGTCACGGTTTACCTAATCGAGCGAGCCAAACGCCTGATCACCCAGGGCGACAATGAGCTTGCCCGAACGATTCTCATCGAGGCCAATAATCTCGCATACATTTGGCTGTACGACCGTGGCAGCCTGCAATGGTCGAACATCGAACTCCTACTCGATTACGGGGAGACCTTTCAGCTACTAGGTCGCGCAGCAGAAGCCAAGCAAGTTCTCTTGGGGGTCGAACCGAGCCTGCAACGATTGGACGTGAGCCGCCAGATGTCATCTTCTCAGCTCCAAAAATATGCGCGACGACTTGGTGATCTGATGCGCCGACTGGACGACCCGGGCTGGTGACCGATCCGTGGTACAGGGGCTACTGATCACGTTGCTGATCGGAATCGGGGCGGGGATCGCATGCGGCGCATACCTCATGATCACCCCCCGTCGTTGGCGCGGTCCGCTTGACGAGGCGTTGCGCCTAGTCGAGAGCGACTACGCACCGGACCTCGAGAAGGCAGACCTGCTGCTGAGCCAGTCACTGAGCCGTGGGCCTCGGCGCCGAGCACTGTACGAGGCGAGGCTGGCACAGACCTTCGTTCGAGCCATGCTGGGGCGGACTGACAATGCGCGCTATGGTGCCGCGGCCGCCGCAGTCGAGGAATTGACCGCAGCCTTCGGAAACGACCGCACCACCGCCCGCCTGGCTCTCTGGATTCATGCCCGCTTGGAGAACCACGACCGAGTATGCGATATCTACGATCAGCATCAATCTCTGCTGTCCAACGATGCGACTGGCCGACGTATCGTCGCGTGCTCGTGCCTACATCTCGCGGCAACGCACTGGCGGCGACACGAGATCGAAGGCGCCATACACTATTTCGACAAATTGAGGGAACTCGGCGAGCTTGAGGACAGAATCCCGCCGGGCGTGGACAATCTGCAGCTTGTCAAAGCTATCCAGGCACTCGTCGACAAGCGCGAAGACGACGCACGCGTTGCGTTTACTGAGGCACGAGAAGGCGCAATCGAACGGTCACAGCCGACGATTGAGGCCGATATAGGAATCTTGGCCTGCGACTGGACCCATGGCAACGCTGCCGATCTGGGAGAGCGCCTGTCGGTCGTTGCTGACGGGTTAGTCGATTTCGAGCCCGGCAGTGCATACGGCCGACTTCGCGGACCCGTCGCTCTACTCGAACTTTTGGCTCTCCTGTGGCGTTGGGCGGCACGTCGCGCCGGTTCGGGTCCTCCCAACGAGTCCGATTGGCGGGAGTTGTCATATCTGGCCGACGCAGCACGGCAGGCCGACTCCGAACTAGGGGATCCCTACCTGGTCGAGGGCGTTATCCGATTCTATTTCGCCGCAGACTCGGCCGAACGCGAGCAAGCGATCAGTGTTCTGGAACGCGGGACGAATGTCGCCAAGCCCATCACGCTCCCGGAGGTTCTGGATCTGATCGCGCACGAGCGAGCGAAAGGCGGTCACGAGGACGCGGTCACCCGCCATCGCATTCTGATCCGAGAATTCCTCACCGACCCGATGCAAACCGAGGCCCTTCGAGCCGAATACCGGCTCATGTCAACACGATTCGAACCGTATCGAAGCGGTGCCGCGGTCGATTGCGAGCTGCCGCCGGCCCAAACCTCGGTGGACGAGGATTCGTCACAACGCGCGACGGCTCTGCGCAGACGTATCGAGTTGATCATCCAACCGTTCAGGCGGGACGCAGATCCTGAGAGCGAGCCCATCCGCGAACTGAACAACTTGCTCAAGGTTCTCGACGAGGCGACCGAGTCACACTCGATCGCGATAAACGAATTGCGAAGCGCTGAACGTCGGATCATGACTCACATATCGAATCTCTTACTGCCGGAGGGCAACATTGCTGAAGTCGATCCGTAGATACAAACCACGCCTCGACGGACAAAAGCTCGTCGAGCGCCTTCCAGAGATCGAGTACCGTCCAGCGCACGATGACGAACAACTGTTCGATCACACCGAACTTGCCCGCGTACTGCTGCTCACGATCGGAGTTGATCAGGAGAGCGAGTATCGGCTCTGCCTGAACGTCATTCAGCGGGCGGTGGGCTCGATCATCACCGACTTGACCTGAAACGAATCGGGTCGAAGGAGTTCACCATGATCGGACCCATTGGCGACATCGAGCACAGCCGCGAACAGGCCTGGGATGTCTTCATCAGCTATGCCCGTGAGGATTACGAAGCAGCAAAGGATCTGCATGCCGCGTTGCGCAGTTGTGTCACTCGGCAGGGCAAGCAGCCCGAGGTGTTCCTGGACAGAGAGCCCGGAGCTACCCGCCTGGGATCGGACTGGAGCATGTCGCTCGAGAACTCGATCATCAACAGCCGCTACTTTGTGGCGCTCTTCTCACCGAGTTACTTTCTGAAGGACATCTGCCAACGAGAACTTCATGTCGCCCTCGATCAGAGCCGCCCGAACAGCCCGGTGCTGCCCCTCGTCATTACGCGGATCGAAGACAGTGACGTCCCGTACCTGGCCAGGAATCGCCATCGTATATCGACAACCAAGCCCAATTGGTTCGAGGAGTTACGCAATGCCCTCGACCTCCGGCCAAAATTGGATCAGCAGCCACGAAAATTACTGTGGGACGGAAGCATTGAAGACATTCCCGCAAACCACACCTTGCCCGAGATACGCGTGATCATCAGCGGCGCCGACGGGCAGCCGGCGCCGCCCGGACCAGACGAGGAGGTCTCGATCATTGCCGTACCTTCCACTACTGGTCTACTCGGGCGGACGACCGTTGTCGCACAAAGCGGCACTGCGGTCTTCACCGATCTGTTCTTTCAACACGCTTCCCCCAGCGTTCGACTCGTTGCCGAGGCAGCTGGGTGTGAATCGGCAACGACTCAACCCTTCGATGTCCGACCGGCAACACTGGGTGCCCTTCCCACAAGAGGCCGCACGATTGTCGATGCGGCGGGGACACCTGTATTTTTCCCCGACGGCCGAGTGCTCACGGTACTCCAGAATGATCGGCTGACTGTCCACTCGACTAACGGTGAGATAGCTTCCGGCGCAGGGAAGCTTCGCACTCGCCCCAAGGTATGGGCCAGCAGCACCAGAAATCTCGCGGTTTCAGATTGGTCCGGACGGGTCGTAATCACCTCCAGGGATGGCGGCGTCCATTCGACGGACCTAGCCGTATCGCCGACCGATCAACGATTTCATATCCCCGGTGCGCTGACCTTCCTCGGCGAGGGCCTGCTCGCCGGGATGTGGAACGGAGAAATTTGGTCGATCCCTGCCGACGGCACTCAGGCTGAAGTCGTACGGCAACACCCGGTGGGAGTGCAATTACTCGCGCACCACAACGGTTGCCTCTATATCGCGGGCACGGACGGAACGCTCACAGTTCATTCGGACGAGCACAATACCGCCGAACAGGTGTATCAACTGGAGTCCGTCCTCCTCGGAATCGCATGCAGGCCAGGGTATGTGCTTGTCATCGGGCAGAACCAGGTCTATCGACTGGAGCGCGATACCCAGCGCGTCCGTGGCGATCACCTGCCTATTGACAACGTGGTCGGTGTCGTGCCCAGTCACAGCCTGATCACCGTCGTCGACTCCGAAGGCCGAGGAGTGTGTTTCGATTCCGAGTTGAGCGTTCGAGTGGGTTTTCGTACTGCCCCCCGAGCCCGCCCGGTGACGCAGGGTAACGGTGGGCGGCTACTGATCTTCGAGTATCCCAGTGGCGAACACGCCTTGATAGCCAACGGCCGAGTTGAATTCATCTCCAGCGGACCGATGAGCATCTCATCGGATGGGCGGTTGGTGGCGCTCTCGGATGATTCACACATCGTTGTCCTGCCCACCGGCGAACTTATCGCTGCGGGCGGCACCCGGCGATGACGCGGCCACCGCTCAACCAATTGGCGTACCTTCAGCGGCTACACATGCGCTGGTCGGACCGCCAGGCGCGAGGACTGCCCCTCACCGCGGAGCAAACGGAAGCCTTGATCGAGGTCCGATTCCGCCTTGCGGTTCACCCCGCGACAACACCTGACACGTCGCTCCTACACCTGGCACACGCGCACCAGTTGGATCCAGCGAACCCCAAGCATCCCTATCACATCGGGTTGATCTACCTTCGACACGGGCATTTGGAGTCATCGCTGCAATGGTTCGGCACTGCAGCAGCTTTGGCGCCGACCAGTCACCGAATTGCGGCACACATCAGTTTCGTACTGCGCCACCTCCATGAGCGTCTACGGGGAACCGGCGCCGACTCCGGCGGTCACCGGCAGCGCGCCGAACAGATTGCGAGCATGGTTCGTGAAGGTCGCGATGTCGCCCATCAGGGCACCGCACCGTTCGGGAACGCCGGGCAGTGCCGCTGGCCAGGAGTTCACGACCTGGAGGTCGAGGCGCGGCTGCGCGGCAAGACGACCACCCGCACCAGAGACGAACTGGCAGCCGAACTCAGGAACTTCGTCACCACCTCGGGTGTGCAGCAGGGCGGAATCGCAGCGTTCACCGTCCTCGCGATCCAGTGGATGGTATGCGGCTATCCCAGCGCTCTCATACGAGAACTCGCTGACGAACTGCCCGACGATAGCGGGCCAGGCCCACGACTTCTACGCACAGTCTGCGACCTGTATGAATCGGATACAAACGAATTGCCCAGCCGCCTGGCCAAATGCCTTGACAACAACAGTCTTCCAGACCTGCTCATCGCAATCATCCATCAGCACCGTCTATTCGAATATCCGTTACGACTGCCCGACCTCGGCGCCTACGCCGGTGCGCGCCAATTCACCGGCGGCGACCCCACATCCCAAATAGAGGCGATGAGGGCGATGCTGCTGAAGCTGACCTCAAAGCTACCGACATCTGCCCGGGAGGAACCCCTTCTCGATCCCGGACAAGCCTCGGCATGTCGTGGCCCAGCGGAACAGCTCGAACAGCTCGAGCAGGCAGCCGAACGAATTACACTGGCGATTCGGAACGCGAGAAGTCTCGCAAAGGAGCTGGTCGGTACAACCATCGAAAATGGAGAAGCCTACGGTCAGATCGCCGGCGACGGCGAGGCGCTCGGCTCCTTGGTAACGCTTATAGAGAACGAACGAGTCGACTGCCTGAACGAACTCCGGCAACTCAAGGCCTCCGAACCCATTACCCAATCGATGTCCTTCGAAGAATTTCGGGATCGAATTGACAACTGTGAAGCAAAATTGCAGGAATCCCCCGGAAGCATTCGGAATATCCTCAAACGAGCGGGAAGCAGGTTGCGAGCAAAGCGGCATCAATTCCCAGAAGCACCGCCGGCTCCTACCGGCCGGGTCCAGGCCATCAAAAATGCGCTGATCAGGCCGAAAACACCCGAATCCGCCGCAGAGCAGTCAGTGAAACCGAGCGGTGGGCGAGACGGAATCCAGTGGGAAAACCATGTCGGACAATCGTTAACGGCCGCTGTCCAAGCTGTCGAAAATGCCCTCGACCGCAACTTTGCCGAGGCGCAAAAGACTATCGATGCCTACCCGCTACACCTCCGAAAGAACCCGGCAATTGTTCTGTTGAGAATGTACCTCGACGGTCATCGCGCCGAGGCCGATCATAGGATCGGACGTTCGACAGAGGCACGCAGGCGGTGGGCGGAAATGCTGTCAGATGAACCATTGAATTCAGCGATACTCCGAAATCTAGCGGTGTCGCACAGTTCCGCCGCCGACATCGGACCAGCGACAGATGCATGGATGCGCTATGTCGAATCGCTCTATCTGAACGCGCTGATTTCAGGCAATGTTCGAAAGGATGCGAGGCAGCGGGCTGATACCCACCAGGTGCTTGCGGCATCGTTTGGAACAGCTGGTCTCGTGATCTGCGCACCCAGCCGCGGCGGGGCGGACGCGGACCGCAATGTACCAAACATATTGGCCAGTGCGGCACGGGTGGGCGTGGCTATTGCACATCTACGGCTCGAGTGGTTGAACCACATGCTCATGTTTCGCAGCCCAACGTTGGTCCTCGGAGTCCGGCGCTCGGCGACACACGAGGAGGTAATAAGCGCCCGCGACAGAAGGAATCTGCTGGTTACGGTCGGATGCCGAGATCTTCCGCCGCGCGTGCGTGCCGCGTTCACTTCGGAGGCCCATGCCACGATCGAGGATGCCGCCCGCAGATCATCACCGGCACGAGTCCGGCGACCTGTCGACGAATCAGAGGTCGAGACACACTTGGAGTGGTGCAGAGAGAAGATTCAATGGAAGATCCGAGTCCGAAACGCGATAACAGCGCCGGGAACGGATTGGCCACTTACCGAGTACTCTGGCGAAGTTATCGGAAACCTCGCCCTGATCGACGCGTTGACCCTGGATCCACACGATGAATACATGTGTCGCGCTGTCCGAGACCTAGGATTCGAGCGCGATGCAGCCGACTTCCTCAACGATATCAACTCTCTATCCGACGAGGCTGGACGCTTCGCCTACTGGAGTATCGTCGAAGCCGCCGAACGTGACACCAAAGACTTTCGCGATAGGTTCTGGCTGGCCACTCGGTCGTGGGGATGTAATCAAGTGCCGGATAAATGGATAGAGAAACTCGACAATCCAATCCATCTCTACTACTCGGCGATCTATTCAGCGCAGGTCGCCGCACGGACATCTCCTCGCTCACTGGAAGCGGACGATTCTCGAACCGTGACCGCCGCAATCCCGATACTTGAGCGCTGGATTGCCAGACTGCCTGGAGCTTCGGGCCCTGTACGCATTTTGTCTGAACTCCTGTCCGCGTTAAACCGCGAGGCGGAGGCCGAAAGCCTCCTAGACTATGCCCGACAGGTCTGCTTCTCGGAGCACGGGAGGCGCGAAGTGCAACTTTCGTTCATTCGCCTGATCATCGACAGCGGACAATTTCAGGAGGCGATTGCACAGACGCTTCGATTACGCAACGACGCCACCGATGATCTCAAGGTGCGAGACTTGCTGGTACTCGCATACGAGCGCTGGATAGAATCAGGCCAGACAGTGCTGCCCGGAACTCATCAGATCCGGCAAGATCTTGGTCTCTGGACCGATTCGGACTCACGCCGAATCGCACGTCGGCTCGTCTCCGATGCTGTTGAAGCCAAACACAAGTCGATGACTGGCGGCATCTACCCTGAAGTACTCGCGGTAGAGCTCCGCTTGCTGTGCAAGGAGGATACCGGAAACAACAGCGCACGATACCTACTGGTCTATTGCCTGCGGGGTCTTGTCAAACTCCTTCGCAATCAAGTCGCGGTAGCGCTCCCGGCTGAAGTGCCGCGGCTCGTGGCACGGCTCGCCGAAGCGCGGGCCGAGTGCCTCTATGAAGCACGGATTCTACTTTCAGACCCAACGTTGTCCTCCACCGATCGAACCTCGGTGGAGGGGTACATGAAAGAAGTCGACACGGAGCGCGGCTCGAATCCAGTCAATTGAAAACCAGACACAGGAATCCGACAAGATAGATCACTGCGAACAACGCCGGAATCCATTGCTCGACATGTGCCAGCGGCCAGTACCGGTCCGGGTCTTTCCCTGATCCAAGTGCCCGCCATTCTGCCCGCCAGTATGGCGAGGCAGGAAGCCGCTCCTCCATTGCGCCTATGACGGCATACTTGGCCGCGTTCAACTGTCGATAAGATCGAAGGATCCAATACCATGCCAGACACTGAACCAGCATGACAGCCAGCAGGAACGATGCGAATCCCGCTGCCGCCGAATGGGTTTGCCAGACTGTCGCGGCGACTGACGCGACTGCGGTGTTGATAGTCAGGAAGAACGTGTTGGCGATACCCCGTCGCGCACTGATTCGGTCAGCCATCTCGACATAGGTTCGATACTGCTCAAGCAGTACAGCACGCCACGCCTCGGAATCAGCCTGCATCCCAGGAAGATTCGTCCAGAGGTCAGCCCGGACCTCGTCCACGGAGGGCTGCAGACCCGTGCCGAAGTAGTGGTGTAGCCACATCCTCCTCATCATAGGAAGTATGCCCAATCCGCCACGCTCGCCGCCGAACTTCCGGCGAATAGCCATGTACTCCAGTGTCTTTCGTGGACTAGGTTGAGGCCGCCGACCCGCGGCACGTCGATGCGATCGCACCACGGCATCGGTAGTCGTCGAGGAGACAGCGGACCGAGCGGAGCCATCCCACCCCCGTTATTTCGGCGGGATGGCTCTGGTGGGCATTGGAAGGCGGTCCAGGATTCGGACCGTCACCGAGTCGGGGATGACTCCGCCGGAGGCGAATTCGCGTTCCGAATTGGGGCGGGTGCGCCAGGCGGCGGCGTTCTCGGGCGAGTCGAATTCGACGATCACGAGGATGCGGTTGGGGTCGGCGGGGTCGGTGAGGACCATGGTGAGTTCGCCGCCTGCTCGGCGGCGCCGGTCGTTGGCGCTGGAAAAGGCTGTGCGCCAACGGTCGACGTCCTCGACGCGCTGGTCCACGACGAGATAGGTCATGATGCCGCTCTTTCCGTGAAGGTCGGGTCGAGATCGCGCCGCAGGGCCCGGGTTTCGCGGGCGTGGGCGGGCGCGCCGAGGAAGCGGTAGAGGAAGCGGACCGGGCCGGGGATGTCTCGAAAGAAGTTCTCGCGCTCGGCGGGATCGGCTTCCTCGAGAATGTGGCCGAGGAAGACCAGGGCCCGGCGCTTGGGGAGCGAGGCCATGCCGCGTTCGCCCAGTTCGGCCCATTGCGACTCGGTGAGGGTCTCGGCCACCAGCGGCAGCACGATCTGCTCTTCCTCGTGAAGGTGCTCGGCGAGGACCGCATGCAGCCGCGTTGATGCGACGGTGACCTGCTCCCCCGCGGTCCCGTCGGACTCCCAGCCGGTGAGGGCGGCGTCGACGGCGTCCATGGCCGAGCCGATGGCGCCGTGCTGGGACTCCATGGAGTCGATCAAGGCCGGGTCGACGCTCGCCGAACGCAGCCGGGGCCAGACCAATTCGTCCTCGGAGTGGTGATGGTGGTGCAGGGCGGTGAGCATCTCGCGGCCGTGGCGGACCACGCGGCGAATCTGCTCGGCATCGGACGGTGTTGTGACCGCGGCGATTTCGCCCAGCAGCCGGAATTCGCGCGTGAAGACCCGATGGACCACGACCATGGCGTGGGTATCGCAACTCATGAAAGCCCCCGGTTCGTTAAATGCACTGCTGTGCATTCAGTGCATGTGGATATAGTGAATCGCGGTACAGGCACTGTCAAGGCATGAATCGAGGAAGGACCGCCGCGCGTGAACGAGAACCCGCCGACCGGCGGACCGGGCCGGGTCGCGCAACGCCGCCGCACCCGCAAGGCCATCGTGGATGCCACGATGTCGCTGCTGGCCCGGGGGGAGAGTCCCTCGATCAGTGAGATCGCCGAGGCGGCCGATGTCGCCCGGCGCACGGTCTACCTGCACTTCCCCACCCTCGATCAACTGCTGCTGGATGCTACCGTCGGCCTGGTCAGCGCGGGCGCGGACGAGGCGATCGAGCGGACCGAGAGCGCGGATCCGCGCGAGCGAATCGCCGTGCTGGTGGCGGCGCTGACGGACGACATCCGCGAATCCCTGCCCATGGGACGGCGTTTGGTGAAGCTGACGGTGGACGCCCCGCCGCCGGCACCGGGTCAGCCGCGGCGCGGTTTCCGCCGCATCGGCTGGATCGAATGGGCGCTGGAGCCGCTGCGGGATCGACTGTCCCCCAGTGCCTTCGAGGATCTGGTGTCGCAGGTCGCGCTGGTGGTCGGCTGGGAGGCATTCATCGTGCTCACCGACGTGCGCGGGCTGGAACCGGAGCGGGCGCGCGAATTGTGCACCCGAGCGGCCGTCGCGCTGATCGATGCGGCGGTGTAGGACAGGCGATTTCGCCGGTCAGAGGCGGTGGGCACCGGCCGACGGGGTGGCGGTGAAGTCACGGGGCGCGTCGAATCCCTTGTTCGCGAAGGCTTCCCGGACGGCGATGCGCACCGCATCGATGTGATCGCGGTCGACGAGGGCGATGACGCTGCCGCCGAAGCCGCCCCCGGTCAGGCGGGCGCCGTGGGCGCCGGCCGCCAGTGCCGTGTCGACGGCGAGGTCCAGCCGAGGGGCCGAGACCTCGAAATCGTCACGGAGGGAGGCGTGTCCGGCGGTGAGTACGGAGCCGATCAGTCGGGGGTCCGCGCCGCTGCGCAATTGTTCGGCAATTCGCAGAACCCGGGCGTTTTCGGTGATCACGTGGCGGGCGCGTCGCCGCAGCACCCGATCGGCGAGCCGGTTCGCCTCGGCGGCATCGGGCACGTCACGCAGCGACGGGACGCCGAGTTGGGCTGCGGCGGTGGCGCATTCGTCGCGGCGGCGGGCGTACTCGCCGTCCACCAGGCGGCGCGGGCTGCCGGTGTCGAGGACCAGCAGGGACAGGCCGAAGGCGTCGAGGTCGAAGGGAATCTGCTCGGTGCCGCCGGTGCGGGTGTCGAGGAACAGGAGGTGGCCGGCCGTGCACAGGACGGAAGCGGACTGGTCGAGTATGCCGGTGGGGACGCCCGCGTAGACGTTCTCGGCGGTGCGGGCGATATCGATGATGTCGGCGGCGGAGACAGTGGGGGCGAACAGGTCCCGCAGGGCGATGGCGACCGCGCAGGACAGCGCCGCCGACGAGGACAGGCCCGCGCCGATGGGAATGGTGGCGTCGAGATCGAGACCGATGCCCGGAATCTCGTGGCCGCGGCGTACGAACTCGCGGATCACGCCCAGCGGATAGTGGCTCCAGGCAGGCAGCTCGGACCAGCCACCGCTGCCGAGCGCATCGACGGTGGTGGCGACCGGCTCGTGCGGGGCCTGGCGAGATCGCAGCCGTACCACGCCATCCGGGCGCGGCACGGCGGTGCAGGTGATGCCCAGTGGCAGGGCCAGCGGCAGCACATATCCGTCGTTGTAATCGGTGTGCTCGCCGATGAGATTAACCCGGCCGGGCGCCCACCAGCGTCCCGCTCTCGATGCCCCCGAGCGTCCCGCGCTAACTGCCACTGCGGCTCCTGTCCCCAGAGTCGTGCAGGCCGTTCGGTTCGATTCGCGGGGAGCATAGCGAGTCTCGCGGAAAGCGGTCCTGCGGGTTCGCCGAACTCCGCTCCGGAGCGGGCGCTTTCATGTCATGATCGGTTCGGTTGCCCAAATAGTGGCAGCGCCTTTGTCGACCGGGCACTCTGCCACCGCTGCGCGGGGACCTATGCTCGTACCGCAACACACTCGGTTGATGATCGGCGGTGTCTTTTCGAGTACTGCTCGGATAAGGGGGGCTGGTGGGAACAGACGCACAACCGGCCGAACAGTCCGGTCCCGATCGGGCCCCGTGGCACGTCAGAATCTGCTGGCGCACCGTCCTGTTCGCCTGCGGCGTGCTCGTTCTCGGTCTGCCCCTGATCAACAGCTCCCGCGCGGTCATGCTCGCCACGCTGTTCGCCTCGGTGGCCATCAGCCTCACCATGATCGGCAGCGGTGTCCGCAAGTACCGGCCGCGCCATCCGCTGCCCTGGTACCTGTTGTCCGCCGCGGCCGTGCAATTCGCCATCGGCACCGCGCTGCGCCACGTCTCGGAATCACAGCGGCATCCCTTCGACGACCTGTTCACCCTGTTCGGATACTGCTGCGTCGGAGCGGCCGCGGTGCTGTGGCTGCGCCCGCGCCAGAACAGCACCGACCACGACGTGCTGCTGGACTCCGGACTCATCGGCCTGGGCGCGCTGCTGCTGTCGTGGACCTTCCTCATCTCGCCGGTGCTGCGCGTGGCGCACGGCGTCCATTTCAGCACCGTCACCAGCATCGCGGACCCGATCGTGGATGCGTTGCTGCTCACCGTGATCGTGCATTCGGTCATCACCTCGGCCCGCTCGGAAACCTCGCTGCGGCTGGTGCACCTGGCCATGCTGGTGATCCTGGCCGGGGATCTGGGCTACCACCTGGAGACGGTCGGCTCGGCCGTGTTCGGCCGCCAGATCCAGCTGCTGCCACTGCAACTGGGCTTCACCCTGATCGGCGCGGCCGCGCTACATCCGAGCATGGTGGTGTTGGACGGGCCGCGCGATATCCATCCGCACCGCTCCCGGCAGCGGGCCAGCATCATCGCCATCGTCATGATCGTGGCCGCGCTGGTGCCGGTGGTCGGCTCCAGCCTCGACACCCTGGACCGCGTGGTGGTGTCCACGCTGTTCGCGCTGCTACTCGGCGGCGTGCTGCTACGCAGCGAACGCGCCATCGAACGCAGCGCCCGCAGCGAACGGCGCGCGCAGTACCAGGCAGACCACGACATGCTCACCGGACTCCTGAACCGCGCCGCCCTGCTGCGGGCGCTGCATCGTAATCGGGAGCGTTGGGCCGGACAGCCTTTGGCGCTGCTGTTCATCGACCTCGACGGGTTCAAGCGGGTCAACGACAACTACGGGCACGCGGTCGGCGACGAGCTGATCGCCAATGCGGCGGCCCGCATCCGCCGCGTCATCCGGCGTGACGACGCGGCCGCGCGTTATGGCGGAGACGAATTCGTGGTGCTGGCCCCGCTGGCCCAGCAGCAGGCCCGCCAGCTGGCCGAGCGGCTGCTGGCCACGCTGGGCGAGGCGTTCGAGCTGAGCGCGGCCGAGGTGCGCATCGCGGCCAGCATCGGCATCGCGTGCTCGCGGCCGCGGGAGACCGAGACCACGGTGTACGAGCTACTGCGCGAAGCGGATTCGGCCATGTACCACGCGAAGGAATACTCGCTGGGCTACGTCTTCCACGACGATCTACGCAGGGCCCACGATGATCTGCGCAGGGCGCGACCCGAATCCGGGCCGCGCACCTGGCATCGCGAATCAGCGGTCTAGCTCAGGCCAGATCCTCGAGTAGCCGACGGGCCGATTCGAGTTCGGCCTGCAGCTGCTCCACCTTGGCCTGCTGCGCGAGGCGCACGGCCTCGTGGATGGAATCCACCACCTCCGCGAATTCCGGGTGCAGGATCTTGGCCGCCTGGGCCACAGCGGAACTGGCGACCGGCAGGCCCTTGATGGTGCGCTTCTTGCCGTTCACCACATCGAGGGTCCACTCACCGTCGGCGGTGCCGCTGAGGGTGACGGTCACCTCGGCGGCCTTCGGCTTCTTCGCCGCGGCGGCGGAGGCGGCATTGCGGGCCGGGCGGGAGGCGGCGGGCTTGGCGGCCTTGGCCTCCGGCGCCGACTCGGCGGCGGGCTGCGGGGCCTCCGGCGCGGGCGCGGCCGGGGCGGGGGACGTCACGGGCGACGACATCGTCACGGTGGATTCCTTCCTGGTTGCCGTTTTCGGTGTAATTCCAGTCGGTTTCGCGGCCGATGACGCACTGGCCGTTTGAGAGGACGCGGTGGCCGGTTTAGCTGGCGCACCCGCCGGTTTGGTCTGGTTGGCGCGGGCCGGTTTGGTGAGCGTCACCTCGGTGGGGCCGAAGGACAGCACATCCTTCGAGCCGGTGGGCTTCACCTGCAGGAAATCTCCCTCGGACGGATCACCGAGGGACATCACCTTGCCGGAACGGCCTTCCGGCACACCGACCGCCGACGCGGTGAACCACACCATCGGCGGACGGCCCGCGTCGATTTCCGCGGCGATCTGCCGAATCTCGGTATCCGACAAGGGCTGTGGCTTGGTACGGGTGGACATGGGCACTCCGGGCGACGGGCGGACATCTGCGTGCCAAGAGCATGCACCATGGCACCGACAAATCCACATCCGGAGATTCCGCGATGCCGCCGCCGTGCAGGTCAGTGAACGTTTGGCAATTCCGACCATCGAGCACGGCCGGCGCTGGAGATCCTAAGCGTCCGACCCTGTCCCCACGCAACTTTCAGAGTTGTTCCACCCCACGCAGCACACACCGGACGGTCTGTGGACGGGTCACCGGATCCAGCCGCGTCTCGGTGGTGAAATCCTGGGTCGCACCCGGCGCCACCAGCACCTCGGTGCGGGTGCGTTCCAGATCCGTGGACTCGGGCGTCATGAAACTGATCACCACCAGATACCGGTGCTCGATCACATCCCGATTGCTCACCACCGCGGTCGCCTGCCACCCCGCCGAGGTCCCCGCGCACCCGGTGACGAAGGCGCTGCGCTGCATCTCCCCCGTATCCCCGGACGCCAGCTGGGTATCGACGGGCCTGGCGTGCGCGGTCTCGGAGTGGCCCGCGTGCCCGCAGCCGGTCAGCAGCGCCACGCAACCCGTGACGACACCGACTACGCCTCGGCCGGGGGTGATCATGAAGCTCCCATTCCACCGCGCACTTCCGCCCCCGCAATCCTGTTGCGGCTGATTAGCCGCGCGCCGAGATTACCGCAGCGCCCCCGCGTGTCGTCACATGACGCGGCAGGCGTGTCGCGTGCGGAAACCGTCCGTACGCTCGCCTTTCGCGCCCGACAGGTCGCTTGCCTACGATCGATCGGGTGAAGATCTTGGGAGCCTGCCCACTCGACTGCCCCGACGGCTGCTCCTGGGTGGTGGACGTACAGGACGGCAAGGCGGTCGGCCTGCGCGGCAACAAGGACCATCCGGTCACCCGCGGCGCGCTGTGCGTCAAGGTGAACCGGTACCTCGAACAGGTCCACTCCCCCGAGCGCATCACCCACCCGATGCGCCGGGTCGGGCCCAAGGGCGAGGGCCGCTTCGAGCGCATCACCTGGGACGAGGCGCTCGACGAGATCGCCACCCGCCTCACCGGCATCATCGACGAGCACGGCGGCGAGGCGATCTGGCCGTTCCACGGCACCGGCAGCCTCGGCTACCTGCAAGGGCTGGAAGGATTTTCCGGGCGGCGCTTCTTCAATGTCCTCGGTTCGTCCCTGCACGATCCGACCATCTGCTCCATCGCGGGCAGCACCGGGCTGAAGTACACCCTCGGCACCTCGGGCGGCATGGATCCGGAGGATCTCGCGCACTCGAAGCTGATCCTGTTGTGGGGCACCAATCCGCTCAGCTCCGGTCATCACGTCTGGAAGTTCATCCAGGACAGCGGCGCGTACACCGTCGCCATCGACCCGGTGCGCACCCGCACGGCCGAACGCTGTGACGAACATCTGGCACCGCTGCCGGGCACCGATGCGGCGCTGGCGCTGGGACTCATGCATGTCATCGTGTCACTGGGCGCCGAGGACGGCGACTTCTTGGCCGCACACACCGAGGGCTGGCCCGAATTCCGTGCGCGCGTCGAGGAATACACGCCCCAGCGCACGGCGGAGATCACCGGGCTGCCGGTGGAACGCATTGTGGCGCTGGGCGAGCGCATCGCCGCCACCCGGCCGACCGCCATCCGCGTCTCACAGGGCATTCAGCGGCACGCGGGCGGCGGCATGGCGCTGCGCACCCTGGCCTGCCTGCCCGGCGTCACCGGCGACTGGGCGATTCCCGGTGGCGGACTGCACTATTCGACCAGCGGGCACTTCGACCTCGACGTACCCGCGGTGGCCCGCTTCGACCTGCTGCCGAACCCGGTGCGCACGCTGTCCATGACCCGCATGGGCGAGGCGCTGCTGGAAACCGCTGGGCCGCCGGTGAAAGCGCTGTTCGTGATCGCCGCCAACCCGGTCGGCTCCAATCCGGATCAGGGCCGGGTGCGGGCGGGTCTGGCGCGCGAGGATCTGTTCACCGTTGTGCTGGAACACTTTCAGACCGATACTGCCGATTACGCCGACATCGTGCTCCCGGCCACGATGCAGCCCGAACACCTCGACGTCATCGCCGCCTACGGCAATCTCTACCTGGTCTGGAACGAGCCCGCGGTGGCCCCGCCCGGCGAATGTCTGCCCACTACCGAGACTTTCCGCCGGCTGGCTCGGCGGATGGGGCTGACCGAACCGGCGCTGTACGAATCCGACGAAGAGCTGGCGAATCAGCTGCTGAAGCAGTACGACATCGATCGGCTGCGCGCCGAGGGCTTCCTGAAGATCGAGCCGCGGCCGGTGCCCACCGACAAGCTCCGGTTCGTCTCACCGCGGGCCGCGCAGGCCGGACACGATCCGCTGGCCGGGTACACCCCACCCGCCGATCCGGGTGACGGTCTGGTGCTCATCTCGGCCGCCTCGCACTACTTCCTGAACACCACGTTCGGGTCGAATCCCGAATTGCGCAGGCGGGCGGGCGAACCCCGCGTCGCCCTGCATCCCGACGACGCGGCGGCCCGCGGCATCTCCGACGGCGATCCGGTGACCGTCGGCAATGACCGCGGTTCCTTCGACGCGATCGCCGAGGTCTCCGACGTGGTCCGGCCGGGCGTGGCCGCGACCCAGAAGGGCCGCTGGGCCAAGCACACCGGCGGTGCGACCGTGAACGCGACCATCGCGGAACGGGATTCGGACTACGGCGGCGGCGCGGTGTTCCACGACAACCGGGTCGTGATCACTCCGCGCACCCCCGCCGCCGATCAGGCTCCGAGCGCTTCCAGCACCCTGCGAGCCTGATAGTCCGCGCCCAGCTGGTTGGGGTGGAACGGCACGGCCGGGCCGATCGGGTTGCCCGAGTACGGGAGCAGGCCCTCCACCCAGCGGGTGCCGATGGGCTGACACGCGTCGTGCCCGGCGCTGCCGGCGTAGGTGTCGACGAACTCGACGCCGCTGCGGTCGGCGACCCGGGCGAGCATGTCGTGCATCTCGATCAGCTTGTGCCCCAGCCAGATCGCGTCCGCGTCGGAGATCGGGATCTCCGGCCAGCAGCCGCCGTCGAGGCCGATGCCCTCGAAGTAGTCGAGCAGCAGGATGCGCGCGTGCGGCGCGCGTTCACGGATGCCCGCGATGGCGGCGGCCACCCGCGGTTCGGTCCTGGCGATGTTCTGCGACATCCGGTCCACGCCGTCCACGACCATCTGGTCCAGGCACGGATTCGCGGCGGGGTCGAGGGTGACGCAGGTGCCGACGACCGCCGCGAGATCCGCGTCATTGCCGCCGATTTCGAGGGTGACCAGGTCGGTGCTCTCGCTCAGCCGGTCGAACTGCGGCGCGTTGTCGCCCAGCGCGGTGTGCTGCGGGGCGGTCATGTTCGCGGTGACCGCACCACCGCAGGTGGCGTCGCGGAACACCGGCACATTGAGCGCCGCGGCGACCTGCTTGGCGTAATTGTGGGCGCTCTGCACGCACGGCGTGGGCGTGAAGATGGTCGTGATCTGGGTGATGGTGGCGTCGGCGGCCCACGAATCACCCAGGGCCACATATTCATTGACGGCGGCGTCCGGTTCGGCCTGAGCGGCTCCGGCGGGTAGCACGACGGCGAGGGCGGCGGCGGTCAGCAGTGCGCGCGAGGTCTTCATAACTGTTCTTCCCGGGATCAGTCCAATACCGAATGCTGGACTGTTTTCAGCCGGAAACCTAGCAGTTGCACGCTCAGTTGGATACCCGGTCCGCCGCCTCCACCCGCTCGTAGCCGAGCAGGACGTCATGGGCGACCTCGCCGTCGGCGACCGTGACCCGGCTGAAGGCGGCCGGGTAGCCGCGAGCCATGACGGTGTAGCGGCCCTCGGCCAGATCCGGCACGACATAGCGGCCGCTGTCGTCGGTGCGGGTGATGGCGATCAGATCCCCCGCCTCGTCGAGCACGGTGATCTGCGCGTCCGGCACCCCGTCGCCGCGCTCGTTGCACGCCGATCCGGCGAGCACCGCGCGCGGGGCCAATTCGATGTCGTGACGCAGCATTCCGCTGTCCGGCACGGTGAGGGTCATGGCCGTGGGCCGCATGTGATCGGCCACCGCGACCAGCGTGTAGGTCCCGGCCAGCACGCCGCGGCAGATGAAGTCGCCCTCCGCGGTGGTGATGGCCGAGCCGACCACATCGCCGAACGCGTCGGTGAGGGTGACCGTCGCCTCGCCCAGCGGCGCGCCGCGGCCCGCCGTGCGCACCGTGCCCGACACCTCCCCGGAACCGAGCAGCTGCACATCGAGCACATGCGGGCGACCGCCGACGCTGATCGAGACCGCGGCGGGCTGGTAGCCGAAGGCGGACACGATCAGCACATACCCGCCCGCGCGCGGGACGCCGATGCGGTAGCTCCCGTCGGGCTCGCCGATCGCCCGCGAAACTTGGTGCCCGCGTTGATCGATCAGGGTCAGCACCGCATCGGGCACGGACTGCCCGTCCTCGCGGTGCACGCAGCCCGACACCGACAGTCCCGACGGCTCGACGTAGCGGAACTCCGGCTCCTCCGGCTCGGGTTCGGGTTCCGGCTCGGCGATTTCCTCGACCACCGCCACCGGAACATCCTGCAGCGGAATCTCTTTCATGAAGACCAGCACGAACGCCGCGGCCACCGCGACCGCCGCCGCTACGAAGAACACCCCGCCCATGGCATGGGTGAACCCGGTCAGGATGGGCGCGCGAACTTCTTCCGGCAGGGCCGCGATCCCGCTGGTATTGCTCTGGATCTGCCCGAGCTGCGCCTGGTCGAATCCCGGTGGCAGATGCCCGCCGAACGCCGCCATGATCTTGCGCGGCAACAGGTTGAACAGGATGGTCAGGAAGACCGCGACACCCAGCGTGCCGCCCATCTGCCGGAAGAAGGTGGCCGATGCGGTGGACACGCCCATATCCATGCGCGGCCCGGCGTTCTGGGCCGCGATGATGAGCGTCTGCATGCACCCGCCCAGCCCGAAACCGATGACGCCGCAGTACAACAGCGGCTGCCACAGCGGCGAGTCGAAGCGCACCAGCGCGAACAGCACCGACCCGAGCCCGATCACCAGCGACCCGAGGATCGGCAGCGCCTTGTACCGCCCGGTGAACTTGGTGATGAGCCCGGAGATCTGCGCGCCGATCATGATGCCCACCACCAGCGGCAGCATGAAAAGCCCAGAGCGCGTGGGCGAATACCCCCGCACCACCTGGAAGTACAAGGGCACCAGCACGATCGCGCCGAACATGGCCACGCCGACGATGAAGCCGCCCCCGATGGCGATGCTGAAGGTGCGATTGCGGAACAGCCGCAGGGGAATCAGCGCGGCGTCCTTCATGAGGAATTCCACCAGCAGGAACAGCACCAGCCCCACGGCCGCGACGGCGTAGCAGAGCAGCGCGCGATGCGACTGCCAGCCCCACTCGCGCCCCTGCTGGGCGACGATGAGCAGTGGAACCGTCCCCACCGCAAGGGTTATCGCGCCCAGCCAGTCGGTGCGCTGCCGGTGCCGTTCGAACGGCACGTCCAGCACCTTGCCGACGACCAGCAGCGCGAGCACGCCGATCGGCACGTTCACCAGGAACACCCAGCGCCAGCCCGAGAGTCCCAGGATGTGATCGGCATTGGAGAAGAAGCCGCCCAGCACCGGCCCGAGCACGGTGGCGATGCCGAACACCATCATGAAATAGCCCTGGTATCTGACTCTTTCGCGCGGCGGCACGATATCGCCGATGATGGTGAAGGCCAGCGACATGAGCCCGCCCGCGCCCACGCCCTGCACCGCGCGGAAGGCCGCGAGCTGATACATGGTGGTCGCGAAGGTGCAGGCCACCGAGCCGAGCACGAATACGCCGATGGCGATGAGGTAGCAGGGTTTCCGGCCGTAGATATCGGCGAGCTTGCCGTAGAGCGGTGTGCTGATGGTGGCGGTGATGAGGTAGGCCGTGGTGGCCCAGGCCTGTTTGTCGAAGCCGTGCAGGCTGTTGGCGATGCGGACGATCGCCACGCTCACGATGTTCTGGTCCAGTGCCGCCAGGAACACGCCCAGCAGCAGGCCGGACAAAATGGTCATGATCTGGCGGTGCGACAGGGTGTTCTGCGATGACAGAGTGTTCTCGGCCGATCTCTCCGCGGTAGCGGGAGCGGGCGCGACTCGAACCGGTGCTGCCAACTTCGCCTGGGTAGAGCTGTTGGTCATGTTTGGGGCCCTTGTCGGATTTTCGGCTGTCCGTGCCATGCGGTGCTACGAAAAAAGAGCTGCGGTGCTACGCGAAGAGCAATGCGGGTCAACTCGAAAAGACCACGCCATGAAGCAATTCGGGCAGCTTACCCCTGGCTTATCGGACCCCTGACGGCAGGTGGTGGTTACGCCTCCGTTTGTGCGTAGAGCGGAATACCGGTGTGGAAGAAGCGAATGAGCCGCCCGATGCGCACGCAGTGGTCGGCCCCGCGCTCGAAGTGGTGGGCCAGCAGCGCGATATCGATGGCCATGGCCGAGCCGTGCGCCCAGGTGTCGTCGGCGGCCAGCTCGACCAATTGCACACGCAGTCGCTCGACGTTCTCGTCGCGCGGCACCAGCGCGCGATCGCGCGGCGGGCTCTGTGCGGCAATGGCTCCCATGGCCGTCTCCACGAGATGGGTGATGGCGCTGGACATTTCCGCGAGCAGCGCCAGGACCTGCGGCGGGGCGACCGGATTCGGGTAGCGGCGGACCACCACGTCGGCCACCCGGCTCAGCGCCCGGCTGACCGCGAGCAGGTCGTCGGCGATCTGCATGGCGGTCACCACCTGGCGCAGATCCCGGGCCACGGGGGCCTCCAGGGCCAGCAGGATGACCGACCGGTCCTCACATTTGGCGTGCTCGATCTCCACCTTCTCCTCGAGCGCGAAGACCTCGTAGGCGGCGGTCAGGTCACTGCCGGCGAGCGCGGCCGCGGCCCGCTCCGAACCCTCATGCGTCAGTCTCGCCATATGCGCGAGCTCATCGGTCAGCGCCATCAGTTCGCTGGAGAATTTGGTGCGCACTCGCATATCTTGGCCGCCAACATGCATGCCTGCACACTATCGCGGCAAAACCTTTATCCCCGAATGACTCTCGGTTCTTTTCGCTAGGTAAAAACATACCGACCAGAATTTCCCGGCAATCGGAACCCGGTGCGTCTCCCCGGTAAACATCGGCCCGTGCACGAGACTGACCCCGTGGCCGCCGACGACACCGCCGACACCGAAACACCCGGCCGGGCCTCGATGCCCGCCTGGCTGCCGCGGGCCATGGTGCTCGCGCTGGCCCTGCTCGGCCTGTTCGAACTCGCCAACTGGGCCGCGCATCAACTGATCGGCATCGCGATCATGATGACCGTCGCGTTCTTCGTCTCCCTGGCCATGGAACCCGCGGTGGACGGGCTGGCCGCACGCGGCGTCAATCGCGGACTGGCCACCGGCGTGGTGTTCCTCATCGTGTTCGCCTGCACCGCGGGCTTCCTCGCGACCCTGGGCGTCCTCATGGTGGAGACCGTCGCCAATGTGGTGAGCGAACTGCCGCGGCTCATCGACGAACTGGTGGACTGGGTCAACCGCACGTTCCATCAGAACTTCACCCTGGACCAGCTGCGGGACCGGCTGTTCAAGGACTCCGACGTGATCAACGGCTACGCCGCGCGGGCCGCGAACAATGTGTGGGGCCTGTCGAGCACGGTGCTGGGCGGGCTGGCCAAGTTCGTCACCATCGCGCTGTTCAGCGTGTACATGACCGCCGACGGTCCGAAGCTGCGGCGCGCGGTGTGCTCGCTGCTGCCGCCCGCGAAACAGGGTGCGGTGCTGCACGCCTGGGATCTGGCCATCGAGAAGACCGGCGGCTACCTGTATTCGCGGGCGCTGCTCGCGGTCATCTCGGCCATCGCGCACGGAGCGTTCCTGGCACTGCTGGGCATTCCGAATTCGATCGCGCTGGGCATCTGGTTCGGTGTGGTGGCCTCGTTCGTGCCGACCATCGGCACGTATCTGGCGGGCGTGCTGCCGGTCCTGGTGGCGCTCACCATCAATCCCATCGACGCGGTGTGGATCGTCATCTTCGTGGTGGTCTACCAATGGCTGCAGGACTATGTGCTGCAGCCGCGCATCACCGCCAAGACCGTGGACGTGAATCCGGCGATCGCGCTGCTGTCGGTCATCGTGGGCGGTGCGCTGCTGGGCGCGGTGGGGGCGCTGCTGGCCATTCCCGCCACCGCGACACTGCAGGCGTTCCTCGGCGAGTACGTCCCCCGCTACGAGGTGCCCGAGGATCCACGCATCGAGCGCACCGGGCGAACCCGCAAGGGGCGCACCCGGACTCGGGCCTCGAAGAGCTAGGCCGGCGCGGGCTCCTTGGTCTGCGCCCGGGCCCGCGCGGTGCCGATGATCGAGCCGAGGATCACCAGCGGGAAGCCGATGGCCATGCCCGCGGTCAGCGGCTCGTCCAGCAGCGAGACGCCGATCAGCAGGGCCACCGCGGGATTGATATAGGTGATGACGGTGGCGCGCGACGGGCCGACCTCACCGATCAGCGCGAAGAACACCACGAACGCCAGCGCCGTGCAGATCAGGCCGAGGCCGACCACCGACCAGGTGGCGCCGGACGGGTAGTGCGACGGCAGGCGCCACAGGGCGAACGGCAGATAGATGGCGGCGGCGAACATCAGCGAGGCGGTCACCACGCCGATCGGAGGCAGCTCGGTCAGCTTGCGGTCGATGATGATCGGGCCCAGCGCATAGCCGATCACGCTCACGCCGATGGCGGCCAGCGCGCCCAGATTCGAGACGTCGATGTCCAGGCCGACCAGGGCGGTCACGCCCGCGAAGCCGATCACCAGGCCGAGGATGCGGCGCATGTCCAAGTGCTCGTGGCCCATTCGGGTGGTGATCACGATGGCGATGAGCGGCACGGCGGCGATCAGCAGACCGACGGTCGAACTGGTCAGCTTGGTCTCGGCGTGGCCGATGAGCAGCCACGGGCCGGTGATCTCCACGACCGTGTACACCAGCACCCAGCGCCAGCGCCGCAGCACCGGCATCAGCACCTTCAGATACAGCGCGATCGGCAGCAGCACCAGCGCGCCGAGCAGGGTCCGGCCGAAGGCCACGAACACCGGGTCGAATTCGCGCACCGCGACGCGAATCATGGCGTAGGGGACGCCCCAGATCACGCCCATGCCCAGGAACAACAGCCAGCCGCGCTTGCTCACAACACACACTCCTTCCGATCCACCGGAGCGTATGCCACGCCGCCGACACGCTGATTCGGTCGTCCAAACGCGCTCGGTGTCCGAACTATTTCGGTGACGAATGCGAGGCCTGCGAGACGACAGTTGCGACGAATGCGAGTTCGAGCGGGGATGGCGGTGGTGGCGACGCTGCTGGCGCTGGGCGCGGCGCCCGCGACGGCGGGGCCGCCGGGAATCGGGGGCGATCCGCTGCCCGCCTCCGGAACGCTCGAGCCTGCGCTGGACTGCAAGCCCGCGCCGGAGCAGCCGAATCCGGTGGTGATCCTCGGGGGTTTCGGGGCGGTCGGGGACATCCGCGCGACGCTCGACAAGCAGATGGCGGGGATCACGGGCGGGATCCGGGCGATCGGCGGGTGCCCGTTCATCTTCGGATACGGGATCATCGGGCCGATGCAGGCGGCCGCGCCGGTGGCGGAGTCGGCGGGGCAGCTGCGGGACTTCGTCGCCGAGGTGCGGGCGGCGACGGGGGCCGAGCGGGTCGATATCGTCGCGCACTCGTCGGGGGCGTTGATCGCCAATTACTACTTGAAGTTCCTGCACGGCGGGCCGTCGGTCGACCGCGCGGTGTATCTCGCGCCGGTGACCAAGGGGACGACCGCGGCGACACTCATCGGCGGCCTGGATCTGCCCGGGTCGCCGGAGGGGTTGGCGAGCGTGCTGAACGATGCGACCAATCCGTTGCGCGACAGTGTGTTCCGGGGGGTCCAGGGCGCGCTGGACTGCCTGGCGGGGTCACGGGTCACGGCCGCGCTGCTCGACGGCGGCGTCACCGTTCCCGAGGTCACCTACTCGGTGCTGGCCACGCGCGGCGATCAGGTGCTGACGCCGCCGGGGACGGCCTCGTTCATCGAGGAGCCCGGCGTGGTGAACGACTTCTTCGAAGATCTTTATCCGAGTGCGGGTTTCGCCAGCCACGCCGCGTTGCCGATGCAACCGGGTGCGGCGCGGTGGGTGGTGGAACAGCTGCTCTCCGAATGATCGAAAAATTGCCCGGCGAGAAACATTGCCCGCCGGGCACGTTTCTCGCATACTGGGTTCATGCCCGACGAACAGCAGCTCGGACTCCGTGAGCGCAAGAAGGCCGACACCCGCCGCGCCCTCAGCGATGCGGCGTTGGCGCTCATGTTCGAGCGCGGGCTGGAGAACGTGGTGCGCGAGGACATCGCCGCGCGGGCGGGGGTTTCCGTGCGCACCTTCAACAACTACTTCGCCGGTAAGTACGACGCGCTCGTCTACCGGCAGCTCGACCGAATCCGCCGCGGCGTGGAGATTCTGCGCTCCCGGCCGGCGGAGGAGCCGCTGTGGGATGCGCTCACCACGGCGATGGTCGAACCGCTGGTGGAAGAACTCACCGAGACCGGTGATCTGACGCCCAGCCGCGAACAACTCGTCCAGGTCCGGAAACTGGTCGAGGCACCCGAGGTCGCGGCCATGATGACCAAGGGCATTCAGGAGGCGGTGATCGCCGCCATCGCCGAGCGCACCGGCACCGATCCCGAGCACGACCTGTACCCGCGACTGGTGGCGGCGGTGGCGTCCGCGGCACAGCAGGCCGCCTTCGAGATCTACGTGCGGTCCGATCCGCCCCAACCCATTCCCGTTCTGATCCGGCAGGCCATGGCCGCGCTCGCGGCGGGCCTGCCCGAACCACCGGTGCAGCAGCGCCGCTAGCGCCGGTCGTCCCGAAATACCCTCAGTGACAAGAGGTTTATTCGTCATGCCCGAAAATAGTTCTTCCACGCCGACCACCGACATCGTCATCGCCGGAGCCGGGCCCAACGGCCTGATGCTCGCCTGCGAACTCGCGCTGGCCGGACTCCGGCCCATCGTGCTGGACCGACTACCAGCCCCGAGCCTGGAGCCGAAGGCCAATGGCCTTGCCGGACAAGTGGTTCGCATCCTCGATATGCGCGGCCTCTACGGCGCGTTCAGCGGCAACCCGGGTGTACCGACCCCGGTACCGCGCTACATCTTCGGCGGTATGCCGCTGGATCTGACTGCGGTGCAACCCAATCCGGTGCACCTGCTGCTCAAGCCGCAGCCGGAGATGGTGGAGATCCTCACCAAGCGCGCGATCGACCTCGGCGTGGATCTGCGCTGGGGTCACGAGCTGACCGATCTCGAGCCCGGTGACGATCGGGTCCGTCTCTCGATCTCCGCTCCCGACGGCGCCTACGAGCTGACCGCACGCTTCCTGGTCGGCGCGGACGGCGGAAAGAGCCTGGTACGCAAGCGAACCGGCATCGACTTCCCCGGCATCACCGCCGACGGCCACATCGCCCGGACCGGGCACACCACCATTCCCGCCGAGCTGCGCACCGGCGACGGCCGCCTCGAGGTGCCCGGCGTCGGCACCTTCGGGCTCGGCCACCACCGCCTCGAACGCGGCATCTTCGTCTACGCCGAACTCCAACCCGACCGGCCGCTGGTCGGGACCATCGAATTCGAAGGCGGCGAAGGGTATTCCGATGACATGCCGATGACCTTCGACGAACTGCGCGACAGCGTCGAACGCGTCCTGGGCACCGCGCTGCCCATCAGCCCGCCGACCTGGCCCGGCCCGCACAATCTGCGGCGCACCATCGGTCAGAACACGCGGGTCGCGGAGCATTACCGTCTCGGCAATGTCTTCCTGCTCGGCGACGCCGCCCATGTCCACTCGGCCATGGGCGGGCCGGGGCTCAACCTGGGCCTCCAGGACACGGTCAATCTGGGCTGGAAACTGGCCGCGGAGGTTCGGGGTTGGGCGCCCGAGGGCCTGCTCGACACCTACGAATCCGAACGCCACCCCGTCGCGGACCGGGTCGTCATGTACACCCTGTCGCAATCCGCGCTGGTCTCCCCCGGGCCGGAAATAACCGCTCTGCGAGAGCTTTTCGGCGAGCTGATGCACCTGCCCCAGGTGACCACGCACATCGCCAACCTGCTGGCGGGCTCCGATGTCCGGTACGACGTCGGCGATGCGCACCCGCTGTCGGGCCGTCTCTTCCCGGACCTCACCGTCGAAACCGGCAGCGGCCCAACCCGAATCGCCGAACTCCTGCGCTCGGCCCGTCCGATCCTGCTCACCTTCGGTGGCACCGACCTGGCGACCGTCGCGGCGGGTTGGGCCGATCGAGTCGACCTCATCGCGGCTACCGGCTCGGAGCCTCCGGCCGCGGCGCTATTGATTCGCCCGGACGGCTATATCGCCTGGGCCACCGATGATTTCACCCCATCCGATCACGACCACCTGCGTGCCGCCCTCGAACGCTGGTTCGGCGTACCCGGTTCCCTCGACTGAGGGTTCGAGGGAACCGGGGTGCGCGCGATCAGAACCCGAAGGACCCGGTGTTGGGCTTGGGCGTGGGGGTCGGGGTCGGATCGACCGGGACGTCGGTCACGGTGACCACCTTGGTGGTCGAGGAGGCGGCGACGCCGGTGCGGCCGGAGAAGTTCGCGCCGATGGTGTACGAGCCCGCCGCGCCCGGCGTCCACACGATGGTGGCCTTGCCGTTCGCATTGACCGGGATGTCACCGAGCACCTGGTCGCCCGCCTTGAACTGGATGGTGCCGCCCGCCGCGGCCGGGGAGACGGTCGCCTCGAGGGTGACGGCCTTCCCGGTCTGCGCGCCGGTCACATCGGTGAGCACGGTGGTCGACACGGCATCGCTGGACACGGTGATGTTCGGGCCCTTGTTGGCGTAGTTGCCGTCGCCGAGCGAGCCGCTGTAGTCCATCGAGGTGGGCAGCGGGGTGTCGCGGGCGCAGTTCACACCGACGGTGTACTGCACCTCGAAGGTCTGCGACTTCGGGTTGATGTTCGGGTACACCGGGTACTTGGTGATGCTGAACGACGCCCGCACCCAATCCGGGTTCGAGGTGTCCAGCGAAACCTGGTCGCCGCCCATCGTCGCCGAGCCGGCCACCGGCGTCAGGCAGGCCGGGTGCCAGTCCTTCACCGCGTAGATGTACTCCACCGGAATCCCGGTCCGCTCGAAGGTCGTCTTGACGGTCACGACCTCCCCAACGATCGGATTCGTATTCGACACCGTCCGGGTGAACTTGCTGTTCCCGTCGGACCAGGTGACCGTTCCGGGCGCGGCCGAGGCCGTCCCGGGCACGGCCGCAGCCACGAACCCCGCCGCGACCGCGAGGGCCGCCATGGAGCCCGCCACCCGCTGAATACTTCTGTCCACCATCGTCTCTCCCACGCACACGGGTGTCCCTCGACATCGTTATCGAGGCGCTGACGCACCCGAGTTGGCGCGATTAGATCACGCGCGGGCACCCGGCGGACGGTATTCCGAAATACGAGTGATTCAGATGCCGACTCATCCGAATCGGTCGATGGGATCGGCGGGGATCGGGATTAGAGTCGCTGCATGTCGACTTCGGAGGCGGGGTCAGTGGCGAGTAGCGCCGAGGCAGCGGCCGAGGCCGGGCGGGCGGCGCGAAAGAAGGCGTCGCGGTCGTCGCTGGGGGTGTGGAAACCGGCGGCGGATCGGGTGGATCCGATCTCGGTGCTCGAGCGGCAGGCGGAGACCCGGGTTCCCGAGCTGGTGAAGATTCGGTACGCGCGAATGGCCGCCGGGCAGTTCCCATTCTTTCGAGGCGCGCCCGCGATCATGGCCGGAGACCTGGCGAGGGGTGAGCACACCGGGCTGCATGTACAGCTGTGCGGGGATGCGCACCTGTCGAATTTCGGGCTGTTCGCCTCGCCGGAACGGTCACTCGTGTTCGATGTCAACGACTTCGACGAGACGCTGCCGGGACCGTTCGAATGGGACGTGAAGCGGCTGGTCGCGAGTGTGGCGGTGGCGGGGCGAGCGAACGGCTTCGCGGACGCGGAGGCGGGCGGGGCCGCGATGGCGGCGGCGCAGGCCTATCGGGAGACGATGGCGCGGCTGGCCGGACTCGGCGAGACCGATGTCTGGTACGAGATGGTCGATGCCGAGCAGGTCTCCGAGCTCTTGAAACCCAAGGATCGCAAGCTGACCGACAAGGTGATCAACAAGGCGCGGTCGCGGACGAGCCTGCAGGCACTGGACAAGCTCACCGAGCCGGGGCCGGATGGGATGCCGCGAATCAAGGCGGATCCGCCGCTCGTGCTGCCGATACCGAAAGAGCTGCACGCGCAACTGGATTCGGTGCTGGCGGATTACCGCGCGACGCTGCCGGAGGACCGGCGGGTGCTGCTGGATCGGTACGAATTGCGGGACATCGCAATGAAAGTCGTCGGCGTTGGCAGCGTGGGAACACGCTGCTTCATCGCGCTGCTGACCGGACGCAATACCGGCGATCCGCTGTTCCTACAGGTGAAGCAGGCCGAGAACTCGGTGCTCACGCCGCATCTGAGCGCCAGCCAATTCCATCACCAGGGACATCGGGTGGTGCACGGGCAGCGGCTCACCCAGTCGGCCAGCGACGTCTTCCTGGGCTGGGCGACCGGGCCGGACGGGCTGTTCTACTACTGGCGTCAGCTGCGAGACATGAAGGGCTCCTTGGCCATCGACGAAATGTCGGCCCCGCAGCTGCGGCAGTACGCGACACTGTGCGGGCACACCCTGGCCCGCGGGCACGCGCGCTCGGGCGATCGGGTGGCCATCGCGGCGTACCTGGGCGGGAGTGATGTCTTCGACAAGGCCATGGGCGAATTCGCGCTCGCGTATGCCGATCAGACGGCCGTCGATCACGAAGCCCTGTTGGCCGCCATCGATTCCGGGCGACTCGTGGCGGCCGAGGGAACGACGGAAAACGGGAACCAGTAAAGGGACGAAAGTCCCAATCCGGACGTGATTAGAGCGGTATAGCTATTTCTCAGCGCCCTCTTAAAATTGGTCATTAGGTTTCCCTAACGCAATCGGCGGTCCAGTTCGCGGGGATCGTTCGGGACTTCCCCATGACCGGCTGAAAGAGGTCCGCATGAGCTCGCTGATCGACAGCAAACCGGGAGAGAAATTCCGGATCGGACGGATTCGACTCCTGGGGCGACAGCGACGGCGATTGCTCGAGCTGGGATTGATTCCCGGCGCACCGGTCAGCGTGGCCACCATCGGCGTGCGCGGCGGCCGCATCCTGTGCCTCGGCGACGCGCGAATCGCGGTGGACGCCGCCACCGCCCGCGCCATCGATGTGGCGCGGGAGTCCGCGCATGAGTGAATCCTGCTGCGGTGGTTCGGCTTCCACCTCGACCGCGACCCTGACCGGCGCGGCCACCGTGGTCCTGGTCGGCAATCCGAATGTCGGCAAGTCGACGCTGTTCAATGCCGCCACCGGGGCCCGGCAGCGGGTCGGCAACTGGCCCGGCACCACCGTCGAGGTGACCGAGGGACCGTGGAAACTGGGTCCCGACCGCACGATTCGCCTGCTGGACCTGCCCGGCACCCACAGCCTGCTGCCCGCCGCGCCCGATGAGGCCGTCACCCGCGACGCCCTGCTCACCGACTCCGGACCGGACCGCCCCGACGTGGTGATCGCCGTGGTCGACGCCGCGAACCTGGCGCGCAGCCTCTATCTGCTGTCGCAGGTGCTCGAGACCGGGCTGCCGACGGTGATCGCCATGACCATGACCGATGTGGCGGACGGCCGCGGCACACCCGTCGACGCCGCCCGGCTGGCCGCGGTGGCCGGTGTGCCGGTGGTGCCGCTGGTCGCGCGCGGCGGCACCGGCATGCCCGCACTGGCCCGGGCCGTCGACGCGGCGCTGAAGAATCGGCGCACGCCGGTCGCGCCGCATCTGGGCGAGGACGTGGAGGCGGCCATCGAGCGGCTGAAACCGCTGCTGCCCGAGCACTATCCGCCGCGCTGGCTGGCGCTGGCCCTGCTCGCCGGCGACGCCCCGCCCGGAGTTCCCGCCGACCTGGCCGTCGCCGCCCGCACCATCCTCGCCGAATGCGCCGACGAGCCGATGGGTTCCGAGGAGGACGGCGAGATCCTGATCGCCGAACGCCGCTACGCCTGGGCGCACGATGTGCGCGCGGCCGTGGTCACCGGCTCGGAAACCCGTACCACGCTGAGTGATCGGGTGGATCGCATCGTCACCCATCGCTGGATCGGCGTCCCGATCTTCCTGGCGGTCATGTGGCTGGTGTTCGAGCTGACCACGACCGTGGCCAAGCCGATGCAGGACGCGTTGCAGGGCGTCATCACCGGGCCGGTCGCCGATGCGGCGGCAGGCTTGCTGACCACGCTGCACGCACCGCAGCCGCTGATCGGGCTGGTGCGGGACGGCTTCATCGGCGGTGTGGGCGTGGTGCTGAGCTTCGTGCCCCTCATGCTGATCATGTTCGTTTTGCTTGCGGTGCTGGAGGATTCGGGCTATATGGCCCGCGCGGCCTTCGTGGCCGACCGGCTCATGCGCACCATCGGCCTGCCCGGGCGCGCGGTACTGCCGCTGATCGTCGGGTTCGGCTGCAATGTGCCCGCCATCGCCGGCACCAAGGTGCTGTCCAATCCCCGGCACCGGATGCTCACCGCGCTGCTGATCCCGTTCACCAGTTGCAGTGCGCGCCTGGTGGTTTACGTCATGCTGGCGGGCGTCTTCTTCGGCAGCCAGGCGGGCACGGTGGTCTTCGCCATGTACCTGACCTCCATCGTGCTGGTGGTCGGCGTCGGATACCTGTTGCGCAACATCATCTTCCGCGACATGGCCGACGAGCCGCTGGTACTCGACCTGCCGCCCTACCGCCGGCCCAGCCTGCGGGTGCTGAGCGCGGTCACCTGGCAGAAGCTGCGCGGATTCCTCAGCACCGCCAGCGGCATCATCGTCGTCACCGTCACCGCCATCTGGCTGCTGGCCTCGATTCCGGTGGGCGGCGGCACCTTCGGGCAGGTGGATCCCGGCGACAGCGCGCTGGGCACGGTGTCCTCGGCGGTCGCGCCGGTCTTCGCGCCCGCCGGATTCGACGACTGGCATGCGGGTGCGGCGCTGGCCACCGGGTTCGTCGCCAAGGAGGCGGTGGTCGCGACCATCGCGCAGTCCTACAGCATGGATGATCCCGGGCACGGCGCGGCGAGCGCTCCGCTCGCGGACTCGCTGCGCGAGACCTTCCGGGACTCCTCGGGCGGTCACACCGTGCCCGCGGTGCTCGCGTTCATGATGTTCCTGCTCGCGTACACGCCGTGCGTGGCGACGCTCGCGGCGCTGCGCGCCACCATCGGGCTGCGCGCGACGCTGATGAGCGTGGTCATGCAGCTGGCGGTGGCGTGGTTGCTGGCGGTGGCGGTCTTCCAGATCGGCAGGATCTTCTGGTGAGCGCCGCCGCGTCTTCTCCCGCGACCGCGCCGAGCCCGCTGCGCCGGGTGCTGGCCGAGATCACCGAATCCCGAGGGGATTTCAGCCTCGACCAGATCGCCCGGCGCGTGGGAGTGTCCCTGGACGAGGCCAAGGCGATGGTCGACTACTGGGTCCGCAAGGGCCGGTTGTCGGTGGCGCAGATCGGTTCGGGTTGCCCGTCCGGCGGCTGCGGCGGCTGCGCCGAATCCTCCTGTCCCACAACCGGTGTCAAGGGCCCGGTGCTGCTCGCCATCACCCCGCGTCCGCTCAGGGATTGACGGCGATCACCAGCTTGGCGCCCGGCTATTCCTCGCGGGCGGAAAGCCGCACGGATCAGGGGCGATTCGCGTTGCGGGCGGTGCCGCGGTGGGCGGTGACCGTGGTGGGGTCCTCGGGCCAGGCGTGTTTGGGGTAGCGGCCGCGCAGGTCGGCGCGGACCTGGGGCCAGCCATTGCGCCAGAAGGACGGCAGATCGGCGGTGACGGCGACCGGGCGCTGGGCGGGTGAGAGCAGGTGCAGCAGGATCGAGACGCGGCCGCCCGCCAGGCGCGGGGGTTCGGTCCAGCCGAAGATCTCCTGCACCTTGACCGCGAGGACGGGCGGGTCGGCGGTGTAGTCGAGGCGGACCCGGCTGCCGGAGGGGACCTCGAGGCGTTCGGGGGCGAGGTCGTCGAAGTGGGCGGCCTCGGGCCACGGGAGCAGGCGGCGCAGGGCCTGTCCGGCGTCGATGCGTTCCAGGTCGGTGCGGCGGCGGGCGGTGGAAAGCTCCGGGGCGAGCCAGGTTTCGGCCTCGGCGAGCAGGGTGTCGTCGTCGACGGCGGGCCAGGGCGCGCCGAGGGTGCGGTGCAGGAAGCCCAGGCGTTGACGCAGGGAGAGGGCGTCCTCGTTCCAGCGCAGCAGGTTCAGACCCTCGGCACGCAGGCCGCGCAGCAGGGCGGCCGACAGCAGGGCCGGGTCGGGTGCGGGTAAAGGCTTCTCCGACAGCGTGATCGCGCCGAGGCGTTCCGCTCGCCGGGCCACCACGGTGCCGTCCACCCAGTCGACCTCGTCGACGGTGTCGAGCAGGTTCGCCGCGGCCCGGCGGGCCAGTCGTTCATCGGCCTTGGCCGCCAATCTGATTCGGCCTTCCGACTGGCCGGGATCGCGGCCCGCGACCGCGATGGCCAGCCATTCCGAGTCGCCGAGCCCGCTGCCCGGCGGCAGGGTCAGCGCGGTGCCGCCCGCCATCAGATAGCTGGTCGAGCCCGGGGCGCGGCGGCGGGCCAGTCGTTCCGGATAGGCCAGTGCCGCAACGAGAGCCGGATCGTCGACGCCCTCGCCGTGTACCAGTTTCGCGAGGCGTTCGGCCTCGCGCTGCCAGCGGGCGGGGCGTTCGGCGCGCAGAGTCCGAAGCACCGCGAGCAGATCGACTCCAGGCGCGAGCGAGTCGTCGTCGAGCAGGGCGACCACCTCGGCCGCCGCCCGCGCTCCGACCTCGGCCGCGCCATCGAGCAGGGCCCGTGCCAGCCGGGGATGCAGACCGATCGAGGCCATGCGACGGCCTCGATCCGTCACTCCCCCATGGTCGTCCACCGCGTCCAGCGCCCGCAGCACGGCCCGCCCGGCCGCCAGTCCGCCCGCCGGGGGCGCGTCCCACCAGGCGAGGCCCTGGCCGTCGACAGTCCCCCAGCAGGCCAATTCCAATGCCAGCCTGGTCAGGTCGGCCGTGCGGATCTCGGGCTCCGGGTAGGCGGGCAGGGTGGCGTGCTCGTATTCCGGCCAGCACCGCCACGCGTGACCGGGCCCCTCGCGGCCCGCGCGTCCGGCTCGCTGTTCGGCGACAGCCGCCGAAACCCGCACGGTCGCAAGGCCGGAAAGGCCGCGACGATGATCGATGCGGGGCACCCGCGCCAATCCCGAGTCCACCACGGCCCGCACGCCGGGCACGGTCAGGCTGGATTCGGCGACCGCGGTGGACAGGACGACCCGCCGCCGCGCACCCGCCCGCAGCGCGGTGTCCTGTGCGGCGGCGGAGAGCCTGCCGTGCAGCGGCAGCACGTCCACGTCGTGCAGTCCCGAGAGCCGTTCGGCCGTGCGCCGGATCTCACCCGCGCCCGGCAGGAATACCAGCACGTCACCCTCGGTGTCGGCCAACGCCATTCGCGTGACCCGGGCCACCTGCTGCTCGATGCGCTCGCGGGCCAGCGGCGGCACGTAGTCCATCGCCACCGGATAGGCCCGCCCACGCACCTCCAATACCGGTGCGGCCGCGCCCTCTCCGCCGAGCAGGGCCGAAAGCCGTTCCGCCGCAACGGTCGCCGAGGTGGCCAGCACCCGCAGGTCCGGTCGCAGCCCGGCGCGTGCGTCCAGCAGCAGGGCCAGCAGCAGGTCGGCGTCGAGGTGGCGTTCATGGCATTCGTCGAGCACCACCACGTCCACGCCGCCCAGTTCCGGATCGCCCTGCAGCCGTCGCACCAGCAGCCCGGAGGTCACCACCTCGATCCGGGTCCGGGGACCGATCTTCCGGTCGCCGCGCACCGAGTACCCGACGGTCTCGCCCACCCGCTCCCCCAGCAGCGCGGCCATTCGCCCGGCCGCCGCCCGCGCGGCCAACCGGCGCGGTTCGGCCACCACCACGCGTCCCGCGGTACCGGCGGCCAGCGCCAAAGGCACCAGGGTCGTCTTGCCGGTGCCCGGCGGCGCGACCAGCACGGCGGTGCCGCGGTCGGTCAGCGTTCCCGCGATCTCGTCGAGGGCCGCGCGAACGGGCAGGTCGGGTAGGTCAGGCAGCTTCATGTCCGCCCCAGTCTGCCGGTCGCCGCGGACGGCCACCAAGCCGGGCGGGGCCCGCCGAATCGGGCGGCGACACAGGCGCGCCGGGGGCCGAATCACGCCACGAAACGCAACCGATTGGGGTTCAGTCGATTTCGTTGCTCACATGAGACTTGCCAACGAGGCGGGGTATGTCCGTATGATCTTGCCCGGGCCACCTGTTCACTCCCCCCCAGAACTAGGTGGGCCCGTATCAGTGGCCATTCGATGGCCACGACGATAGTGACGTCGCCGGGCCAACTCCCCCCCTTCGCCCGGCGACGTTGCTGTTCGGGGCGGGATCACCGGTCGATCAGGCCGACATCCAGGTCGACGACCAGACCGAAGTGATCACTCGCCCACACGCCCTCGACCGGTTTGTCGAATGCCAAGGCCGCGCTCAGGACCCCGGCGAAGGCGTCGGGGTGTGCGAGGGGCGCGCCGACGAAGACGTAGTCGATGCGCCGGCGGTATCCGGGCTGGCGAATCAGTAGATCGATGTCCTCGGTCGCGTTGGGATTCGTGGAATCCCAGGTGTAGCCGGGTCCCGATCCGGCGATCTCCCATGCGTCGTGGAAGTGGGTGCTGTGCCCGTTCAAGGACTGCTTGCCGGTCAGGTAGCGGATGCTCGCCGAATCGGGCGCCGCGTTGAAGTCACCGGCGATGACGGTCGGCAGCGCGGTCCGGTGCCGGGCCTCCAGGTCGGTGACCGCGAGTACCTGCCGCTCCCGCTGCGCCTCGGCCTCGGGGCGGAACGAAGTGGTGGGCGCGATGAACAGGACCTCGCCGAGTTCGCCCACCGGCACCCGCGCGGCCAGCGTGAACCACGGCAGGTCCAGCGCGCCGGCTCCGCGCATGTCCAGGATTTCGACGAGGCGGTGCGGATGGCGGGTGGCGATCGCGGTGCCGCCGTATCGATCCGCGTACGGCGGCACCGACATCGCCTCGAACTGGTCCGCGCCCGTCAGGCCGGTCCCGTCGATCAACTCGGCCAGCTGACCGGGCAATACCTCCTGGAACGCCACCAGATCCGGTTCCAGCTGCCGCAATCCGCTATTGATCACCGAGGTCCGGGCGGCCGCCTCACCTCGGTTGTTCCAGACGTTCAAGGTCATTACGCGCAAGGTCGTCATGCGAATCCCCTTCCGGACAAGCCTGTTTCAGGGCCTCCCTTCCAGGGTCCGACCGTGCGTCGCCGCCCGCCACCCGCGGTGGTCAGCGCCCGTTACTGCGCCCAGGGCGGGCTGACCCGCTCACCACCGGGGGCCTGGGCGTAGGCGCCGACGGGCAGGATGGCCACGGCTTCGAACGGCTCATCGCCGGGCACCGACAGCTTGAATACCGTTTCGGGCGGAATCACCAGGGCATCACCGGCCACGAAATCACTTGTCTCGCCGTCGATCTCGATTCGAGCCGCACCGGCGAGCGCGACGAAGATCTCTTCGCGGGAAACAGCGTGCGCGTGGCCGGGATTGCCGGGCTCCAGGGTGAACCGCCACACGCTGTTCTCCTTGGATCCGCGGCTGGGTGCGGCCAGTCCGATCGCGGTCATGAGGGGGGCCTCGAAGGTGGGCGCGTCCGCGAATTTGATGAGTGGCATGATCTCTCCCAGATGTTCAACCAAGGTGTTCAACTGTGGTTGAATATATGTCCGGAGGAAAGGAGCGTCAACCCATGGATTTCGGCGTGCTACTCGGCCAGGCCTATCAGTCCTTCGTGCAGCAGCTGCACGCCCATCTCGCCGAGCGCGGCCACGAGGTCCTCGGCGCGTCCTACGGTTACGTGCTGCGCGCCCTGGCCGAATCGCCCTGCACCGCCAGCCGTTTGGGCGAACAACTCGGCATCACCGCACAGGGCGCGGCCAAGGTCGTCGACGAAATGGTCCGCCACGGCTACGTGGAACGCCGCCCCGACCCCGCCGACAAACGCGCCAAACTCCTGCACCTCGCGCCCCGCGGCGAGGACATGCTCGCCACCGTCCGCGACTTCCACGCCGCCTACGAACGCCGCCTCGCCGAGCGCGTCGGACCCGCACGGGTGGCGACCACCCGCGCGGTACTCACCGAAATCACCGACGAGGCAAGCGAATCCGGCCGAAATCGAGCCTTCCGCCCGCTGTGACCGCGCTCAAGCGCGCGGCAGGAAGGCGTCGAGCGCCTCGGCCATCAGCGCGGGCTGCTCGAGACTCTGCATGTGCGGGGTCCCCGGCAGCTCCCGGTACTCGGCCACGGGAATGCGCTCGGCGATGCCCTTCATGATCGCGGGCGTGGTCGAGGCGTCGAGTTCACCGGCCAGAATCAGCACCGGAGATGCGAAGTCCGACAGCCGATCCCGCACCTCGAGCCCGATGAAGGCGCGCCAGGCCGCGGCCCAGTCGACAGAGTTGCCGCGCAGCACCTGTTCGCGGGCGTAGCGCACCGGCCAGGAGTTCTCCGCCAGGAACCCGGGGGTGAACCAGCGGGTGAGCGACGGTGCGACCTGGGCGGGCATGCCGTCCACCTCGCCGGAACGTGCGCGGCCCTCGAAGGCGTCGAAGGGGAAATCGGTGGTGGCCGCCAGCGTCAGCGACGCGACCCGCTCCGGCGCGTCGACCGCCGCGGCCTGCGCGATCCCGCCGCCGTAGGAGAGGCCGACCACGTGCGCGCTCTCCAGCCCGAGAGCATCCATGACGCCGATCAGATCCCGTCCGGCCTGGGCCATCGTGTGCGGGCTGGGCGCACCCGCGGCCCACCCGTGCCCGCGAATGTCGTAGGCGAAAACCCTTCGGCCGGTGGACAACCGGCGCATGACCTCGTCCCACATCCGCCAGTCCAGGCCCAGCGCGTGCGCCAGCAGCACCGTCGGGCCCTCGTCCCCGCGCCGGGCCACCACCGTCTGGTGATCGGCCAGTTCGATCCGGCGCAGCTCGGCGGGCCGGTCCAAACCCTCTGCGGCGAGCACTTCGTCGATCACGGCGACGGCGTTGAGGGCGCGCGGGAATCCGGCGTACACCGAGGCGTGTTCGGCCAGGGCGAGCAGTTCCGCGGCGTCGACGCCGTGGCGCAGCGCGGCGCGCACGTGCGTTCCCAGCTGCCGCTCGGATCCGCCGAGCGCGATCAGCATCGATACGGTGGCCAGTTCGCGCCTGGCCCGGCTCAATTCGGGGTGCGAGAGGGTGCCGCCGAATGCACCCTCGATCATCGCATCGAACAGGTGCGGAGCGCGGCGGCGCAGGTCGGCCTGCGCGTGGTCGGCGTCCGCGCCGATCAGTGCCGCGTACTCGCGGCGGCCTTTGTCGAAACGCTGCATGGGTGGTGGACTCCTCTTGGTTCGTCTGATCGCGGCTTCGCCTCCTCCAAGCTAGGAGCGCGAAACACCTGGGAGAGGGGGCTTTTCACGCCAGCGGAGGGGCGGTCCGCGCCATGCGCGCGTTTGCTCACCATTCGGAATCGGTGGCGGGGAGCGTCCGGTTCTGGCGCGTGCGGTCCCCTTTCGGCGGGTGCGGGCCGACCTAGGGTCGGAGACATGTCATCCGTCGAGGAGGAACGCGCGGTGAGGAGCCTTGCGCCGAGCGTCGTTCGCAGTCTGCTCCATAACGGCGTCGTCATTCGCGGTGTCGCGCTGGCGGTCGCGACGGTCGTGCTGATCGCGTTGCGGCATCCGACCTGGGTTCCGTATTCGGTCAGCGCCTATGCCGTCTGGAACGCGGCGGCGCTGACGCTCAATGCCGCACGCGCGGCGGCGGGCCCGGCCGCTCGCGCGGCGGCGCGGCCCTCGTAGCCGACACGATTCACACGAGAAAGGTGAGAGAGATGATCGCTCCGGTCGAGACCCATCGGCTGCTGGACGAGGTGCGCCGGCGCACGGGCCGGGTGCCGAATATGACCAAGGTGATGGCCAATTCGTCCGCGGTGCTGGAGGGTTACCTCGGGCTGGCCGGCGCGCTGAAGCAGGGCACGCTGCCCGCGCCCACCTCCGAGCGCATCGCCCTGGCGGTCGGCGCGGCCAATGAGTGCGCGTATTGCGTTGCGGCGCATACCTTCACGGGCAAGCGGGTCGCCAAGCTCAGCGACGCGGAGATCGAGGCGGCGAAGCACGGCACCTCCGGGGACGCGAAGGAGGCCGCGGCGGTCGCATTCGCGCGGGAGCTGACCGAGAGCCGCGGCAAGGCCGATCCGGCCGAGGCGCTGGCGGCGGGGTGGACGCAGGAGCAGGTGCTGGAGATCGTCGCCCTGGTGGCGCTGCAGACGCTCACCAACTACGTCAACAAGGTGGCCGGGACCGAGAACGACTGGCCCGCGCCGTAATCGGCTCGACCTGCGGGAATAGGCGGCCGGGGGCTCGGGTTGACGGGATTCCGAGAAGGATCCCGTGAGAAGGTGAGCGAGATGGCCGATACGCTTCCAGGCCCGTCGAACGACGTGGCGGAGCAGCGATCCCTGCCCCGGGCCGCCACCGTCTCCTCCCATCTGGCGAGTGTGCTGGCCGAGGCCGCGCTGGCGGCCGGAGCCGGGGACGGGCAGGTCGCGCAACTGCTGGGCCGGGATCCGGCGCGGCCGTCCGCCGACGATGAGCGGGTGCCGACGGTGACCGTGTCCCGGCTGTGGGAGTTGTTGCGGCGGCTGGCCGGGCCCGAGGCCGGGGTGCTGGCCGCCGAGCGGGCCGTGCGCGGGCGGCTGTATGTGTGGGATTACCTGATCAGCAATGCGCGCACGCTCGCCGAAGGGCTGCGTGACGCCGCGCGGTTCAACAGCACGATGTGCGATCCCGGTGTGGCGCTCGAGGTGGTCGAGGACGGATCCCTGCTCACGGCACGGTATCTCGATATCCCGCATCGGGAGCCGATCGACGCGTTGAGCAAGGAATTCGCGCTCACGGTGACCGCGCGCCGCGCGCGGGAGGGGTTCGGGGAGGCGGGTGTGCCGGTGCGCGTGGACTTCTCGCATTCCGCGCCCGCGGATCGGCGGTATCTGGTTCGTGCGCTCGGCACCGGGAACCTGCATTTCGATCAGGGCCGCGACGCCATCACGTTCCTCACCTCGAATTCGTCCGGAAGTTCCAATGATCCTGTGTTGCAGCAGATTCTGCTCTCGCACGCCCGGCAGGTGCTCGCCGCGTAGGGACCCGAGCCGAGCTGGATGGACTCCTTCCACACGCTGCTGCGCGCGACGCTGTCGGATTACAGCAATGACGGGTTGCGCTTGGACGAGGTGGCGGGGAAGCTGCGGCTCAGCCCGCGCACCCTGCAGCGGCGGCTGGCCGAGTACGGGACGACCTGGAGGGCGGAACTCGAGGGGGTGCGGCGGGATACGGCCGTCGCGCTGCTCAGCGATCGGGGTGTGGCCGTCGAGACGATCGCGGCGCAGCTGGGGTATCGGGATCGGCGGGTGCTGGCGCGGGCGTTTCGGCGCTGGACCGGTCAGTCGCCGGCGGAATTCCGGCGGGCACTGTCCAATTGAGGGAGCTTGGTGGCGATGTCCTTGCGGGAGTTGATCATCAGCTTGGAAAGGACCGCGGCGATCTGAGCGTCCACCGTGCGGGTGGAGGTGCCGCGGTGGGCCGCTATGGCGGTGTTGGTCAGGCCGGTGGCGGCCAGGGTCGCCACTTGCAGTTCGGCGGAGGTCAATTCGTTCCATGGCTGTGATTGGCGTGCGAGTGCTGGCGGGTTCGTTTGCTCGGCAAGGCATTCCACGGCCTCCGGACACGCTGACGGGAGCCGGTCTGCGCCGGGGGCGAACTCGACTTCCTCCACAGCGGCATTGAATGCCTTGGGTCCCAGCACCTTCGACGCAACCGCCACGGCCTCGGCGGTGTGTTCCGCGAAGGGGCGCAGGTTCTCCAGCTCTATGCCGAGCCGCCGCCGAATGGCGGCGGCGGTGCCGAGCGATCGGGCGATGCCTTGCGCCCAGGCCGCGGCCGTGTCATCGGACGCCAGGCGTTCGGTGATCAGCCGGGACAGGATCCAGGCCCGGATGTTGAGGCCCCACACCACTCCCCAGTTGTCTCGCATCGGGATCTGCCAGGCCAGGCCCTTATCGCAGAACGCCAAGCCCTCAGCCGGGTCGGCGTGGGCGGAAATCGCTATGGCGCGGGCGTATCGCGCCCACGAGGTCGCCGACTGCGGACCGGCTTCGAGCATGGCGTCGAGGAATCCGCGTGTCACCGTCGAGGCCTCGTCGGCGGGGGCGTGGAACGCGGCCGAGAGCGCCTCGAACAGTTCGCTCATGGTCGCGCCGCCGCGGTCACCGGTCGTGGTGAATTTGGTTCGGGCGCGGGCGAGCACTGTTGTCGCGCGCGGGTGCGCGTGGACCAGCCACAGGATGCCGCCCCACAGGTACTCGACGGGGGCGGGCAGGCCGAGATCGGTGGTGGGGTCGGCCCGCCAGTCGGTGTGGTCGCCCGTAGAGGCCGCGACGCACTCTTCCAGGAGCCTGTCGGCCTCGGCTGACTGCCCCTGGCAGAGCACGAGCCAGCCGATCAAGGCCTTCGCCGATACCTCGAGGTCGAGCGGGCAGCGTCCGAGTGCCTTGGCCGCGGCAAGCGCACGCTCTACCAATCCCCTTGACTCGCGCAGAGATCCGCGCAGGAACGGTGCCCGGGAGGCGAGCAGGCCGAGGGCGATCTCCAGGCTCACGACCACCGCGTCCGGATCGGACAGGCCGGACTCGATCGCGGCGACGATGTTGTCCCATTCGGTGCGGGCGCGGGTCAGTAGCTCCTGTTCGCGTGGGCTGACCCAGCCGGTGGCGACCTCGACGACCAGGTCTCGGTAGTAGCGGCGGTGGGCGGTGGCCATTCGGGCCGGTTCGCCGGAGCCGTTCTCCCGCAGTCGTTCTCGCGCGAAGAGCTGGAAGCTCTCCAGTAGCGCATAGCGGGCCGTCTCGATGCCGACGCGTATCGACACCATGGAATGGTCCACGAGCTGTTCGAGGAGCTGCGCGATCTCCTCGCGGGCCAGCCCGTCGGGTCCGGGATCGGCGCAGATCTCCTCGATGGCGGTCAGGTCCGCGCCGATGTCCGGCACGGCGAGCCGATCCGGTTCGGCGTCTTCGGGATTGACGTCGTATCCGACGGCGAAGACCGACAGGCGCGCGAACAGCAGGCGTTCCTTCGGTTCGCACAGTTCGTAGGACCAGCCGATGACCGCGTTGATGTCGCGGTGGCGGTCGTCGGCGCCGACGCGGAATCCCGGCGACCAGCGCAGTCTGCGGTCGGCGTCGCCGCCCAGATCGTGCAGGATCATCGGCGGGGACTGGTAGCGCAGGCGGGCGGCGGCGAGGCGGATGTAGAGCGGGAAATTGTGCAGGTGCCAGCAGATCTCGGCCACCAGTTCGGTGTCGCTGTCGGCGATCGGATGTCCGGCGAGTTCCGCGCGACGCCGGAACAGTTCCAGGGCTTGCTGATTCGACAGCGGCGGGATCGTCACGATGTGCTCGTCGACCCATCCGATCGGGGTGCGGCTGGTAGCCAGCACCGCCAGGCCCGGGACCGCCGCGAGCAGGTCCGCGATCACCTCCCCGACACCGTCCAGCACATGCTCGCAGTTGTCGAGGACAAGTACGCAGCGCGGGGTGCGGGCCAGCTCGTCGATCAGGGCTCGGCGTGCGGTGCGTCCGGAGAAGTCGCCGTCGAGGACCGCTGCGGCGATCTCGTCGAGCACCGCATCGGAATTCGTGTCCTTGGGCAGCCGGGCCAGTCGCACCCAGTGCACCGGCGGGCCGTCTGCCTCGCGCAATCGTCCGGTCGCGCGCAAGGCCAGGCAGGTCTTGCCGATGCCGCCCGCACCGACCAGCGTCACCAGGCGCGCCGGTCCCGCCAGCAACTCCGCGATGCGCTCCAACTCGCGCGCGCGGCCCACGAATACTGCACTGCCCGTCGGCATACCTATGCCCAACTCTTCAGGTCCTACCGATACGTCGCTGCAGCCTACCGATGCGCCCCGACTACCTATTCGACGAGCCTTGATGCGGTAATCCACGCGTCGAAAGGACCGGATGCACGCCATCCACGGCACGATCCCCACCCGCACGGCCGGACTGCTCCGCGCCACGGCGCTCCGGCTCGGTGTGCCCGCGCCGGAGCTGAACGCGATCACCCCGAGCGTGGATCCGGACGTGCTGGACGACGATCTGCTGCGCATCCCGGTCGAATGGGCTTGGCGGGTATGGCAACTCGTCGGCGATCTGGCGGGCCCCGGCGCGGGCCTGCTGATGACCGCCGCTGCCGGACACGGCGATCTCTACGTGTGGGACTACCTGTTCATCAGCGCTCCGACCCTCGCCGAAAGCGTGCGCACGGCCATCGATCTGCGTGGCACGGTCACCTATCCCGGCAGTCGCTGGACCGTGCTCGAAAGCGGCCGCCAGCTGACAGTCCGCGCGACTGCCGGAACCGAACCCGCCCACGTGCTCGCACCGATCGAAGAATTCACCCTCTCACTGCTGCTCCGCCGCATGCGCGAGGCCACCGGCCACCACCTCGTCCCGACCCGAGTCACCTTCAGCCACAATCACTTTCAGCGCCACAGCGCGGCCGCCGAAGCCTTCGGCACCGCACAAATCACCTTCGACGCCCCCGCCGCCGAACTCACCTTCCTCGACGCGGGCTCCCTCTCCACCGGCACCGACCCCTACCTCGGCACCATGCTCCGCCACCACGCCGAACTCCTCCTCACCACCTCCCGCCCCGCCCCCGACTGGCGCGCAACCCTCCACACCGCCATCACCACCGCCCTCCGCGAAGGCGACCCCGGCCTCGACGCCACCGCCCGCCGCCTGACCATGAGCCCCCGCACCCTCCAACGCCGCCTCCACTCCCTGGGCACCACCTGGCGCCAAGAAGTCGAATCCGTCCGCCAAACCCACGCCCTCCACCTCATCCGCACCACCCCCCTCCCCGTCCAATCCGTGGCCACCCGCCTCGGCTACACCGACGCCCGCACCCTCCGCCGAGCCCTCCGCCGCTGGACCGGCCAAACCCCCCTCGAACTCCGCCGCCAACTCATGAACCCGGCCGCCATCAGACAAGCCGGTTAGCCACGCCCGGCCAGAACCGCTACACCGGTCCGGCCACCGTCGACGTCCAGGACGGTGCCGTGGATGAAGGCGGCTTCATCGGAGGCGAGGTAGACGGCGGCGGAGGCGATGGCGTCGGGGTGGCCGGAGCGGCCGGCGGGAGTACCCCGCATCATCGATTCGCCCGGGTGCTCGACGGCGGGATCCCAGTCGGGAGTGATGATTACGCCCGGGGAGATGGCGTTGACACGGATACCGCGGTCACCGAATTCGGATGACCATGCACGCGTGAGAGTTTCCATCGCGCCCTTGGTCGAGGCGTAGAGGGCGCCGGTGGGCACACCCAGGCGGGCCACCCAGGACCCGAGATTGATGATGATCCCGGTGCCGGCTTCGAGCATGGCGGGAACCGCGGCTTGGGTGAGGAAGAAGGGCGCTTTCACATTGACCGCGTAGACGCGATCGAACTGGTCGTCGTCGATGGCGAGGGTGGCTCCGGGCGGGTAGATGCCCGCATTGTTGACCAGGATGTCCAGTCGGCCGCCCAGGCGGTCGGTCGCCTCGGCGGCGAGAGCGCGGCTGGCGGCCGCGGTGCCGTCCAGATCGGCGTAGACGTAATCCGCTGAACCGCCGGTTTCGCGAATCCGCGCGACGACCTTCTCGCCGCGCTCCCGGTCGCGGCCGGAGACGATGACATGCGCTCCCTCCGCGGCGAACGCGAACGCGATCGCTCGACCGATATTGCTGGTAGAGCCGGTGATCAGCGCTTTCTTACCGTGTAGTCGGCGTGACATGAGTTCCTTCTTCGTTGGGTTTGTCGGATGCTGAGCCGATGCGTGTGACCGGTCGCCTAGGTTTGGTCGCTGTCGCGCAGATCGGCGGGCTTCATTCCCGGCGGGCCGAGGATGACGTCGCCGAGTTCGGTGGTCAGCGCGTTGAAAAGGTCGAGGTCCCACTCGGTTTCGGGCGTCGCTTCGGCCTCGGGCGTGCCGGCGCGGCGGATGAGGTCGACGAAATGCGCGGGCGAACTCATGGTGAGGACGCGGGCTCCTTCGGGTCCCGCCTCGATCGCATGCGGGGTGTTCATGGTGATGGTGTAGAAATCGCCCGGGCGCAGGGTGTAGCTGTCCTGCCCGGCCCACACCGAAAGCTCGCCGTCGACCACCCAGAGTCGCTCCTCGTACCGAGTGTGCTTGTGCAACGGGGTATCCGAGCCCGGCGGCAGGGTGACATCGGCGAGATCGTGACGGCCGTCGGTCTCCTCCGCCGTGGTGAGGACGGTCATGCGCAGATGCGTGCCGAGTACGAATCTGCGGTCCGGCGAGACGGCGGGCGGGCGGGGAAATGTGGTCACGAGAGTTCTCCGGCGAGGAAGCCCAGCAGGGCAGTCAGTTTTGTCATGACCGAAGTCTGAATCCGCGCGGGTAGCCGCGGCATCGGTCAGATGACGCTGTGGCCGACGTACTCCGGTTCCGACTACGTCATGCCCAGCGTCATCTGACAGATTCGCCGCACACCCCGGATTGGCGATCGTATTTCCATGACCAGCAATCGTTTTCACCCGCAGACCCAACGACCCACTATCGCGGAGCTTTTCGTGGTCGGGCCCATCGCCATGTTGATCTACTCGGAGGGCACGCCGAAACCGATGCCGAAATAGGGCTACGTCATGTAACAGATACCATCGCTGTCGTGGCCAAGCTCCAGGTTTCCGTAGACGTCCCGATCCCGCCCGACCAGGCGTGGGCGCATGCCTCCGACCTCCCGGAGCTGGACAAGTGGCTGACCCTCCACGAAGGCTGGCGCGGCCGCGTCCCCGACGCCCTCACCCCCGGCACCCGCCTGATCGGCGTCGCCACCGTCAAGGGCTTCCGCAACCGCGTCACCTGGACCGTCAAAACCGCCGAACCCCCCAACCGCCTGATCCTCGACGGCGCCGGCATCGGCGGCACCAAATTCGCCCTCGACCTCCGCGTCTCCCCCACCCCCACCGGCTCGAAGGTCACCGCCAACTTCAACCTCGGCGGCGCCCCGCTCTTCGGCCCCATCGCCTCCGCCGTAGCCCGCGCCCTCCGCGGCGACGTCGAACGCTCAATGGACCGATTCGTCCAGCTCTACGGCTGACGCACCCGCACTACTCGCCGAACACTTCATCGACCGTGTCGGCGGTCTTCGGTCTTCTGGTTTGGGGCAGCCAGTGGGGATGCTCGCGGGTGGCCCAGGGGTGGGAGACGTAGCCGGTTCGCATGCCGTGGCGGGCTTCTGGGTCTTGGTGGGCCTTCAGGATGTGGGCGATCAGGACGGCGGCGATGGCCCAGGCTAGGACGTCGTGGACGAAAATTGCGCTGGTGCGGGAGATTTCGGGGAGCAGGTGGATGAACCACATGAGGAGGCCGGTGCTGAGCATTACGAGGATGGCGCCGGATATCCAGCCGGCGTATAGCTTTTGGCCTGCGTTGAATTTGCCGGCGGGGCGGTCGGTGGGGGTGGTTTGGCGGCGGGCGACTGCGCGTAGCCAGTGGCGGTCGTAGGAGGCGAAGCGGTTCAGGCGGCGGAGGTCGGCTCGGAAGGAGGGGGAGAGTAGGCCCAGGAGGGTTGGGGTGGGGAGGAGGATGCCGGACCATTCGTGGAGGAATACCAGGATGTTTCGGTGGCCTATGAGGAGGGATAGCGGGGCGAAGTAGAGGAAGGCTGCGGTTGTTGTGCAGAGGAGCATCAGGAATCCGGTGGTGCGGTGGATCATTCGCTCGGCGGGGGTGAATCTGCGGATGCGGTGACCGCCCGGCTGCGGTTCAGTGGGCGTCATCGAGCCAGCCGTCCACGTCGTAGCCGCGTTCTTCCCAGTAGCCGGGGATGACGCGGTCGGTAATCGATATGCCGGACAACCATTTTGCGGATTTGTAGAAGTACATGGGCGCTATGTAGAGGCGGACCGGGCCGCCGTGTTCGTGGGTGATCGGGGCGTCCTGCATGCGGAGGGCGATCAGGACGTCGGGGCGGCGGGCCTGGTCGAGGGTGAGGCTTTCGGTGTAGGCGCCGTCGAAACAGGTGAAGCTCAGGGCTTTTCCGGTCGCGTGGACTCCGGCGGCGTCCAGGAGGTCGGACAGGCGGACGCCTTCGAACGGGACTTTCTCGACGCGCCAGCCGTCGGTGCATCGCACGTCGTGGATGATCCGGGACTGGGGTAGCGCGCGCAGGTCGGCGAGTGTGTAGGTGCGCGGGCGGTCCACCAGGCCGTCGATGGTCAGCTCGTAGTCGGTCTCGCCCTTGCGCGGGACCGATCGGACCACGCTGTAGTACCGGAACCCGCCGGGGTTCGGGAGCAGGCCGGTGAGGCCGGTCGGATCATTCTGAGAAGCCTTGGCCAGCAGGCCTTCCCAGCCTGATTGTAGGTACGGCGCGGTGACCAGACCGGCCGCTCCCAGACCGAGCATGCCCAGCAGTGTTCTTCGAGCAACCGGGGCGCCGTTCGGCGTGTTCTCGCGTTCGTTTTCCGGCATTGTCCATGCCTTTCTCGAATGTCTGTGCAACCGAATGGTTCCGGGCCCGCCCTCGCTAGGAGGGCAGGCCCGGGATAGCCGATGTCAGGGTGCGACGCAGCGGAAGCTGGCGGGGGACGCCGGGTCGCCGTCACCGCTGTAGCGGGAAACCAAAGGCAGGCGGCAGATATCGCGCGTGACCGTCTGGCCGGTGGCAGTGGTCAGACCGGCCTGTAGGACTTCCGGCGCCTTGCCGTGCTCGACCCATTCGGTCAGCGCGGTCATGTCACTGCTGCCGGTGAGGGCGCAGTGCGCGACGCCCGGAGCCAGGAAGACGCGGTAGAACTCGTCGACCTTGTCGGTGCCGCCCATCTGCGCTTCCACGCGGTGGCGGTAATCGACGGTGCCGGCGGGCGGGATCAGCTGGTCGGCGTCGCCCTGCCAGGTGATCAGCTTGCCGCCCGCGGCGCGGAAGGCCGACAGGTCCGGATTCGCGGTGCCGATGATCGAGTCGTATTCGGCGCGGGCCTGCTGGAAGATCTGGTCGAATTGCGCGTAGGTGAGGTGCGCGGTGTCGAACTTCGGCTGCTTCGCGACGAAGGTCGAAACCCACTGGGCGGGAACGATGAACGGCACACCCGTGGTGACTCCGTTCGCGGTGGTGCTGGCCGTCAGCGCGCTGAAGTCGGCGCCGGTCGGCAGACCGAACCACAGCTGCTTGCCGCTCGCGTCGCGCGGACCGTCCCAGATCTTGCGCACCACTTCGGCATCGGCCTCCGTGATCGTGACGTCCTGGCCGTCGCACTGCACCTTGGTGCCGATCAGCCGGCGCGGGTCGAACCCGCACTTGCCCGGATCACTGATCAGGCCATCGGCGACACCGTCGAGCGGGTCGCATTCCTTGACCGCGGCCTGGTTGAACGCGTTGAACTCACACGCGCTCGGGTAGGTGTGCGCCTCGTTCATCACCACCTGCGGCCACAGCGAGGCGACCTCGAACTGATTCCAGTTGATGGCCGGGGCGTCGGCATTGATGCCGTTGAAGTCGGCCGGGTATTTCTGGGCCTCCATGTAGCCCTGCCGTCCACCGGTCGAGCAGCCGTTCCAGTACGCGTAGGACGCGTCCTTACCGTAAACCTCTGAGACGACCTGCTTTCCGACGACGGCCAACTCATGCACGGACCGCGAAGCGAAGTTCTCGAGCAGAGCGGAATTGATCTGACCGCTCGAATTCAGCGCCCAACTGGTGTCCAAACCGCTGGTATCCACACCGGCATCCGTGGTCGCGGCCGCATAGCCCTGCTTGACGGCGGTGGCCACCCCGCCGACGTTCCCGGCGGCATAAGCGGCACCACCGACAGCCTGGAATCGCCCGTTCCACCCCGACTCCGGCAGCCAGACCTGCACCTTGGCATGGTCATTCGCGCCGGTGTGGGTCAGGGTGACCGTCACCTCGCAGTGCGCGGGTACCTCTGGCACCGGGTACCCGCCCAGCGGTGGGGTCCCGGGCACCTGGAACGTTGCCGCGGGCACCGCGGTCGCCGTCAGCGACTCCACGGCGGCCCCCTCCGGAGCCGGAATCTGAAAGTTGTTGCAGTTGAACGCGTTCGGGCTCGCCGCAGTGGAATCCCGCGAACCATCCACCAGTGCGTAGACGGCGGCGGCTCCTGCCACCGTGAGGCCGACGGTCGCCAGCGTCAGAAGTCGTCGTTTCAAGGTTTCTCCTAGGTCGGATCTACCTCCTCACTGTGGCGAGCGCACCCCCACCGCCACATGAGTCACATGACGCTCCCTACGACGTAATGCGGACCCCGAACATTGTCTACCAGCGGATCATCTCTACAGCGGACACCGCAGATGCGCCGTCTTGATCACGCCCGCCAGCTTCTACGAGTAGCTCTGCGCGACAGGGCATGACCCTATTTCGTATCGGATGTCTGATTTTCACCGAGTGAGGCGGTAGAAGCGACCGGGCAGGCGTCCGATGCCTCGACGACAACCTGGGGCTCGGCCGCCACGACGGACGGGCGGCGGCCGGATTCCCAGAGCGCCCCGGTTATGGTTTCGGCTGCCGCCAGGGCTGTCCGCTCGTCGAGGTCGAAAACTCGTGCCCGACTGAGGAATCGAAATCCTTCCGGGGCCTCCAGGCTGAATCCCGCACCCCGGCCCGGCACGGCGTCGAGCACCAGCTGGGTGTGCTGCCAGGCGGCGAACTGGGAACCCGAGATCCACACCGGCACAACGTGTTCCGGGTCCGGGGGCGAGGACTTGATCTCGTCGGCACGCAGGGTCAGGTCGAGCACTCCGAGCAGGACGTCGCGGTCGCCGACGAGGAATTCGCCCTCGGGGTAACACATCGGAGCCGAGCCGTCGCAGCAGCCGCCGGATTGGTGCAGCATGAGCGGGCCGTGCCGGTCGCGGAGGCGACGGAGCAGGTCCATCGCCGCCGCGGTGGCACGCACCCGGCGGGGTGCGGGGGTCGGCATCAGAAGAAGCCCTGGGCCTTGGCCGCGTAACTGACCAGCAGGTTCTTGGTCTGCTGGTAGTGCTCGAGCATCATGTGGTGGGTCTCGCGGCCGATGCCCGACTGCTTGTAGCCGCCGAAGGCCGCGTGCGCGGGGTACTGGTGGTAGGTGTTGGTCCAGACGCGGCCCGCCTGGATGTCGCGCCCGGCCCGGTAGGCGGTGGAGCCGTCGCGGGACCAGACGCCCGCGCCCAGACCGTAGAGGGTGTCGTTGGCGATATCGATTGCCTGCTCATAGGTTTCGAACGAGGTGACCGAGACGACGGGGCCGAAGATCTCCTCCTGGAAGATGCGCATGGCATTGTCACCGGTGAAGATGGTGGGCTGCACGTAGTAGCCGCCGGACAGGTCACCGCCGAGGTCGGCGCGCTCGCCGCCGGTGAGCAGTTTCGCGCCCTCGCCCTTGCCGATCTCGATGTAGGACAGGATCTTCTCGAGCTGATCGTTGCTGGCCTGCGCGCCGATCATGGTGTCGGTGTCGAGCGGATCGCCCTGACGCACCAGCTCGGTGCGGGCCACGGCGCGGGCCAGGAATTCGTCGTAGATGCCCGACTGGATGAGCGCGCGCGACGGGCAGGTACAGACCTCGCCCTGGTTGAGCGCGAACATGGTGAAGCCCTCGAGGGCCTTGTCCTGGAAGTCGTCATCGCCCGAAAGCACGTCGGAGAAGAAGATATTGGGGCTCTTGCCGCCCAGTTCCAAGGTGACCGGGATGAGATTCTGGGAGGCGTACTGCATGATCAGGCGGCCGGTGGTGGTCTCACCGGTGAAGGCGATCTTGCGGATGCGCGGGCTGGACGCGAGCGGCTTGCCCGCCTCGACGCCGAACCCGTTGACCACGTTGAGAACTCCGGGCGGCAACAGATCACCGATGAGCTCGATCAGGAACATGATCGAGGCGGGTGTCTGCTCGGCGGGCTTGAGCACCACCGCGTTTCCCGCCGCCAGGGCCGGGGCCAGCTTCCAGGTCGCCATGAGGATGGGGAAGTTCCACGGGATGATCTGCCCGACCACGCCGAGGGGTTCGTGGAAGTGGTAGGCGACGGTGTCGGAATCGATCTCCGAGAGCGAACCCTCCTGCGCCCGAATGGCTCCCGCGAAATACCGGAAGTGATCGATGGCCAGGGGGATGTCGGCGTTGAGGGTTTCGCGGATGGGCTTGCCGTTGTCCCAGGTCTCGGCGAGCGCGATGGCCTCGAGGTTCTGCTCGATCCGGTCGGCGATCTTGTTGAGGATCACCGAGCGCTCGGCCACCGAGGTCTTGCCCCACGCGGGCGCGGCGGCGTGCGCGGCGTCGAGGGCGAGTTCGATGTCTTCGGCCGTGCCCCGGGCGATTTCGCAGAAGTTCGCGCCGGTGACCGGCGTCGGATTCTCGAAATACTGACCCTGGACGGGCGCGACCCACTGCCCGCCGATCCAGTGGTCGTACCGCGACCGGAAGGTCATGGCGGCATCGGGTGTTCCCGGGCGGGCGTAGACGGTCATTGCGAAGCTCCTCGATCAGCTGACGACAACGTCGAATGTGATCCAGGACACTAGAAGCGGACCTGTTGCGATGGAGTTGCAACAAACCGGTCAGACGCCCAACTTCCGATTCAACAGCCGCACCTGCGAGTTCACCTGCGCGAACAGTGAAGAGCGCGGATCCAGCGCACCCAGGTACGCCGCCCAGGCCGCATGGTCCTCGCGACCGTCGACGGAGCCCGTCCACTGCGCGAGCAGCCGCCAATTCCCCGAACGCAAGAGCGCGGCCCGCAACCGGCCGCGCAATTCGTCGCGGATCTCCCCGATGCCGGGAGCCAGAGACCGCGGCAGCACCGGGCCCGAGTAGGCGCGCAGCGCGGCGGCCGGATCATTGCGGGCCAACGCCTGCCGCACCTCGTCGGCGTCGGTGTCGAGCTCGAACAGCAGCCGGTAGGGCTGTGATCCGAGTGCGTTGCCGCCCAATATCTTCCGCAGTCGCGACAGCTCGGCCCGCACGGTCACCGGATCCAGATCCGTCTCGTCGAGCAGCAGCGCGAGGTGGTCGGCGCTCAAGCCCTCCGGATGCCCGGCCAGCAACAGCAGAATCTCGGCATGCCGCTGGGACAGGCGAATTCGCTCCTCCCCACGGATGAGCGTGGGCCGCCCCGCGCCGAGCACCAGCAGCCGGGCCCGCTCCCCCAGCATGCGCGGCGCGTCGAGCAGTCCCAGTCGCAGCTCCGATTCGGCCGCCGTCACGGTGGCGCGGATCAGCGAAAGCGCTTCCGGAGCCGCCACTCTCGGTCCACCGGTGATGTCGATGGCCCCGATGACCTGTCCGCTGATCGGATCGTGCACCGGTGCGGCCGAACAACTCCAGTCGTGCACCGCGCGGCTGAAATGCTCGGCCCCGAAGATCTGTATGTGATGGTCGAGGGCCAGCGCGGTGCCGGGCGCATTGGTGCCGACCCGCTCCTCGCTCCAATCGGCCCCTTCCACGAACCCCATGCCGTGCGCCCGATCACGCAGGCTCGAATCGCCTTCGACCCACAGCAGCCGCCCCTGAGCATCGCTGATCGCCACCAGCAGACCGGCGTCCTCGGCATCCTCGACCAGCAGCTTGCGCACCACCGGCAGAATCCGCGCGATCGGCTGCGCGGCACGGTACCCGCGCAACTCGGATTCGGCGAACTCCACCGCAGCGCCCACCCCATCCGGATCGACGCCCTCCCGTCGGCTGCGCCGCCACGAGTCCAGCACCACCGCCCGCACCGCGCCCGCACCGCTCACCGCCGCCCGCCCGGCGCTCTCGAAGAACGCGCGATGCGCCTCCGACACCCGCCGCCCCACATGCGCGGTGTCCTCACCCGGCCGCAGTGCCACCCAAGGATTGCGTTGCGGTGCTGTGCTCATTGGTCGTCCTCAACCGTCTGCCCCACAGCCACTGTATCCCCGGTCACACCGCTACCGACCGGTCGCGCCCCTATTCGACGGTCACCGCGCCCGTTCCCAGACGCCACTCACCAAAAAGGCATCCCACGCCTCTCCGGAAAACCACAGCTCCGCACCGCCCCGATCCTTCGAGTCTCGGACCCCCACCCGATCAGCCGCGTGACAGACCTCCACGCACTCTTGCACCCCTTGGCTGTAGCTGCTCTTGAACCATCCAGCACCGGCTAGGTTCACGTTCACGCCTCGTACTCCTTCGCGATCTTTCTCAGCAGCAGCCGGCTGTCCTCCGGAGTCGACGATGCGTCGTGCAGTGCTGCCGATACCGCACGATAGCGCTGTAGGTCTCCGTCTTTCTGGAGATAGATGTCGGCGGTGAGGACACTTTCGAGGTAAACCACCGGCGGTTCCACAGGACGACCCTTGGTGTCCAGGCCGAAGTCCAGGATGACGAACGGACCGGGCAACAGGCCCATGGGTATTCCCGCACCGAACGGAAGTACGCGCACCGTGAGGTTGGGGCGAGTCCCTGCATCAGCCAAGTGCCGCAACTGTTTTGCCATGATTCTTGCGCCGCCGACTACGCGGCGCAATGCCGATTCGTGAAGTACGACGTCGTATTCGACCGGCGCTGTCTTCCGGTTCACGATCGCCTGCCGCCGTAGACGCAAATCGACGAACCGCTCGACCTCGCGTTCGGAGGCGTCCAGCAGGTGGTTTCGGATCATCGTCCACGCGTATTCCCGGGTCTGCAGCAGACCGGGCACCAGCTCCTGATACGAAATCATCTGTTTCGCTGCAGCTTCCAGCCCTACGTAATGGTCGAATCGCCCGGGAATCGGGTCTCCGTACTCCTGATACCAGGTCTTGGCGGCGGCTTGCTCGGCAAGGCGCTTCATCGCGGCGGTGTCGTCGGCCGAACGCTCGTAGATCTCACACAGGTGCGTGATTATCCGTATGCGCACCTTGTCCGCGGTGCCCTTCTCCAGCCGGTGCAACGTCGACGTCCCGATCTCGACGATCTTGGCGGCCTGGGCCATCGTCATGCCGACTTCTTCACGGTACTGGCGCAGGAACCGCCCGAGCTGTCGTCGCGGCAGCGTGCTGTCTTCGTCGGCCATGATCGGTTACCCCCGGGTACGCGGAATGGCTGGACCGATTCGAACGGAATCAGTGTGGCACCAGGAACGGAAACGCACCTGGGGAAATGGCAATTCTCCCTTGGAATTCCACGAAGGTCCGGCCGCCGCCCACCTGCGGTGATGTCGTTTCACCATGACGTCCGCCGCGCTCCAGCTAGTCCTCGTCCTCGCCGCCGTGCTGCTCTGCCTGGCCACGATCGTGTGGGGGATCTCCGCCGACTATTCCGAAATCCCGCCCGCGCCAGCCGATTCACCGTTGGTCGCGGGCGGACATCGGTTTCACCGTGTCCCCACCGCCAACACCCACCGAGCCCGCGGCCGCCACCGAGCCCGGTGACGACATGTACTCACGCCTGTCCCACCACCGCATCCCGGCCACCGTCCGGCTCAGCCCCATCACCGTGAAATCCCTGCTGTGGCGGCATCGGAACTGCGCCGAAGGCGACTCCCCCGCACCATCTCCCGCCTCCTGCAATGCCCGCCGCCAGCTGCTGCAGATCTACCGGGACAGCGGATGGACCTGGCCGATCCCACAGCACGATCACGAACCCTGTTGAGAACACGAAAGCGGCCAGCCACTCGGCGGGCCGGTTTCGGACGGGCGGCGGATGGTCGCCGCGATACCGGATTCATACGTTGGTCGAATATCCGCTCTGCCAACGCTTTTCAGGGATGTCAATATGAAACGAATTCTCGTGACGCTCACCGCGGGCCTGGCCGCCGCCATGGTCGCCGCCGCGCCCGCGACGGCCACGCCGACCGTGACTGTCAAAGGGGCCAAGGACAATACGATCACCGCTCGGCTGTCCAGTGTGGAGGCCAGCTCGGCGTGCACGCTGTTCGACATCTCGACCGGGAAGTCGGTGTCGGGTACTACTGCCGCGGACGGTACGGCCACGCTGGTGCTGACGCAGATGCGGCTGGGTCCCCACGCGGTCAATGTCACCTGCGTCGCGCCCAATGGTGCCAAGCAGGTGTTGACCGATCATCGCCCCGCACCGATCACCCGGTGAAAATCCCGCCGAAAGACGGATTGTTTCGACCAGTCGGCGGATATCCAGGCCCTCGAACGCGTGCCTACGCTCGCTGCGAATCACCGCTCCGACAACAGTTTTGACGGGAGTCGATTCGTCCCCGGGTGCGCTGTTGCCGCACCATCGCAGGATTTGATGAGGGTAGAAATGAATAGTTTTCGCGCGGGCAACCGCGGTGTGCGGGCTGCCGGGCTCGCTGCCGCGGCGGCTGTCGCAGTGGGTTTGTCTTCCAGCGGTGCGGCGCAGGCCGACACCTTCGTGCCGCTGCCGGACGGGCAGCGGGTCGGGCCCGGGGTGACGATCACCCGCACCGATGAGCACGCGGTGATCTCACCGTCGCTGGCCGCCAATGGCGCCGGGCGGGTGGCCTGGCTGTCGGGAACCGTGAGCGCCGAGGTCACCGCCACTCCGGCGGGCACGCCCGGCCCGAACAACGGGCCCAAGAATACTCCGGGCTCCAATAACTCCTCCACACACGGTGTTTCGCGGATCAGCGCCGGATACATCGTCGGGTGTCAGGTCAGCGTCGGTGAGAACGCGATCTCCGCCGGCATTTCGGGCAAGGTCAGTCTCAACAGCGTGGGCGCGGGCGGCACGCTCGGTCTCAAACTTGGGCCGGGACAGGTCGGCTTCGTGGGTATCGAGGGCAAGGACATCACCAAACCGGGCACGTATTCGATCCAGTACCGCGATACCGAACTGCAGATTCAGGGCTGCGCGGGATATGCCCAGGCCCGCTCCTACGCCGTGGTCGAGATCATCGGCGACGAGTACTCCAAGACCACCCTCTACGGGCAGCCGTTCAGCATCGGCTGAGACGCCGGTCGGAATCCAATCGCGCACTCGCACAGTCTTTTTCACCGCAATAAGGGATGTACCGATGATCAAACGCAGCACTGTCGCAGGCCTGGCCACCGGTCTCGCGGCGACCGCCATTTTCGGGCTGTGCTCCACCGCCCACGCCGACACCCTCGTCCCGCTGCCCGGCGGCGACATCACCCAGACCCTCTCCGATGGCACCGTGGTCACCGTCCGCCTGGTCGGCGAGTCCGCCACCATCAGCCCTTCCATGGGCGCCACTCCCGCGCACCGCAACGCGTGGGTCTCGGCCTCCGCGCAGGTCGAGTTGTCGGGCCCGAATGCCAACGGCGGCAAGATCTATCCGGGATACGTCGTCGGCTGCCAGGTCACCCTCAACGGTGGTGGCGTGAACGGCGGGGTCGACGCCAAGACCGACTGGGAAGGCAAGAAACCGGAGATCGGGGGCAAGGCCGGCGGCACCCTGTCGCTCGGGCCCGGCCAAGCCAGGGCCATGTACCTGCTCGACGAGGAAGAAGCCGACGACTTCGGCAAGGAATCACACAAGGCCCGCAACAAGTTCAATGGCACCAGCGGCAGTGTCACCTGGGCCGACTCGACGATCGGCGTCAAGGGCTGCGCCGGTTACGCCCAGGCGCGTGCCTTCGTCCGAGTGAAGGTCTCGACCACCACCGTCAATTCCGTTGTGACCCTGTGGGGTCAGCCCTTCAGCCTCGGCTGAGCCGGATCCGACGGTGACAAGACTCGGTGGCCCAGCGCAGCCACCGGAGGCGGCGGGTATCCGTAACTCATTCCCTCGCACGGGTACCCGCCGCGATCACCGGAATTCAGGAGCGCGGCAACCGCAGTTCGGCGCGGAATCCGCCGTCGGGCGTGCGGTCGCCGACGAATTTCCCATGCAGGAGTTCGGCTCGCTCGGCCAACCCGACCAGGCCGTTGCCAGAGCCCGGGAGCGGAAGCGCAACGCGGGTGGATGGCGTGTTCGTGATGGTCACGCCCAACTCCTCCGCATCCGACCACAAACGGATGGCGGCCGTCGCGCCCGGCGCGTGCTTGCGGACATTGGTCAAGGCTTCCTGGATCGTCCGATAGATCGCCCGCTGAGCCGCGCCGGTGATGTCGGCGGGCAAGGTTCCCTCCAATTCCACCGGGATTCCGCTCGTATCGATGAGCGCGCGCAGGTCGGCCAGCGTCGGCTGCGGGGTGAGTTCGGTGCTGCTGCCGCCGGATGCGCGCAGCAGCGTCACCAGATGCCGCAGTTCCTCCAGCGTGGTGACGCTCAGTCCGCGGATTGTGCGCGCCGCCTCCCGGGTGTCGGCATCGGGCGCCGCGAACATCAATGCCCCCGCGCGCACCGCGATCAGACTGACCTGGTGGGAGACGACATCGTGCATCTCCCGCCCGATCTGCGCGCGTTCGCGCGCCAGCACCGCTTGCGCGTGCAACCGGCGCTCGTGATCTCGCGCCTGCTCGATCTCGACCAGTCGCCCGGAGAGTTCGTCGCGGGTACGGACCAGCTGGCCGAACAGCACCGGAGCCGCGGCCCAGCCCACCACATACGCGGCCGCCACCACCGAATCGGTGTGCGAAAGCTGCTCCATGAACGGGAATGTCGCCGCGGCGGCCACCGCCGTCACGATCGCGCAGGCCACGGGCACCCGGCGATTCTCGGACTGCTTGGCCACGGTGTAGAGGGCCACCGCGGGCGCGACCACGAGATCGGTGAGCGCGGCCGCCGGCAAGGTCAGCACGAACACCGTCAGGGGCCATCTGCGCCGGAAAAGCAATGCGGCACAGGCGATCACGGCCATGACCACATCCTCGGGCTCGAGATGGGAACTGGCGAGCCAGGCATCCAGGACCGCGAGCACCACCAGCGCGACATCGATCACCCAGCCCGGCGGCCGCACGCGCGAGATCATCGATTCCGTTTCCGCTCGGCGAGCAATCCCGCACGCTGCGCCACCAACGCGGCCTGCACCCGGCTGGCCACCCGCAGTTTGGTCAGGATCGCGCTGACGTGATCCTTGACGGTTCCGACGCTGAGGAAGATGCGCTGGCCGATCTCCGCGTTCGACAGGCCCTCGGCCAGCAGCACCAGCACGTCGCGCTCCCGCTCGGTCAACGCGCCGACCCGCGCGACCTCGGCATCGGTGGCGGCCACCCGGCCCAGCGCGTTGTCCGCGTGCAGCAGCGTCGCGGCCGCCTTCGGCGACATCACCACTCCCCCGGCGGCCAGCGTGCGCACCAGTTGCGCCAGCTGATCCGGTTCGGTGTCCTTGAGCAGGAATCCCGCTGCGCCCGAACGCAATGCGGTGACGATGTACTCGTCGGTGTCGAAGGTCGTCAGCATCGCCACCACCGGCGGTTCGGGCATCGCCCGGAGCTGACGCAGCACCGTCAAACCGTCCACCTCGGGCATGCGGATATCCAGCAACACCACATCGGGACGCTGCTCGTCGATCAGCTCGACGGCCCCGCCTCCGGAACTCGTACCCACCACCTCGACGTCGGGCGCCGCCCCCAGGATGAGCTCGAATCCCGAGCGCACCAACGCCTCGTCATCGACGATCACCACTCGAATCACGAAAAGACCCGCTTCGCTGTCGTATCCCGATTTGCCCACCGTGTGCTCGGCCGGACACGACCGTACCGGGTCACCGGGAACGCGCTCGGACGCCTCCACGTCACGACGGTAGGTTCCCCCCGACGGCGAGCAAACCCGCCAACCGGAGGGGAACCCACCGCCAACCGGCTGCTTTCACGACCGCAGGGCTCGTGGCCCGCTCAGTGCCGATCGAGCTCGCCGCTGACCATGATGGGATCACCCTTCGGGTTGGTCCCGACCATGGTCGACAGCTGCTGGTCGCCCGCCGCCGCGAGAGTCCAGAACCGTAGCGTCACCGCCGAATCCCCTTGGGCACAGGTCTGCACGGGCGGGTCGAGTTTTGCGGTGCCGCCGCGCGCGACCAGTGTCCATCCGCACCCGTCAGCGGTTCGGGCCACCAGACGGTTGTCGTAGTTCCGCGCGATGGCCACCGTTTCCTCGCGGCCCGGATACTCCCAGCTGCCTTCGCGGCCTCCGGGTCTGCTTCGGGGGCTCGGCTGCGCTGGACCACGACTGGCGTCGCATTATCCCGCTGGCGGCCTTCGGATTACGTCATGATGGCGCATGCACCTGTTGCGCACTCATCGCCCGCTCGCCGCGTTGTTCACCGCACGCGTCGTGTCGTACGCGGGCGATTCCCTGAGCCTCGTCGCCCTCATGCTGCATGTCGCCAACACCACCGGACAAGGGCTGTCCGTCGGATTATTGCTGCTGGCAGTCGATTTCGTGCCATCACTGGTCAGCCCGGTCGCCGGGACCGTCAGCGACCGGTTCGATCGCAAACGGGTGATGATCACCTGCGAATTGGTTCAAGGCGCACTGGTCCTGCTCATCGCACTGTCGCTGCCGCCGCTGCCCCTGTTGCTCGCCCTGGTGGCGGCGCGCTCGATCACCTCGCACATCTTCATGCCCGCCTCGCGATCGGCGATACCCGCCATGGTCGAGGGCGCGGATCTCGAAAAAGCCAACTCCGCCATAGGTTTCGGGTCGAATGCGGCGGAGGCGTTCGGACCCCTGCTGGCGGCGGCGCTGCTGCCTTTCGCCGGAATTCGCGGGGTGCTCCTGATCGATGCCGCCTCGTTCCTGGCCTCCGCGCTGGTGCTGCTGGCCGTGCGGTCCATGCCGCCGACCTCAGATAGCGAGAAGTCCGAATCGATTCTGGCCCAGGCGAAAACAGGCCTCGGCTATATCTGGCGCACCCCCGCCGTACGCCTCATCTCCCTGGGATTCTGCGCGATCGTCGCCTGCAACGGTGTCGACGACGTCGCCCTGGTCCTCCTGGCCAAACAGACTCTGCACTCCAATGATTCGTCCGTCGGCCTGCTCCTCGGCGCGGTGGGCATCGGCCTGCTGGCCGGCTACGGCCTGCTAACCCGCTTCGGCACCCGCCTGTCCATGACCGCCCTCCTACTCGGCGGCTTCTTCATCAGCAGCGCCGGCAACCTACTGACCGGCCTCGCCTGGTCGGTAGCCGCCGCCTTCACCGTCCAAGCGATCCGCGGCCTAGGCATCGCAGCCATGGACGTCGCCTCCACCACCCTCCTACAGCGTCTAGTCCCCGACGCCCTACTAGGCCGAGTATTCGCAAACCTCTACGGCGCCATAGGCATAGCCGCCGCCCTCTCCTATCTCGCAGGCGGCGCCCTCCTGGACGCCACCAACGCCCCCACCACCTTCATCCTCGCCGGCACCTGCGGCATCCTCGCCACCACAACCGTCGCCCTCACCCTCCCACGCACGCCCACCCGGGACCGATCCGTCCAGTCGGACCCGAAACCTCCAGTTCGCTGATATCAATCGTGTGTTTGGGGACCACGCCGACTCCGCGGTCGCTCCGAGCTGGTCTCGGGGCGGCGCGGAGATCCGGTGTCGAGGGGTCAGTGGTCTTCGAGGTCGGCGAAGAAGGCGCGGATGTCGCCCGCCAGGAGATCCGGGCGTTCCAGGGCCGCGAAGTGGCCGCCCTCCTCGAAACGGCTCCAGTGCACGATGTTCGTGTTGTCGCGTTCGGCGAAGACCCTGATCGTCTGGAAGTCGTCCTTGAACACCGCGACGCCGGTGCGGGCGTTGCTCGTACGCGGTTGGGCCTGCGCACGCGCGTTTTCCAGATAGCTGCGGCTCATCCCGGACGCCGCGTTGGCAAACCAGTTCACGGTCACCTCGAGCAGGATCTTCTCCAGCGGCACGAGGGAGGTGCCGTTGCCGAAGTTGTTGAACAGCTCGCTATAGGCGAGCAGCCCGATCGGTGAGTCGCTGAGACCGGCTGCCACGGTCTGCGGGCGTGACGCGTTCATCGTGTTGTAGCCGCCGACCGACTGGAACCACTGCATGTGCGCGAGACCGGCGTGGTCCGCGGGCTCCAGGCGCTCGAATTCGGCCGGGTCATCGGACGGGAACGAGAACAGCTGCAGAACGTGCAGTCCGAGGAATCCGTCCGGGTTCAGCAGCCCCAGCTCCCGGGCGACCATCGCGCCGTTGTCCGAGCCGTGGATTCCGTAGCTGTCGTAGCCCAGGCCACGCATCAGGCGGTCGTACGCCGCAGCCACTCGGGCAGTCGTCCAGCCTGCCTCGGCGAGCGGTTGTGAGAAGCCGTAACCCGGCGCGTCCGGGATGACGACATCGAACGCGTCCTGCGCGCGCCCGCCGTGTGCGACCGGGTCGACGAGACGCTCGATCAGGTCGAGGTAGTCGACCGACGAGCCGGGGTAGGTGTGCGCGAGCAGCAGAGGGGTGGCGTCGGGGTGGGCGGAGCGGACGTGGATGAAATGAAAAGTCTGGCCGTCGATCTCGGTGGTGAAGTGCGGCACGGCGTTGATCCGCGCCTCGGCGGCACGCCAGTCGAAGGCGCGCCAGGCTTCGAGCGCCTCGCGCAGGTAGGAGTTCGGGGTGCCCACATCCCAGTCGTCGACCGGAGCCGGTTGCGGCAGGCGGGTGCGAGCGAGCCGGTCGTGCAGGTCAGCGAGCTCGGCGTCGGTGACGGAGATGGTGAAAGGGCGCGAGATCGGTACCGACAGAGAACTTTTCATGCCGTCGATGCTGGTGGGTTCGGCCATCTCACACATCGCCGACAGGAGCGAATCGGGGATCACTCCTACGAGTGATCGCGCCCGGAAATTCCAAGCCCGTCCTCGTAGGTGAAAGCCACAGCCTGGTGGACAACGTCGCCAATCCGAAGGTAGTTGCCTAAATTGTCGAGCAGACCTCGGGTGCCTTGCTCGCGGTTGGGCCCGTCGGCCCAGAACTGGTCGAAGAAGACGCCGTGCTCGGTGTGGGTGAACCGAGTGCCCTCCGCGCTCGGCTCGAATTCCAAAGAGGCCACCGACGTTGACATGTGAGCCCCTTCGATCCACATGTCGTACGTCGTGACGATGCGGATGTGCTCGACGATGTCGGTGTAGGTGGCCACGTACCGCGACACCGGGCCGTCGTGGAACTTCCACTCGGCGATATCGCGGCCGCCGACGCGGAAGTCGAAGGCCCACTCACCGGACTCCGCGGCATCGCCGGCACCCCACCAGGCCAGCTTCTGTTGTTCCTCGGCGAACGCGCCCCAGACGCGCTCAACGGGAACCGGGTAGCCGCGAGTCAAGCTGAACTCGGCGCGGGCGAGTCTGCGTTCGGTCGTCATGTGCGAGTCCTAACGGGTGAACGTGACGTGGGTCGTGCCGCTCTCGCCCACTTCCGACGTCACCTTGTGGGTGAGGTCGAGACCGCCCAGATCGTCCCACAGCGCGGTTCCCCGGCCGAGGACGATCGGCGCGACCATGAGGTGCAAGTCGTCGACGAGGCCGGCGCGCAGGAAGGCACGCGCGGTGCTGACGCCACCGCCGATGCGCACGTCCCGGCCACCCGCGGCAGCAGTCGCCTCGGCGAGTACGTCTTCGATTGCGCCGCTGCGGAAGTGGAACGTCGTGCCGCCCTCCATCGGGATCGACGGCCGCGCGACCTCGCGGTACCCGTATCCGCCCGGCGGGGCCTGCACTGACGAATCGTGGCGTCGCAGTGTGTTGGTGAGGACGTAAACCGGTGTGCCGAACGGCGGCTTGGCACCCCACCAGCCCTTCCAGTCCGGGTCGCCGGGGAACGCGTGCAGCCCGAACATGCCCGCGCCCATGATCTCGGCTCCGACTCCCTCGAAGAACGCGGCGGTGTAGCGGTCGTCGACGCCGGTTGTGCCGGTGCCGCCGGTGTCGCCGAACACGCGCTCGCGGAACGTGCGGGTCGCGATGTGGCCCGCTGCGAGGCGACCGAACTCCTCGCCCATCGGGTTATCGGGGGAGTTGTCGGTCGCCGAGGCGAAGCCGTCCAGCGAGACGAACAAGGTGGCGCGAACGCGGGTCATTTCAGGTCTCCTTCGAAGCGGTGCGGGTCAGGTGGATCCCGAGCCGGTCGGCCTGATGTTCCGCGGGGGTTCGTAACTCACCGAGCCACAGGTGCAGGACATCGAGCGCGCCCGGGCGCAGGCTCACGGTGCGAACGCGTCCGAGTTTGTGCGAGGTCACCAGGCCGGCGTTCTCGAGGACGCGCAGATGCTGCATCAATGACGGCAACGCCATCGAGAACGGTGCCGCCAGTTCGGATACGACGGCCGGTGACTTCGCCAACCGTTCGACGATGGCTCGGCGCGTCGGATCCGCGAGAGCGCGGAGCACCGCATCGAGTTCAGCTCGATACTTAGGCACAAACCTAAGTATTGTGGCGGTGTCGGGATTCGTCAACAGGTGCAATCTGGCAGCGGGTTTCGACTGGTCGTGGTTGGCGGAGGACCTCGACCGCTTCTGTGGTGCAGCGGGATGGACCATCGACTCGCGACGCCCGTCCGGTGCGAGCTTCACGACCGACCTCGCTCATGATCGGCCCGATGGACAGGCGTTCATCAAAGACGAACAGGACACCTCGGCACGTTCAGTGATCGGCGAGGATGGCGGGATCTACGTATCGGGGATTGCGGGCGATTGCGGTGAAAGGCGAATTGGACTCGGCGGCGGGCGATTCCTCGGCCTCGGCCAGCTGGGCGAGCAGGTCGAAGTAGGTTGACTCGGCGGGCCGGAGGTCGGCGACTGTCGTGGTGAGGTCGAGGGTGGGGGCGAAGCGCGCGCCGTGGATGCCGACCGAGAGGGTTGAGAGCCAGGCGTTGGAATCGGGTGCGAACATCGAGCCGCTGGTTTCGGCCCAGAACAGCACCGTGCTGGGGGAAGGCTTCGAGCTGTGTCGACCTGCTGCGGCGAGCATCAGCAGCGCGGTGTGGATGTTGGACTCGCAGAATCCGAAGTGCATTAGGTATGCCTCGAGCGCAGCCTCGCGGTAGCGCAGCACGTAGGTCAGTCCACCGGTGTCCTCGCCGAAACAATCGGCGAAGTACTCCCTTGGTGTCAGCCCTTGCTCGGCAAGGTGCCAGTCGGGCGTCTTCCCGTCCCAGAACCAACCGTCATACATCGCACCGTGATTCTCGATGACCTCGAGGCCCGGTGTCGGGGTCTGCAACCACTGCTCGAATTCCGCCCGCTCCATGGGAATTCGAGCAGCAACAACGAACGTGTCCGACACTATCGGCTCCTCATCGATCTCGATGGCACCTACCATCTCAGGCCCAGGAGCCACCCTAGGGCCGCAGCGCCCGTACCTCGCGATGAAGATTTTTTCGATCGGGGCGATGAGTTTTTCGAGCTGCCCCCGTCCTTACCGGTGAACGCGCTACCAACCCGGCGCTACGACCCAGAAGGACCAGAAATGACCGCCATCACCGCCACCCAGACCACCACCGCTGTCCACCCCGGCAAGATCCGCAACCGCGTCCTGTGGACCCTGCAGATCGTGCTCGGCCTGTTCTTCATCATCGCCTCCGGCGGACCGAAGCTCGTCATGCCGCAGACCCTGATCGACAACAACCACACCGCGGCCACGATCCCGTTGGCGCTGTTGGTCTTCATCGGCCTCGCCGAGGTCTCGGGCGGCATCGGCCTCATGGTGCCCCGCCTCACCTCGGCCGCCGCGACCGGCCTGGCCATCGTCACCGTCCTGGCCGCCGGCTACAACGTCTTCCTGGCCCACACCCCGGAGCTGGCCCCGTTCCCGCTGGCACTCGCCGCGATCTTCGCCTGGATCGCCTACGAGCGCCGGGCCTCGCTCACCGCACTGGGCGCGCTGATCAAGCGATGACCCGCACATAACGCCCGGCTACCGGCGGCACCCAGCCGCCGGTAGCCGCGTTGTGCGTTACGGGGACGGTCCGGTCGGGTTGGTCGGGCTGTCCCATCGCGGTCGTGGGGAAGGAGCGAGGCCCCGACCAGCCGTGCTGGTCGGGGCCTCGAGCCACGGAAGACCTTGCGGGTCAGCAGCATTCCCAGTCGAGAACCGGGGCGAGGGATTTGAGTTGCGCTGACGGTGGGGTCAAGCGGACCAGCGTGTTGCGCGCCAGGACGGCTGCGGGGGAAGAGAGTTGGCCGACGGCACCGATGAGGCGGGAGCGTTTGGCCACCATTTGGGTGCGAGGTCTGCGTTGGGTGTCGTAGCGGGTCAGGTCGCCGTCGCGGGTGGCTACGTGCGCCAGGACAACCGCATCCTCCAATGCCTGGCAGGCGCCTTGGCCGAGGTTGGGCGTCATGGCGTGAGCGGCATCACCGATCAGCGCGATTCGGCCTGCTACATAGGTTTTCAAGGGTAGGAGGTCGTAGAGGTCGTGCTTCAGGATCGCTGTTTCGTCGGCGGCGGCCAGCAGGGCGGGGATGGGGTCGTGCCAGGAGCCGAAGCGGGTGCGCAGTTCGGTCAGGCCACCGCCCTGGGTTCCTGCGGCCATGTCTGCCGTGGCGAAGCAGTAGACCCGGCCGTCCGGGAGAGGGGTGTAGCCGAAACGTTCTCCCCTACCCCAGCTTTCGCCCATGTCAGTGACCGGCTCGCGGGGAGTTACGACCACTCGCCAGGCGGTGTATCCGCTGTAGCGGGGTTCGATCGCGCCGCAGACCGCGGCCCGAACCACGCTGCGGATGCCGTCCGCGCCCACGACCACATCCCCGGCGGAGGTTCCCGCCGAGTGCACGACGGTGCCGTCGGTCTGCGCTGACGTCGCCGAAATGCCCGTGCGCACAGCGTTTTCCGGTACAGCGGAGCGCAGGATGTCGAGGAGGTCGGCGCGATGCAGCATGACCGGACTGCCGTAGCGCTCGCGGACCGCCTCGGTGTCGGTCCGGGACAGCCAGCGTCCCTTACTGTCCCGGATCCCGGCCGAGCCCTCCTCCCGAGCGAGGCCGCGCACGGTTTCGCCGAGACCGAGCGCATCCAGGGCGCGAAGCGCGTTGGGCCACAGCGATATTCCGGCGCCGACCTCCGCGATTCGGGTCGAGCGCTCCAACACCTCGACCTCCCAGCCCCGCCGTGTGAACGCGATGGCCGTCGCGAGACCACCGATACCGCCTCCGACTATGACCGCCTTGGGCATGGCGTTCCTTTCATTTCAACGACATCCGGCACGGGGCGCTCAGGCCGCGGCGCCCAAGCCCAACGCTACGGCGACCGGGATGAGATACAGCAAGGGGAAGGCAACCGTCTTGAACGAGCGCGCCCGCAGAATGGTGATCACGGCACCCGCGAAGTACAGGATCAGTCCGATAGCTGCGGCGACACCGATCAGCGGGATGAACAGGCCGACGATCAATCCGAGCGCGCCCAAGGCCTTGAGCGTGCCGAGCACGGTCCACCAGCTCTCCGGCACACCGTAATCCACCAGCGGATCGGTCACGAACTTCGCTCGCCGCAAGAGCGAGAACGCCGAGAACCCGACCCAGGCGGCGGCGACGATGGTGACGATGATGTAGGCGGTATTCACTTTGACTCCTCGGTGTTCGACATGATGGCCTCTTCTTGCTTGGGCCATCAGAGCTTCCCGCGGCAAGTTGATACTTCGCCGATGCGTTCGCTATCGATTCGCGGACGCGAGCGCATCGCCGATACGTCGTGCAGTTGTCCGGCTAGGACAGTTCGGCCAGCAATTCCCGCAGACCTTCGGCCACCGGAAGGCCGAGTGCCTCGAACTGCTTCAACGCCAGGTCGGCGTGCTCGCGCGCCTGCTCCGACTGCCCGCACAGGCGGTGCGCGCGGGCCAGCCCCTCATGGGCGTCGGCTTCCTCGGGCAGATTCCCTGTCTGCACGGCGAGTTCGAGTGCGGTGGCATGTTCGGCGATCGCCTGAGCTGCATCGCCAGCGGCAAAAGCGGTGTGCCCCAGGCCATTCCAAGCGGCTGCCTCGTCACCATGGGTACCGAGTGAGCGATACAGCTCGAGCGCTCGGCTGTGGTGTTCACGGGCCTGCTCCGGCCGTCCACACCAGCGGTCCAGGGTGCCGAGCTTGTTCAGCACCAGCGCCTCGCCGCGCGCGTTGCCGACCTGGCGGTGCAAATCCAGCGCACGGTCGAGATGTTCGCGGGCCTCGGTATGGCGGTCCTCGCCGAGGACCAACGCGAGATTCCCCAGAACGTGTGCCTCGCCACCGCGGTTGCCGATCTCCCGCGTTATCCACAGCGCTTCGTGGAAGTATTCGCGAGCAGTGTCGGGATCACGTTGCCGCCAACGGACATTGCCGAGGGTGTTGAGCGCGCGTGCCTCCTCGAACCGGTCCCTGTTCGCCCGGGCCACCGACAACGCATGCTCCGAATACTTTGTCGCATCGGCGTATTCGCCTCGCCGCCAGGCCGTCCAGCCGAGGTCGGCCAGCGCCCGCGCCTCACCGGAACGATCATCCAGCCGACGCCCGGCCACCAGCGCGACCGCATGCAGCCGGGCCGCGTCGGTGTGGTGGAAATACCCGTCCAGGTACGGCCGTAGCGTCACGGCCGCATCGCGCACGAATTCGGGCCGATCGTGGTCGGCCGCATGGACGATCACCGCCATGAGATTGGCTCGCTCGGCATGCAACCATTCCACCGCGGCGACCGGATCCTCGACACCGCTGACCGGACCCGTCGCGGCGGGCAGGGAATGGCGGTCGGTCGCGCTGTGCGGGAACAGCAGATCCACCGCGGACCGTGCCGTGTGCAGATAGTGGTCGAACAGCCGCGACAGTGCGGCCTGCCGTGCGGTCTCGGATTCGTCGACCGCCACGATCGCGGTCGCGTGCGCGCGCAGCAGATCGTGCAGCAGGTAGCGGCCCGGTTCGTGCTGTCCGACGACGTGCACATCCAGCAGCTCCTCGAGCAGCAGTTCGGCGTCGTCGGCGTGTGGAAGATCGGCGAGCGCGGCCGCGGCGGCGGGGTCGATATCGCGGCCGGGATGCAGGCCGAGCAGCCGGAACAAACGCTGATGCGCCGGGGCGAGCTGCCCGTAGGACAGCGAAAAGGCCGCCGCCACACCGCGTTCGGCGGTGGCCAGCTCGGCCAGCCGCCGCCGCTCGTCGCGCAGCCGACCCGCCAGATAGCCCACCGTCCACTGCGGGCGATGCAGCAACCGCGCCGCCGCGATCCGCACCGCCAGCGGCAGGAATCCGCACAGCTGCAACACATCCAGCGCCGCCACCGGCTCGGCGGTGGCGCGGTCGCCGACGATCCGTTCGAATAGCCCGATGGCGTCGCGGGCCGGCAATATCGGGATCGACACCGCTTGCACGCCATCGAGATCGATCATTCTCCGGCGGCTGGTGATCAGGATCAGGCTGTCGGTGCCGGCGGGCAGCAGCGGGCGGACATGGTCGGCGTCGGCGGCATTGTCGAGGACCGCGACGATCCGGCGTCCGGCCAGCTCGCTGCGCCACAGCGCGCTGCGGTCGCCCTCGCCGATCGGGATGCGATCGGCCGGGATTCCCAACTGGCGCAATAGGATTTCCAGCGCCGCGGCCGGGGCGACGGAAGCGCGGTCGGCCGCGTAGGCCTGCAGATCGACGAACAGCTGTCCGTCCGGGTAGCGCTCGGCGAGGCGATGCGCGGCGTGGACGGCCAATGCGGTCTTGCCCACTCCGGCCATGCCGTCGATGGCGACAATGCCGCCCGATCCCCGCTGATCGGGAATGTCGAGTCGATCCAATTCGGCTGTGCGGCCGGCGAAGTCGGGAATGTCGTAGGGCAGGAAGTTCGCGCTGGCCGATGGTGCATGCGGAGGTGGGTCGCCCGGTGTCCGGTCCTCGCCCGGTGGCTGGGACACGCTCGTCGGTCGAGCTGGCTCCGCCTGAACCGGGTTCGACGGCAGGTGCGGCCGTGACTGCTCCGCGGGAAGCAGCAGCTCCGGATCGCCCCGCAACACAGCCTGTTCCAGCTCGACGAACGCCGAGCCCGGATCCAGCCCGTGCTCTTCGACGAGCGCGGTGCGCAGCGCGCGGGCACTGGCCAGCGCGTCGCTCTGCCGTCCGGCGCGATACAACGCCAGCACCAAGTAGCCGGTGAGCCGCTCCCGCAACGGATTCTCGGCGACCAGGGCGATGAGCTCATCCAGCAGCTGCCGGTGCCGGCCCAGCGACAGTTCCAGGTCCATCAGCCGCTCGATCGCGGTGAGCCGCTGCTCGTGCAGCCGGACGCGGGCGGCCGCGACGTAAGCGGCGGTCAGATCGCCCAGCGCGTCACCGCGCCAGAGTGCCAGCCCCGCACGCAGTTCCGCGACGGCGTCGAGGGGCTCTGCCGCGTGTTCGGCGGCGGCGACGTGAGCGTTGAAGTCGGTGAGATCGAACCGAACCGATGCCGGATGCGCGACGTAACCGGCCGCGCGGGTCTCGATCGTCTGCGCGGCATCGGCCGCACGCAGCACCCGCCGGATCGCGGTGAGCGAGGCGTGGATCTGGGCCCGCGAGGTATCGGGCTCGTCGAGCCCCCAGACCGCCTCGATGAGTCGGTCGATCGTGCAGACGCGCTCGGCATTGAGCAGCAGGTAGGCGAGTACCCCGCGGTGCCGCGGCGCGAGGGTCGCGACCTGACCGCCGATGCTGATCTCGACCGGCCCGAGAATCGAAAAACGTAGATCCATTGTCGTGTCACATACAACACCCATCGCGGGCGCATCGCAAAAGTATCAACGCCCACCATCATGCTGGCCCCCATGACCGAGCTACCCCCGCTGCCGCTGATCGAGCCGGAGGCCGCCACCGGCGTGACACGAACCCTGTTCGACACCGCTCAGCGCCTGTTCGGCATCACTCCGAACATCGCCAAGGTGCTGGCGAACAGTCCGGCGGCTATGCGCGGCCATCTCGCCCTCGCCGATTCCCTGTGCACGGAAAGCACTCTGGACTCCGACACCCGAACCCGCCTGGGTCTGCTACTGGCGCAGGAACACGGCTGCGATTACGTGCTGTCGGCGCACAGCTTCCTCGCCGCGCGGGTCGGCGGATTGAGCGAGCGGGCGATGGCCGACGCACGGTCCGGCTCGGCGACGGATCCGAAGCAGGCGCAGATTCTGGCCTGGGCGACGGCACTGGTCCGCCGTCGTGGCGCGGTCACCGACGAGGAGGTGGCCGCGGCTCGCGCCGCGCTGTCGGATGCCGAATTCGTCGATGTCGTGGCCGAGATCGCGCTCGCGGTGTTCGACTCCTACCTGTCACTGGCCGGGCGGGTGCCGATCGACTGGCCGCTGGTGCGGCACACCGAGCGGAGCGAGGACACCGACGCTGAGCGGAGCGAGGACACCGGCACCGAGCGGCGCGAAGATGCCGAGACCGAGCGCGAAGATGCCGAATTCGAGCGCTGATATCCTCACCCGACCCGCCGATATCGCGGCGGAACGTGAGGAGGAGTTCGGGGTGGTGGGTTCGTTGACCCCGGCATTCGACGATGTCACGGCGGCCGCCCGGTGCATAGCGGGAATTACCCGCCCCCTCACCGTGATCGATGCCGACGCCGATCTCGCACCGACCGGCGGGATCAGTCTCGCCCTCGAATTCCTGCAGCACAGCGGCTCTTTCAAGGCCCGGGGCGCGGTGAACCTGGTGGCCGCGCTGCTGGAGACGGGCCGCATGCCCCGCGCGGGCATCGTCTCGGCCACCGAGGGCAACGCCGCCATCGGATTCGCGTGGGCCGCCCGGCGATTCGGTGTGCCCGCCACCATGTTCCTGAGCCGTGCGGTGTCCCCCGCCAAGGTGCAACGGTTGCGTGAGCTGGGCGCCGAGGTGCGCGTGACGGGCGCGACGAAAGCCGAAGCCCAGCACGCGGCACGGCGATTCCGCGATGACACCGGCGCCATCGACGCCTTCGTCTACGACGACGTATTGACTTCCGCCGGGGCCGGCACCATCCTGCTGGAGCTCGCCGCCGCGCGACCGGACCTGGATACCGTGGTCTGTGCGGTCGGCGCCGGTGGCATGTTCTCCGGAATCGCCGCCGTCGCCGAGAAATTGAGCATCCGGGTGGTCGGGGCGGAGCCGCAGGGCAGCCAGGCGCTGCATGCCGCCCTCGCCGCGGACAGCGTCCGGGAGGTCGAGATCGATTCCATCGCCTCCGATTCCCTCGGCGCACCCAAGATCTCACCCTCCGCGCTGGCCTGGGCCAAGGCCGCCGACACCTGCTCGGTCGTGGTGGACGACGCCGCGATCATCGACGCGCGCCTGCAGCTGTGGCGGCGCCATCGCCTCGCGGTCGAGCACGGTTCGGCCACCGCGCTGGCCGCTCTGCTCGCCGGTGCCTACCGACCTGAACCCGGGGAACGAATCGGAGTCGTGCTGTGCGGGGCGAACACCGACCCCGCCGACCTCGTCTAGCCCAGCAGGCCCCTGCGCGGCAGGGGTGTCATAGTGATCGCCCGAAGTGTGTTGAGACAAAGGAACACCTGGATGGCGACTCCAGCACTAGAGACCAACTCCGAGAGAGGGCTTGCGCGCGTGGCGCAGGCCCTCGCCCGGTGGACGGAGAAATGGTTTCCGGACGCCTATGTCGTCGCCCTCGCGGGACTGATCCTCGTGGCCGCCGCGGCCCTGGCCAATGGCTCCTCGCCGAAGGCCGTCGTCGACGCGTTCGGTGACGGCTTCTGGGACCTGACGGCGTTCACGCTGCAGATGGCCATGGTGGTGCTGACCGGATACGTCGTCGCCACCTCGCCACCGGTCACCCGGCTCATCGACCGACTGGCCGCCGTACCGCGCACCCCGGCCGGAGCCGTGAGTTTCGTTGCGCTGCTATCGATGTCGGTTTCCCTGTTGAACTGGGCACTGAGCCTGGTCTTCGGCGGCCTGCTGGCCCGGGCCATCGCGCGCCGGGCCGACCTGCGCGTCGACTACCGCGCGCTCGGGGCCGCGGCGTTCATGGGAATCGGTTCGGTTTGGGCACTGGGCATTTCGTCCTCGGCCGCGCAGTTGCAGGCCACGGCCACCTCGTTGCCGCCCGCGCTGCTGAAGATCACCGGCGTGCTCGACTTCGGGCGCACGATCTTCACCTGGCAGTCGCTGTTCATGTGCGCCGTCATCGTGGCGCTCACCGTGACGATCGCGTACTTCTCCGCGCCCAAGGGGGCGGCGATCGAGACAGCACAGGAATTGCGCATCGACCTGAACGACGAACCGGCCGAAATCGCGCCCCGCTCCCATCCGGGCGAATGGCTCGAATACAGCCGCATTCTGCCGATCCTGGTCCTCCTCATGACAGCGGGCTGGCTGGTCTCCCAACTGAGCAGCAAACCGGTGCTCACGGTCGTCAGCAGCCTCAACTGCTATCTACTCGTATCCCTGACCCTCGGCCTGGCCTTGCACGGGACGCCTCGAAAGTTCCTGCAGGCCGCGTCCCTCGCCGTACCCGTCACGGCCGGAATCCTCGTCCAGTACCCGCTCTACGCCGCGATAGCCGCCATCCTCTCCAAAGCGAAAGGCCGTGGCGGCCATACGCTTTCCGAACATCTGGCCGCGGTCTTCACCCACATCGGCGGCGGCGGAAACTTCGCCGTCGTCATCGCCCTCTACACGGTGGTACTGGGCATCTTCATCCCGTCGGGCGGCGGGAAATGGCTCGTCGAAGCCCCATTCGTCATGCAGTCGTCCACCGATGTCGGAATGAATCTCGGCTGGACAGTACAGATCTACAACGCGGCCGAAGCACTCCCCAACCTCATCAACCCGTTCTTCATGGTGCCGCTACTGGCTGTCCTCCGACTGCGAGCGCGAGACCTCGTCGGATTCACCTTCCTACAGTTCATGATCCACCTGCCGGTGGTCCTGCTCCTGGTCCGGCTGCTGGGCGCGACGTTCGATTACGCCCCGCCAATCCTGCCCTGAACGGAAATCCACAGCCGAAAACCTCGACAAAGAAAGAGGGCGGTCCTGAATTTCAGGACCGCCCTCTGTAGTAGCGGGGACAGGATTTGAACCTGCGACCTCTGGGTTATGAGCCCAGCGAGCTACCGAGCTGCTCCACCCCGCGTTGGGTGATTACTACCTTACATAGTTGTGGGGGTGGCACCTAATCGGCTGGTGGGGGACGGTTTTTCGACGCGGGATGGTCAGGGGAGCGGGCGGGCGTCGATGACCAGGGCGGTGGTGTTGTCGGTGCCGCCGGTGGCGAGGGCGGTGTCGACCAGCGATTCGGCGGCATTCTCGGGCGAAGTGTCCTCGGCCAGAATCGATTTGATGACGGGCATGGCGAGGCGCTTGCCGACGCCGTCGGTGCAGAGGAGGAGGCGGCCGGTGCTCGAGCCGGTGGCCGCGTGGCCGATGTCCTCGGGGCGGGCGGTGCGGGCGGAGGTGGTGACCAGGTGGGACATGCCGGGGAGGGGGTCGTGGCCGCGGGACCGGAAGTATTCGGCGACAGTGTGATCGGTGGTGATGCGGTGCAGGACGCGGCCGTTCCAGCGGTAGACGCGGCAGTCGCCGACCCAGGCGATATCGCAGGGGGCGTCGGGGTGACCGGCGGCGGGGAGGACGGCTACGGCAAGGACGCTGTCGGCGCTGGATTCCGGTAGTTGGCGCAGCAATTCCGCTTGCGCCGCAACGATTCCCGCGTGTGCGCCCTGGCGGGCGGCGACCCGGGCCGCGACCCGCGCGACCAGGCGGGCGGCCCGCGCGGCGGCCAGGTGATCTCCGACGCCGTCGGCGACGACGAATGCGGTGCGCCCCAGCCGGGGATCGGTGAAGGTGGCGAACGCGTCGGCATTGATCTCTCGCGCCCCCGGCCGGCTCACGCCCGACCCCGCGACCCGCCCCAGCCGCACCTCCCGCTCCATGGCGTCAGGCTCGACGGTTCCGATCTCGATGGCCTCGGTGTGCATGGGCCCAACCTCCTGGGACTCGGCCTCACGGGGGTGCTGCCTATCAGTACTACCGATTCAACGGCCCGAAGCCGAGTTGCACTCCCGAATTGCCTGAGGGCTTGCTGTGGAGTCGGCACCGGTTGTATTACGACGGCCCCCGAGCGGAGTCCGAGATCACCGGGCCCGACTCGAGTGGGCGACCACTCATCCCGCCGCTCCCCCACGTCCAGATACTGAGATCCCTTGCTGCACACGACGCGCCCACGACGCTCTCGAGCCCAGGAGTCCCCACCATGTTCCCGATTCGCAGATCCGTTGCCCGCAATGCGATTTCGGCCTGGATCGCCACCCTCGCGGCCTTCGCTCTGGCCCTCGGTGCCTCCGACGCCCACGCCTGGATCGACGATTTCACCGTCGCCGCCGGACCCTCCGGCACCGGCTTCGGCACCAACTGCCCCTACACCGTCACCATCACCGGCACATCCCTCACAACGGTCACCCTCACCGACGACCTCGGCGCCGTATTCAACCCGCCCACAGTCGAACTCGCCAACAGCACCGCCACCGCCCTCTGGACCCCCACCTCCCCGGGCACCCACCACCTCGCCGCCACCGACGGCTTCTTCGACCCCGTCCGCAAAACCTTCGCCGTCGGCCACGGCACCAGCACCGCCAACGGCTGCGTCGTCGACTGACTAGGTCAGGTCGCCGCGATCAAACCGATCGCCCCCAGAGCGAGCGCCACTCCCGTGAGCTGGCGCCCGCTCATTCGCTCTCCGAGAACATATCTCGCCAGTAGCAGGGTGCTCGCCGGATAGAGCGAGGAGATCACCGCGACCATGCTGAGCAGGCCGCCGGTGCGGAGTCCGCCCAGGAAGTCGGAGGCACCGTAGGCGAGCGCGCAGGCGGCGGCCAGTACCAGGGAGGTCATTATCGAATCGTGCGGGCGGGAACTGCTGGTCACATGAGTGGCAGCCCACTCAGATCGGCTGCCGCTGATCGGCGGAGTCCCTAGAATCCACCCATGTCAGGCGTGTGGCCCTTTGCCGGGCGGGGGACGGAGCTGGCGCGGATTCGTGAGATTCTCGCGGGCGGCGGCAGTGTCGTGGTGGCGGGCGGGGCGGGGGTCGGCAAGAGTCGCTTGGCGGCCGAGGCCGCGCCGGGCGCTGTGCGGATTCGGGCCAATGAGGCGGCGAAAGCGTTGCCGTTGGGGGCATTCGGGCCGCTGTTGCCCGGCGAAGCGCCGACCGAGAATCTGCTGGGGTGGGCCGGGGAGGCGGTGCGGGTGGCGGCCGACATGCTCGTCGTCGACGATGCTCACCTGCTCGATTCGGCGTCGGCGGCGCTGACCCAGCAGCTGGCCGAGGGTGGGTTGCGGCTGGTGGTGACGGTGCGGTCGGGCGAGGCGTGCCCGGAGGAGATCACGTCACTGTGGAGGGAGGGGACGGCTACGCGAATCGAGCTGACGCCGTTGCCCGATGACGATGCCGCGGGCCTGCTGACGCGGGTGCTGGGCGGGCCGATCGCCGATGACAGCACGGAACGGCTGCTCGCGCTCGCCGAGGGGAATGTGCTGTATCTCAGGGAATTGGTCGGCGAGGGGCTTCGGCGGGGGACATTGTCCGAGCAGGACGGCACCTGGCAGTGGCGGGGTGCGGTGCCGATGTCGGGGCAGCTGCGTGAACTCATCTCGACGCGCATCGGCGAATTGCCGCCCGCGCAGGGCGAAGTGCTGGAGCTGGTGGCGCTCGGGGAACCGGTGAGGCTGAGCGGATTGCTGAATATTGTTGGGCACGAGGCAATCGAGGACATCGAGCAGCGTGGGCTCATCGGCATCGATGTGGAGACCGAGCGAGACGGCCTGTCCGGCACCTTGATACGACTCGCGCACCCGCTGTACGGGGAGGTGGTGCGTGCCGCCATGCCCCGGCTGCGGGCGATGCGGCGATACCGGCAGTTATGCGAGACGCTACCCGAACTACCGAACGGAATTGCGGAAAGCAAAGAGCCGCAACACCGTCAGGACGTGCTGCGACTGGCGCTGTGGCGTTTGGAAGGCGGATTGTCCGCCGAGCCGGGACCGTTGCTGACGGCCCTCCGCATGGCATGGGCGTCGCACAGCTATCCACTCGCCGAACGCTTCGGCCGGGCAGCGATCCAGGCGGGCGCGGGACCCGAAGCCGCCGTCCTCCTCGCCCCGGTGCTCGGATACGGCGGCAAGGTCACCGAGGCCGAAGCCCTACTGGAGGAGGTATGGGACCAGCCCTGCGACGAACATACGCGCACCCTGATGATCACCACTCGTCTGAATATCTTTGTCTCGCAGGGCCGTACGGACGAGGCCATCCAGCTCCTGGAATCGGCCGAGATGCTGCCGACCGCGCCCGAGGACCGGCACGAGCTCATGTTCTGGGGTTCCGCACTGCATTTCGGCGTGGGGAATTTCGACAAAGCCCTGAATCTGGCCGACACCCTCCTCGCCGAATCCACCAGTGCCCCTATGCGGGCACAGGGACTCGGGCAGCGGGCCTGGACGCTTGCCTTCCTCGGGCGGCCCCTCGATGCGCTGGACGCCGTCGACGACGCCCTCGCCACCCGCGCGCAGTGGCAGGACGCGGTCCCGGTGTATCCGCAAGCGCTGCGCGGGATCAAACAGTTCAGCGCCTCCTATGCAGGTGATCTCGGCCGCGCCGAGGCCGCGGTGGAAATGCTGTCGGAGCTCGAGACACCGGACCGAAATTGGGCAGTGACCGACTCCGAAACCGACTGCGCGCGAGGGATGTTGGAGCGCCAGCGCGGCCGGGTGCGGACCGCCGCCCGGCTGCTGTCCACCGCGATGACGGGCGAGTCGCTGCTCATCGAGTACCACACGCAGTGCTGCGCGGAACTGGCGCACGCCGCGGCCCTGGCCGGGGACGTGGAGACCGCGGAACGTGCGCTCGCCCGCGCCGAGTCCAAACCGCCTGACGTCGCAATGGGATTCATCATCGATCTGGTCCGGCCCTGGGTCGCAGCCGCCCGTGGCGAGCTGACCCGCGCGGCCGAGTCGGCCGTGGCCAATGCCGAGCGAATGCGAATGGGCGGGGCCGCGAGCCAGGAAGCCATCGCCCTGCACGATGCGGTGCGATTGGGCAGCGCGGAAGCGATTGCCGGACGGCTCGCCGAGCTCGCCGCCACCTGCCAAGGCGAATTGGTCAGCGCCGCGGCCGAACACGCCGTCGCCGCCGCGAAGGCCGACGGTCCGGCGCTCGCGGCGGTCGCCGATCGATTCGAACAACTCGGTTTCCTGCTGCACGCCGCCGATGCCGCGGCCCAGGCCGCCCAGGCCTTCGACGCGGCGGGCCGCGCCGCCTCCGCCCGATCCGCCTCGGCCCGCGCCCAGGTCCTGGCCGAGGCCTGCGAGGGCGCGACAACTCCGGCTCTCGCGCGCCTGACCGCCCCCGATCTCACCTCGCGCGAACTGGAAATCGCCCGCCTCGCCGCACAGGGCGCGAGTAACCGGGCCATCGCCGACACCCTGGTCGTCTCGATAAGGACCGTTGAGAACCACCTGCACGCGGCCTATTACAAGCTGGGCGTCTCCGGCCGCGCCGAACTCGCCCGCGTCCTGGCACCACCCCGCTGACCGCCGGGTGGCCGAGCCTGGCCGCGGCCTCGCATAGGGTGGTCGGCGGAACGGGGAGGAATCAGACATGGTCTACGAGTTCACGCGCGAGCAACCGGTCGGCGAGCAGGTCCCGGAGCGCCCGGCGAGACGATGGAACAAGGGCCGCGTCGGGCGACTGCTGCTCGCGGTGGTGGCATGGCTGTTCCTGATCGCGGGCGCGGTCGGCGTGGGGCTGCACTACAACACCTGGGTGCGGGAGCCGGTGGTGCTGGCGGCATCGTTCGCGTCGTACTTCATGGTGGGCGCGCTCATCGCGGTGGTGCTGTTCGGTCTGGGCCGCCGGTGGGTGAGCGCGGGCCTGGCCGTGGCGGTGTCGGCGCTCGCGATCTGGACCCAGGCGCCCATGCTGTGGCCGGACGGCAGCGCGCCGCCGGGCACGGATCTCGTGGTGATGCAGTCGAATCTGGAACTCGGCCACGGTGATGCCGACGCCCTGGTCCGCACGGCCCGCGAGAATGCCGCCGAAGTGCTGACCATCGAGGAACTCACCCCCGGCCTGCTGGACCGGCTCGACGCGGCCGGCCTCGCGGAACTGCTGCCGTACCGGTTCACCGCGCCTTCGGGCGGCGGCCAGGGCACCGGCATCTTCAGCAAGTATCCGATCGAGAACGGCGTGAAGTTCGAGGGCTTCTGGCTGAACAATCTGCGCGCCACCATGATTCACCCGCAACGCGGCCCGATCACGGTCTTCGCCCTGCACCCGATCCCGCCGCTGGTGCACACCGGCGTCTGGGCGCACGAACTCTCGCGCATCGGCGAACTGCTGAACGAGCAGACCGGTCAGGTCGTGGTCGGCGGCGACTTCAACTCCACCTGGGACCACGCCCCCTACCGAAATCTGTTGCGCGGCCGCTACGCCGACTCCGCCGAACTCCTCGGCGTCGGCGCACTCCCGACCTGGCCCACCAACCGCCCCGTCGGCCCGGCAATCGGCATCGACCGGGTGCTCGTCGCAGGCGGCCACGCCACCGAACTGCACTCGATCCAC